>JAPLFY010000022.1 GCA_026390435.1 Pseudomonadota bacterium
TAGTCGTAGTGTAACAAATTCACTCGTCTTGTAGGTAAGGGTGGGTACCAGCCGGTTTTCTGCGTTAGCGATTGGTGCCCCCACGATATTCTTGAGGGTGAGTACCGTAAAGTAGTCCATAAGCAGTCCAAATTGAGTCTGCTCTGCAATCGTAAACTGCGGAAATACATACACTCCAAAAGAACGCTCACTAGCGCCAGTTAGCGGTTTAATCGTGCGCTGCCAGGCCTCACTTTGTAACAAAAAATTCAGGACGCCCGCTTCTCGCCATTTCGCCGTTACATCAGCACCGACAAGCGTCATCGCATCGCCTTGGGCGGAGGTGCGACTCAGGTAGTTGAGTGAAGTTTGGGCGCCGCCATTTGCGGGCAGGTCAACATAAGTGGTGGCGCGGCCATAATGGGTTGGGGCTCTTGGGCGCTGGCCGGCGTCGTGCACATGACCATAGGCCCAGCCGTTAGTGACGCCTGCTGTCAGTTCGAGGAAGAAGGGTAGAGGCGTCAGGTAGGAGTACTCAACGCCGGTATCGATAGCTGCTTCGAATCCGAAGAATTCGAGGTGTTCTTTCGGTGCTGAGATAAATGGCCAATCGTGACGGTGAAACCGGTTAAGCCTGCCGATGCCCAAAAAAAACTGGCCGAGGCGGAACCGCGACCGTGGAATCAGTTTACTCGACCCTATGTAAGCCTCGTGAACCTCAAATAAAGACACGCCGCCTTCGTTGTGGGCCGCAACATTCAACATGCCGTCGAACAGATGGTCAATTGGCCCGTACAGCAAAAATTCTGCTTCGCGGACATCAAAGCGGTCGTTGGCAGTACTCTGTTTTGTGCCGTTGAAGCTGCCCACCAAATCAAGCGCGACGCTGGTCTTAAGGCCGGAGCCATCATCGGCCTGTGCCGAAACAGGCGCACCGAGCAGTGCAAGTGCCAGCAATGGGCAGAGGACTAGGAAGTGGCGCAGAGGTAAAATCATGTACGTCAACGCGTGTCCTTTAACTGTCACTGTTCAGTAAATTTTGGCGCAGCAAGGACGGCGCTGGTTACTGTGGCTTTGGTTAGTACTAATCCCCAGTAGTTGCCGCGCCCTTGGCCAGGCGTGGCGCCGTCGCGATCGGAGTCAAGCAGTGCCTTTACTGGGGTGAAGTCACTACCGCTCCAAATCAAGATATGGGCCGGGTTTTCGTCGTTATGGATATCAATAGTTAGGTTGATTGCAGCAGCGGCATCGATGCCGGCCAAGGTTTTGGCCGCCGCACTGGCGCCACCAAAGGATAACTTTGCCGCTAAAGCAGATCCTGCACGCGACAGGGTCACTTCGACGCCGTTCTTCAGGGTTTCGTCGGTATTCACGGCTAGTTTAAGGGAACCACTATCGTCCAGGGCGACATTTAGTTGATAGCTCTTTCGCGCGCCTATTTCGCCAATCGGATCTTTAAAGGCAATGCTGCCTGACCCTTTAACTTGCGTGGCAGTGCGCTGTAGGTCACCCGCGTCGACCACGACATAACTTGTAGAGCCCAGTTGCCCTTCGGCCGTGCCAGCACTGGTGCCAGTGGTGTCGCCCCCGCTGCAGGCGCTCAGAGTGAGGATTGCGAAGCCTAACAAGGCGGCTATCAAGCTGTACACACGGCTTTTATCGACTAGTTTCATTGGCTTTTACTCCTCGCTGAGATGGCGAGGCGGAGCTTAGCTTAATTGCAACTCGTTTGCAACATCGGCTTGCCACGGGGGTGAAACCCATTTATAACCCTCTCCGGTCTGGTCGGCCTTATGGCCGGCGACTCAGGGGGATTTAACTAGTCATGGCCACGAAGCATCACGCGCACTCTCATAAACAGGAAAAAGTTGATGCCGAAGATGCACTGCGCAATGCCGGACTGAAAGTAACTAAGCCGCGTCTGGCAATTTTGGATTTGCTAGCCAGCGAACACGGGCCGTTTACCCCGGACGAGATCCATGTGCGGGTGACTCAGTCCAAGGCTGCCGGTGCCTGCGACCTTGTGACGATCTATCGCTGCCTCGCCAAGTTTGAGGGGCTTTCGCTGATTAATCGCTGCGATTTTGGCGATGGTACGGTTCGCTACGAGTTGGGCGGCAAGGATCACCACCATCACCATATTATCTGTCGCCTATGCAAGCGCGTGGATTCGCTGCCAGACTGTCCGGTCGAAGATAAATCGATTAAAATGCCGAAAACTGGCTTCCGCGACGTGTCGCATCGGCTCGAGTTTTTCGGCATTTGTCCGGATTGCTACGCGGGTTGAGCAAATATGTGCTCGCCTTCTCGGCTAATCTTCCCAGGTTGGGAAAGGATCCGGTAGGCGCAGCCAGCCATCAACGTTGGCTGCTAACTCGTGGTCGTTTAGTAGGCATGTTTGTAGCTCGCCAGCGACCGCGTCATGATCGAACCTTTGGCCAATCAGCACTAGCTCTTGTCCACGATCACCCACTTGTTCATCCCAGTTGCGTTTGACCTCGTCAAGGTCTTCGCCGTCGATATCCCACTCGTCTTCTGGAGTGTCGGCTAGCCAGTGGCCACCGGGATTTAAGACGCACGATTTGCCGGCAAGGGATAGGACGCCCATTTGGGTGGGTCGCGTCGCTAGCCACAGAAAGCCTTTGGCACGAACTAGGCCTGTTTCAGAAACATTCTCTAGAAAAGCTGCAAACCGCTGTGGATGCAGCGGCCGTCTTGACCGGAAGACGAAGCTAGAAAATCCGTACTCGTCGGCCTCAGATGTTTCCTTGCCGCGCAATTCGTGCATCCAACCGGCTGCAGTGGCTGCTTGGTCAAAGTCAAACAGATCTGTATTTAGTATTTGATTTAGAGGTACCGCGCCACGTTCTGCGCTTATAATAACAGCCTCTGGGTTGAGTGTTTTTAGTAGGCTTTTAAGCTCTAATACTTGGGATTCTTCCATGAGATCGGACTTGTTGATGACGATTACATTGGCGAACTCCACCTGTTCAATAAGTAGGTCGGATGTCGTGCGCTCATCAGTGTCTCCAGCAGCCATATCAAGGTCTGCTAAGCTGTCCGCCGCATCGTAGTCGCGTAGAAAAGTCGAACCATCAACGACGGTCACCATGGTGTCCAGTTTAGCGATGTCGCCAAGACAGGCGCCGTCGTCGTCGGTAAATGTGAAGGTCTCCGCCACTGGCAATGGTTCAGAGATGCCGGTCGATTCAATTACCAGGTAATCGAAGCGGCCTTCACGAGCTAGTTTGGTGATCTCAATCAGGAGATCTTCCCTAAGGGTGCAGCAAATACAGCCGTTGCTCATTTCGACAAGTTTTTCGTCCGTGCGACTAAGTGCGGCCTCGCCGCCTTTAACGAGTGCGGCATCAATATTGACTTCACTCATGTCGTTGACGATGACAGCAACCCTTAGTCCTTCGCGGTTGCGTAGGATGTGATTCAGCAGAGTGGTTTTGCCGGCTCCGAGAAAGCCTGAAAGCACTGTGACAGGTAGTTGTTTGGTCATGATCTTGCTGCCCTCTCGGTATTTAAGAGGCCGGAAGATAGACTAGTTGCAAATAATTTGCAACTACTGCGGGCGCCTCGGACTCGACAACCTATTTTATGAGGTGCCCAGTGAAACTTGACAGACCTGCGCACCTGGGTTTAAATGCAAATAACTTGCATTTATAATCTTGGCCGAAAATCATGCTTACCTAAAGCTAGGATTCGCACTGATGCGGGAGTCTTATGGACCAGAACAGGAATAAGAAGCTGCGATCTGATCTTGTTTTCTTTGTCGGTGGTAGTGAGTTCGCACGCACTAGTCTGGCATTGAGCCGTGTCCCAATTTGTCCCCGCTCGGTGGTGGTGTCTTCTAGTTTATCAGCGCGAGATTTTCGCGGCGAATATGCACATTTTTTGTCGAGACCGACAATAGGGAACATAGTTCCGCTTTTTTCTGCACAGGATCTTGGCGTGGTCCACCTAAACTCAGTAACAGCCGCGTCACTAAACGCGATGGTTTTGGATCATGTCTTTTTTGAGCGCCTCGCAACCAGACCTGCTGATGTCACAAAGACAATTGGAATTACTGTGGCACTTGCCAGTTTTGCCAGATTGAATTCGGCCACAGTCTCTGCCGGGATTTACGCTGCCGATGACTCTGAGGCATTGACCTTGGAGCAGTCGCTCATCGATATGGGCGTGACGCCGCATGCATTAGTCGCGTGCTGGTTGAATGGACCAGGAAACAGTTCTGTTCGTTACGTCAGGATTGCAGTGGAATCTTTGCAACATATTAAAATCAAGGAAAATTGCCAGACAGGAGCTTACTCGAGTTTCGCCGATAATTTTGGAATGATTTTGACAAAAAAAGGAGTCAGAGTATGAGAGATGGAATTCACCCAAGTTACGGATTTGTAGTTTTTAAAGATGCATCTAGCGACTTCACGGTGCTTACGCGCTCGACTAAAAAGTCTGACAAAAAGATCACCATGCCGGATGGCAAGGAATACCCCGTGATTGACGTGGAAATTTCGAGTGCCTCGCATCCATTTTTTACCGGAAAAGAAAAACTTTTGGATACTGCGGGACGAGTTGAGCGCTTCAATCGTAAATATGGCCGTCAGATTACGGAAAAAAAATGAATCTTATAAACGACCGAGTCTCTGAGGATGCGTTTGGATTTCGTTCCATACTTGAGCTAGGTGGGGGAGAGCCAGTAGGCCATACTACTGCTCCTCCTAATTTATGTGTGGCAAGTTCTCTTTCGGAATTCTCATTGATAGAGTCACCACTCAAGAACATCATGCTGCATTTCTGGCAGCCCTCGGCAGCTCTGCGGCAATTGATCGCTCAGACTAATTTCGAAGATCTACCTGAGTATGAGGCAATCATTGATTGTGCTGATCTTTCACAAGTCATTCTTGATCAGAAAAACTCGTTATGCCGGCAATTTTTTCGTCAGTTTGCCGAAATTTTCCAGGCATTCGCTGTAATATCCAAGAGTGAATCACTTAACATTCAACTTTGTAAAACCGCCGAGCAACCCTGCCCACTCTTTCACGTCGATCGGCTCAAGTATCGCCTTCTTTGCACCTTACGCGGTCCCGGCACTGAGTGGTTAGACGATCGAGCGGTTCGTCGTAAGTTTCTAGGCCGCGGTAATAACCGCAAAATTGTTCGACATGAAGCCGTCGTCTACGAGGTCGAGCCATTTCAGGTTTGTATTCTAAAGGGGGAAGCTTTTCGCGGTGGCTACGGCCGCGGTGTGGTGCATCGGTCTCCCCCGGTTCCGCCTGCTGTAGGAGGTCGTTGGTACCTGCGGGTCGACATCGGATGATTTGAGAAGGGATTATCGAAGTTAGAGTCGAAGCTAGAGTCAATGCTAACTTACGCAGTCCCTTGTCTCGCCATCAATCATCAGGCCGTAACCAACCGCGCTGGTGAAACCACAATAGGACCATCAGCGACGAAAGCAGCATAAAACCACACGCCATCCAAAAGCCGATTGGATTCTTGACGGCTGGCATAGCGTCGAAGTTCATGCCGAACAGCCCGGTCACTAGATTAAGTGGCATAAAAAACACCGACAGTACGGTGAGTAAACGCATGGTCTCGTTGGTGCGGCGAGAGGCTTCGTTGGTGAACTGGCCGACCAAGGCTAGCTGCAGCTGGATGATCCGGTTGCCGTTTTCGACTAGGTCACCAGCCCACATAAACTGACTTTCCGCATCCTCTTCCACGTCTTTAAAGTACAGATAGTCATGGTTGGGGAGCGCGTCTAATTTATGCACCGCGTCAGCAGTCATCCGCATGATGCGTTTAATGACCGAGGTTTTACGAATGAGTCGGTAAGCGTTTTCGCCCTCAAGACTAGGGCGCTTGGTATGTAGGAAGGTCTTTGCCTCGAGCTTTTCTAGATCAGCACGACATTTGTCGATCGCAGGCTCAAATGATCTTACGGATAACTGGAGTAAGTGATTCAAAGGATGAAACACTGATCCGGCAGCACCTGCGGCAGCTTTGGTGCGCCAATAGTCACGCAGGTCTTTCAGATAAGTTTGGTCCGTGCGGTGGATTGTCAGCATCACCTTGGGACTCACAAAAATAGCGACTTTTCTTGTCAGACGCCGCACCGAGCTGGCGCTGTCCTCTGCCTGAGAATCAAAGGAACGAACAATGAGGAACGACCACTCATCAAAAGATTCGTATTTAGGTAAGTGCACGGGGTCAAGGCAGTCCCGTACCATGATTTGGTGGAGACCGAAGGTCTTGGCGAGTGTCTGAAGCTCTTCTTTCGATGGGCCAACGATATCGATCCATGTGTAGCTGTGACCATCTGCTGCATTGATCACCACTTCTTGCATGTCGCGCTAGCTCCGCTTGATAACTCGATTAGTTGGCTGCCTCGCAGGCGCTGAGCGCTTGCGAGAGCGCTACGTCAGCATCAGCAAGAGCTTGCTTGTGCTGAGCCTCGACCTTGCTCAGGCACACGCTGCCAAGAATGTAGTGTCCGGTATCAATGACATCATAGCAGTTTCTGGTGTCGGAGGAGAATATCCCTGCTGCGGTCCCATAAGCCTTGTCGCGTTGGCTATAGGCCGCGTCGGTACAGGCTTTGCCTTCTGCGCTTTGCAGCGACGATGGTGGTGTCGAGTTGCTGCAGTTAAAGGTGGTTAGTGCGAACAGGCTGAAGAGGATAACGGTGACGAGCTGGCGAGCTTGGCGGTTCATGTTGTTGGTCCTGCTACTGGTTTGTTTAGGTAGGGCGCCGGAGGCGACCTCTACCTAACAAAGGCGCAGGGTGTAGTCAATGCCAAGCCCG
>JAPLFY010000035.1 GCA_026390435.1 Pseudomonadota bacterium
TTTCTTCGAGAGATCCGCACTTTACTCGTTTCGCTTTTTTTGTCAACCCTTCACTTAACTTTTTTTCAAAGTCGTTCGGGGTCAGCGAACCGGCTCAGTGCCGAGGAAGGTGAATGTACGCTCCTCGAATTATTTGTCAACCAGCACATTAATGTTTTTTCGCTTTTTTTATGGGTAGGTTAAGGTTCATACATAAGACAGATCGAGCGGGATCCACGGCAGGAGAAAATCTGGTAAAATAAAAGACAAGGCCATGGCGGGCCAGCGACCGCAGAACCCCCCCTCCATTCCATGTCCGGCTTCTACCGGCACAACTACCGAGTCTTCGTTGCAGAAAGCCGCTAAACAAAATTTATTAGATCATTTCTATGATTACCTGGATGAATCTGACTGGCTTGAGGGAGTAGACCTCTATCACGCCGGAAAAGTGACCGGACTGCAGACATTTGATGGTCTGATTACCTCTAACGTATCAGCCTCAAGTCGAGCAGAAGTCCGCCTCAAGATTCATCCAGCCGGCCACGTCATCCAATGGATTGAATGCACTTGTAGGAAAAATCGGGCACTTGGCCAATATTGTGAGCACATAGCCGCATTCATGATTCATGTGGATAGGGAGAGGTCCGAACTACTTCGCGGCTTGGATGCCGCAGCACCGTTGAAGCCACCATCTTCCCCTAAGCGCAGCAAAGTGGCGACGCCAACGCCCGAAGCCGCTGAAAACAACAACCGCAAGAATGCCGCAGGCGCCACACAAACAATCATTGATCACTTAAAGGGAAACATTCAGGGTGTGTCCCTGATCGCCCACGGCCCCGGTCTGCGAGTGCGCATCGAGGTTAAACCAGGGCACACAACCCACTATGACTTAGGCCTAGATGCCGCCGCTGCTTTCTTAAAGTCTCATCCGGATCTGGCTAGCGCCACCGCTGAAGTGCGAGATTTAGTCATTAGTGACGAAGCTGTGGAATTAGGGACACGCCTTTACCAGCCCGATCCCGACAAGATCCTTGCCGAGCGCGGGGTCGCACTAAAGCTGAATTCCCGGAGTAAAGTCGCAGCCGATTCACGAATTACTTTTGAGCGCGGTAACTACCACCGACGCGCTAGCGATGTGCCACCCCCAGATAAAGCTGAGCATTTCTTGTTTGTGCAGGGAAAATCTGCGAATAAATTTCTGGGCGAGCAATTTTTCTTTTTACCCGGATATGGCTACTATCCGGTAAACCGAACCCTTACTAGCAAGGCTTGGAATGAGCTGCCGCTTACTAAAACATATAAAGATGACGAGGCAGCAGAATTTGTACAGCGAGGGTTCGAGGAATTTGCCCGTGTTGGCCCTCTTTACTTGGACGGCGCCCTAGCTGAGACAGCTATTGTTGAGGCACCCGAGCTTTCTGAGATTAAGTTTATTTCGGAGGAAGACGGCTGGTTTCGACTTGATCCCCGTTACGGCCTGGGTCGCGGCAGCATTTCGATGGCGACGCTCATGCAGCAGTATCGCAGCAAAAGACGCCAATTTGTCCGGTCTGGCAATATATGGATGAAAATCCCGGAATTTGTCACCGCTCACAAATGGGAGCTCACTGATGACGGGCAGTCACTAAAAGTAGATGCTTTAGGTCTTATGCGGCTTAAAGCTGCTGTTGGCGACTTTGATCAGTTCGTTGGCAGCAAAAAAGCTTTAACTCAAATCCGTAGTCGCCTCGAGTTCACGCCGGAAACTATGGAGCCAGTCCTCCACGATGCGAAAGTCGAGCTTAGGGGGTACCAAGAAACTGGGCTACGCTGGTTATGGTGGCTTTACAAAAACGGCCTCCATGGCCTACTCGCTGACGAAATGGGACTTGGTAAAACGCATCAAGCTATGGCCTTGATGGCCGCCATTTTGAAGGAAAAACCTAATGCTCGCTTTATGGTCGTGTGTCCAACTACAGTTCTCGACCACTGGATCGATAAAATAGAACAGTTTTTCCCGATGCTACGCGGCGTGAAATATCATGGCCCGCGGCGGATGGGGCTGCTCACTCAGCTAGGTAAGAACGAGGAAGCACCCAAAACCTTGGTAACTAGCTATGGAGTATTACTGCGCGACATAAGACACTTGTGCGCTATGGAATGGGATGCGCTGATTTTGGACGAAGCACACTTCGTCAAAAACAACGGAACTGCTACCTATCAAGCGGCCTGCAGAGTGCCCAGCAGAATTCGTATTTGCCTAAGTGGTACACCCATGGAAAACCACCTTGGTGAACTGAAGAACTTGTTTGATTTCCTGGTACCTGGTTATTTAGGATCAGACGAGTACTTCCGCGATACTTTTATATCACCGGTATCAACAGGCGACGACCCAGAGGCGACACTTGCCCTACAAAAGCTTATTTATCCGTTTAAAATGCGACGGACAAAAAACAACGTACTGAAGGAACTACCGGCAAAGGTAGAGGATCTGCGGCACTGTGCCCTATCCGACGAGCAGGTTAAACTTTACCGCGACGTCATTGCACTTAAAGCGCAACCCTTAATCGCGAAGCTCCAAGACGAAGGTTCGCCGGTACCCTACTTGCACGTATTTGCGACGTTAACTTTACTCAAGCAAATCTGTAATCATCCTGCATTAGTTACCAAAAATTCGACTTACAAAGATCACCACAGCGGCAAATTCGATCTGATGCAAGAATTAATCGAAGAAGCTCTAGGCTCCGGCCACAAGATTGTGATCTTTAGTCAGTACGTTGGCATGATTAAATTGATTACCAGTTACTTAAAAGACTCAAATATTGGACATGTGACCCTGACAGGCGAGACTCGCAATAGAGGAGCCGTGATCAAGTCGTTCCAAACCAATCCTGAACTCAAAATATTCTGTGGCTCACTTTTGGCTGGTGGTATCGGTATCGACCTGACCGCCGCATCGGTGGTCATTCACTATGACCGCTGGTGGAACGCTACGAAGGAGAATCAGGCGACTGACCGTGTTCACCGTATTGGCCAAAACAAGAATGTACAAGTCATGAAGTTAGTGACCCGTGGCACGCTGGAAGAAAAAATTGACCGAATGATTCAAAATAAAAGGGCACTCTTCGAAAAATTCATGGACCAAGACGACGAGGTCTTCAAAACCCTCTCGCGGCAGGAACTAATCGACTTACTCCAGTAATTAAGACCAATCTGCCCGCTTAGGGATTCCGCCCTCCACGCGCCGACCCAGCGTATCGAGTGGCCGATAAAAATATTGATCGCATGATCTAAAACAAGCGGGCACAATTTATAAAGTTCCTGGTCCGACACTGGGTGTCTTCACACCCAGCCGTGGCAGGAGTTGATAGACCTTTTCTGCCGTGAACGGATAGTCCAGACATGCATAAATTTGTAATTGAAGGCGGCCGCCCATTGCATGGCTCGGTTCGCCCCTCTGGTAACAAAAATGAAGCCCTACCGGCTCTCTGCGCTTGCTTGCTCAGCGATGAACCGGTGACATTGAGGCGAATGCCGCGCATCGGCGATGTCCTGACCATGCTCGAGATCCTCCAGGGGATTGGGGTCCGAGTCGAATGGACCGACCTAGAGACCGTGGTTTTAGATGCGAGCAAAGCCAATAGCTGGCACCCTAACTACGCCCTTTGCGTTAAGGTTCGGGCATCGATCATGCTCCTGGGGCCTCTACTCGCCCGCTTTGGCCAGGTTGAGCTGGCTCCGCCAGGCGGTGATGTCATCGGCGCCCGTCGGATCGATACCCACTGGGAAGGTATTGTGGCTCTTGGCGGGATATTGTCTTTGGACCGTGTCATCACGGGGCGTATGCCCAAAATCGTTGGCACGGACTTTTACTTAGATGAGCCATCGGTCACAGCCACTGAAAACCTGGTGATGCTCGCTACCCGCGCTGAAGGAACAACAACGCTCCACAATGCTGCCTCGGAACCACACGTTGTTGGAATCTGCCGCCTGCTCAACTCCATGGGAGCTAAGATCACGGGCATTGGTACTAACAGATTGCAAATCGAAGGGGTCACTAGCCTAAAGGGTGCCGATCACACGATTGGCGCCGATTTTATGGAGGTGGGGAGCTTTCTCTGTCTAGGCGCCATAGCCAAAGGCAAAATAACCGTCAGTGACGTCAACGTTGAAGATATGCGTTATCCCTTAAAGGTCCTCGGGCGCCTTGGCATCAACCCAGAGATCGGCGAAAACTCGCTCACCATAGATGGGACGCGCCCTTTAGTGATGCGTAAAGATATCGGAGACCGGATTGCATCGATCTACAGCGGCCCCTGGCCGGCATTCCCTACCGACCTTATGTCGGTGGCCATCGTCGGAGCGACTCAGGCAGCCGGCACGCTCATCTTTTTTGAAAAAATGTTTGAGGGGCGGATGTTCTTCACCGACAATCTCATGCGCATGGGCGCGAACATCGTGCTTTGCGACCCGCATCGGATCGTAGTTACAGGTCCATCACAGCTATTTTGCGCCAATATGAGTTCGCCCGATGTTCGAGCCGGGATGGCCTTGGTTATGGCAGCATTAATTGCTTTGGGCAAAAGCGAGATCCACAACATTTATCAGATCGAACGCGGCTATCAAGACATAGACAAAAAGCTGGAAACCCTAGGTGCGGCGATAAGAAGAGTCACCGTTTAGCTCCTTCAGATCGACCCAATTGAATGCGGGCAGTCAGTAAGCAGACCAAGCCTGGGATACGGATAAACTCACCGCAACGGTGGCTTAATCCAATATCCCGACTTAGACGCAGCTAAGTACTTAGTCGGCAGCACTTACTGGCGCAGAAACTTAAGTGCGTCGCGTAAGCGAAAGCGCACCATTTCTCTGCCTAAAATCACCAAAGACTCAAAAAGTGGCGGTGAATCTTTGCGGCCCGTGACAATCAACCGCACGCTCATAAAGTAGTCTTTTGGCTTCCAAGCAATCGCTTCGCGGTGGGCATCAAAGCAAGCCTTGAGGTGCTCCATGTCCCATGTGTATTCCTCGTCGAGACGCTCGACAAGCTCACTCACCATCGTGGCGAGTTCCGCGGCTGTCTTGCCGTTTGGCACTAGTGGCACCGCGTCATACTGCAAGGCACCGTTGAAGAAGAAGCTGTTCTTATCAACAAATTGATCTAGTCGGTCCATGCGTTCGACCACGAAGGGACGAAGAGCCTTGAGTATCTCCGGCGCGAACATCTGATCACGGATGAGGGACACGAAACGATCGTCCGAAAGCTTCTGTAAGTACTGATTGTTCAGCCAGTTGAGTTTGGTCTGATCGAAGATTGGCCCACCCAGGTGGATGCCCTTCAACTCAAATCGACTCGTCATCTCTTCGACATTGAATATCTCGATATTGTCGCCAAAACTCCAGCCCATAAGGCCCAGGTAGTTGAGTAAGGCGTCGGGCAAAATTCCGGCGCGCTCATAGTAGCGCAAGGACGTCGGATTCTTGCGCTTTGAAATCTTAGAGTGATCCGTATTGCGCAGTAAGGGCAGGTGGCAGAAGACGGGCTTCTCCCAGCCAAAGGCTTCATAGAGCAGCACATGTTTGGGTGTTGAAGAGATCCACTCTTCAGCCCGCATCACATGGCTGATCTTCATCAAGTGATCATCGACTACGTTGGCCAAATGGTAGGTCGGGTAGCCATCGGATTTTAGCAGCACCTGATCATCCAGGCGCTGATTCTCGATCTCGACGGTGCCACGTAGCGCGTCATCGAACTTGGTGACGCCAGTCAGCGGCATCTTGAGCCGGATGACAAAGGGCTCACCAGCAGCCACCCGACGCTCCGCCTCAGCTAGCGGCAAGTCCCTGCAATGACGGTCATAACCGGTAGTCTGGCCGTTCTCGCGCTGTTCTTTGCGGACCTCGTCCAACCGGGCGGCCGTACAGAAGCAGCGATAAGCCAATCCGCGCTCCACCAGCTGCATGGCGTGAGCGGCATGGATTTCGCGACGCTCAGACTGGCGGTAAGGACCGTAGGGACCGCCGACGTCCGGACCTTCGTCCCAGCTCAGACCGAGCCACTTCAAGCTCCGGAGGATCATGTCCTCACTAGAACCGCGATATCGGCTCTGGTCGGTGTCTTCGATCCGAATAATGAAGTCGCCACCGTTTTTCTTGGCGAAAACATAATTGAACAACGCTACATATGCGGTGCCGACATGCGGGTCGCCGGTGGGTGATGGGGCAATACGCACACGGACTCGGTCAAAGCTCATAAAGTTCCTTTAAGGTCCTACCGAAGATCTAATATGGGTCCAAGGTTCAAAGCATTACTTATTATTAGTTTGGATTTCAATGAGGAAGTCAGTATAAGGCTGGCTTTAAAGGCGCCCTAAGCGTCGGACAGGTGGTAAGCAAGCGTGAAAAATGCCTCCAATTCTAGTGACCTTAACGAAGATACCGGCATCCGCGGGACAGTCTTCCTCAACGACATAACAACAGTCGATTGTGCCATTTTCGACCCGTCCAAAGGGGTCCTAGGTCAGAGTTGGGATGTGGACGTCACGCTGACTGGAACACTTGGCGACAATGGCTTCGTCTTCGACTTCGGACTTTTAAAGAAAATGGTCCGACAGGTGCTGAAGTCGAGCCTGGATCATGCCCTAATCATGCCTATTAACTCGCAAGCCGTACAGTTTAAGGGCATGGAATTCCGCGGCTCGGAAAAGAGCGAGTGGTGGCACATGAAGTCCCGCCTCAGCAAAGCCGGTGCCGAAGGGGACTGGGAATACCACAGCCCAAATGGCGCCGTGTTTCCCGTCCGCAGCGTGGCCATCAACCGTCCGGTCCTCGAGCAAGAGGTCGTGCGTAGCTTACGGCATCGCCTACCCCAAGAGATTTTAAGTATCAGCGTAACTTTGCGTGAAGAAGACATTGACGCAACGGAAGCTACGTTTCGTTATACGCATGGTATTGCCGGGCACGAAGGCATGTGCCAACGACTCTTTCATGGTCACAGGTCGCGTTTGCAGGTCTTTGTTGGCGAGGAGCGCCGCCCAGACCTCGAGCACTATATCGCGCGTGATGTCCTCGGTGCCAACGTGCACATCGCCACCCCAGGACAATTCCGCAAAGGTGAGATCGCAACAGGCACCCGCGGCAAGACGCGTGACCCGATAACCTTGGGATACCAGGCTTCACAAGGTTATTTTGAGGCCACCATGCCGGGCGAACGCATCTTCTGCGTCGAGCGCGAGACCAGCATCGAGTGCATTGCAGCTGAGATCGCCCGGCTAGTGAAGCGAGAAGAGAACACCAACGAGCGCGTACGGGTCATCTGCTACGAGGGCATGTCCAAAGGTGCAATATCTGAGTGCTGAGCCAATGCGGTGAGCCAATTTTGCCGGATCACACCGCTGCCCTCGCTGAGGAATGACTCCGGATGAAACTGCACCCCGAAAGCGGAAGCCTGACCTGGCACGTGCCGGGTCATAGCTTGAATCTCGCCAAATTCACATAGCGCGTTGATCTGCCATTCAGGACCTTGTGAATGCGGCAGCACAACCAAAGAGTTATACACGCCAACACGGGGGCGATGGGCCATACCAGACAATAGTCCAGCGTCCGGCGCCAAATTAAGAGTTCGCGTTGAACCGTGTTGAGGTGACCTTCCGCGAGTCACCGTGCCGCCTGATGCTACAGCCAGCAACTGATGGCCCAGGCAAATACCTAAAATTGGCACCTTGCCAAGCAATTTTTGCGTTAATTGCAAGGTCGAAACCGCATCCTCGGGGTGCTTCGGACCAGGTGACAACACTAACGGACGCGGGGCATCAAGCAACTGACGCATCTTAGCCTGATCGTCAAAAGCCACATAATCGACCTCGATCTGACAGTCACTGCCAACCAGCCAATCTATGACGTTAAAACTAAAGCTGTCATAATGATCTATGAACGCAACTCGCATGCCCGCTTATATGGCACTCCCATTGAAGCAATGCCATGAAAAATGCAGCTAGCTAGACACACCTTCCCCACTTAGCGTGCCTACCCCCCTTTTGCCAGAGAGTGTAAGCCTCGATGTCGATTAAGAAATTTTTACTGCTCTTAAGTTTATGGGCAGAATCTGGAATGGCCGCTCAAGCAACAAGATTGGACGACAGGGCAGAGGAAGTACTGCAGATATTAGCCACGATGAATAGCCCAAGTGCCCTCCAACCGGCGTCTTGCCACGGTTCTTTTGGTACCGATATTGGGGTTGGGATCGATAGCTTTGAACTACCCACGTCTAATGCCTTACTTTTGGCCCAATTGGGCGCAACAGCCACAGACAACACAGAGCATTCTCGCTACGCAGCTCCGAGACTATGGCTGACTAGAGGCCTGCCTTTGCCGATTGACGTAAGTCTTTCGGCCAGCGCTCCAGGGAAAGACGGAGGTATCTTTCAGGCAAGCGGCTTTATCCAATGGACCATCTATCAAGCTCTTGCGCGACCAGCACTTGCCGTCAGAGCCACCTACGGCCAACTTAGCGGCCACAACATCACCAAGCTAACATCCATGCGCGGAGAAACTGTCCTGAGCTACGGCTTTTGGCGCTACATAGGACTCTATGGACGCGGCGGTTTCTCGGTGCACCAGGGCAGCATAGGAATCACCCCAGACCCGAGTACGAGCTACTCACTCACCTATGAAAACGAAGCGACTGCCATAACTAGAAGTTGGATCCAACCAGATATTGCCGCCGGCATAAGGCTGAATTTGGGGTCACCGTTTTTAGCAGTCACAACCGAAATCAATCTAGAAACTAGAACAAACTACACGGTGAAGCTAAGTTACCTGCTTTAGTGCGCCCTACGGGTTCACTCCCCCATACCAAAGCTGGCGAGCCAACTGCTCGTGCTCCTCAGTAAGCTTTTCTGGCGTTGCCCAGTTTTCGTGCGACATCACTGCCCGAATAAGAAAGTCTAGAAGTGCATGGTGACGCCGTAAGGTACGTTGAATCCGATGCGGTAAAACTGGATTAAAGATGCCCAACGATGAAAAGAGCTGGCGCGGATTTTTTTTAATCCAAATCCAAGAACCCATCTCCAAAGTAAGCGGCAATAGCACTCGATCAGGCATTTCGCGGCGAAACTCTAAGAACATGTAGTCCCAGAGATCACCATGCGTCACATATTGCAGTGACTGCGGCTCCATCACGTAAACATGATTAGGTAGGCTGCGCTGAAGACGCGTCTTCAATGCATACATCATAGGCAAATATTCAAACGGGCGCCGCGTGTAAGCGTAGGGAAACCACAACCGATCCTGCATACCAAAGCCAGAATGCATATCGAGTGCTAAGGAAAAACGTGACGGAAATAACTCGCGTTTTACAAACGAGATCAGCAATTGCGCCTCAGCCTCCATGGCGGCGCCCTCTTCACCTCGGTACCATGGCAACTTAGGCGATTTACGGTGACCGCCTACCAAGGGGATATTCGGATCGATCTCTGCCTCGATAGGGGCATTTCGCATGAGATCGACGCCGTTTGCATTAGACCGTGTCTTAGCGAACATCCCCGCCGGATTCACGAGCGGCAAGAAAACTAGTCGACACTTGCCGAGTAGGTGTTGCAGCCCCTTATCCCACTGCAACAGTTCGACTATCGTTCGCAAATAGGAAATGGCAACATTAGTACCAATGCGCTCAAGCCCATGCACGCCACCGACAAAAGCTATGGTCGGATCAGAGGCAACAGAGCTGCCAAATACGAAGGAGTAAATCGGAAAGCGGTGCCCAAATGCATCGACCGTGCCCTCGACGGTGACCTTTCCAAGGTGCTGACAAAGTGCGGCTATGTCCTCAATCTCAAATAACTCTGGCAGACGCCGGCGAATATCCGGATGCGTCGCGATACGGGGCAATGCGGCCGCGGGCAATAAGTTCAGGGCGTTGGCACTATTGGGGGCCAAGGAGAGGGACCTCTTAATAGCTCAGAGTATTAGGTGAAGAGGGAGCAAAGTATCGATTTTGAGGAAGAAAAAGCAAAAAGCAGAGAGCCAAAAACTGAGAAGGGCGAACCCCAACTTGGTCGGGATAAGGTAACTCTATCATCTCATACCTGACAGAAAGTGGCACCCGCCAAGCGCAAGGAGGCACCAGCAGTGCTCTGGTTCAAGTTCGAACAGAGTTTTATTCCTGTGCCAAAATATTGACGGTCCTAAGTCAGCGTAGCTAAATGCTCAGCAATTTTCGCCCGAGCATCATCTGCTAAACGCTTACGCGACCTATGTCCGCGAAAGGCTACTTCACCCAACACCGACAATCTCACTTCGACCGATTTGGTCATCATTAACTGCCATAAATGAGGGAAGAACTGCATACTTCCATACCAAGCGATCGTATCCCTATTTGATGCGTCGAAGGTCTGTCCGTCGATCGTCTGATAACGAATGCACACAGGGACCACCTGGCAGCGACTTCGCACAGCAGCTTCAAAGAGAGATTTCTTGAATGGTAGTAACTGTTCGCCTGCTGAAGTGGTCCCTTCAGGGAACAACGCGACATTGATCCCTTGATTGAGAAGACTAGACAGCTGATCGATATCGCGGTGCAAACTCTGCTTATGACGTCGCTCGACAAAGGCACAGCCGGCACCGCTGGTGACTTGACCAAGAACGGGGGTTTCTTCAATCTCGCGGGATGTGACAAAAACCGCGGGAAATAAGGCATTGACGACAATAACGTCAAGATACGAGATGTGGTTAGGAATGATCAGCAGACCTGAGTGCGTATCAAAGTTCTGACCCTCCGGAGCATCTATCTGGCAACGGATATCAAGGAAGCGCAGCATCGAACGCGAGTATAACTGCACCAGTCGTGTCATCCTGGTGACTCGGCGGTAGCGAGAGGTGCTGCTGAAACCGGCAGCAAAAGCGACCAAGGCCATCAGCACCAAAGACCCGCAGACTACGGCGATCCTGTAGGACGCTCTTAATCGCGCATATACTTCTTGTCGTAAGCCGCCGTGACTGCCCGCATATCGAGTACGGTCAACCAATCGGCGCAGTTGAAGTCGCGGTCGATCACCGGCTGCGAACATATCTTAGCTCCAGCTTTAATATAGGTCTTAAACAAGGGTGGCATCGCCTCTATCGAACCTGCCGACACCGATCTCGTGTTGGCAAACACTTGTTCGAATTGGTCTATCCGGTACTTGCGGCGGGGAGTGATGCCAAACTCACACTGGATCAGATCTTTCTCGGCAAAATAGCGGTGAATCTCGGCAATCCGCTTCACATCGACGGTCGTGATACTGCTAAGGCCGAAAAGGTGTTCAGTACCCGCCTTTTTGGCGTATTCCGCAATCCCCCGCCACAACAAGCTGATCACTATGCCATTCCGGTAATCGCGGTTGATACAAGCACGGCTAAGCTCCAATTTTGAGCCACCTAAGCCTATGAAATGACTGATATCAAACTCACTCGCTGAGTAAAAAGAGCGGCTGAAATCGCTAGCTATTAGGCGGTACACTCCAGCCACAACGCCGGTCTTCTCATCAAAAATTGCCAGATGATCGGCCTCGACATCAAAGGCATCTTGGTCGCTGCGTAGACTCAGCCATTTACCAGCGAACTCATAATGAAACACCGATCTACGTAAGGCTAACACCTGCTTTAACTCAGCAGGAGATTCAACGGTTTTGACCCGATAATCGCGCACCTTAAAGTCGATGGCTATTTTACGAGTAAAATCGCTCGCTCCACCCTTCAGAATGGTCCACGGGCGGATAAAATTTGGCACTAATGGTGCAACGTTATCGCGGACCAAAGCTGAGAGCATATATAACTCCACACCTTCTAAAGTTTTTCTATATTAACTGAACGTACCAGTCTTTTTTGAAGATGGTGTTAACTATAGATAAATTTTCAGCAGTCTGTCACCAAGACAAACCACCGCGAAGACTTCATGTTCTCAGCTTAGCGATCATTACCGGGCAATGTCGCGCGTAGAATTTCGACAATTCGGCTAAACATCGACGGATATACCAACCATAAAGCCACTAAGCTCAGCATGGTGGCCAGCACTGCAATACGCACAGGCGACCACAACCCCACAGGCTTTGTCTTAATGCCCTGCATGAGCATACTTAAATTCAACGTCATCTGTGAGGAACGAATTGGTTGCGGATGCAAAGCCAAATACGACTTCAAGTACGCGGAAACATCGGTAATACCGACTAACTCTTGGCGCAACAACACCAGTCCCTGGGAAAGCAATTGCTCCAGATTACGCTCAGGTTTGCCAGTAATCTCACTAATCTCTGCAAGATCGAATCCGACTATGAGCGAGAGAAGCACAACCTCGCGCTGTTCACCAGATAAGGCCCGCATGGCTTTATCGATAGCCATCGCGGCTTTAGGATCCGCAACTTCGGTGGCTAGTACCTCGGGAGCGGTTGGTGGCCGAGGCGTCAGGGCCGCATTCAACAGCCTGCTGATGTCGGCATTCCAAATATCAGCATTAAATCGACGCGCCGTGGCATAGATGCAAATTTTTAGATCAGCAAAACTGTCTAGCGTTTCTATCGTTTCTTTCGTGATGGCCACGAAGACTTCATCAGTCGACTCTAGGGAGCGAGCCACTTGCCCAGTCATGCGCATGAGGTAATCAAATAGATTACTTCTCTCGGCCTCCAAGAGGTCTACGAGTGCACTTTGATCGCCTTTCATCACTAGACGAAAGCGTTTTTCCTGATCTGCTTGAACCTTCTGCATGCCGTCATGGCTCCCTAGCAGCTGCGTGGCGAACAATCGTTCCATAATAAATAAGAGCACAGATTCCTGTCGAAGCTAACACTGGCTGAATCTCCTGGTGCAAGATCCCGGTCAAACACAGAACCGTAGCAGCCAGGAGCGCGGTCAAGTGCAGGGATCCCGTAAACAACACCGCTCGCGCAAGCCACCGCAGCCGATGCGGCCGCCGACGGGTCGCCAGGACCAGTAGACCATACCCTACAAACAACCAATCAATCGGCCACGCCAACCACAACACAGCGTTATGCTTGACCATTACATAGGCGGAAAGCAACCAATTCGAGAGTAACAAAGTTCCCCAGAGAGAGGACCAAAGCCCGAAGACCAAACTCATAATGCCAAGTAATAGTGCTGAGGTTGAGTCAGGAGGGTGACGCCCGACAGCGAATGCTAGGCCGACCAACACACCACCAACGATGATATTGAAAACAAAATAAGGGTCCACCGCTGCCGGTGGCTCAGGCATGTCGACTATAACCTCCGCACCTTCGATCAGTTTGTGATCAGTCGAAGGCTTCCCACTGTCATCAAGAGCCGGCACTGTGGTCAATAGCTCCCGCAGCCGTGACGGCAAGAACATTTCGTCCCAGTTACTCATCTTGGCGTCGAGAAAATCGTTGCTGCTCATATCCAAGCCTAACGCAACCCACCAATTAGGCCGAGCTGCGCCGCTAACATATTGTCTCCTGGTCACTATTGCAGGTCGATTGACGAAGAATAGCCGCAAAACATCTCCGACGACGGCATTCAGGTGATCTCTGGGACGTGTTGCACAGTTATCCAGAAATTGGCTGTATTGATAACGCAGGTTTTCAGGCAGCGCGTTATTGATCAGCCTTTCATAGAGCTTCTGCTTTTGCATTAAAGTGAGAACGATTCGGTCCTGAATGATGCTGCGCCGCTCAACACGCCGATAATAATCCACCAGGGAGTCGGTATCTGAGATGGCGAGCGCGTAGTTGAGATCGCCACGGTAGAACTTCCAAGCAAAGAGAGGATCGGAGAAGTCAAAGATCCCCCAATTGAAGCTTAGATCCGTCGCGGACATACGATCTACAACGCGCAAAATGGTGTGACCGAATAGGGCTTCCGGCTGTGGTCCGCGACCGACCGTTAACAAATAAAAATCAACTTGATTGTAGTCCTGGGGCATCGGCAAATTGGACTGCACTGCAGCCTCAGCCTGGCAAAGGCCAAATCCTAAAGGCAGGCTCAGAATCAGTAGTAACGAGCGAAAAAATTTCTGCAAACTGGTTTCCTTATTACGGCCCGGTTCCGTGTCGACGACTCGCCAGCGCAGCTTTCAACTCGAGACGTGACTTGCGCCTGGCTTGCCCCTCTTGAAAGCGCCGCTTCTCATCCGCAGTCTCTGGCTCTACCGGTGGAATGTCGGTTGGCCGTCCATAGCTATCCAAAGCAACAAACGTCAGATAAGCACTAGCTGTATGGTGACGCTCACCAGTCACGGGATCAAATGCCGTGACCTTCACGCCGATTTCACAGCTCGTTTTGCCTGTATAATTGACGCTAGCATCGAGACAGACAATCCAGCCTACGTGCACTGGTGACAGGAAGGCCATGGCGTCGATCGATGCTGTTACCACCGGTCGGCTACAGTGGCGCATAGCGCAAGTTGCCGCGGCAATATCAACCCAAGACACGACCTCACCACCAAACACCGAGTTCATGGCATTGGTGTGCTGCGGCCGCACAAGGTGCTCTTGATGGGTAACACTGGAGCTTGGTGGTTTACCTTGCACGCTGTTCCTCGTCCTCTATCTGTGCGGAGCGGCTGACTACCGACACGCGATTCTTACCCCCACGCTTACTGCTATACATGGTCTCATCGGCAATCCTAAGGAGCGACGAGCGATCCCGAGCATGCTCGGGATAGGCGGCGACTCCTATAGATGCAGTAAGTCGAGCAGTAAAACCATCCTCTAGCTTAAACTCGCGCGCTTCTATCTGTCGCCTTACCCGTTCAGCTACTAAGACACCCTTAGAACACGATGCCCCAAGCAGTAAAACGACAAACTCATCGCCACCGTAGCGAATCGGGATATCGATCTCACGAACCGCCTCACGGAGAACTTCCGCCACCTGTTTCAGCACAGAGCTACCCGAACAATGCCCATGTTCATCATTAATCGGCTTAAAACTATCTAAATCAAGAAAAAGTAGACAAAAATTTGTTTGGAAGCGATCGGCGCGACGCAGTTCGTTATCAATCGCGATCTCAAGGTACCGGTAATTATAAAGTCCAGTTAACTCGTCGCGGTAAAGTTCTGCCTGGGTCCGCTCTAACTTGCGTAACCAGCGACCTTCGTTCTGCACTGTCCGGACAACCTGCTCAAGTCTGAGCTTCTGTAGCTGCTTTGCCTCAGGCTCTGTGGACGGCAGCTCCCAAACCAGCAGGGTTCCGGCACGGCTGCGCGGATCTTCGGTAACAGCTACCTGCAACACCTTTGAGCCTACATGAAGCTCCGCAAAGCCGTCGCGAAGCTCTCCACGTAAGCCACCTGAATCATTGAGTAGAGATCCTATTCCCACCAGAGCTTCGTCACTGAGAGGCGAAATGCCTGGTACGGGCACACGCCGGCGTTTTAACGCCACCTTGCCATTTACTTTAGTGATTTTGGCGGAGTCAAACAGCGTCACGTCGAATTGGTGGTGCAGCACCTCGCCCAAACGCCGATAAAGCGCCCGCGGACCAGGAGCGCCAGATAAGGTTCTAGTCGCGTCGTGCATGTTACGGAGCAACTGCACCATCGTCGCCGACTGCAAGTCTTGCGTCATGTATACCTTTCGCTGTCACCTATAAACCGCTGGGGTAGAGCAGCAGTTCCTGAAGGTATGGACCAATGATTAGATGAATTATAGCACCCAATGCTAGAAAAGGGCCAAAAGGAATTGCGGAGCGCAGGGTTAGCTTGCGACTGACAAGCATAATACCGATGCCAGTAAGCGCCCCTGTGAGCGAACCGTAAAACACCGTCGGCAGAATGGACTGATAGCCAAGCCACCCACCGATAGCTGCAAGTAACTTAACATCGCCCATACCCATACCGACTTCGCGCCGAATCAACCAATAGATCCAGGCTATGGCATATAAACTACCGCCACCGATAACAACCCCTAAGAGGGCACTTAACCAGTTAAGATCTGGATGAAAAAAGACTACCGCGGGGGTCAGCGCCAGCATCGGAAGACTGATCACATCCGGAATAATCATGAGACGAAGATCAATCACGGCACAGACTACGAGTAGGCTACAAAAAATGGCGGCATGCAGTGACCTTAGTAAATTTCCGTATTCAATTTGCCAGGCATCGCCGCGTTGAATAAGAAAGGGGAATCGCCAATAAATCACCGCAAAAAGGCAACCAGTAAGGGCCTCGACCGCCGGATACTGCCAGCTCAATGGAGCTCCGCAGCAGCGAGCACGGCCACGCAGCATAAACCAGCTGAATATCGGAATATTTAAATAAAACGGAATAGGAGTTAAGCAGGCTGGACAAACGGAGCGCGTGTGCTTGAGGAATGTCTCTGCTGGTATCCGCAAAATACACACGTTAAGAAAGCTGCCGACCACAGAACCCCAAAGCACTGCTACCCAGGTAACCCAGGAACTAAGGTAGCTAATCAATTTTAGCCAAAAAATTTGCATGCATCTCACTCGCAGACGACCGCACGGCGGCAATTGCTCTTCATACCTGCGCCCACATCATATAAGTTGAGTATCGCACAGCGCCGCTTTTGCGGAAGAGCCAATTCCAGCAAATTCAGCGCCTCATTCCGGAAGGTTGCATGCTCGCATTTGCCAGTGCCCAAACTCTAGAAAAACTCGAATGGCCTCTCCTTCTGAATGTCTTAGCCGACTTCAGCCAGACCCTGGATGGGCGAGATACCGCTCTGGCTCGGACACCGCATCTGTCATCTACGGAGGTTTCCGAACGATGGACTGCCGTTGAGCCTTTAAAAATGCTCGCCGCTCAGGGTCTAAAGGCCCCCATCGGCGCCCTCATCCCACTGGCGCATGTTTTTCGCGCCGCCGCTAAAGGGCAAGTGCTCGATGGCCCTTCCCTAAGAGCCGTAGCGGAGCTTCTTGAGGCGACGCGGCGCGTCCATGCCTTTGCTGCAGGTTATGAAGCTCGCTGCTCCACACTGAGGCGCACCCGGGCCAGGATACTGCCCCTACCTAAGTTGCTTGACGAGATTACTAGAGCCGTCGGCCCTGAAGGGGAATTACTCGACGATGCCTCGCCGGAATTGGCGCGTATACGGCGCGGCAAACAGCAAATGCGTCGCCGCATTGAAGAGACGCTCACCAAGCTCCTGCATGGTGATCAGGATCTCATGCAGTACCTACAGGACGATTTCTTCACCGTCCGTTCAGAACGTTACGTCGTGCCGATGAAACTTGACGGTCGCGGTCGCGTTAAGGGCATGATTCTCGACACTTCGGCCAGCGGTCAAACGCTTTACATAGAACCCCTGGCCATAGCCCCGATGAATGCGCACTTACTCGATCTTGATCTAGAAGAGAAACTTGAGATTGCTCGCATCTTCCGCGAACTTAGTGCGCAAGTTGAGGCAGACACGGAAACACTCGGTAACAACTATGAAGAGCTCATTAACTTAGACGTGCTAACGGCGGAAGCCTGCCTGGCAGCCGCTCAACAAGCGGGTCCAGTGCAGCTGAGTGACCGCCCTTGCCTAGATCTACGTGAGGCTCGCCATCCTCTGTTATCGCGCGACAGAAAAAGTGTAAGCAACGCCATTGGCCTTGAACAACATCACAACATCCTAATTGTCTCGGGTCCAAACGCAGGCGGAAAGACCGTTGTCTTAAAGACCGTAGGCTTACTCCACTTGATGGCTAAAGCTGGACTACTAATACCGGCTGATCCCACGTCGAATCTCTACTTGTTCGATCATCTGTATCTTGAAATGGGAGATGCTCAAAATCTAAGCGCTAATCTCTCGACGTTCTCTGGCCACTTACTCGGCCTAAAACCCATTCTTGAAACAGCAGGAGCACGCGACTTAGTTTTACTCGATGAACTCGCCGTCGGCACGGATCCAGAAACAGGAGCTGCAATCGGCGCGGCAATACTCGAGACTTTGGCCACGCGTGGCGTCCGCGGAGTTGTTACGACGCACTTTGATGCCCTAAAAAGTATGGCGCTCACGGATCAACGCTTTCGCAACGGATCGATGGAGTTCTCGTTGGGCAATTTGCGACCAACTTATCGCTTGCTTTTGGACCTTCCCGGCCAAAGCTTTGGCCTGGAAGTGGCGGAGCAAATCGGCCTGCCCGCTGCAGTACTCCAACGCGCAAAAGAGTTGCGGCATGGCCAGTCATCCAGCCTTGACCAGGCGGTCAAATCCCTCATGTTAGCTACAGAAGAGGCCAATCAGGCCACTGCTAAAGCCACCGGTGAACGTCTGCAAGCTGAATCTGAACGACTTAGGTGGCAGCAAGAAGTGGAACACATGCAAGAGGCTCGCCGCAAGGCAGCCCAGCAACTAGCAGATCGCTACGATTCACGCCTTAGCGACATGAGGGGTGAATTCGAAGCTACGCTTAAAGAAATTAAGCAAGCAGCAAAAGAGCAAGATCAGGATAGCCGCGCGGCTGTACTGCAGGGACGACAGCGGGCAGATCAAACGCTTAAACAGATGGGCCAGACTGTAGGCGAGATCCAGCGCGGTTATGATATCGAAGGCAAGCTGCCCGGTCAGCCGGCCACTAGGGAGCAATTGGCGCCCAATACGCCGGTATATATCTTGCCTCTGAAGAAAACCGGTCGTGTACTCCGCGTCGGTAGCGGAACCGGCACGGATGAAAGTATTGAAGTCGAGGTCGGAATCCTTAAGTTGCGAGTCCCGCTGCATGATCTTCGCATCCTGAGCCCTGGCGAAGGCGTTGCCAGCCCGCGTCCGAATCGTTAGAGTCAGTCTCCTCCCCAAAGAGGTTGATTGATCATCCACCTGGTGGCCTCTGCTAGCCCCTGGAAGTGGCAGTTAACAGTGATAATTTGTAGTCGTTAGCAGAAGGAGTATCACCGTGGCAAAGACCGCTGAGTCGCAACCAAGCCAGACGCTCAAACTTACCAAATCTACGATTCTCGCTGACTACCGACTCGCCTGCGTGAGCCGGCAGGCCAGCCTGGTTGGCCGCAAAGAGGTGCTCACCGGCAAAGCCAAATTTGGCATTTTTGGTGATGGCAAGGAGGTCGCGCAAATTGCCATGGCGAAGGCCTGGCGAAAGGGTGATTGGCGCAGTGGCTACTACCGTGACCAGACGTTGATGCTGGCACTTGGCGTTTGCACGGTGAAGCAACTTTTTGCACAGCTTTACGCCGACACTGACTTAAACCACGACCCGATGTCCGGTGGACGGCAAATGAATGCCCATTTTGCCACTCGCTATATTGATGCTGCTGGCCAGTGGTTAGATCAATTGGCGCAACACAACACCACCTCCGACATCTCACCAACTGCAGCGCAGATGGCACGACTCGTAGGTCTAGGATATGCCTCAAAGCTATACCGGCAAAATCCACAGCTTCGCGATTACCGCAAATTCTCTGACAACGGTAACGAGGTGGCTTTTGGGACGATAGGCAACGCCAGCGCCGCTGAAGGCATTTTTTGGGAAGCACTGAACGCCTGCGGAGTCTTACAGGTACCAGTAGCCATTTCTGTTTGGGACGATGGCTTTGGGATTTCCGTCCCCAACAAGTACCAGATGACCAAGGACTCCATCTCGGCAGTCACTCAAGGGTTCGTCGCTGAAAAGGATCTTCCTGGTTACGATTTACATGTAGTGAAGGGATGGGACTACCCCGCTCTAATCGAAGCATACACAGGTGGTATCAAACGAGTTCGCGAGGAGCATAGGCCAGCTCTATATCACATCACCGAACTGACTCAGCCCCAAGGCCATTCGACTAGTGGCAGTCACGAACGCTACAAAACAGCCGAACGACTCCAGTTCGAACTCGAAGCAGATTGCTTAAAGCGGATGCGCGAGTGGATCCTTGCGAATGACATTGCTACTGATGCAGAGCTCAACGCTATAGAGAACGCGGCTCAAATTGAAGTCGAGACTGCACGATCTGAAGCCTGGCAGGAATACCTGAAACCCCTCAGCGATGAACGCGAGGAACTGATGGCCATCTATGATCGCGTTGCCGCGACCTGCGAACGCAATGATCTACTAGATGAGGCGAAAAAATCTCTAAGTAAAATGCCGGCACTGCTACGGCGCGGGATTGTCAGCTCAGCTCGTCGGACACTGTTTGATTTAAACAAAGAGCCAAAGGAGACATGCTCACCACTGAAGGACTTTGTGGTGCGCTACCAACATGAGAATAAGGACCGCTACCAGCGCTGGCTAACCAGCGAGAGTGAGCGCTCGCCCCTTCACGTGGCAGAAATCCCGGCCATTTACGAGGATCAACCAGAATCCATTCCTGGCAATGAAATCATACAAAAATGCTTTGATGCGCTAATGCACAGGGATCCGCGGCTATTTATCATTGGTGAGGATGTCGGCAAACTAGGCGACGTTAACCAAAATTTCAAAGGTCTCCAGGAAAAGTATGGGGATTTACGTCTCACGGACACCGGGATCCGTGAAGCGACCATACTCGGGCAGGGCTTAGGTGCTGCGATGCGGGGACTGCGCCCAGTAGTAGATATTCAATACCTAGATTACCTGCTGTATTGCTTCCAACTTTTATCAGACGACTTAGCAACGCTACATTATCGTTCGGCGGGAGGCCAGATTGCTCCCGTGATCGTTCGTACGAAAGGCCATCGACTTGAGGGCATCTGGCACAGTGGCTCTCCAATGGGAGTGATCACGAGCGGCCTGCGCGGCATGCACGTGTGTGTTCCACGGTCGATGGTACAAGCCGCTGGCATGTATAATACCCTTTTCAAAGGCGACGATCCGGCATTGGTCATTGAGGTCTTAAGTGGATATCGCTTACGTGAGGCCGTGCCGGTAAATTTGGCAGAGTTTACGATACCTCTTGGTGTTCCAGAAATCGTAGTGCCCGGTACCGACGTTACCGTAGTCACCTACGGAGCCTGTGTGCGCATTGCCGAGGAAGCTGCCACCCGTTTAGCTACTGCTGGAATTAGCATCGAAGTGGTCGATGTCCGCACGCTATTACCTTTTGACAGACCACAAATCATCGCGGCTTCCATCAAAAAAACAAATGCTGTTTTATTTTTGGATGAAGACGTCCCTGGCGGAGCCTCTGCTTACATGATGCAGCAAGTCTTGGAGCACCAAGATGCTTATGAGCATCTTGATGCGCCGCCCCGAACACTTACTGCGCCGGCAAATCGCCCCGCATACGCCTCAGATGCCGATTATTGGTGCAAGCCAAGCGTTGAGGATATGGTCGAGTCTATTTATGCGATCATGAGTGAACGCGACCCATTTCGATTCGGCCGCTAATTTGGATCTGGAGGTCCACGATGTCCAACCTGACAGAAAGCAATAAAGCTCCACACTCAGTATTCGCCGGTGAGATCGATGGCTACTCATCATTTTTTAAGCTTAGTCGGCGAGAGACAGAGGTGGTAGTCGCACTGATTCGGAATATTACAAATTCAGAAGAGATCGCTAAAACCCTGACGATCAGTACCCACACCGTCAACAATCATCTCAAAAGTATTTTTGAAAAGACCAAGACAAGTAGCAAGACAGAGATCCTCGCCACATTCTTGCGTTATGCTGCCGAGTGTCTGCATCGACGCAGTCCATTTGTCAGGCGCCCTAGCTTACTTATCGTAAGCGAGGAAACCGTGCTGTCGAGTTTCATCGCTAATGGGCTGCGCGACCGTGGGATCAAAGCCTATACTCTGACAGATCCAGGGCAGATCACAGAGATGCTGCGAAAATTCGCCATAGATTTTGTCGTCTTTGACGCCTCCTGCAATAATGCACGCGCCTTGGATTACGTGAAGCAAATACGCAGCGCATTCCCCAACTGGCCTCAATTTGTGCTACTCAATGCGGAAGCGGACTGTTCGACCGAGGACTGCATGCAAGTGGGAGCCGTAGGATACCTCACCAAGCCACTTGATATGGATCAACTTTTCCGCACCGTCATGGGTCACTTGATCGAACCCATTGAGGAGAAGGCCCGCTACTTGCGGCTGGACTTGAGCTCCGTCATCACCTTGCCTAAACCATGCCAAATCGGCGTACATGATCTCGGATATGGTGGTGCATTCATCCCACTCGATGGCTCGATCCAGAAAAAATATCGCCTAAATGTAGGATGTATTGTCGAAGCTAATATTTCACCTCTGCAAGCAAGCGTATCCTTCAAGGTGAAAGGACGCATCGCATGGAAGCGCTCACCTGAGGACTCAGCCGAGCAGCCAGGGATCGGTTTACAATTCATTGAGGTTAGCGATCACGACCAATTCTTACTTGACGAGTGGCTGAAAACGCACGAAGAAAAGGCATTCATTCCCAAGGGTCGCAGGGACGCGGAGCGTGGGGCAGAGCAGCTAAACTTGTTAGCAAGAGGCGACCACAACCCCGTGGTCTCTCACCAGGACACGCTCTAGGATTTGCGGCCGCGCACCAGCGCCATACCGTTTAGGCGCCGATTGATTCGGCGCTGCAATTTCACTAGATCAGCAACCAGCGAACTGTCCAGATCTTCGTCGTGGCACGCATGGATAAGTAGATGAGTTTTCTTAGATAATCGCCCTAAGCGCCTGACTCCACCAAGGATGAGACCCCGTTCACAATTGTCGACCAGATCAGCTGCACGAACTAGCAAAGCACCGTCACCATAGCTAGCGCAGCGCAAAACGCTATCAGCATAGCGCGCAATTGGATCTCGAATTCGAACATCATTGGTGGTAGCTTGCACGATCGAAGCGACCTCCAGTCCAAACCGTCGCAAGACTTGCCTGGGCGTCAAAACCGACTTTTCCAGTAAATCATGCAAGAGACCTGCGAGCACAATATCAAGGTCATAACCTAAGGACATCAGTTTGAAGGCCACGCGCAAGCTGTGCACCACGACCGGTTTTCTGCCATTTCTTGGCTTTGCCGCTACTGCGTGCACGAGCAGGTGGACTGCCTGCTCTAAGGGCTCTTCGCATGCTATAATTTTAGGAAGATCAGCATTAAACACCGCCGCTGATGGCCGCACTAAATGCCGCAGTACTGTGGATCTTTTATTTGCCATAATCATAATGCTTGCCCGATTTCCATTTATAAATCAAGTACTGTCCGCGATTGCCGCGGGTGGAGGCCCAGGTGACTGTTGACCATACCTTGCCCAAAAACGCGCCCTCGCAGCTGCCAGAAATCTATCTCAACAAAGAGCTAAGCTGGCTGGAATTCAACGCCAGAGTCTTGGACGAGGCGCTCTCGACCTCAACGCCGCTTTTAGAGCGATTGAAATTTTTGTCGATCTTCACTTCCAATCTGGACGAATTCTTCATGGTCCGCGTTGCCGGTTTGAAGAAAATGTCGCAAGAGGGACTGAGACTGAGTGACTCTCCAGATTCTATGGAGACGACTAGCGTCTTGGCAAATATCCGCCAGCGCACTGTTGAGCTACAAGAGAAGCAGTACCGATGCTTACTCGATCATGTTTTACCGGAATTAGCAGACCTCGGAATTCGCATACTTCGCCTAGAAGATCTCTCCATCCGACAAAAGACTGTCCTCGATGCCTATTTTGAATCCGATGTTAGTCCGGTTTTAACTCCCCTGGCTTTCGATCCAGCTCACCCATTCCCATTTTTATCCAATCAATCCCTATACTTAACAGTGAGAACGCTCGAGGACTCAGCCTCAGACGATGACCTTCCCGGCCTTGGATTTGTCGAGATTCCGCCGATTTTGCCGCGACTGATCCGATTACAAACCGAGAATCCGGGTGAAATGCAGTTTGTCCTGCTCGAGGATCTCATCGCCCATCACCTGCGCAGCCTTTTCTTCGGCGTCGAGGTAACAGCAGCATTTACCATTCGAGTACTCCGCAATCTCGACTACAACTTGCTCGAAAACAAAGTGGTCGACCTTTTAAAATCAGTTCAAAAGGAAGTGGCCGAAGCCGAGCATCAAGAAGTGGTGCGTGTCGAGATTGATGGCGACGTACCACAGGCCATACTAAGTCTACTGCGTGAGCGTCTAAATATCACCGATGCTGACATATACAAATTACCAAAACCGCTATATATATCGGCACTTATGCCGCTATATTCAGCTGTTCCCTACGAAGAACTGCGCGATCCGCCGTTCAACCCTCGGCTCCCGCCCGCTCTCGCAACCAGCGAAGATATGTTTTCTGTGATCGCCAAAAAAGACCTGCTAGTGCATCACCCGTACGAAAGTTTTTACGCGGTTACTGAGTTTCTGCATTTAGCGGCACAGGACCCGCACGTCTTAGCGATCAAACAAACACTGTACCGAACGGCTGGTGACTCACCGATCATCGATGCACTCATAACCGCCGCAGAGAACGGTAAACAGGTGACCGCCGTCGTCGAGTTGAAAGCGCGATTTGACGAACGCAACAACATCATCTGGGCACGACGCTTAGAGCGCGCCGGTGCCAACGTGGTGTTTGGATTTGTCGGTTTAAAGACCCACTGCAAAGCCACTCTAGTCGTACGCAAAGAGAAGCAAAAATTAGTGCGCTATGTGCATCTATCCACGGGTAATTACAACTCGACAACAGCGAAGCTTTATACAGACCTCGGTCTTTTTACGGCGAATGAAGCTATTGGGCGTGATATTGCCACTATTTTCAATCTCATCACCGGCTTTGATGTTTTGACGGGAGCACACAAGCTACCTGAAGAGGTCATCTTACAAAAGATAGAGAAACTAGCCCTTTCGCCACTAAACATGCGCAAAATGATCCTGCAGCTCATTGACCAAGAAATTGCCAGCCAGCGCGCAAAAGGCAGCGGCTTTATTGTCATCAAGATGAATGCTCTTGTAGATAAAGATATCATCGACGCACTTTATAGGGCCTCTCAGGCAGGGGTAAAAATCCAACTGATAGTGCGCGGAATATGCTGCCTAAAACCAGGCCTACCTGGTATCAGCGAAAACATTGAGGTGATCTCAATCGTCGATCGCTTCCTAGAACACTCGCGAGTTTATTACTTTCACGCCGGTGGCGAACACAAGGTCTATCTAGCAAGTGCTGACTGGATGCCACGCAACATGGATCGACGCATCGAGATCGCATTCCCGATTGAAAACTTAGAAATAAAAGCTCGTCTCATTAGTGAAGTCTTACAAACAGCCTGGAGCGACAACGTGAAAGCGCGGGTTCTAACCGCCGAGGGCAAATATGTGCCGAGGCCAGTAGCCCCTGACGAACCGCTAATCCGCTCTCAATTGAAATTTATTGAAATCGCTCGCAAGGGAGGGATTCAGTCCATTCCCTATGACATAGCTATTCGGCATAATCCGATGCGTCAGCAAGGCAAAAGACCTATCGCACGCCGTCGCAGCAAACGCCCAGAAAAATCAAATACCGTCAGCATCGTTCCGAGTGCCAACACCGGAAAAGATGAAAAGAGCTGATCAGACAAGATACCTAGAAACGATATATCAGACCGACCGGAAGGCTAAACTTGCGATATAAGTAGGCGCCCGGCAATTCGCCAGTACTATCTATACCCAGCGACGCATACGTATAAGCGATGCCCCACTCCACCATAAGCTGATAATACGGAGCACCGAGCTGAATAGTTTGTGGGCTTTTTTCTAGTTTGGAACTTTGCGGAAGCCGCCCAGTATGCTTGGTAATTAGTCCCACCTGAACTCCAGCGGCTACCATTGTATATGGAGTCAACGGCGCTAAACCGGCAATAATCTGCACCAAATTAATCGTTCCGAAACCAACAAGTGACTCGGAACCGCGATTGCCCGGGCCAAGATTGGCTGGCTCATAGCGAAAACCCAGCAATAAATTTGTATTTGGCAAGACTCGCACTAAGGCGCCGGAACGGACACTCAAGGTATCGTGAAGATCCTGAGGCAGTGGTTTCAATGCAATTAGGGAGAAGCCAGTCTGGTCCTTATCAGCTTTGGTATAACGCATATCTGCCAGTAGGCGCACACGCGCACCGATGCTTAACTGGGTACCTGCAAGAATAGAGCTAAGTGGGTTCAAACCTCGAGCTTTTGCCCCGTCACTTTTGCTCGGCCCCAGAGCGTCACCATCACCTATTAGTGGGGAACTGACATCTATGCTCTGAGACTGCAGCGTGGCTAGTGAAGCAGCGACACCAAACTGCAAGATGCCAGGGATGGCGATCATACGCGCACCAACAATCAGAGTCGTTTGACTCAATTTACCGTCAGCATCCGCCAGCGATGGACCACCAGCAGATGGGACTAAATTAGCTTTGAATTTTATCGCCTGGTAATTAACGCCAACGCCAACACCGAGTCGCTCTGAGAGCCGAACTCCAAAAGTTCCGGATGCAAGACCCTCGACTTTCGCTGACACTTTTAAGTCGACATAGTTCTGGGTGCCGAGAATTACCACGGGCACGCGACTTTTCTCTAAGTTTATTACTATGGGCAGAGGTGGCAGGATGAAACCACCGTAGCCGAATCTTTGATTAGGCTTAAAAATAAAACCTGGCTTATTGCTTGGGACTGCGACCCCACTATTAACAATTTTTGTTGCTTCAAAACCTGGATAGCGAGCATCGATCTGTTCATTTTTAATCACCTCCCCAACAAAGGAGATTTGTGTTTGATCGATAAATGCGGCATTGGCTGGATTGTCTTCGGCAGCTTCCGCAGTCGAGTATGCGGCCATTGCATCCCCGAGGAGGGGGTCTGCATGAGCTTCTGATGTCACGAGGCTTAGAACCAAGCTCCCTAAGCAAACAAACTTCCAAAATACACACAAGTTGGGTGTGGCGCTGCGGTGCCGTGTACTTTGTCGTTGATACATCCTCGCCCCGGATAGCCCATCGCTCATTGTTGAGTGGAATGGCTTTATCCTACCAGGAGGCTGAGTAGCAGCAAAGTTTAACCATCAAAATCGTAGTCTTTGACGGTCACTTCAATCTTTATATCCCCTAGCAATGGACTGACTGAGGAGCCTCCATTGCTGTTACCGATGAAATCAGTTAGTTCACCGTAAATCACTAGCTTTGGGATCATCACGGGCTGAACATTCCAAAACCATTCCATACGCTTAAAAATGAGGCCATCTTTGGCTGCAATACCATCAAAACCAGAGGCAGAAACACTCCAATGCAGCACTTTATCAAAGGAATTTTTAGGGGATAGTTGGTTCGCGTAGCTTGTCAGCACCTCTCCCGTCGTCTGATCTGGAATCACTTCGACATCGAATTCACCGTTGGCGGTTTTATGCTCCTTTGTCTTGGCATCAACCACGTCTACGACGGTTGCAACGGAGCGGCTGAATCCCTTATACACGTTTACATCTTGAATCACTGGTCCGAGCAAGAAAGGGCGAGGCGGAGTAAATATAGCATTGCCAAGCGCAGCGGCAGATAACATTGCACCATCACTTGAAAAATTAGCTAGGCCGGATTTGGACCCCGTGAACCCTGCGCCAATCATGCTAGCAATATCGATCTTCAAGTTTAAACATTCCACCACTGCCTCCGGAAAGCGCATGGTGAAATTGGACATAACATTGATAGTTGCATCGCCGGTGCAGATGCGATCCCCCGAATTGGATGTCACAGTAATAATATAATTAGCATTCGCCACTTTAGTCGGCGCATCGAAACCGGCATCCAGTTTATTAGCTTTCATGAGAGCATCCTGAGTGGATACGGGCTTTACCTGCCTGCCTCCACCTGTGGAAAATACGGATGAGTCAGCTGCATTCGTACAGGCATAGGCCCAAAGGAGCGGCAATATGACTACGTGAACGACTGATTTCCCGGCTACTCTCACGAATTGCCTCGCACAATCATCAGAGAATCCAACATACTCTTTAGACCAGTGCTTAAAAACGCGTTCAATTGCTTATCCAAAACTGATTGAAGGCCAATATTATAAAAATCTACGTTCGAATATAGGTCGATGTAGACATCATTAGCGTACGGCGTGACAAACACGACAAATTCAATATTTCTAATGATTGACTCAGAGTAGGGCGCAGGATTTAAAGTTCTAATCACAACGGCTACAGAATTACCTAACAGCTTGCCGTCGATCTGGAGTATCTGGCTAGCCTTGACGATACCGCTTACATTGATCTCTATCTGTGCTGAAAAAGATAAGTCTGAAATATCTAATTCAGGCTTTTTCACAATATTAATGGTCGTCTTCGCAAGATTAGCAAAATTTTTGCCCGCACTGTCCGGAAGGTCTACTACTCCACGGCCAAAATTCTGTTTATCTTTCATAAAATTTGTCAAAGCACCTGCTACATCGAGCAAAGATTTATTCAACCAAATTTGCGCCCGAGTTTTTCGACTGGAGACCGGAGGATCTGTAGATGGCACTGCAGAGGAGGCGCTGCCTACCGTTTCGGGCGCGAGGAGAAAATCCTGCCTTAGATAAAAATTTGCGCTAGAACTGGTGCCTACTATGCTGCCGTCAATGTTAACGAAAGCAAAAGCATCTGCCTCTGCATAATTTAGCGCTGCTTGACCCGCTCTTTGACAGCCCTGCAAATTTAACTGCAACCCCTTCGCGGTCGGAGCTTCTGTTCGCGCCACTAATGTATCGCAGGCATGACTAAGTATGTCCTGCAATGAATCAGTCGCTAAAAACAAAGAGCCAACACTTGCAGCCGGCTTAGTCGGTGCGCCGCAGCTCACAGGCAACATCGCAATTAATAATTTCAGAGTTGCAGACACCTTCATTTTTTTGTCACGTTCCTTACTTTGCTTAATGCGTCTCACCCAAGGTTTTAGTAGACAATGTTTCCGCATCAGCTATTTGGGACGCAAGGCCTTCTTGCTCAGCAAGAATCATTTCCACCGTTAGCGGAATGATATTTGCTGCACCAAGCACAATGCCCGTAGGGTCTTGTTTTGCAATCTGGGCACCGGCTCCTAGCAACCCAGTGACACTCCCCGTCTTGCTACCGCCGGCAACCAGCACTCCTTTGATACTCCCCTTAAGCGAAATACTTAAAATGGACACTGGATTGGCATTCATTTTGAACCGGATCTCGTCGAATATAAAATTGCTCACTTTATCCAATTTATTGAAGCCAGAGTTCGTTATGGTGAAGTCCATAACATTTTTAAATTCAACGCCCGTCTCGTGACTAACAAAGGCTTGATTATAGGAATTCATTTTCACTCTAACTGAGCCCTGGTCGCTGCCGCTTGGAGTTGTTAGGGTGATGTTGGGTTGCAGGTAATCGAGCTTTGCCATTTCTTCCGCAGTAACCGCAATGAATGATGGCAACAAGGGGCGCGCTGGCGAATAATTCCCGTCTCCCAACGTGGAAACACTGACGACATTGTGCGCAATGACTAAGGTTTCTTTCCCCGCCGGAGGTGGCTGGGAAAAGGCACCTAGGATCTGCGCCAAATCGATTTTGCCTAGAAATCCGCAGTCGAGGCCGCCGGCCGGCACTTCGAACAATTGCGCCGTTTTAGTACCCGTAACTGCTGCATTAACTTTCATATTCATGCGTCCACTGCACGCCTGAATACCCAAGGTTTTTGCCGTGAGCTTAAACTCTGCATTCACTAAATTAACGGTGTCGGGCACCACCGCGGTGGATGGGACGTCAGTCGGTCCGTTGGTTTTGAGTGTCTCGTTATTGCTATCTAACTGGCCAGATACAGATGCGGCACGCAGTCGGCTACTAAGCTGCGAATCTCTGCCTGAACTGGCGGAGTTACTGCAGCCCAATGTTGCTAGGCAGAGCAGCGGATATAACAGGCACAGCAACCTGAGCCTACTGTGCACTTTCAGCAGTTTAAACCTAACGCCCATGCCGCCCCTTCCTCTAACGCCAAAGATATGAGCCTTTTCCGGCTCCTGGCTAAGGGGTTCGGCAGCTTCGGCACGCAACTTTAGCGCCAAGTTTAAAAAAGGCGAATACTTGAGTAATTTTGGGACACAGCGGCTTCACCGGAGGGTGCCGGCAATCATTCTTTCGGCAGATCCGTATACTTTGCCGCAGTCCCACGCGCCAAATGCACTGGATACTTGGCAGCGTTTTTTTGTAACTTGGACCAGACTGCAGCCTCGACGTCGATTTTTAAGACATCTGCAAGCCGGAGACAATAAAGTAGGATATCCGCTACTTCGTCTCTTACCCGCTCGGCAGATGCCGGTTCATTCATCACGGCGTCACTCTCGCCTGCAGTCAACCATTGGAACAACTCAGTTAACTCGCCAGCCTCACCGCTCAGCGCCATGACTAAGTTCTTGGGGGTGTGGAACTGCTCCCAGTTTCGCTCGGCGGCGAATTGGCGCAAAAATAAGGTGATTTTATTGATATCCATACTATCCCCCCTGATTTAATTGCCAACTCTCAAGCCCGAAGACCAACCGCGCTGCCACCAGTGATAACTTGGCACTTAGCTGCAATCTCGAGACGTTCAGCCTCGGGATCGCTACCTATCACGATACCGCTGCCGGCAGCATACTCATAGTGACCATCGCCACTCCCAACTAGAGTACGAATCAATAAGGAGGAATCGAACGAACCATGATCATCTAGGTAAAATGCATGACCCATAAAATACCCACGCGCACGCCCTTCATAGGCACGAATCGCGCCCATCACTTCCCGCTTGGGTGCGCCTGTGATCGATCCCCCGGGGCATATGTGCGCAAGCATACCGCCCAAGGTTTGCGGCAATCGCAGCTGAGCTTGCACCTGCGCTTCCAAGTGGTGAACACCGTGGGCGCTCAATAAGTCACCGGCTGACCGCACGCGCACGCTGCCGGGCTGCCCCACACGAAAAAGGTCATTGCGCATCAAATCGACAATGATCGCCAGTTCAGCACGATCCTTGGCACTCTTTAGCAAATCTGCAGCAGCCTTTGCATCGGCTTCAGGTTGGCCTTCAAAACGAGCTGCTGTCCCTTTGATCGGACGCGTTTCGATGGTTGCTTTGGACTCACTACCCGAGCCGGCAAAGATACGGACAAATCGCTCCGGACTGAGCGATACCAGGCTTAAGCCCGGCAGCTCAAACCAGGCCCCAAATGGACCGGCGCAGGTATCTAGTCGCCCCGCCAGCCAGCTCCTGGAGAGTCGCTGCCTGACGCGGAAATATCTTAGCAAATTTAGCTGATAATAACGTCCCGCACGAATGTCCTGCAGGATCTGCCTTACCTGCTGCCGATAGTGATCATCGCCAGTAGTCGGTAGCAACTGCGTTAACTGCGACTCCGTTTCACCGACCTGAGCTGCGCGAATTAGGTCTTGGGCCAAGCCTTGAGGATCGACGTAAACATCACCCTCGTGTCGGCTCTGATTCGATTTAGGAATGTGAAGAAGTTGTAGGTCTCGATCGTAAACTAAAGCAGCCTCCACTCGCAACACCCGCGGCACTGCGCCCGAGGCTGAGCCTGCCTCAGCAAACTGGTCGTAACTCAGTACACCTAGCAAACCACGACCGAACGGCAATGCTGATGCCTGGGGTACCCGCAAGGGAATTGAGGCCGCTTGCTCCCAGCTAATTTCACGAAAATGGGTCGCGATAACGGTGTATCGACCAGTGCCCGCCAAACATGCCAGCGGCAACTTTTCAGGCCAGACCGTGGCCAGTTTAGACATGTATAGCTTTGACAGCCGCAGAGGTGGTAACCACATGGGCGAGTCTATATCACGACAGGCGCCCTACCGCGAGCATGGAGAGCGCCAATGCGGACCGTTAGCGATAGGAGTGGCTAAGATGCTGGAACATGGATTTAAGCAGATCGGCGTCCTCGGGGCAGGGCAAATGGGCAGCGGCATCGCACAGGTATGCGCGAGCAGTGGTCTACCTGTGACTTTAGTCGATCACTCCCCGGCACAACTCGAAAAAGCGAAGACTGCGATCACCGCTAGCCTCGCAAAATTGGAGGCCAAAGGTTTAGTCAATGCCCAAAATGCTCTACTGAATTTGAAGTTTGCGACTGAAATCGTGGATTTAACTCAGGCTGATTTAGTGATCGAAGCAGTCGCCGAAGACGAGGCGCTGAAGACCAAGTTGCTAACGCAAGTCGATCGACTGGTATCTCCAGAGGCGATACTTGCCAGCAATACCTCTTCGATTCCGATTACTCGACTTGCAGCGGCGACCTCTCGCCCCAGTCAGGTGATCGGCATGCATTTTATGAACCCCGTCCCACTCATGCGCCTAGTGGAAGTGATCCCCGGCATGGCAACCAGTGAGGCCACGACTGGCCGCATTCTGGCGCTCTGCGGAGCATTAGGAAAAGAGGTGTCACGTAGCCAGGATTATCCAGGATTCGTGGTCAACCGGATCCTGATGCCGATGCTCAACGAGGCCTTCAATGCGCTCATGGAGGGTGTCGCTAGCGCTGAAGATATCGATAAAGGGATGCGGCTAGGCACCAATCAACCCATGGGACCATTAGCTCTGGCCGATTTCATCGGCCTAGACACCTGCCTGGCCATCATGCAGGTGCTACACCAGGGTTTGGGCGACCCTCGCTATTTCCCTTCCCCGTTGCTCAAGAAATACGTCGAGGCAGGATTTCTCGGCCGCAAAAGCAAACGCGGCGTTTATACCTACAACTAAATTAACCAACGTTTATGAATAGTTAACCATGAAAAGGCGGAATTCACTATGAGCACCGAGCCACTCTATAAGACACTGATAGTTGAGCATGATGGCCCAGTCTGCCGCGTCACGATCAATCGCCCTGAACAACTAAATGCTCTAAGCCCTTTAGTTTTTGAAGAGCTACAAGAGGTGTTATTCGGTGGCACGCTTGAGGTGGACTCTACGCGCGTATTAGTGCTGCAAGGCTCAGGCCAAAAAGCTTTTGTCGCGGGTGCCGATATCAGCGCCATGCAAAACCTGAGTCCTGACGAGGCACGTGCATTTGCCCGCCACGGCCAATTGTTAACCAAAGGGCTTGAGACACTCAATATTGTTACGGTGGCAAAAGTTCAGGGCTATGCACTAGGTGGCGGCTGTGAACTAGCCATGGCTTGTGACTTGATTATCGCAGGCCGTAGCGCCAAATTTGGCCAACCAGAAGTGAATCTCGGGTTGATTCCTGGCTTTGGTGGTACTCAACGACTAGTGCGGCGAGTTGGTATGCACGTGGCCCTGGACATGCTCCTTTGCGGCAGAGGCCGCTCGTTGAGTGGAACCGAAGCACATCAATTAGGCCTGGTTTCACGTGTTGTTGATGACGATAAACTCGATGCGGAAGTGCAAAAAGTCATCGCTTCATTGCTGGCTGCGGGTCCACAAGCGATCGCAGACTGTAAGCGTCTCGTGCGGGATTCATACAACATGAGTCTGGATGCAGGACTAAGTGCCGAGGCCACCAACTTCGCGCACTGCTTCGCCGGAGAAGAGGCGCAAGAGGGCATGACAGCTTTTCTAGAAAAACGAGCACCCGAATTTACTCTGTAGTTAAGTATTTTGGCCAATTACCTTGACCCGTCGGTCTAGAGGCCTTAAAAATAAAAGGGTATTTTATTAATTCTTAGCTGCCGCTAAGCCGTAAAGGAGCATCATTACCATGGCTTTAGAAAAACCCCTGAGTGACTTCTTAAACAACTTCCAAAAAGACCTGAAACAGCTACAAAAAAAGATCAAACAAGAGGGCGATCATTTGGTCAGCAAGGCAAAAAATGCCGCGACCAAAGACAACTTGAACGCTAAACGCAAAGAAGTTGAGCACCTCGTCGAGCAAAAACTAAAAAAACTCGAACCCACAATCAACCGCTTCGTACATGAGCTCAACCAAACCGCTAAAAAAGCCGGCGTCGATCTAACCGACCTGGAAAAGAAAGTGCGGACAAATTTGGCAACAGCTCGCGGCCGCTTAGCTAAGGCATCGGGCAAAGCAGGCAGCAAAAAGACCACGGGCAAAGCGAAAAAAGCAGCACCTAAGAAAGCTGCTGTTAAACGCGCCCCTGCCAAAAAAGCAACCGCTGCTGCAAATTCCGCAGCATCGTCCGGAGAAGCGAAGTAAGCGTGAGCCCTTCCTTTGAGCAAAAGGCTAAGCACAGGTTACGTGTTGAAAAACGCGACGATCTGTGTTGGCCTTTTGCCCTTTCAGTCCCCCGAAAGGCCCTTCTAGCCTGGTACTTGCGCCATCGCCGCGCATTACCTTGGCGCCTTTTATGGGCTGAGACTAAAGATCCATTCGTAGTCTGGGTCAGCGAAATCATGCTGCAACAGACCGTCATTAAAGCCGTGATCCCAGTCTATGCGCGGTTTCTGCAGCTGTTTCCCGATCTCAGAACTTTCGCCGCTGCCAGCGAACAGGATGTCAGACAGGCTGTGCGCGGGCTCGGCTACTACCGCCGATTTGCCTTCATGCATAAAGCCGCTCAAGAGCTCGTAAGTTCCGGTGGCGACTGGCCTACTACATTTGCCGGATGGCTGGCACTACCGGGAGTCGGCGACTACACTGCATCAGCAGTTAGTAGCATTGCCTTTAACGTGCCGGCTGCTGTGGTCGATGGCAATGTTGAGCGGGTGTTTTGCCGCCTGCTAGACCTGCGCGAGCCGCCAAACGCGCCTGCGCTCAAGCGCGCATTTCAAGGAATGGCGGCGGAACTACTGGACGAAAAAAATCCGGGAGATTTTAACCAAGCCTTAATGGAATTAGGACAGACTGTCTGTACTGTCGGTCAACCCGGATGCAACGCTTGCCCCATCAAATCGGTGTGCCTTGCCTATGCGCGCGACAGTCAATCTCTCGCTCCCGCTGCAAAGCTAAAAGGGCCACCCCCGATGAGCGTCCGCATGAAGCTTATTTTGCTTCGGCAGGGGACCATGATTGGCCTGGTGGACCGGCCCAGGCAGGCACGATTCTTAGGCAGCACTTCGGGATTCGTGACTTTACTTGAAACAGCGGATGGAGAGGTACTAGGCGACGGCTGGTCCGGCACCTCCGTCCATGCGAAGCTCCACAAGTTATCCCTTAATAAGGGCGAAATTTTAGGATCGATTCGTCACAGCATTACCCATCATCGAATTCAGGCTGAAGTCCTACTTGTCGATGGTGAGACTGCCGGATTAGCAGTGACGTGGCTTGCTGCTGTAGACGTAGAACGACATTTGATTTCAAATCTGGATCGCAAAGCATGGACACTAACTCGATCAATTTTGGGCCACAGAGACATAAAACGGGACAAATCTAGTCCGGGCGCACGCCAAGCTAAGCCTAACGCCGCGCTTTTTGCCGACTGAAACAGCATCACTGCCGGTTCTGAGCTGGCATATCTCTTGCAGAATCTAGCCCTCGAAGGAGGGCTGGATGAAACAGTCTCAAACATTTACGGCTAACAATTCGTCTAGAGAGCTTGATGCAGCTGTAGCATTGATGGTCAGGTGCCCTGCCAACACGCCCTCTTTAGCCGAATTGGCGAAGGCTGCAGGTCTCTCAATAACTAGCTTAAATCGCAAATTTCACTACCAACTTGGGCTAACGCCCAGGCGATGGTTTTGGAAGTTCCGGACCCAATTGGCTGCAGAAATGCTCGCTACTGCACCGCAAGCTTCCTGCCTCAGCATCTCCAGGCGCTGTGGATTCGCCAGTATGGCGCACTTTTCCCGGCGCTTCCATGTCGCTTTCGAGCAGCCACCAAGAGCATTCAGAGCCCATTGCCAGCTAAATTGCACAAGCATCGACTCCCACGCTCACCCCGCTGATATTGACATAAACGAACTCATCGAGCGGACACTTAATCTGATGGGCAAAGCAGAATGCCCTCCGGGCATTAAAACTCCACTCTAAACGTCGACCTGCTCCCCAAATTATCTTAAGCTTTACCTCGACGTTCTTTGATTCCATTGGAGGCCCGCTCGTTGCCTGCTGCATCCTCATTATCGCTTAAAGTTTTGCATTTGGATGACGATCCATTTGAGCTGGAACGGGTAAAAAATGCGCTGGAAAGACACGCGCTAGATTGTACCTTTCAGGTGGAATCTGTGAGCAATGTGAGCGATTACCGTAAAAAGCTCGCTAATTATCCAGATCTAGTGATTTTAGATATTCATATCAACGATCCTGCTTTCACAGGTATCACCCTCACAAGAGAAACGCGGGAGTCCGCTCCCAACACCGTCATTTTGATGTGCTCAACTGCAGATGATGTACGCACGATTGCCGACTGCCTAAATGCAGATGCCGATGACTTCATTTCAAAACTGTCTGACAAAGGGGAGCTAAGCCTCAGAGTCTTCACCTCCTACCGCCTAGCTGCTATGAAGCGAGGTGGTAATTTTACTGCCCAGCCCATCAATAAAGATAGGCCTCTACCAGTCGGCGCAACTATGGAGCGGATAGCGCGCCGCATACCACTGATCCTCGATTCTGCAATCTCGGCTATATTCATCGTTGGCGAATCTGGAACCGGCAAAGAAGTGGTAGCAGATCTCATTGGTAGCGCCCTACCTCCAGAAACCCCGTTTATCAAAGTCAACTGCGGAGCCATTGCCCCAACCCTGCTCGAAAGTGAACTTTTCGGCCACGTCAAGGGTGCCTTTACCGGTGCCACCGCCGACAAACGCGGTCTCCTGGAAGCGGCGTCCGGTGGCTTTATCTTCCTAGACGAAGTGGCCACGCTTAGCCCCTCAGCACAGGTGGCCCTGCTGCGGGTCCTTGAAGATCATACAATGCTCCGTGTCGGATCAACCAAGCCCGTACATCTTGACCTAAGAGTCCTATCGGCAACCAACGAGCCCCTTGAGACGCTGGTGGCGGAGGGTAAATTCCGCGCCGACCTTTGGCAAAGGCTCAGGGAAACTGAAATCAATCTGCCACCGCTGCGCCAGCGACCAGATGAAATACCGGCTTTAGTGGAGCGTTTTTGTAATAAAATGAACGGAGGTCCCTACACTGTGAGCGGGCCAGCAATGGCCGTACTCACTAGCGCCAGCTGGCGTGCGGGAAATATCCGTGAACTCCGTAACTGTCTGCGTGCGATGACCGAAATGCATGTGAATAAGTTACTTACGCCACTTTCCATACCGGAGAGACTCTGGGAGGAAATAGGCGAAAAGCCTGAAACACACACTCAAGTTCAAGCCGAACTAAAGCCACAGGTGCCACCTGACGATCCAGATGACAACGGAATCGTAATTCCTTGGAAATATGACGACAAACAAACATATGATCACCTCACCGACCTTTTGCTACTAACCTTGACGCGCAAAGTAGCATCAAGGCATGGGCGATTGTCACTGCGTAGCTTGGCTCAAACTATTGGAATCTCCCGCAGCACGTTATCTTCTCGGCTAAAAAATCTCGTCCATCGAAATTTGATTTCTACTACTGAGCTCTCTCAACTCGTTGGAATTAATGAGGCCTAACTTGTCTAAAGATCGTATTCAGTTGTCCCACGTGCGCCTGCATCTGATCATCGGAATTCTTCCCGCAGAAAGACTGATTCCACAGCCAGTGGATGTCGGTGTTGATCTAGAACTGGATCTAGGCAAAGCGGCCGTTAGTGGCAACTTAATCCAGAGTGTCGATTACGGAGACCTACTCAAGCAAGTCAGCTTTATCCTACATGCTGGGCACTTTTATCTATTGGAGACCGCAGCCCTTGCATTGGTTCACTTTTTGCTAACGCCTCTAAATAAAGACGCACAAGTCAGCCAAGCTCGAGTCAGTCTGAGCAAACGGGAAGCACCACGAGTTAGTCCAGCTATACCAAAAGTCACTGTTGCTAGAGACTTCGTCGATGTGAACGTAGCGGCAGAAAGAATTGGCGACACCACAATCCACCATATTTTCTCAGGACACAACGTCACCGTACAGCGACTGCACGGTAATAACATTCCGACGGCGCAGTCTGACTCCAGACTTAAGGCACGAGTTGAAGATATGGAAGTAGCACCTGGCACCATCTTGCGCGTCAGATCTCTAGAGCTCTAAAGGTGCGCCGTAGCAAAAACCACCGAGAGTTTAGGTGACAAGCATACCGCCATCGACCGGTAGTTCCACTCCGGTAATCCAGCCTGCTGCAGGACTCGCGAGAAACACCACCGCCATCGCGATATCCCGCGGCTGCCCCATCCGTCCGAGAGGATGTAGATGATCCACCGCGGCAGTGCTGTCAAGAAAGCTCTTTTCATCGACGAAACGACTACGGTACATCGGAGTGTCGACGATAGCTGGGAGGATCGCGTTCACTCTGACACCCTCGGGCCCTAGCTCGAGAGCAAGTGTCCGAGTAAGCTGACCAAGGGCGGCCTTGCTGGCGCTGTAGGCCGATGCACCCGGAATTGCTTTCTGCGCTAAAGTGGAACTTATATTGATCACCGAGGCATGCTTTGACCGGCTGAGTAAATCGAGCAAATCGCGAGTAAGGAAAAACGGTACACTCGCATTTAGTACAAAGCACTGATCCAAGCTGGCATCTTCGGTCTCCCGAATGGGAGCAGAGACAAAACAGCCGGCATTATTCACTAGCACATCCAAACTACCGAGCAGCTTGGCCTGCTCCACAACACGAGTACGGTCGGCATGAACGGCAAGATCCGCAGCCACCCGGTAAACCTGGCAACCAGCATTTATCGCACCAATAGCCTGTGCTGTGTGCTCGAGTTTTTTCGCCTCACGTCCTACCAAAATCAGCCTGGCAGTACCGGCTTTCGCCATTTCTACTGCAGTGGCTGCCCCGATGCCAGAACCCGCGCCCGTGATCAGAGCAGTATAACCATCTAAACTGAAAGCAGTAGACATGATTTAGCTCCGTGTTTTGCGAACGCGATTGCTCGGTGTTTCATGAAGTACAATATCCTCTAGCCGCACATGAGGCGCTTCACGAGCTAACACGCTCACAATTCGTTCCCAGATTTTTTCTGCAAACATTTCAGTGGTTGGGACTACGCTTTGCATCCAAGAAACGTCAGTATTCAGATTCTTGTGATCCACGTCTGAGATCACTTGAGCAAACACGACCTCTTTCAGCTGGCGTAGATTCATGATCATACCCGTTTCAGGGTCCAGCGACCCGCTCACTGTAACTTCGAGAGTATAGTTATGGCCGTGCCCAGCAGGGTTAGCGCATAGTCCAAAAACCGAGGTGTTTTGCCTGTCGTCCCATTCAGGACGGTATAGCCGATGACCAGCACAAAATTGAAAGGCCCGAGTGATCGTCAGCATTTATAAGTCCCTTTAAAGTTTAGTCTGCAGCCGTTGCCAGTGCTAGCCCCTGCTGCACTAACCATCTTTTTTCCGTGCTTGAAGCTGCCGTCTCACGCTCAAGCCCTGCAGCGAGGTCATCGGCACCAGGTGCCTTAGTTCTCTTTGCAAGTTCGACCAGCTCGAGCTGCAGGAGCCACTCATGCGGAAAACCAGCGCCAATGTCCTGGAGTAGCTGTGTCACCTGCTCGGCAAATACCTCAGGTCGCACAGAATTCGTGATTTTATCGCGTAGCTCTCGTACTTTCTGATAGGCGCCAAATGCGGCCAGCTCAGTGGCAGAGAAAGGTGAAGTCCTAGCAGGACTAGTTGCTGCTGTCCCGACATCATGCGAACCATATCGTTCAGGGTCGGCAGGGCCTCCAGAAACCGAGGTCACCGCTTCGCCGATAGCCATGTCAAAATCTCCCCACTCGGGAAGAAAATAGTCCTTTTCGCCTCTTTTAACGGAGCATCCGCGCCACTTTATAGCGAGTAAGGTCTGACTCTCGTCGCGCAATATTTCCGCAACTAAACCTACAATTTCAAACCCGGTAGTGAGACGCAGCGTCGATTTTAAGCCGACCTCGATACCCAACTTAGTTAGATCGTATGTGTTGGCATAGCGCAGCGGCTTCTCGGCAAGGCCCACAGCACGCCCGAGTGGCGTGCTAAAGCCGAAAGCATGCTCACCTACGCTTTGCCCACGAAGTTCTCTGCCGTTTACACAAAGTTGTACAGGTCCTTGCCACCTAACAAAATCTACGGACTGGTCGGCCTCGGACAAATATTCAGCGACTTCACCGCTAATCTGAATACCCGAATCCAAAGTGGTGGTGGTGACTGTGGCGCCACTTAACGCCTCAGACAAGCCATAAACACCACCCCGCTTGTAAGACAGTGTCTGCTCAAATTCGCGCAGCACTGCCTTCAAATGGTTAATGTCCTCAGCCACGAAAAGCTGCGGTTGCGGCTCGGTGATATCATATCCGGTCTCTACACAGTCGGCAGTCAATCGCAGTTTCTTGACCTTGGGCATCAAACAAGCCTGGCTTTCGCCGACGGAAGACAAAAGACCCGCACCGTATATTTTAGGTGCCGCAAGTGAACCGATTAAACCGTACTCAACGGTCCACCAATTCATCCGGGCTACTTTACTCGCCTCGGTTATGACTTTCACCGCAGCATTAGCCTGAGTCAAAGCCACTGTCGCAGATTGCACTTGCGAGGCAGTGCTATCTGGATTCTCTTTCACATCCGACAGGGTCCGTATGGCCTCGTAAAGCTTTAAATCCTGCTTAGAGAAGATGGCTTTTTGTGCCATCGACGCATACATCTGAAGATATTCAGAATATTCCGGATCAGCGAGAATCGGAGCGTGTCCTGCAGCCTCATGCACAATATCCGGTGCTGGCGTATAGTGAATGTGATCTACAGATCGCATATCCGAAGCAATTGGCAAAATTCGCCTAGCCTGAAAATCAAGAAAGGCTGCTGGCGGAATGAAGCCTTCCACTGGAACGGCTCCCCAGCCGAGATCCCGTAGTTTGGCATCCATATCTGCGATACTTGGAATCCGATCCACGCTGATGCCAGTTCGACGCAGCCCCTCTAAATAGATGGGGACTGCGTGTTCCTTAAAATAAGCGCGTGACTGCCGCATGATGTAGCGCCAGCCAGCATGATCACGTGCCGAATACCGATCGGCACGCTGCTCGACACAGTATTTTTGCAGGTAGGCTGGTAGCTTGGCTATCGTTCGATACATCTTTGGACTCCGCCATCGCCATTCAGAAGCACTAAAGTATTATTGATGAAACTTCATGCAAGATGCGACCATCGTGCGCAGGCCAAAAGTCGATCCGCCTGCCGATGGGTAGCCAAGAGCCTGACAATTCCAACCGGTGCCTGCAATGTCCAGGTGAACCCATTTAGAATCACCAACAAACTCCTTGAGGAACAGACCACCCATGATGGTGCCGCCTTTAACGCTCGGCTTGGCAATATTCTTCAAGTCAGCAATGTCGCCTTTAGTTTCTTTTTCCAGCTCGGCCCAAAGGGGTAGCTGCCATAGAGGCTCACCTTCAGACGCACCGGCGTCCAAAACATTTTGCGCGGAAGCTTGGTCATTTGACATGACAGCAGCTCCGACACAGCCTAAAGCCATAAGAACGGCGCCAGTCAAAGTCGCGATATCGATGGTCAGTTGCGGCTTGTATTCGGTGATCGCATAGTGGAGCACATCGGCCAATACAAGGCGCCCTTCGGCATCCGTGTTGTGCACTTCAATGGTCTTGCCATTCATCGCCCGAACAACGTCACCTGGCTTGGTAGCGGTCCCAGATGGCATATTTTCCGTGGTTCCCACAATACAAACTACATTCACCGGCGGCTTCACTTTAGCGAAAAAGTGGGCTGCGCCTAGAACAGCCGCGCCACCGGACATGTCGTACTTCATCTCTTCCATCCCGGCGGATGGCTTGATGCTGATGCCGCCGGAGTCAAACGTCAAACCTTTGCCCACGAGGGCTACTGTCTTGCTTTTGTCCTTGCCTTCGATCTCAATAACAATCGTGCGTGGCTCGGTGCCCCCACCATCGGAAACGCTCAAGAACGATCCCATGCCAAGCTTAGTCATTTGCTCTTTGTCGAGAATTTTGTGCTTTAGACCGTTATCCTGCGCAATTTCCTGCGCTATCTCTGCCAACTTAATTGGATTGATGTAGTTGGCCGGGGCGTCCTGGAGAAAACGAGTCAAAACTTGCGCTTTCGCAAACGCAATCTGCTGCGCAATAGCGTCGGCACTTACATCGGATCCTAGCAACGTGACGCGGGCGGGGAAGCTCTGTACGTCTCTCTTCCTCGTGCCCTTGAATACGGCTGAGGTGTAGAGACCAGTCGCATAACCATCGAAGACTTCTGTAGCACTGAGACCTTCAGCTGCAGCAAACGCTAGGTGACTGATTTTGAGTTCTTTAGTTGCTTTAGCTGCATCGAGACCGAGCTGGCGCGCGACTTGCCGCGCATGAACCTTCACCGTCGACTGCGGCACTAATGTAAAGGCACTGCCGTCAACGGCAAGGTGCAGTGGTCCAGCGCTGAGCTTCCAGCCTAGTGCTGTAGCGGCTGCAGTCAGTTTACGCACTAATTCCGCATCGAGCTTCGGTGCGTTGAAAGCGAACGCATCCTTATTGTCATCTTGACCCTTCACAACGACGACAGTGTGGGCTCCCGTGGCCACCTGACCAGCGGCAACCTGCACAACATTCAGCCAATCGCTACTATCCGGTAGCAGGTTTTTCCAAGATTCATTTTGTAGAGCGTGGCGCATGGTCTCATTCCTTTGGTCCAAGTTGGCTTGACGGTCACGAATCTACCGGATTGGCCGAGCCAGGGCAAGACAGCGAGGAGGGCTTGAGACTTGCGGCCAGACCGTCTACAACTATAGCGCCGCCACACACAGACGGGGGCCACTGGCTAGAGTCCTGTAACTCACGACAAAAGAGGCAATCATGAGCGCCATTACGCACGTCACGGCCCGCGAAATCCTTGACTCCCGCGGCAATCCGACCGTCGAGGTTGAGTTGTTAACTGAAAGCGGCTACTTCGGCCGAGCCGCCGTACCCTCGGGCGCCTCCACCGGCGAGTTAGAAGCCTGCGAACTACGTGACAATGACGCCCGCCGATATGGCGGAAAAGGGGTACTTAATGCAGTTCGCAATGTCAAAGAGCGGATCGCTCCAAGGGTGATCGGCTTAGATGTGACAGATCAGGTCGGACTGGACGAGCTGCTCATCCAACTAGACGGTACGGAAAACAAGAGCAATCTCGGCGCAAATGCAATATTGGGCGTCTCCCTAGCAGCCGCTAAGGCCGCCGCCGAACTGAGCAGCCTGCCGCTGTACCGCTATCTCGGCGGAACCTATGCTCGTAGGCTGCCTGTCCCATTGATGAATATCATCAATGGCGGAGCCCATGCGGATAACAATGTCGACTTTCAAGAATTCATGATTGTACCTTGCGGCGCCCCGAGCTTCCGTGAAGGCTTACGCTGGGGCACTGAAGTATTTCACGCTCTCAAAAAGGTACTTAAGGGCCGCAAACTCAACACCGCGGTCGGAGACGAGGGCGGCTTTGCTCCCGATCTGAAGTCGAATACCGAGGCCCTAGACGTCATCATGACGGCAATTCGCGAGGCCGGCTTCACTCCCGGCCAAGACATAGCCCTGGCATTAGATGTTGCGGCGTCGTCGTTCTGCGAGAAGGGAAAATATGTTTTGAGTGGCGAAGGTAAAACTCTCGACACTGCCGGCATGGTGAATTTTCTAGTGGGCATGTCCAAGAACTACCCAATTGTCTCGATCGAAGACGGCTTGGACGAACACGACTGGCCAGGCTTCATCGACCTAACGAAGCAAATTGGCAGCAGCGTTCAAATCGTCGGGGACGACCTTTTTGTAACTAACCCGAAGATCCTTCGCGATGGGATTACCAAGAAGGCTGCCAACTCTATCCTGATCAAGCTTAATCAAATTGGAACACTGACCGAGACCCTTGCTGCCGTGTCGATGGCGCAAACGCACGGGTTCAGTGCAATCATTTCACACCGTTCAGGCGAGACCGAAGACACGACGATCGCAGATCTCGCAGTAGCCACTGGTTGCGGACAAATTAAGACCGGGTCAGCTTCACGTACAGATCGGATCTGTAAATACAATCAACTGCTCCGTATTGAGGAAGAGCTCGGCGAAACCGCGACTTACTTCTGGAAAGCTTGATCCCGCTGTGGCGCGTAACTCTATCGCTCCAATATTATGGATGCTGGCACTAGGCCCTATGCTTGTTGCCAGCGATTGCGGGCAAAATCACTCAAATTTAGTAGACTCAGTGGCGGCAGAGCAAACTGCCGCCACTTTCGAGCTTGATGTCTCCCGTAGCCAAAGTGATCTCGCTGAGCTGACGAGACACCCACATCCACTAGGCTCAATCCGCCAGCGCGAGGTAGCTAGTTGGCTCGTGTCTAGACTGACTAGCGAGGGCATTCGCGCAGTCCAGGAAAATTTTAATGTTGTGACGCCAAATCCAGCAAATCGGCGCACAAGCGAGAAAACCTCCCTTACCGTCAATCTGCTCGGACACAACATATATGCCACGGATGTCGGAAGACCTAATCCGCCTTGCGTCGTCGCTCTAGCATCACACTACGATTCAAAAGACATTGCCGGAGTAAAATATCTTGGCGCGAACGATAGCGGATCGTCGACCGCAGTCCTTTTACAACTCCTCACTCACATTAAGAAGCATAACGCTTACCATCAAATGAGTTGTGGCTTTGTGGGTTGGTTTTTTGACGGAGAAGAGTCCGTGCTGGCAAACTGGACTGACGGTGAACTATCCCACCCGTCAAAAATGATCGACCATACCTACGGTAGTCGAATGCTCGCGTCCAAGCTTATGCCATGCATATTCAGCGGCAAGCCGTCACGTTGCCTGCCAGCCGAAAATGGTCTAAATACAGGGCCAGCTGTCGCTGCTGTCATCCTCCTGGACATGATCGGCTCACCCGGCCTTAAACTATCCCGCGACCTCCAGTCATCACCAGAGTTACAAAGAATCGCGCAGAGAGGAGCTGCGCTATTAGGACTTCCCGAAATTTTTACGGAACAAGCTACTAGCATCGAAGATGACCACAGGCCGTTCCGTGCCCTAGGTATTCCAGCCATAGACCTAATCGACTTTCAGCACCTTCAACACTGGCACCAGCCTAGCGATGACGTGGGGACACTTTCACCAGTCAGCCTAAATATTGCTGGATACCTAGCCCTTTACGTTGCCTCTAGCCTTGCCAATCCAGCCAACCCAAAGCCTCCCGCCAAGAAAATCAATCACCAATAATATCAATATATTATCAAAACCCTTTAAAGTTTTTCCCACCCCCACCGAAAAGTCAGCAGAAGAAAGATATTGCGTTTAGGAGTCATAGTCATGCTGACTAGCACGGTGGATTTCGGAAATCTAACTATCGATATCCAACAAACTGCAAATGAAGTCGTCTATAAATTCGTCGGCGAAGTCGATGAACACTTCCGGCAAAAAGACGTGCCTAGAGTAAAGAAGGCAAATATCACCTTTGTCCTGGAAGACATTGCCACATTCAACTCCTGTGGTATCCGGGAATGGATATACCTGGTCCGCGATATCAGTGAGCTAGGGGCCTTGAAGTTTACCAAATGCTCTGTGGCAATGATCGATCAAATTAATATGGTCCCGGACTCTATCGGCAAAGGTACTGTTGATTCATTTTTCGCTCCCTACTACTGCAACTGTGGTGGCGAAGTAAATCGACTAATCAATGTCGGTGATTGCCTACCCCTCTTACTCAGGAAAAATGCTCCTGAGTTTAAATGCGAAGAATGCGGCAACAAACTCGAGTTTGATGCTTTAGAAGAAAGTTACTTTCTGTTTGCTGAAGCGGCACTACCTGAAGCCTCCTAGGTCGGCCTAAGGGGCTCACCTTACTTACCACTATGAAATAGGATGGTGATCAATGGGCATGGATGCTCTGACGGCTTCAGCATTTACTGCTTTAGCCCGAACACAACTCCCTGATCTGCACAGAAAGTTAGCTGCCTTAGCTAAGCTACCAGTAAGCAAACGGGAAGCCGACTCGGAACTCGCACAAGCCGTCAGCGCTGTTCAGGCCTCCTTTTTTCGACTCAATGAATGGATCAACGGCCAATGCGTTGGCACCACACCAGATCACCTGATCCAAAACGAGATCAAGCTCGATCATTCCCAAGCGGAGCTCACAAAGAGTGCGGAAGATGAATATGAGTCGAAGGCAGCCACCAATAAAGCCCATTTAGACTCCCTCAGCACTCTGGCCGCTGAGCTCGTCTTCGACCGAACAAGGTTTACCAGTATCGAGGAGGATATTCGCTCCATACTTCCCCGCAACATCGCAAATACTTTGACAGAAGCCATTCAACAACTTGACCAACACACAAAACAAATGCGTGACACTGTCATGAAAATAAGAATGGTGCCACTCCGCCATGCATTCAGCAGATTACCCACATTGGTTCGGGAATTAGGCGCCCAGCTGGGCAAAGACATTGAGATTCAATTCATCGGAGAAAGTACTGCGCTCGACAAAACTATGGTCGAACAAATTGAAGACCCACTCGTCCGACTGATCCAGAATTCCTGTAGGCAGGGAATTGAGACTCCTGACACGAGACATAAGGTAGGCAAACCTTCACCAGGGCTAATAAAAATATCCGCGCGACAAGAGGGCAATTATATACTTATCGTCATCAACGATGATGGACAGCCGCACCGCGATGTTGACATGGATATCGTCCAAAGCCAAATATCCAAACTCCAAGGCACTTTGGAGTTAGATTCAACGCAGGCACAGGGCACCACCGTCACCATCAAGCTTCCGTTAACTCTAGCAATGGCTCAAAGCCTACTTGTGGAATCTGCGGGTGAGCTCTTCGCCATTCCGATGGGTTCAGTCATCGAGTCAAAGCGTATCAATCCCGAAGAAATCCAAGTCAACGGCAACACAAGTTTCATCCAACAATACGATTGCAAGATACCAGTGATTTATCTTCATGAAGCTTTCAAACTGGATTCTAAAAATGAAATTTCCTGGTACTCAAAAAATCAATACCAAAGGAACCAAACTCGATTACAGGACAAGCGCTTAGCACGCCGTGAGGACCGCCTGTATGTCGTAATTATTGGTTCAGGCGAGCAAAGATTCGGGCTTGTCGTCGACCAGGTTTTATACCAACAAGAGATCGCAATTAAATCACTTGGCCCTATACTACACACGCTACCCTACATCGCTGGCGGATTTATTTCTGGCAATGGCGAGGTCGTATTAGTACTCGACCTCGAACAGATTGAATCACGATTTATATCAACCGTAAGGAGAAGGGCCGCATGAATCTCGACCTTAGCAGCAGCAGCGATTCGTTCGACTCCGACAAGGCCCAAAGCGAGCAGCAAAAACCAGTCTCTAATAAAGCTCATAAAGCGGTGCCCGAAGTCGAGAACGATAAGTTTTTTAGCTTCTTTATTAATGACGCTGAATACTTATTACCAGTTGCAAAGGTCGAGGAAGTTACTATTTTGCCATCAATTTCTTTCTTGCCTAATGCAAACAGATACTTAGACGGTGCATTTCATCTACGCGGAAGTATACTGCCGGCAATCAACATGAGGAAAATTTCCGGATCACCAAGAGGAGAGCCTTCGCCTGAAAGCCGCCTCATTGTGGTCCGTGAGGCTGGACTCGATTTCGGGTTAATAGTAGATAGGATTAATCATGTGATCACTCTATCTGCGGACCATATAGAGTGCCAAACCCAATCCAGCTACCCTAACAGCGGGAATTTTTGCAGCCAAAACTTCAAAAACGGCAACCGATTTATAGGCATTGTAGAGCTCAGCAAATTATTAACGCTGATAACCGGCGAAACTAATCTCGACCTTTCATAAAGGCAGGTGACCTGGTAGCCCCTGAGGACTTTATTCTACAACTAAATCATGCCATAATCCCCCAAATCAAAGTCTTGTTTTGGGAGGAGCACTATTTTGAAGCGATCGATCTTCAATCAAAAGGGCGGCGTCGGCAAAACTTCTATCACCTGTAACCTTGCCGCTGCCTTTGCCAAGGCTGGTCGGAAAGTCTTAGTCGTAGACTTAGATTCTCAGTCAAATAGCACCCAGTACCTACTGGGACCATTAGCTAAAGAAGTGACGAGCACAATTGCAGACTTTTTTGAATCAACACTCAGCTTCAAACTCTTTGGAGATTCATTAAAGCAAGCCCTCTATAAAACAAGCTTCGATAACCTCTGGTTAATCCCAGCCGAGCGCGGACTCTCTGAGCTGCAACAAAAGCTCGAAGGTCGATATAAGATCTTTAAATTAAGGGACGCAATTGACGATCTAGTCAAAGATCTAGGATTCGACGACGTGTTTTTTGACACACCGCCGGCGTTGAATTTCTATAGCATGAGCGCCCTGATGGCCTCTGACCGAGTGCTCATCCCCTTCGACTGCGACGCGTTTAGCGGAGAGGCTTTACTTCAAGTGATGGAAGTCATCGAAGAAGTGGCCTCAGATCACCAACCGGATTTATACGCTGAAGGCGTGATTATAAAC
>JAPLFY010000003.1 GCA_026390435.1 Pseudomonadota bacterium
ACAAACTGCCGCCCGACCGTGCTGCCACGGCCGAGCATTTGCAGTTCTTCCAGGACGACGAGACCCTGGCGCCCAGAGTCACGATGCTGCTTGATGGTTTGGCGGATCTCTTCGATCACGGCCATGGTCATCAAGTTTTGCAGAATGGGGTCGCCGTCGAGAGCGTCCAGGTCATAGATGTAAAAGAGTTTACTTTTCTTCGGCTCCTTGCTCCCTTTGCTCTCTTTGCTCCTCTTGGTACCTTTGGTCTTCTGGGGTGCGGCATTGAAGTAGCGCGAGTAAATTCCGTCGCCGTAAAATGGCGAGAGTTTTTGCACCACTACGTCAACGACAGGCTGAAGTTTTTCAAAGCTATCCAGAGAGGCTAGGCCCGCCATCTCGGCCACCACGTCATTCATGGTCAGCACAGTGTCCTGCGGCTCGACACTCGCGATGAGCTCAACTCCGTCCAGGCTTAGGTTGGCCTCGCGCAACTTTCGCTCGTGCGCCAAGCGCACCGATTTGCTTAGTACCGCGATATGATCGCTTTCTAGCTCAAACGACGGCGACATGAGGCGAATGCCAGCAGCCAAAAGCTGAGTTAAAAATGCGACTTTTTCCTCGTCAAAAATCCCTCTAAACGGGGAAAACGGCATATCACCATCGGCCGAGAACACGGTGATGTCGGCCCCGTAGTAGTCGGCCATGCTCATGTAGCTCGATTTCTTATCGATCACGAAGACGAGCGGCTCGGGGCTGAGCCTCTTCATTCCTGCAACGGCATCTATGACGAATGAGCTCTTCCCTGAGCCACTGTCCGCCAATACTACTGTGTGCTGCGACGTCTCGTTTTCCAGCAGAGAGAATTTCACGATGTTTTGTTCGCGCGACAGATACAGCTGCACGGGGTCATTCAGGCCAGCAAAGGAATCAAAAATTGGCAGGAGCTTCATCGCGTCAGAACGCAAAATCCGGATAAAGCGCCGCGCCGACAGGTCGCTTCGGGGATCATAGAAAAGTGGCAGGCTGACCAGCGCCAGCGCGCCTCCGATGTCCCCCTCGACGATGGCTTCTGCCTCGAGCTGATTTTGAAAGACATTGAGGACCTCACGGGTCATCCGGTCCAGATCTTCTGTGGTGCGGCCCTCGATCGTCACGTGGAAGCTTAAGTGAACGCAGCGGTCGTCGTGAACTAGCCTTCGCTGGACTTCTAAAAGCTCTTCCTTCTGGCGCCGGGCCCTGGCCGAAGGCGTGTTTTCTAGGAAGAACTCCTTTAGATCCAGATATTTTTTGACCGACTGTTTACCGGGAAAGGAGAAGTTAAGAGCAATCCGCATCGGAAAATTTAACGACGTGAAATAAGCCATCCCCCCGGGATAGGCAAAGCTCGGACTGGTTTTAAGCGATAGCGTCCGCGTCATGACGCCCTCTCGTTGAATCCCGCCAAAGTCCATTGTTGGTGCTGCATAGATAATCTGCTCGGAAAGAGGCACCGACGAGTTATAGGCCGCAAAGCGGCGGCGATAAAATGCCTCCGGATTGAAAAACTGACGCAGTACACTTAATAGGTCGCTGCCGCCCAGGCGGGTGAGTTTGGTCTGTGAGTTAGATTCGAAGGCTCGAAGAAAACCAAGGAACTCAGCCAGCTCACTGTCCGCGCGCACTTTCTCGTCTGCTAGGGTCGCACTAGGGCCTTTGTAAAAGGAAAGTAGCCCAGCCTCGCTGCGACCTTGGGGAAACCAGCGAATCGTCAGAAAGGCCCGCCTTTCTAGAGGAGTCCCCTTGCGTCCTAGACCGCAGGATGACCTGATAGCCTCTATTCGCTGCTCAAAGAGAAAGCGAGAGACGGGATGGCCATCGAGGTAGCGCTGCGTATACTGGTCCAGGCGCTTATCGAGCGGCGAAAGCGGCAGCTGCTCAAAAATTACCTGCAACACAGCATTTTCCGGCACAGAAAACCAAGTCTTTAGCGAGTTGACGGCAGAGACGACTGCGTCTTCCACCATAGTTTCATGCTCTGCCAACGTGATTTTAAACACTGCGCCCAGGGAGCCATCGTGATTGACGAAGACCTTTTCCTCGGCCAGAACTTCGTTCCACGGGAATTCTTTGCTAAGAGATTCCGGCCGTCTCATTAGGGCTCTAAGCTCTCTGGCTTTATTTACCTCGTTCATGCGGACCCTCCTTTTGTGTGGGGTTAAAAGCCGGCTTTAACGGCGCGCCAGGTTCGGCTGTTTGCCAGCGGTCCCCTTCCACTACGACGGAAATCCAACCACCCCAGAAGTACTCTTTGCTTGGCGTTTCATGCGGATAGATCCAGATGTGCGCCACCTTGGGCGGAGTCCGAACAGGCACTCCGCCAATCGGCTCACGCTTAACTTCAGCGGCACTTAGGCTGAGCTTTCCTGCCTCGGCCTGCTCCTTTCCCAGATAATCAGCGCGTGCCTCTAGCAGATTTTGCGACTCTGCCCGGTGCAAGCAACCTGCCAAGGCGGCGCTAGTCGAGCAGACGATTAGTAAACTGAAAATCTTTGCCATTTGATCCTCCCTCGTTACTCACGTGAAAATAGGTGTGCGGCAGAGCTACCGTTTCGTTGAGGACGATCCAAACGTCCTGGCCGCTGCCAACGTTAATGGTGGGTAGTAGGTTTTGCGCTTCCTTCAGGTACCACTGGGTGACTTGACCAGCGGCCGAGGCAGCGCCGCCAGCGGCAAGGTAGCGGCCTTGGTTACCGGTGACTATTTGCCCCTGACCACCGCTTGGGTAAGTCTGCGTGCTGGTTTGAGCCAGTTGCACCGAGCGTCCTATGCCGTCAACGACAGCGGCTAGGAAGGCCATAGCAGCGACGCGGTCCTGCTTAGTGTTTACGGATCCGGTGACGGAGAAGGAGTTGTCCTTGGCATCCGCGACGAAGCCGTTAATCTCCCGCTCAAACATCCTGCCGTTGCGGGCAACGCAGCTCAACTTCGTCGCCTGCATCTGCACCCGTTCAGTACTTAGGTCGCCCTCGGCTTTGGCTATGACAAAGCAGCCTTTCAGATCTAGCGACTTCTTGTTTGGCAGTATGTGCGCATAATCCAGCTGCAGTAACACTGGATAGGTCCGACCTTCGGGAGCCTCGACGCCGGTAAGCAGCTTAGCCTTGACGTAACTCCCGACCGGTAAGACCACCTCTGCCTTTTCCGGCGCTGCGTTTCCTTGAGCCGGGAACGACAGCACGGATTCGCCTTTGCTCGGTGCTGCCAGACTTACCGGCGGTAGGTGCGGCATCGTCCCAGCCGCAGACTGCGGCAGAGCGGTCATGAACGGGCCTTGCTGCGCGCTATTGGCATCGGGCAAGGTTCCGCTGCCATCTGCGACTTGAGGCGCCTGATTTGGAGCTTGAGTGGCTGTGTGCGGACTCCCGCCCTCAATTGCCGTAATCCGGCCATCTAACTTAGTCATCGTCTCGCGGATGTCCGTAAGTGCTAGCGAGAGTTCCTTACTGTAGCGCTCTAGACGCTTCTCCTTGCCGCGGTTAACCGAATCTACAGAGTTACCCAGCACTCGTGACGGTTGCGTGACGCCGCTAGTCACTGTGCTGGATGACTGCGCCTTAGAGTCTGTGAGTTGTATCACGGCATAGAGCAGGCAGACTAAAGCACTGGCCGTGAGCAATCTGGCGGCCTTTTGGTGAGGTTGAATCTTCTCCTGCAGCCATTTAGGGAAGTGAGCGAGGCGCTTTGTGCGCAGACCAATAGCCGTAGTTACTGAAGTCATAGTGGTCATAGCTTTACTTTGCCTCCTTACTGCCAGCGGTTGTTACGCGGATAGGTAGGATGGCCTCACTGCTAGAAGCAGTAGACTTAGTTACCATAACCAGCAGTGATTTATTATTAAGCGAAGCAGCGCTCTCTAGAATCGTGCGTTCGGCGTAGGCTAGGACGGCCTGGTTTGGTACACCGAACTTCACTCCGCGAATATCGATCTCGACTGACTTGCCCGCCGATGTGTTCTCGATTTCGTAGATAAACCCCTTAAACTCGCTCCCGCTATAAGTCTTGAGCAAAGTTACTTTGGCACCGGCTATTCCGCTCGCAACCTCACGGCGCTCAGCGTTGACCTCATACCCGGTAACTTGGTCGCCACGAATCATGGCGGTGATCAATTCCAGGCGACCAATGTAGGGAGTAGCAGCACTGCGATTTTCGACAAGGGCCTTTTGCGATTTGATGTCATAAACTGAGTCGACCCTTAGTCGTGCTTCCGGGGGGACGGCCTTTACCCTGAGCGTAGCCATCTCTCCACTCACCAAGATGAACACGATATCTGCCCGGGCTGTTTTTTGCCTTGGTTCGACACTAAGCACTGCGTAGTCGGGTGAATCGGGGCTGACTGGTTTGATGACAAAGTCGGCTGCGTTACTGACCGTTTTGACTGGCTCCTCGAACCGTAAAATCGTCGCCGATCCAAATGACACCGGCACCGTTTCGGGAGCACTGCCAAAATAGACGTTTTTTGCACTAGCAGCCGGCGCTGCGCCGATAGGCGCAAGAGCCAGACAGATCGCTAGAATCTTATTTTTCATGCTTTGCTCCTTCTAAGTTCTTACTGGCTTTGTGCGCGTCGTCACTCTTGCGGCTGAGGGCGGTGATTTGAAGGCACCACCTTTTGCCTAACTCCGGCGGCACCAGCGCTAGGCCCATTTCAATGACTTCCGTACGGATACCGATGGATTCACTGCCGATAAAAGTCTCGACGCGGGCTTTGACCATCGCCTTGTAGGCACCGGCATTATTCGACTCGATGTGCTTTTCCAGAACGGTCGTGATCTCAGAAATGTTGTCGCCAAGCACGCGCTCGATCCAGTCACTACCCTCGCTGTTAAACTGCACCTGCAGGGAGGGGCTCATAACACTTGCGAGCTGCGTGTAGCGCTCCGCGATATTTGTTGGATTCACGTTACCGATCGCATCGACAAAGTCGGAAACGGCGTGCTGGACATAGCTATCTGGAACCGTGCCCGGGGCGACGGGCAAATAGTCGGTCACACCAGGAGCTAAGATAAATTCCTTAGTCCTAAGCCTCTCCTGCAGCCGATTAATCTCCCAGCGACTCTGAGCAAAGACTGCTAACAGCAGCACTAGGAGAATCCACGAGACGTGCTGCATCATGATTTTTTCACGAATCAACGATGCTCGGTAAGAGACGTACTCTGGGAGTCCCGAAAGATTTAATGCTTCGTTACTTCCGGCTGCTGCCAGTCGCGCCTTAGCGAAACCACGCTCGATTGGGCCCAGGAATCGTTGCCATAGCTTGGGCTCTGAGCTCTCTTCTTCACCTGACTTTTTCCGGTCCGTAAAGATCGGAACCTCACCGATATGTTCATGTGACATAAAACCTCCTCCTCAAATTCCAACTCAAATTCCAATGTGACTCAGTCCGAGTAGGCGCGCCGTCCCCGCGGATTTACTAATCCAGGCAAGGACATACCCAGTCGGCGGTATGGCCAGTGGAAAAAGACGCCCTTCTCTCCTCGCCTACGAATAGCTGGGACCAAGACGACCACCAGCCCCAACATCGCGAGCATGGCGACCCACTCGTAAAAGACGATGCCAAACACCAAGATCACTAGTAGTGCTAGGAACGCGTCGCCAAGTTCCCAGTAGTCAAAAATCATGATGGGCGTATCGATCGTTTGGACTACGCGAGTGCCGTGGCGCTTTTTCATCCCTTCGTAGGAGTGCATGGTCGTCCCCTCCCTTAGTTAGTCCCGAATATCGAATCGCCGCCGCCGATACTAAAAATGTTGCGCACCCAGGTAGTGGTCGTGCCAAAGATCAAGGCTCCGACAATGCAAACAATGGCGATGCCAAACCGCTGCTCTTTCAGCGACCAACCAGCCGACAGGATGCAAATACCGGCAAAAACTCGGGCGCCCCATTTAAATAGCGCCGTATCGATCAAACGCAGCAGAGTGCCGGCCACCTCTAGCTTAGACGCCGCATCAACATCACCTCCGGACGGCAGCGCCACGCCTCCCCCTGCTGCAATGACTTCCGGACAGAAAAAGTGCAGCAATAAAATGGCAAACCCAGTGACTGCTAAAATTTTGGTAACCATGGACACCTCCTTTTCAATTTATGTGAAGCTGCCCGAGTAGAGTCTCGGCATCGATGTAACCCTTTTGCCTAAAGACTGAGCCTGATTTGAGATCAGCGGCCAGTAATAATGGGACAGCATCGATATGGAATTTAGCTATGTCCCCGCGACTAGCCTGAATGACCGGCACCGGTGAGCTGATCTTATCTAGAGGTCCCTGATCGACTTGGCGTACCTCGACGAAATAGCCACGACTTACCAGGTCGTTTACGGTCGCAAACATCTTCTGACAGTGGGGACAGGTAGAACTAAAATAGAAGCGAAACCGGAACCGACGCACATCGGGTGATGATTTCACCGGTAGTGTGACAGATGACTCTTTAAAACCTGCCGCTGCGGTGGGGTTCTTCTTCACATACTCATCGATGCGCCGCGTAAGTCGTTCAGTTAGATTATTTTTTTGCTCAATGTAGGCAAACCACTGCCGGATGTTTTCATCACTAGGGTTACGTGACACCTCCATAAATGGCTCTGGCGGGAGGTAGTCACCCTCCTTAAAGAACTCGGTATTTTTCGGTGAACTAAATTTTTGCCAGTCAAACGGCGCCTGTTTTACCTCCTGATCTTTTGTTTTCTCCTGGATTGGGGTTTCCTCTGGAACTACGTTTTTCTTAGCCTGATCGGGCACTTCTTTGGCCTGCCAGTAGTCGATGCCGCTGCTGAAAAAACGAGTTTCCTCTGCCATTGCCTGAGTCGTTAGGACATTAAAAATTACCGCGCCAATGACTGGCCTCATGGTTTTAACCAACGTTCATGACCTCCCTGACATCTATAAGACCAGCGATGGCTAGCTCTAGAGCAGCATCGGCGAGGCTGAGCGTCGCTACCGGCTTGCTGGTTTCACCTCGGGCATGACGCTCGATGTCTGCTTGCTTGATGTATTCAATGACCGGTAGGCGACCAATGACTCCAGCTTGGCAGTCGCTGCAACCCTCCGTTGCACGCATTCTCAAGCTGTCAGTGTGATCGAAGCTAAATCCAGCCGCCTCCCCTACCCGGCATATGGTCGCCATGGTTGCCGGCTTTGAACAACTTCGGCAAAGTTTAGGGACCAATCTTTGAGCCGCAGAAAAGCGCAGGTTGTCACGCAGGGAATCTCGGTCGATACCCAGATTTTCCAGCCGCCCAATAACGTCCGCAGCACTATTGGCATGCACCGTAGACAGCACCAAGTGACCAGTTGCCGCCGCCCGAAATGCGAGCGACGCGGTCTCTTCATCACGGATCTCGCCGACTAAAATCACATCTGGGTCCTGGCGAAGTACGGCTCTTAAGGCATCTGCAAAACTGACCTTTGGACCAACCCTAACTTGACTGATGCCGTGGATGACGTATTCCACTGGGTCTTCAAGCGTGATGATTTTTTTGCGCGTCCGGTCGATCTTGCATAGCAGGCTATAGAGCGTCGTTGTCTTACCACTGCCGGTCGGACCAGAGATCAGCACGACGCCACTTGGGTACTCGATACTCTGCATTAGACCCGCGAGCGTCGAATTGGGGACCATCAGTTTATCGATCCCAAACTCCCGGCTACTGTCCAGGAGCCTGAGCACTATGGTCTCACCAAATAAGGTGGGCAGTAGACTCACGCGCAGATCAATGGGAAGACCATCGATAGAACAACGCGAATCCTGCGCCCTTCCGCTAACACCAATCGCTAACTTGGTCTCAGCTTTCACAGCCGAAATAAAACTCGTCTTATGCTCGAGACCTAGCTGCTTCCACGGCGCCTGCATCTCGCCAAATACCCTGAGCCGAATATCAACTCCCGTGCGTGTGGGCTCAATATGGATATCGCTGGCGTTTAGGTCGTAGGCTGCTTTCACA
>JAPLFY010000060.1 GCA_026390435.1 Pseudomonadota bacterium
ACGGGCCGCGACATCCGCTTTGAAAAAAACCCACAGCGTAAAGTCAGCGAAGTGATGACAGCAGATGTCATCAGCACGCGCAAAGGCGTTAGCCCAGAAGAGGCGATAGAAACGCTGCACAAGCACCGCATCGAAAAGTTGCCGATTCTCGACGAGGCCGGCAAACACCTAGTCGGTCTTTACACGATCAAAGACATCGAAAAATCCCGCCGCTTCCCTAATGCGTCGAAAGACGACAAGGGCCGCCTCCTAGTGGGTGCCGCGATTGGCGCCGGCGGCGACTACATGGAACGCGCCGAGGCGCTGCTAGAGGCAGGCTGCGACGTCATCTGTATCGATACCGCTCACGGCCACAGCCAAGGCGTGCTGGATGCTGTCACTAAGGTAAAGAAGACCTTTCAAGGCCGCTTTGACTTTGAAGTGGTCGGTGGCAATGTCGCCACCGGCGAGGGGACTAAGGCTCTGATTGCAGCGGGCGCCGACGGCGTCAAAGTTGGTGTCGGACCGGGCTCCATTTGCACCACTCGAATCGTGACTGGCATTGGCGTACCGCAGCTCTCGGCCGTCCTTGAATGCGCTGCAGCAGCGCGGGGCACGGGCGTGCCAATTATTGCCGATGGTGGCATTAAGTTCAGCGGTGACGTCGTCAAAGCTTTGGCTGGCGGCGCCGACACGGTCATGATTGGCAGCATGTTCGCCGGCACGGATGAATCACCGGGCGAGATGGTGATTTACCAAGGCAAGAGCTACAAAATGTACCGCGGCATGGGCAGCTTAGGTGCCATGGCAAAGGGTAGCAAGGATCGCTACTTCCAGGGTGAAGTCGAGGATTCCGGCAAGCTCGTACCCGAGGGCATTGAGGGCCGCGTGGCTTATAAAGGGCCCTTGGCCAACACCCTGCACCAGGTCATGGGCGGCATTCGCTCTGCCATGGGCTACATCGGTGCTAGCAACGTGACTGAGCTGCAGACGCGCGCACGGTTTCGCCAAATTACCTCCGCTGGGCTGAAAGAGAGCCACGTGCATGATGTCTACATTACGCGCGAAGCACCCAATTATAAGCTCGATTAATAGTCTGAGGTCCGCAGCGGACCTCGGCTGACTGCTAGTTGCAGCAGTGCATTTGGAGTTCAGCGCAAGATGTCGCATCACGTTACGAGACCGGTTCATTCCGGCATCTTAGTCTTAGATTACGGCTCTCAGTACACCCTATTAATCGCGCGCCGCCTGCGCGAACTCGGCATTTACGCCGAGGTCATTGACGGCACGAGTAAAGAGCCACCGGCCGACTTCACGGCCCATGCGATCATTCTTTCGGGTGGTCCAGACTCTGTCTACGAAGTGGGCTCACGGCGTTTGCCACCTTGGGTCCTCGCCGCGGGTAAACCGGTGCTGGGGATCTGCTACGGTATGCAATTATTGGTCGAAGGATTTGGCGGCGCATTGCGCAGCGGCGAAGGCCGCGAGTATGGCCGCGGCCAATTGAAGTTAGAGGCGCAAATTCCTGGACCTGGCGGCGCTATGTTTGCCGGCACTCCGGCCGCGCAAACGGTATGGATGAGTCACGGCGACGATGTTGCTAAGATGCCGGCCGATCTAGCCGTGGCCGGTCGCAGCGAAGACGGTGTTGTGGCAGCAGTGGTGCACCGCACTCTGCCGATCATAGGGCTGCAGTTCCATCCCGAGGTAAACCACAGCGAGTTCGGCGCTGAGATGCTCAGCCACTTCGTGCGCAACGTAGCCAAGGCTGATCTCAACTGGGACAGCGGCAGCATGCTGCAGGCGACGCTGACCTATATTCGTGAGTCGGTGAAGGACGGACACGTCCTAGTCGCTTGCTCGGGCGGCGTCGATTCCACTGTGGCAGCTGCGCTGCTAGCCAAGGCTCTTGGCCCTGAGCGCGTCACGGCTGTCTTTTGCGACCAAGGCCTGATGCGCAAGGATGAGGTCAGCTGGGTCTCTAACGCCTTGAAACAACTAGGTTTAAGCCATGTTGAGGTGTTGGACTCGCGCCACACCTTCCTAAGTGCGCTCGCTGGTGTCACCGACCCCGAAACCAAGCGTAAGCTAATCGGCCGCCTCTTTATTGAAGAATTCGAACGCTACGCTACGGGCCACAAGGCTGACTTCAGCCACCTCGGTCAGGGCACTCTGTACCCGGACGTGATCGAGTCCGCAGGCCACGGCGCCGGCGCCAAGGTAATCAAAAGTCATCATAATGTCGGTGGCTTGCCTGAACGCCTGAAGTTAAAACTCTGTGAGCCCCTGCGCTATTTGTTCAAGGACGAGGCGCGTCAACTCGGCTGTCAGCTGGGTCTTCCCGCCGACATGGTCGACCGCCACCCCTTCCCCGGGCCAGGTCTGGCCGTCCGGATCCTGGGCGAAATCACCGAAGAAAGACTACATATCCTGCGCGAGGCTGATGCGATCTTTATCCAGGCGCTACGAGAGCATGACCTCTACGATAAAGTGTGGCAGGCATTTGCCGTGCTCCTGCCGGTCAAATCCGTTGGCGTCATGGGCGATAACCGCACGTATCAAATGACTATTGCGCTGCGGGCCGTGACCAGCACGGACGCCATGACGGCCGGAGTCGGCGATCTACCGATGAGTTTTCTCACTCATGTCGCTGCGGCGATCGTGAAGAGAGTCGACGGCGTCAACCGCGTGGTCTACGATATCACGACCAAACCGCCGGCCACTATTGAGTGGGAATAGGCGTCAAAATCAACCGGAAGCTAGATTTTAAAGTAAGTTATCGATGGATGCAGGTGTGCAATTGAGTGATGGCGCCGCGGCAATAAGCGGCGAGGATTTGGTGCACTTGCATGTGCATACCGAATACTCGCTACTAGACGGTGCTATCCGCATTAGTGACCTGCTAAAGCGCGCGTTAGAGCTCGGACACAAGGCGGTGGCCGTGACGGACCACGGTGCGCTGTTCGGTGCCATAGAACTTTATTCAAAAGCGAAAGATAAGGGCCTCAAAGCCATCATCGGCAGTGAAGTCTTTCACTCGGGGACCGTAGCGACGAAGGAGCTGGCCAAAAGCCTGGGCCAGTCCACACCGCCGACCTTTCATTTAGTCCTGCTAGCCACGTCGCTCGATGGCTATAAGCACCTGATCAAAGCGGTCAGCGACGGATATTTAGTTGGCCTCGCCGAGGTGCCGATCGTGTCAGAGGCGGCCCTCGATCAGTACGGGCAGGGCCTCATTGGTCTGTCGAGTTGTCTACGGGGTGAGTTTGCTTACCTGACTGCCGAGCTACGTCGCCTGGCTGGCAGCGGTGATTTGCCGCTGACTCCTCACGCTGAAGATCCCGCCGCACCAGTCATGGCTGCACTTGCGGCCCATGTTGAGGCTATGCAGCGCCGCTTTGGTGCTGGTAATTATTATGTCGAATTAATCGACAACAATATCCCCGAGCAAAAGCGAATGCTGCCCGACTTGGTCGCAGTGGCGCGGCACTTTGCTTTACCCCTCGTCGCCTCTGCCGATGCTCATTACCCGAAGAAAGAGATGGCCGAGAGCCACGCCGTCCTGATGGGTATCAAGCACGGCCTGACGATGTCGAAGATTCGTGGGCGCCGCAAAGGCACGCAGTTTCATCTCTTCGACAATGACGAGATGCAGCAAAAATACGGTGCCTGGCCTGAGGCGTTAGCGAATACAAAAAAGATCGCCGACGCCTGCAATGTTAAATTTGAGTTCGGTAAATACTTCCTACCGAAGTTTGATACGGGCCGCCCGGAGACGCCGGAAGAGGCCATGTGCCGCTTCGCGCGCAGTATGCTCGAGGAGCGCTTTGTCGCGTTGCGCAAACTCTACGGCGCTAAATTTGATGCAGCACGCGAGGACTTTTACAAAAAGCGCCTCGAGTACGAACTAGACGTTATCTGCAACATGGGGTTCGCCTCCTATTTCTTGATCGTTCAAGACTTTATCAACTGGTCCAAGCGCCAGGGGATTCCGGTCGGTCCCGGACGGGGCTCGGGTGCTGGTTCTTTGGTGGCGTATTCGCTACGGATCACCGACCTTGACCCTATTCCTTACAATTTGCTCTTTGAACGCTTTCTCAATCCAGACCGCGTTTCGATGCCTGACTTTGACGTCGACTTCTGTCAGGACCGCCGCGACGAAGTGATCCAGTATGTCACCCAGAAGTACGGCGCCGACACGGTAGCCCAGATCACGACCTTCGGTAAGATGAACGCCAAGGCCGTCGTCCGCGACGTCGGCCGCGTGCTGGAGCTCGGCTACGGCCGCGTCGATAAAATTGCCAAGCTGATCCCAGATGATCTCGGCATCACTCTGGAAGAGGCACTGAAAAAAGAGCCACGCATCCTCGAAGAGGCCGCCCGCGACGACGCTGTTGCCGATCTGATCCGACTAGCGCGTCAGCTTGAGGGGCTTGCTCGCCACACCTCAGTGCATGCTGCTGGTATCGTGATATCTGACGGTCCCATGACGGACTTCGTCCCAGTTTATACCGTCGCCAATAGTCCTGGACTGATCACTCAGTTTGAAATGAAGATGGCCGAGAAGGTCGGACTGGTTAAGTTCGACTTCCTTGGTCTGAAAACCTTAACGGTGATTCAAAAGGCGATCGATATCATTCGAGTCGCCAAGTGCCCTGATTTCGACATCGAACTCATCCCGCTCGACGACAAGAAGGTCTACCACTTTGTCAGCGCTGGCCACACGGTCGGCATCTTCCAGCTCGAATCCAGCGGGATGCGGAATCTAGTCGTCAAACTAAAGCCAAGTGTGTTTGAAGACATGATTGCCTTGGTGGCGCTGTTTCGTCCGGGTCCTTTGGGATCGGGCATGGTCGACGACTTCATCGAGTGTAAGCACGGTCGCAAGCCGATTGTGTATCCCCTGCCCCAGCTGGAAAATATCCTAAGAGAGACATACGGCGTCATCCTGTATCAGGAACAGGTAATGAAAGTGGCCGGCGAGCTCGCCAGCTACTCCCTGGGCGAAGCCGACCTGCTGCGCCGCGCTATGGGTAAAAAGATTGCCGCTGAGATGGAGAAGCAAAAAGAACGCTTCGTCAGCGGTGCCATAGCCAATGGCCACAATCTGCAAAAATCGGGCGAAATTTTCGACCTAATGGCTGAGTTTGCCAACTACGGCTTTAACAAAAGTCACTCGGCTGCTTACGGATTGATTGCCTATCAAACGGCTTTCCTTAAGACGCACTATCCGGCCGAATTCATGGCCGCGATCATGACCTGCGACTTGGATAACACGAGCAAGATCGTACGCTACGTCGACGAATGTCGGCGCATGCGCATCAAAGTGCTGCCGCCAGATGTTAATCGCTCGATCTTAACTTTTGATGTTCCTGCCGCCTCTACCATCGGCTTCGGTTTAGCTGCGATCAAAGGTGTTGGTGCTCAGGCGCTGGAGCCCTTAATAATCGAGCGTACTAAAGGCGGACCTTACACCTCTCTGAGCGATATGGCGCGTCGTGTGCAGCTAACCAAGGTCGGCAAAAAGACGCTGGAGCTACTGGCGCAGGCAGGAGCTCTCGATGGCTTTGGCATGTCCCGCCCGAAACTTTGCGAAGTGGTCCCCGAAGTCGTGAAGTTTAGCGAAGCCCATCACGAAGCCAGCCGTGCCGGCCAACGCGGTTTGTTCGACATGGATATGGGCGAGACGGGCGACTCTACCTCCATCCAAGATCTGTCGTGGAATTTAACGCCGATCGACAAGCGGATTGGTGCACCAGATCCGCTTTGGCTAAAAAAAGAAAAAGACCTCCTGGGTGTCTACATCAGTGGCCACCCCTTGCGCTTTCACCGCGAAGACAAACGTGCCTTTGGCCGCTTCAGCAGCAATGACCTGGCAAAAGTAGTCGGCAAAAAAGTCGCAATGGTTGGTATCATCGCCGCTGTGAACGAGCGCCTGACGAAGACCGGTAAGCGCATGGCCAGTATCCGCCTCGAAGACGAAGAGGGAGCGCTCGAAGCGGTGATGTTTGGCGACCTCCCGGATGAGTTTCCTGAACCCAACTCGGTCGTGGTCGCTATTGGCCAAGTCAGTCCCGGTTTTGACGGGGGAGAGCCGCGCTTTCGTCTGGAAAAAATAGTCGAGATGGAAGAGATGCGCGGCGAGTATGTAAAAGCTGCGACCATGCGACTGAGACCCATAGGCGGCCATCAAGCACGAGCTGTGGATTATCAGCCTGCGCTTGCTGATTTAAAAAAGCACTTTGACAGCCATCGCGGTGACACACCGGTCACATTGATTGTGCAGTACGATAAGACCGAAGTCGTAGTGAGCCTGCCTAATAGCTGTGTCGATCTTCGCGATACGTTTATTCACGGCCTATCGCGACTAGCGTTCGCGCACGCAGATCTCAGCTTCCAGCTATTTGCGCAGAATACGGCAGCGGGCGCTTCGGGTGCAGGTGGTGCTACTGCTACAGGTAATGCTAGTGCTGGTGGTGGTTAAGTAGTCGCTGATTTTAATTGTCTAACACTATCGGGTAGATAGGTGTCGCGTCCAAGCGCTGACCCCAACCGCCTGATTCTCCAAGCCAATTTCATGCCTTCCGGCGAAACATGCAGAAACCACATTTGACCTGAATAAAAATCGCCACACCTAAGCCCTCTACATCATTCGCGTCATTTAATTTGATTCAGGTTTTGACCAATTCCGACCGATAAGAACTTTACAGGCGGTACATTGTAACAAAAGTACTTTGGAGAGAACCGTTATGGGGAACTCAATTACAAGACTAAACATTTTAATTTTAGCCTTAGCCATACCAGCATGCTCCACGGGAACACAGGGCAACAAAAGTTCCGGCCGGTCATCATCTGCCGTGAGCCAGGACAATGGCAGTAGTCAAGCAACCACGGCAGCTAAAGCTGCTAAGACACCGGAAGAAAAGAAAGCCGAATTAGTGGAGCAAGGTAAATACCTCGTCTCCGATTTGCAACAGACCAAAGATCGGCTCGAAGAGCTTAAGAATAACATGCCCACCACGGAAGAAGATTTGCTTAAAGCAACCGACTTCATGGATGAGCTCAGCGAAGCAGTTGCGGGTGTCGAAAATGATGCTGCCGCGCTGAAAAATGTCATTGAGGCACACGATGAGCTAAATGGTAAGCCAAAGCCAGCTAGCCTAGCGCTTGCTGATGACGCAACAAATGCACCAGCTGACGACGCTAAAGTAAACGCAGCTATTTTGGCTCGCCGCATGACGCGCACAGCCGCTTCCCTTATGGAATACTTTCAACAAAAAGCTGGAGCCTGCGCAGCAGCTCTACAAAAGATGCCACCCGCTAAAAGCGATGGTCCATTAAACATCCTACAGATGATTTTGGGCGCCATTATCAGCCTAATCACTCTCATTTTCACGATCATTACCTCTTGTCTGGTTAGCCTTTTTAACGGCAAGTCGGAGGTTCACAAGGTCACTATATTCGACACGGTGCTGAGTTACTCCGGACCCGATGGCGACAACTACAAAGACCCTACTCCGATCCCACTACTGCTGCGCCACAGTGCCGCAGCTTACGCGACAAAAATCCGGCCGGAAGAAGTAGCTAATCTTGGATCCGATCTTCAACTTAAACTAAACATCAAATATGGCTGCGCCACTTACGACGCCAGTATGAATATCGACCTTGTGCTAGTCCCGAAAAACGGCACTGCTTATTCACGCATGAGTGACTTTCATGTGAGATTTACCAATAAAAACGTCACGAGATTCGAAATTGCGCGAGGCATCACTCCATTTATGAATCGGGACCAGGGGCTTACGCAGGCTCCTTACACCTGGTCGATTGGCCATTTAGCAAAGATTCTACGCGATCTAGATCTTCAGTCTAAATATGACTTCTGGATCGAAGCTAGCATGCCTGGTGCCCTAGGTGAGGCGGAGAAACAAATTGCCAGTTGCAAGGGCGCAGCTCTTAACGACGGGCTCTGGGTGTCCGCCGACTTAGTGTCCTACTCAAGTTACATCCCTGAAGGGAAGTCCGTACTTGTGCCCATCGACGCACATAGTCACCTAACTTCTGACCCAAATCGCAAACCTTCAGATGTGAGTTTTACCTCTGAAGGTGGAGTCATAGGCGAATACACTAGAACCTTCACTTTAGACCAAAATCTCAGCGACGCTCGCTTTTACCTCATCACCTCTAAACATGGCTCTGGTCCAGGCCAGGAAGAATATATACGCAGAGGTCACAACATCTACCTGGATGGCAAGCTGATCAAACAATATACTCCCGGCGGATCCTGCGAGCCGTACCGCAAGTACAATACCATGTCTAATCAAATCTACGGACCGATTCCGCACTTTTTGTGGTACCTCTGGAGCAACTGGTGTCCAGGTGCCCCGGTCCCAACTCGCGTGTTAGCTGTCGCAGATCTTGCTGCCGGATCGCATACAATCAGACTCTCAGTACCTGGCATGACCGGCAACGGCGCTGTAGATTTCTCTGTCTATCTTAAGGGCGACGTGAAGTGAGTTGCTGAGTAATTTTAGCGAGGGATAGCTAAAGTCCCTCGCTTTAATTTTACCAGCCAGTCACATACGCTGATTCAATCCAATTGATCCCTAACCCTCTAAATTCCTGAAAAAAAATAATTTTAATTAATGTTTCCTTGCTAAAGGACCGAATTCCCTAGGCAGGGAGCCTCGTGCCCGAGAGATAGAGTTCATTTTTCAGGTTTATCTTAAAGGTGATAATAGGTGGGCGCTAAAAAAGACATCGTAGAAAATTTCGCCAAGGTCTTCCGTGAGAAGGCGGAGATTTTTGCTGAAGCGGTCCATGACGGGACTGATACTATCGCCGAAGTCGTGCATGAAAAGTCCAGTGCACTATCACGACCGAAAAAACTGATCATCCTAGGCGTGATCATTTCATTTTGCGGACTTAGTATATTCTTGCTGACTAAGTCCCTTGCTCCCCCAATAGTAAAGCCATTGCATACTCAGGTAAAAACTAAACATAAAAAACATCACAAACGATCAGCAAAAGGCAGACACAAGGTCCGTGGTGCAGCAAAAACAGCTGCGCTACAGATTCCATTTCGCAGCGCAGCAAATCAAACACGCGCAGCGGCCCCAACACCGGTTGTAGAACAAATCCCGGAGACGGGAATTCAGTATCTAGCCAGAATCAAAGCCAACTACCGGCCAATCACAGATCCCAGTAAAGTAACTAGTCAAGCGGCGGCTGATTCCCTAATGCTTTACCGAGTCACTAACGACAAGAAGTACTTAAACGACTGTCAAAAATACATGGCGGTCCTCATGATTTACTTGAAAGCTGAAATAGTCAGGAACCGCGATCATAGGGATGCCGATCAGATTATGCAGCTGTTAAAAATCAATCGGCAAATGCAGATCATCGGCGCCGGCCGGCCTGAGTGGAACAATACCCTGGAAAGCTACATCACCATGCTTACTCGGCACTAATACCTACGGACTATGACGACAAATCGACTTTAGTTGAACGGAGACCCTATGCAGAAAAACCTAGTCGGTAAGTCAGAGCAAGGGTTCGGTCTGCTTGAGATCATCATTGCAGCTGGACTATTAGCCCTAATCGTAGCGGTCATGAATCAGAACATCGTTATATCGATCAATTCGCAACGCTCTGTTGAACTGCGTGGGGACAAAGAGGACGTCAAAAGGCGGCTAGTTGAATTCCACGACTGTAACCAAACATTAACTGCGGTGCCTTCGTCAATTTGTACAGGTGTAGGTGTCCGGATTGATTTAAAAGACAGGAAAGGTAACACACTAATCCCCAAAGACGGAAAATTGATAGGCAAATGGACCTATGTACCAGAATGCGGCACGACCAATAGCGCAGTTAATGTCCGTGCTGTCCACTTTAAAGACAACGTAAACTTGCAGACTCCTAATTTAAATCAAGATGACAAGTATGTGAAAGATCCAATGACTAAGAAAACAATCAGGATTGATCAAGATGCGAGCTTTATGTTTCAGTCGGGAGCAGAACTTTGCAGTCAGCGGAATAAAAAACTTGTACCATTTCAGGGCACTTATAAAAGTGGAACCACTACGCAAAAAATAGATGGCGTGCCTAAGTTTGTCATGATTTTCGACCCAAGCGACACAGCCATACATGCCTACTGTATGAAAACTGCCGACATGCAGCTTCCTGATGACCACCTATGTGGATCTGGTAGTGATATGCTTAAGGACTCAACAATCAAATTTGGACTTAGTGATTTCACTGTTGGTGGTGCGATAAGTAAAACAAATGCCAGTGGAAATGCATTTCGTGATTTTGTTTATTTTGGATTCATGGAAGTCGAGGACTAACTCAGAATCAACGCGATAATGAGATTTATTTTTCGAGTGGAACGGAGATGCAATGCAAAGTAACAGAGCCGAATTCTCGCAGCAAGGCTTTGGCTTACTTGAAGTGTTAATCGCTGCTGGCATCTTTGCAATCATCGCCGCTGCATTGTCAAACAACGCGGTCTTCTCAATCAACGCGCAACGCACGACCGAATTACGCGGCGACAAAGAAGCTTTTAAAAAACGTATCTTGGAGCATTATTCCTGCTACAACACAAAAACAATTCCCTCATCTAAATGTAAAAACCCTGATGAATATATTTATCTCGAGGACACCTCCGGTGACATTCTGATCCCCAAAGCTGGAAAAACTATCGGTAACTGGACTTATATCGCAGAATGCCGGACAGCGGCAGGTGCCATCAATATCCGAGCTGTGCATTTAGCGCCAAATATATTCCTAGATCCAAGCAAGTTGGATCTAGACAACTTAGTTCCTGGCACTAAACTAGATCAGGATATTAGCTATATCAAGGATCCGTTGACCAAGAAGATCATCAAGATAAAAGATCCCGATAGCTTCTTGTTTCGTCCAGACTTGAATCCTCAAGACAGGCAACTCTGTGATGGAACTCGGCCGCCTAAACTAGTGCCATTTTACGGTCATTATCCAACAGGTCAGTTTAACAGCAGCTTTCCACGTGACGTGAAGGGAACCCCCAAATTTGTTACCGTTTTTAGCCCAAATAAAGACAAACCCCTCCCCCCCCCGGCGGACTATTGTATTAAAACCGCTGATATGGTGGGGCCTAATCTGCATGTCTGCGGTCCCTATAAAAGTCAAGGCGGCAATTACTCCATCACCCTAGACGCCACCGGCTTTACTGTCAGCGGAGATTTAGTGAAGGCTAGTCCTAGCCCAAGGGCTTATCAAGAATGGGTTTATTTCGGCTTCAAAGATGTAGCTAATTAATCTAAACATCACCCGAATTAGCCACTTTCTGTCTCGAGACTGCCTGCGTATTTTCAATACCGATCACGGTCATATCGTCAGCCACCGTCGACGCGGCGTGATCCCCCCGGTCACTCCGCTCGCGTCGCGCAGCTCGCTCACCACGAAAATCGCCAATTCTACGCACAATTTCGCTTACCGGACTCTTCCAGTGATCACCTAGGAACAACTGCAAACGCCGAGTTCCCCTCGGAAGGCGAGCTCCGTCGCTAAAAAGTAGTAGCCGGTCTCCAGCGCTAAATTTGTGCTGCACAGACTCGACTTCAAGGTCTGCCGCGATCCCAATAGGGTTAGTTGGGCGGAAATTAGTTTCAAAAGTAGACTCAGAATCTCTTCCCTTGCGGATCAGGATTGGCGGCGGGTGACCGCAGCAAATGCAGCTTAGGTCCCCTTGGGTAGATAAGGTAACACCAACCAGACTGGCAACGTGGTCGCCCTTGCTGATCGCGTACATAGTGGCATTGAGCAATTTGGCGTATCTCGGCACAAAATCGGGTTGCTCCCTCGCTTCTGGATCGGCAATAAGCATGGATTGCAACACGGCCTTACAAGTAGACACGACAATAGCGGCCTGAATGCCGTGGCCAGCGATATCGCACAAAATAATATGGCGAAGACCTGAGGCTGTCCCGTGTTCCAGCGCATACCAATCACCACTGGACGGCATCAGCGGACGGTAAAGAGTGGCGATCTCATAGCCGTCCCATTCCGGGGTGTCTTGAGGATGAAAGGCCTTAGCGATATCACTGGCGCGGTCAATTTCGATCTGCATCCCGCGATTGCGCGCCTGCAGCACATCAACTAGCAAATGCAACTGACCTCTTAGACCAGTGGCGAAGTATTCGCCTACCAATGCAGACAGCAATATGGCACCGATGGGAGTGAACAAATCCAAGATAACGCCGCCTAATACAAACATGCCGATCACGGTCAAGATCCAGACAAGTAACAGCGCACCAGTAAGCCGCATCTGCCGACGCCTAGCTAGTTCAAAAATCAAAAGAACCCCGACACAAAATAAACCAGCTAACATCCAATCAAATCGGTCCGCCCGCTTAAGCCAGGTGCCACCGCTCAAAGAGCTAAGCAAAGATGCATGTACATATGCTCCCGGCATGCTACCAAGGGGAGTAGCCGTGAAGTCTGCGTGCCCCGTGTAAAAGTCAGGCACTACTAGCACAAAGTCGCCTTCATTGATGAGTTCAGCCGCTTGATTCACTGTCTCCGGTGAAAGGAAATAACTAATGCTGATGCTCGATCGCTGATAAGCTTTGGGGTCACGGAAATCGACATAAACACGCCCACGAGAATCGACCGGGATGGTGGCACTTTGACCACCTACACCATCGACGACAATAGACTCGGAGCCAACTCGAATTTGATCGCTACCCATAAAAACGAAGTGTGGAACGGCTGCCTGTTCGCGGACCGGATAAATAGCTTTCACCCACCCATGGCCGCCGTTCATGACATGCCCAGCTCGGTGAAAAGCTTGTGCCAACTGGGGCGCCGGCCCGTAGGCATAGGCGGTCGCCGCAGAAACTGCACCTGATGAGAATCCCGTGGCCGGATCCACCAGAGTCAGGTCTCGGTACCACGGACTATCGAGATTCAGTGGCGACCGACCGCGTACAGAATTTGCGTGAATAAATGCAGCGGTAACTATGTTTGTCGGTATCTGCTCAATCCGGCGAACCGCCTCGACTGCGGCTGCACTGGGTTCCGCCGGACCTGTATCAGTCGCCAAAGAAAACAGCTTGTCGATGTAAATGGCCTTCGGCCTTCGCGCCGCGACTGTCGTGAGTAGATTTTCCCAACCTGAGATCGACAAATCACTCCGCCCCGAATGGGCGAGAGTGCTGTCGTCGTAAACAAGAATCTTAAGGCGCGGCGACAGACTGTACTGCAAACCTAGCGCCTGCCGCACCTTGAATAAAAAAGGTAATGTAGCCTGCGTCTCAAGATAATCGTTTGCAGACGAGCGGATGAAGCATAACGACCCAAGGAATACTACCAAAAAACCTAATCGCATTTGCCAACGAGACTTGTGCGACAGTTGTGGCAAACTTGGTCCCGACGCGTCCGACATTAATACTCCCCCATGCGACACTTCACCGCGGAAAGCCTTCACTAATCCAGGTCGACAATTGCGAGATTTCGCTGGAAACAAGTGGAAACAGGCCGTTAGGAGGCATCCTTTGCGTCAAAATGCTCTGTAGAATCAGGTCCGACGCTGCCTTAACTTCATCGTAGGTAGCTAATGTAGGCGATTTGTCACCGACATCGTGGCAGCTTAAGCAATGCGTCGACATAATCGGGGCAATATTTTTGAAATAACTAGTTGTCGGATTTACCATAGGATCAGGCTTAGAGCCGAGAGGCGGACTGACGACGACAGGAACAGTCAGTGTAGATGGCTGAATCTCGCCCTTCTGATACGATTTAATATTCAACTTTTTAAAACATGAGGACAGTGAATCTGTGGCTAAACAACTCATCAATGCGCTGCCGAGCTGTGTCTGAGGCAGACTCTTGGACAGTTCACTCAACTGTGTCTGGATAGACTCCAAATCCGGGCCAAGATATGCCAGTTCCAGAACACTATCCCTGACCGCTGCGAGATCGAGTTTAATTAATTGCTCAGCGTCGCTTGAAGGTGTAACAAAAGTCACCCCGGCCTGAGTACTGCCATCTGAGCGTTTTAGTGACCAGTTTGCTTTAGCCTGAGTTACCCTGTCCCGGGCCATCAGGGACCCGTCCTTTTTGTGCCACTGCGCCAGAATAGTAACGTGACCTTCGCTATCGGAAACTTCTGACCAACCGCAAGTAAGGTAGCTCCCGTTTATTGCCTCGGGATAATCCGCGCCCCCTAACGCTGGTGGCCCTGTCTCAGGTTTTCTGGCAGGTTCCGGAGTTGTAGTTTTAGCATCATCACCGCTAGCAGGCTTTGACCCCTTGGCCTGGCCGACAAGCCTTGGGTCACTGCACCCATTTGCAGCCACTATTGTCAGCAGAAAACTAATTTGTATTAGTGCTAGAGGGGTAAGTCTCATCAGTGTGCACGCTCCCGATTGCATACACTAATGTTGAAAAAAACCTCTAGTTTTGAAGATCCCGGCAGGTTCACTGATTAAGTTAAATATATATTCCATTCCTAATTACTGGAGACATAGGCCCTTAACGCCGGTGCAAGGACCCATTAACAAACCGAGGAAACTCGAACGCTGCTTATCTAAATCATTTAAATTAGATCAGATATCTCACTTAGCCACCGTCTTGTTGAACACTTCACCGCGGTCGTCGCCCGCCAGAGCCTCGTCGAGGCCCTCCTGATCGACTAATTCCAAGCTAATGTTCATCCAGAGATTCTGAGTGATAAGACCGGTGATCAGGCCTAAAAAGAACCTCTTTTGCGTCTCGCGCAAAAACTTGGTGGTGGCGTTCATTGCTCCAGTAGTTGCCTCGTCGGGAGCATTGGCAACCATTTTAATCATCCGGTCAAACCGACTTTCCAACTCAAGCCGAATCATTGAGATCGGACTTACACTCAAACCAACCTTCATTGTGTTGAAGGTTAAGCTCTCCACGGGATCAATCCCAGCAAACCCTGTCGACTTGGTCACCCATTCCATAGCATGAGGAAAGGTCTGGCTCATCCGCGGTGGCTTGTGCGCCACGTCGTAGCTAGTCATCTTCATCGATATGGTACCGCTGTACTTTTTACCCTTTGACGTAGCAACCGTATTTACGGAGGTATTCAGTTTGCCGAGCGCATCTTTTGTACCGGTCAATATTGCTGGCGCGATCGGCCGCGGAGGATTGAAGGTCATGCTCCCGGAAGTGGCAAGGGCAATGGTATCCCCTATTTTTACCACCGGCAGGTCACCGGCTGCTGCAGGAGCTGGCTGCGCCATGACACCGAGTGCCTTGGTTAAATCCATCGTGCCCATGTCGCCGCAATCAAGCGCTTTAATAGAGCCAAGAGAAAGCAGCTTGGTGATATCACCGGCTCCTAACGCGTCCGTTTTTCCATGGATATCGACAGTAATCTCACCTTCACAAGGTGCCAAATGGACCAGACCGAAGATGCCGAATGGTCCACCCCGACCATCGATCTTTAGAGTGACGTGATATTTAGCTTTCAAAAGGTCACCGAGATCCTTGGGTATCTCAAGCTTAGGAGCCTCCTCAAGGTCTGCCGACTCAACCCGAGGCTCAACCTCGTCGTCAGTTACCACAGCGAGCTTGGGCTGAGCCAAGCCTGCACGAAGAGGGCTAATTTCTGTAGCTTGACCGCAATTTACAAACGCTAAAGAAGCAAAAGCTACTGCTAAATATGGGACAAGCATTCCGTCGATCCTATCGGTACGATTCTTATGATTTCCCATCCGACGACCCTCCTCAGCGATTCTTGGCCTGCTTGTCTGCTGTGTATAGTCCTGATCGGCCATCTGCACTAAAAACTTTAGCGAAAGATTCAAAAATTGCGATTTTCTTAAGTCTCACAGCCAGGATACGTCTAACCGTACGTTGTGACTGGAAGATTCGGGCTGCAGATGACCTACAATCGATCGTCCTGTTTTTCAGCTGAGTAACTTAGAATCCTCCCACTAGGCCTCCGATGACTGATTGGGTCATCGGAGGCTCATCCATTTCTGCCGTCAAATCTGCCACCAGAAAAAAAATATGCAAAACCGAAGTAACGTCGAAAAGATTTAATGCGCCTTTCAGTAATTTGCCGCTCCACATAGGCCATCTTCGTTTACAAAGTAAATGCATGGCATTCGTGACCATCAAGACTTCCTGCGAAAATTCCGATATGCTTGTGGAAGGAGCAAGATCATGGAGCGTCCCCAACTTAATCAACACACCGACTTAGCAAGCTACTTTCGGGCAATGGCGGAATTTCGCCGTCACCTCGATCCTAGCTTTTCTGTAGCAAGTGCCAGCCGCGGTGAATACCGCTGCTCTCCAGCCTTGGTGTCGCTGGTACTGAGTGGCAAGCGACACCTAACACTCGATCGGCTTGGTAGTTTCTGCCATATATTTGGACTAAATCCAAAGGAGCGCCTGCAGGTCAAGATGATGCTACAGGGTGCAACACCAGCCATCGAGACTCCGACGGAAGTAAACCTCAAACAAACGGGCCACAGGCGGCGTGTATCATCGTCGCTGCTAAAGGATTGGCTGAACCCATACGTCAAGGATGCTATTCGACTTGAGTCGGTCCGGCGCACCGGCCTACGAGCAATGTTTATCGAGCTAGCTAACATAGCCAGCGAGAGGCGCATTGAACGGGCTACCCTCCGTGTCAGTATCGAGTGAGACACTTGAGCTACAATAATTAGTGTAGGGCAAGTGGAGTACGAGATGGTCACAAAAGATCGTTTAAAAGGTCAAGAAGTCATGTCGTTAAGTTCTGACAACAGCGAAGACCTCCGGAGGGACGAGGCGCCGCTAGGCGCTGAGCCTACCACCACTAGGCCACCAGACCCTGAGGTCGTGCCCACAGGCAAGCGGCGGTATCTGACGGCGGCCTACAAGGCCCGCATTTTGCGTCTGGCCGACGCCTGCAAGCAGGGTGAGCTTGGCCCACTATTGCGGCGGGAAGGCTTGTACTCATCGCATTTGACCAAGTGGCGAGAAGACCGCGATGCAGGGCGCGTACCGCCTCCAAGAGGGCGCAAGAAGGACCCGCGTACTGCCGAGCGTCGCGTTGAGGCCAGCCAGCAGCGGGAGATCGCTCGTCTTACGGAGAAACTTAGGCGTGCGGAGCTGATCATCGACGTCCAAAAAAAAGTTGCAGCCTTGCTCGGCAACCCGCTGCCGGAGGACGAGACACGATGATCGCACAGGCCAAGTTGCTTGCCGCGGATGTTGGTGTCAAGGCATCTTGCTATGGTCTGGACGTAGCACGAGCCACCTATTACCGGTCAGATAAAACCAAACTTAAGTTAGTAAAGGCAGGCCGCAAGCCATCCTCTCTGGCTCTTACGGCGTCAGAACGTGACGAAGTCATAGGTCTCCTGAACAGCTCGCGGTTTGCCGACAAGGCGCCCGCGGCCGTCCACGCCATATTGCTCGACGACGGCATCTATCACTGCTCGGTCAGTACCATGTACCGCTTGCTTGCTGCACGCGGCGAGGTGCGCGAGCGGCGCAATCAAGTCCAGCGGTCGACATATACGAAGCCGGAGCTACTAGCGACGGCACCAAATCAGCTGTGGAGCTGGGACATCACGAAACTCCACGGTCCATCCAAATGGACTTACTACTATCTGTACGTCATTATGGACGTGTTTAGCCGCTATGTTGTTGGCTGGATGGTGGCGCCCTGTGAATCAAAGGCACTTGCCGTCGCTTTGATCGAGGAAACTTGCGTGAAGCAGGCCATTAGGCCTGGTCAGCTCACCATTCACGCCGATCGCGGATCGAGCATGAAGAGCAAGCCCGTAGCGTTTCTAATGGCGGATCTTGGCGTCACGAAGACCCATAGCCGTCCGCACGTCTCCAATGACAATCCTTACTCTGAGGCCCAGTTCAAGACGCTGAAGTACCACCCAACGTTTCCGGGGAAATTTGGCGGCATTGTGGATGCCAGAAGCCACTGCCGGTTTTTCTTCCCCTGGTACAATGACGAGCACAGGCACAGCGGGCTTGGGATGATGACGCCATTTGACGTGCACCATGGCTTGGCTGAGCTAAAGCGCGAGCTACGCAGCGAAGTCCTTGCCGGAGCGTTTGCAGCCCATCCTGAGCGATTCAAAGGGCTAATGCCAAAGCCGGCGGATCTACCGACAGCGGCATGGATCAACAAGCCCTGTCAGGCCTTTGACGTTTCATTAATATAAACAGAGTTGGTGTCTCAAATTGATTGACACATTCCGATGGGATGAATTGCCGAAATAATTTGGCTAGAATCCAGTTTGTTCGACTGAGTGGCTGTAACACCGTAAGCTGCTATGAATCCAAAAGTGATTGCGAAATAGATAAACATAGTTGGCTCCAAATAAGTTCAGGGGTGAACTGTACAGGGTAGATATGTGTACATTCATTGTACTACATTAGCCTATAATACTACGCTTGATTTAGAGTATTGATTCACCTTACGTAATGTTTCACCCTAAAAGCTCAAACATATAGGTAACACGTAATTGTAGCAGGCTGACTACATTGTCTTACAGTCGTGAGGCGGCGGATGATTATTCTCAGTAAGTATCATACTACGACATCCTCCCCACGAGGTCCGACATTATCCATGAGCATTGGAGGAAAAAGTCCTTTGGGAACATTCACCTGACTTATTATTTTTTTCGCGAGCGCTCTAGCTTAGGCTCGTTTGCATAGAGATCGGTCATGTTTGCCATCCTTGCTGCAATATCATCTTTTGTCATTGGAGTTACAAAAGATCCTGGGTCAAGGTCAGCTTTTGTCAGTAGGTTCTTTAAACTGGATAAATCTAGGGATAGGACGCTAGATTTTTCGGAATTACGACCGTAGCCAACAATGATTGTGACTAACAAAATTAAGCATCTCATAGGCAACCCTTCATAAAATTTCTGAAGATCCACAAATTGCTCTATTTTTCATTGATCACATTCGTTTTTTGAGTCGTTAAACCGCAAAGAATTTTATGTACACTTCACCAAGAAGCAAGATGTCGCCTTCATGAATCTGTTGCTTGTCCACGACACGCAAGTCTCCAATAAACGTCCCTTTGGTGCTATTAAGGTCGATGATAAAGTAATCTTCAGGCTTTTTCGTTAAAATACAATGGACAGGCGATAACGAATCCTCGTCAATTTTAAAATCACAACCGTCATTGCTGCCGATGGTGACAGTGTCACCAATCCAGTTAAATCTTCGGCCCAATTTCTTGCCGCTGTACTGAACCAAACTAGGACCTTTCTTCTGGTCTGATACTCGGCCACCTAATAGGATCTTTAGCAACGATTTTTTAGAATCTTCTGACATTTGTTTATTCCCTGGTCTGAGTGTTTATATTGCGTGGCGATGGCCACTGACATCTTGATGTATTTACTTGCTCCGATACGCACTAAGTAGTTTACATTTGACTCATCAGCGCCTCTCTTTGTTGGTGCTTGCAGACACCCCGCTCAAACTTTTTCCGTCTTGATTCCCTACATCAATCACTTCGACATTCTTCATTTCGTACGCTACGCACCGGTGCAATGTGCAGTAATGTATTGGTAGATAGCCATAGCCATGGTCACCCCATTTCTGACCCCATGAATTACGTACAATGAAGTAATCCTTGCGGTGATCTTCCAGGAAAAGTTTGTAACCAACAATCGTCATTGCGTGCGAATCATCCGTATTTGGACCATCTGCGGAAATCCATCCATTAGTTGATTTTTCTAGGCTGGAATTAACTTCAGTCACGAGTATCACTGGATTACCGACCGAAATAGGTTTTAGTATTTCCTGCGTTCCGTCGAGAGATCGGCGTTCACCAGTTTCGCGGATCAAAGCACCCATGTATGATCCACCTAATTTTTTTCCATCGAGAGAAATAATTCTGACGTAGTGTGATGGGTCGCCTTTAGCAGCAGTAATTGCATCATCAACACTGGGTGTCTTGTACCTCGACCAGAGGCTACTCTCAGATAATTTCACCTTCATTCCGATTTTGCGATTCAGGTAATTTTCCATAGCTGCGACCGTGGCGAAGGCGGAGCATGAACCTTGATCGCCCTGATTTTGGACCGGATTATCATAGTGTCGCAAGTCTACATAAACAGGAAGCTGTGGCCGATGTTCCTTAACTTGCTCAACCTGCTCTGTATGGTTAACAGTCAGAGGTTTGTGGTCTCCTGCGAGCGATTTCCAAGGTGTTATTGCGGCTCTTGTAACGCTTGCGGTTATTCGCGAGCTATTTCGCACCGTTACATTCTCAGATCTTGATGTGACGTGGTTTTCAAAGTGAGGAGCATTATGTGGCGCTCGTTCGATCGCCGTCTCGGCAAAATGCGAGATTTGACCGGATTGCTCAGTTACAGTGCTGGTCAACAATCGCCCTTTTGCAGCAAATGCGGCACCAAGGCCAAGAACGATTGCTGCTGATTTGGTATTTGGTGTTTCCATTACTAACCTCCGCAGGTGCATAAGGTCCCTGATATAAAACGCCCCGTTAATGACTCACTGATCGGCTAGTGGTGTGTCAGGTAGGGACATCTAGGAGACCTGAAGGACTTGGTGTTGTGCCCGGGATTTCCTTTACATTCCCAATATTATTAATTAATTAGTCGATATAGACAGCGTGGTTTTTTGCTCATTGCGCTGTAATAGTCCACCCAGTGCTAATGCTGTCGGGAAACTCTTTGCCAACCCTTGTGAAGGGGCAGGGTTAGTAGTTTTTTAGATTTTACCTTTGGCGAACTTTATTTCAGCTCTGGGCACCAGCTTCTGGATCGTAATTTTTGCATAACCATCGAAGACAGTATCTCCGTCTGCAAAAACTGTGGTAACGGGTGGTGCGACACCATTGACTTCATCATCATGCTTGCCCGTAAGTAGATAGCTGAAACTCACTCCCAAGGCCTCGGACAGCTTTTTCACGGCGAGACAGTTGTCAGGACTTGACCCTGTTTGCCAATCAATAATTGTAGAATGCGAGACACCAGCTATTTTAGCTGCCTGGCGAGCACTCACCTGGCGTTCTGTCATGACGGCACGCAGTATTTTTGCAAATGGGTACTCTTCTTTTGCTCGTCTTGCCATATCGATCCCCTCCCCGGACGTTAACTTCGGTTGAATTGAGGTCGTGTCTTTAGATCTTTTCGATAATAGGACCGACGGTCGGTTTACCGTCCACACTTCGTTTGGAGTTACACCAATTCAGCGGACGTCTGCTCTCGGAGACATTGATATGTCAAGACGATGGCTGGCAGATCCACCATGACTCGGGTGATCCGCGGTATTTTTCGACATAGGTTACGGGATAGCGGTCAATGTCAGATTTGTAATCGGTATATTTTATGTCAAAGCTACTTGCTACTCGATCATATTCAGGAGCTACCAACGCATAGTCTCCGTATACAAAATAAATCTTTGGGCGAAATTTTGTGTGGTATTTTATATCCAGTTCTTCGAATTGAATGATGGTCTTTGCTGGCTTCCCGATCGAGGCGATTAGGTCGCCCAACGTGACGCCGCACCCAAGTTGCCGCGCCATGTTCAGCCATTGGTTATCTTTATCTAGCTTGGATTTTTTACGCAGTCGCAACTTGGCGATGATTCTTTCCGACTCAGACTGCATATTGGCTATATCTTGTTCCTGTTTTTTTAAACGGTTAAGCTCAATCCGTTGTCTTTGAAGTAAGGATTCTTTCTGTGCAGCTAGATCTCTTGCTGCCTTTATCTTTGCTGATAAAGCTCGATTTTCTTCCTTTTTCTTATTTAGAAGATCTAGGCGCCGTCTATTCTTCTCGATATCTTTCACAGACCAATTGAACACTGCATCCGACTGCCACACCCCATTTAGCTCATCATCTTTACACCTCGCCATTTCGAAGCCAGACCAATCAATGTTTTCGGCGGATACTGAGATCGATGTTTTTCCCGTGTAAGAGGTATCGGTATTAGACTCAGCGGTCTCAGAAGTGAAATTAAGAGTGCCACCGAAGAGGCAAATAAGCGCATTTTTCCTTGCTGATAATAATGATCCCTGAGTTGCCAACGACTGAGAGTTTCCTTGGCCGTGACCCAGGAAGGTGTAGTGATCTCCCGACCTAGTACAATCGCCAGATAAAGATGACCCTAGCTCCGACTGCTCATGCTGAATCGGCTCAAGCTCTTCTGCTCTGGCTGGGAATCCTAAAGCTATAGCAAAGGTAAAAATAAAATAATTCGTACGCATGGAATCCCCCACTTAGTCCACCCTGGGACCTGTTAGAAGCTGTCATCTCAAAAACAGCATCCAGTTCATTCAAGCGAGCTTTGAGGCTCAGCCGCGACATCTACCACTACAGGGGCGCTAGTTCGCAAACTAGGCTCGGCGATGCTATCCAAAAATGACTTCTGCGCATCTAGCAGCCTACGCCTTATCTCTGAATTGGCAGATCCAGAGTCACCCATAGCTTTAAGCATTTGCTGCTCGAGCAGCTGCCTGGCGATGCCAATTTTCGCCGAGCAGTGCAGTCGCAATACCCGTTGGCCGCTAGCATCGGACTCTTCGCGGCGTTCCCAGTAGCGTCCCATCATCTTCACTCCGGAAAGAGTTCCCTGAGACAAAAAGGCTAAAAGCGATTCCACTGCAGGATCCGAAGAGCTAGAAATTTCGGATATCTGACCGGATACAGTCATATTCTCTTTTATTTGGCGAAGTATCTGTGACCTTCCGACATTGCCGGCCGCATTGTTGCACGCCTCTGGTCTAGCATCCCCTGACATAGTCATAGCGTTGACGTAGACAACGTCGTTTTTTTCTATGTAAAGCGGGTTATCCGAATTGACCCATTCTGGGGTCTTGGTGCTATTGCCGAACCTTTCGATCACCCGCGGCGCCCCGAATTCAGGACGAAGGCCAGATGTGGACGTACACCCTTGCAAAGTAAAAGTGGCCACGATCAATGGTAAGAAATTTCTGCTGATCATAAATTCCTCCGAAATTTTCGAGTTGAGGAGCTGCCTCTCTAGATCATGGAAGGCTTGTCGGTGCAGTGGATGTCAATGGAGGTCACAGGTCGAAGTGCAACTGAAACTTGGGTGGGGCTGCGCATACTTGTCCTCAAATGACACACGCGCTGCCGTAGACCTATTGAGGTACACAAAGTTTGACGTTTTTCACCCAATCAAAATCTTATTTAGGTTTTATTTCGGTAGGTTAGCTATATAGCGAGAAAAATTGCAATAAAGCAGGTAGCCGTTAAAACCGAAGACCTCAATCGGGAGGACAGTATGAAGGGACGTAATGCGCAAGTTACCAGGTTGTACAGGATTCTCGGTATCCTTGAAGGGGCACCTCATGGCCTCACTGTGGCAGGACTTACGGAGCGCATGAATGAGCGGGGCTTCGAAGTCGGCAAAAGAACCATCTACCGAGATCTTGAAGCATTGCAAGCTGCGGGTTTCCCCTTGGATGTCAATGGTAAGTCTGATGACCAGGCGGCTCGATGGACTTTAGAACGCAATATGAAAGTAGGGCATCATCTGGCACTTAGTTCACGCGAATTGCTAGCTCTTTATCTAGCTCGTTCCATCCTGGCACCACTTAAAGAGACTCCATTCTATGAGGATTTGGCTTCAACATTCGCAAAGATTGAAGACAAAATTGGTGTTAAAGCGCATTCGTTCTTGCAAGAGATGGCCAATGAATTTCGCTTTGAACCTGGTCCCCAATGGGGCCTCGGGCTCAAGCCAGAGATTGTAGATACCGTCAGAGCGGCCTGCAGCGAGCGTCAGATCCTATCGGTGGAATACAACTCTGTTAGCAGCGGTAAGAAAGGCCCGAGGCTCCTGGGACCTCACTTTCTCTATTTTGCCAAAGGCTCTCTATATTTAGTCGCCGAAGATCTAGGAGACCAGAAACTTAAGGTATTCGGTCTATCCCGCATGAGCGATGCAAAGATGGCGAATGAGTCTTATGAAGGAGATATTACGGACCCCGAGAGTTTCTTTGCCAATTCCTTCGGTGTGTATCACGGCGATCAGGCTGTCTCAGTAAAAATCAGTTTTCTGCCTCAGATTGCCTCGTTTGTGCGCGAGCGTCGCTGGCACCAGTCTCAGCAGATTGTCGCTAAGAGTAATGGCGAGGTAGATCTTTCCATGGATGTGGCCGTGACGCCGGAGCTGGTTCAGTGGATCCTGGGTTTTGGCGCTCAAGCGAAAGTAATAGCGCCGGATAATTTAGCCGAAATGGTTAGGGATGAAGCTCTCAGGACTATTGAAATCTATGGGCTCGATAAACGCAGAGCAAGTTAACTGGTTGGCTCATATGCCGCACCAACGATCTTAAAATATCTGGGGTTTAACAATCTCGGTACCGAGCTGTGCCTCGAACCTAAATAAGTCAGATGCATGCCGAGTAATATAGGCCACTGAGCAGTTCGTTTATTCCTGCTGAAATCCCGCCTCAATTCAGCCCATTAGCTCCGACTGATTGAACTAAATCATCCCTGACAACTGAACCGTATGCTTCTTTGGGCAGTGCATTCGTCTAGTTGCACTATGCACTGACTATAACCTCTTAGTTATAACTTCGGGCCGGTCCAAGTGGCGTAATGTTGAAGCTCCCTCCGTGACCGTGCTTATTTCAAAGCTCTGCAGGTTAAGCTTCATAAACACTGCTTATTTACCTCCAATAGAACCTGAGTGACCCCACATGTCACACGGCATCCCGACAAGTTTTATGAAGAAAGTGCTCAATTAAAATGCACCGAACACCGAAACGGTTTTTACAGGTAAGTTCGGTATCACTGAGGGGAGGATTCTTTATGATGAACGCACCCGCAATACTGGGCCTAACAGTGATCGCGACAATAACGGCCTGCGGCTCCAGCAATGAATCCGAAGTGACTGGGGTTATGCAAGGGCGCACCGATGCAGTTGAGATCGATAACGAACCAGACGATAGCCTGGCCCTCACTGCGCCAGAGAAGCTTAACCTGATGACCTATCGCGGTGGCGAGGTGCTTCGGACTCCAATTAAGACGCAGGCCATTTTCTGGGGCAGCGAGTGGTCGACACCAAAATATGCTGGTGACAAAGTCGATGGGATTAACCGCCTCCTTTCAGGCATAGGCAACAGCGCCTACCTAAACATAGTTGGTGAATACGGTGCGACGGCCAGCGTCAAACACACTGGTCATTCTTTTGATACGTCCGTATTC
>JAPLFY010000097.1 GCA_026390435.1 Pseudomonadota bacterium
AGGCGACTCATACGTTCCCGCGCCAAGCGACGGTCGACCTCAATTTGCTTTTCGCCCATGCCGCGCTGGACACCACCCCCGCGCTGCCTTTCCAAGTGGGACCAAGCGCCGGTCATCCGCGGCATTAAGTATTCCAGTCGAGCAATTTCAACCTGCGTCTTAGCTTGCGCCGTGCGAGCGTGCCGGGCAAAAATTTCGAGGATGACACTGGTTCGATCCTGAACTTCGCAGCCGGTATGTTCCTCTAGATTGCGTACTTGCGGACCAGACAAAGTGCGATCGAAAATCAATAACTTAGTGCCCAGCTCCTCGGCTAGCTGTTTGATCTCGTCGACCTTACCCTCGCCGACAAAGAATCTAGGCGTGACTTTCTGCCGCTTTTGAATCACCCGACCGCCGACCTGGATCTTCAAAGTCGCCAGGAGTTGAGTCAGCTCCGACAAGTCCTCGCTGAGAGTGTCATCTTCTCCAGCTAAAAGCACACCCACGATAATGGCAGTGCGCAACTCTGGGGGACGCGCTTGGTTGGACACTTCACGGTTCAAAGCAAACCTCCGGCAGGCACAGAATGGCTAAAACTAGCTGATGATGTCGACGCTGTCACCCAACATATAATGTCCGGCTTCCGATTTATAAAGTCCGCGGTAAAAAGCCTGCAACTCAGGCTCATGGTCGAGCTTTCTACTAAGTAGATAAAAACGCTCGCAACTGCGCGCCTCGATCAGAGATGAGACCAGAATACGGTCCAGCAAGCGTTCATTGGGTTGGGTGCGCACGGCAGTCAATAGCTGGTTGACGTAAACATCCTTGTCGTCCGGCCCAAGGCGCAAGCCACGCTTTAAAAGGAGCCGGTGCACCTGCCCAAAGTGCTCTAGTTCTTCACGGGCCAGAGTCACCATGGTCTCCACTAGGAGAGGCTGATCGGCGTGCCGGGCAATGAGCGATAAAGCCGAGGCCGCAGCTTTCCGCTCACAGCAGGCATGGTCCAACAGAAAGGCGTCAAAATTAGCACAGACCAGCTCGGCCCAGCCCTCGGGCGTGGCACTCAACAAAGGTAGTTGCTCTAACTCACTCATGGTCCGCACCCCTAGCCTATACGATCAGCTTCGACCAGCCAAAACTATGACGCAACCCCCCTTGCTCTTTAGCCGAGGTAGACGCTATCTTAAAGCGATAGCACTATAGACGATCCGAGCAGTAAAAAAAGCCGCTAAGCGCGAGGCAAACCATGAAAACGGCATTTTTTCAGTTGATATCTCTGGGACTATGGTTAAGCAGCTGCACCGCGCACGACGCGGCGACCAATGAGGCCGAACAGCTTGAAACCACCAAGCCAAACGTTGAAATATTTCGCTGCTTAGCCGGTAATGGCTCGTATCACCCGCTTATTATCATCGAGCGCGAAGAGAGTGATGCTGACAGCCCAGACGACCGCGACGACGACAAGTCCGTCCGCATCCTATTTAGCGCTACCGACACAGGGCTCCTGGGCACCTGCGACACGAGCGGCAAAGACGATCCGAAAAAGGCGAAATTCGTCTGCAAGAGCAGCGATCAGTCCATCTTCCTAACTTGGCCTGCAGCCGATGCTAAATCTACAGCAACGGTGAGTGTAGAGGAAAAATGGCTGCTCGGTATGCGGCGGTACACTACGAAATGTCAGGCAAAAGGTTAAATTTTAGCGAGCGCTCTGATCGTACTGAAATTTAAAGAACTTTGCTGCAGTGGCCTTCACTTGTTCGGTGATCTTTGCCGGCTGACCTTTGTCATCTGCAGAAATTCTCGCAACAATTACCTGATATCCCTGACCGTCTAGATCGAAAGCTGCCGTGAGCACCTGGTAATTCTTCACCGCGGAAGACGAGGGCGAGGGCTGCTTGAAAGTGGATGAGTAAAGGTACAGGCCAGTGCCGAGCTCAAAGTGATCTTGTTGGTAAGTATATCCGGTTTGGATAGTAACAAGGCCGCTCTTCACAGACGACGGGGCATCGATCACCCAGCCGCGCTTCCACCCCGTATCGGAATTGCTAGCAACAGCCGTTATTTTTACGGTACCCGGTGTCGGGCCCTCGGCTCTTATTTTTGCTGTCTCCGTCGCTTGATCGCCATCGGAAGGCGCCACCCGGGTGTGATGATCCTTAACTCTGATCGGCATCTTAATTGCGATCGCATAGAATGCGCTGATCGTTTTATTGGCAGCGGTCACTGGCTGCACTTCCACCGGCTGGACTTCACCAGATCCAGTATAAGCTTTGGGGATCAGTTGATTAACCAAGAAGGCTGTACCCAGCCCAGAGCTACAAAGTGTGCCAAATAAAGAAGACAGCGATTGGCTCGCGACATCCGTACCAGCAGCCGCCTTACACCATGCAGTCGTCGGTGATGGCTTTTTGGGGTCAGCATCGGCCACCGGGGTGTTGTCTATATTGGTTTCCTCTTCCACGTCGGACCCTGTACTACAGTTAGTCAGGCAAGTTTTCGGCTTTTTTACCGGACTAGTCTTGCCGCTTTTCGGCGCCGGCGAGGTCTCTGCGGGCGAACTGCAAGCAGTTGCTGTAGCCAAAAGTGCCACCGCAGAAATTAGGACTACAAGTTTTGAACTCGACCTAAGCAGCATTTGGCGGCTTCCCATGGAACAGAGGAATTGCTTGGGCACTGCGCCCTAGCTTCCCCCGTATCGGCAGGAACACTGCGAAACTTTAGGAAAAAAACAAAAATTCACATAAAGTCATTAGATTTTATGTGCTTATAAACAACGCGCCAGCGCAGGTAAGGGTCGTGAGCCCCGTTAAGCCATCGTCAGTTTGGTTGCCCAGCCGCGCACAAGTTGGACCGGCGGCGCTGCAGAAAACTGCACCTTATCACCGTAGACCAACTCAATGACGCCATGTTGGCCGTCCGTGGCGAGTATTGCCGATTGGCAGCGATTTTCAATCTCAAGGGGAGTTTTACTTGGGTCAAACAGCCCACCCTCAATGCTGGGGCTGTCGTGATCGAAGCGGTAAAGTTCACGCACACGAAACTGAAATAGCGCGTCATCGACCGGGCGCCGTTCGCCGCCAGCAGCCAAAATCGCCGCCGTGCTGCCAGTTGCTGTTGCCACCCAGATGCCACTCGATCGATGGACCTCTTGCTGGTGGCCAAGCGTGATTTTATAACGCGTAGTAGCGGCAGGATTGGCATTGGCATAAAGGAAGTCGTTTAGCACCGGCGATGTCTCGACGACATCTCCGACGTCGACTCGAGATACCGATGCCCTAAGCCTATGCACTGACGAACTTTGCAAGGTGCCTGCAGCAATGGCCGCAACCAATTCTTCGACTTGAGTCGGACTGGCGCAGCACAAAAATCCCACACTCATGAGTGACGACCGAATCCCGGCAATCAAGCCACCTTGCGCCAGCTGATGGGATGCCGCAAGCAGTGTGCCGTCGCCGCCAACAGTGATCACGATGTCGTAGGTTTTGCTCCACGGCCGCGGAAAGTCCCGGCTGACCTCATCCCAACTCAACCCAGCGGCCGTCAGAGCTGCCCGCAAATGGCCGAGCGTTTCGTAATGCTCCGCGTGGGCCACCTGCAGGCGCGTCAGAGCATCGCGCGGCACGAGCCCCTGCCTCACCTTGGATTCAATCAAGGCGCCATGGAGCTCGTAGTTAGTCGTTTTCGTGACAATCAGGACGCCCACAACGTCAGCCCCCGGATTTGCCCGTAGGTTTCTGCTCGTCGAGCGCAAGTAAATCAGGATTTAGCCAGACCTTCGACTTCTTCTCGAGATCCGCCTCGGCTTTCTTTGAAAGCAGAGTGAACATCGTTGTCCCATCTTGGTAGGCTGCACCCTGCGCCAACTGTTTACGCTTATCGGCAGTTAGTTGACTCAAATCTGGCTCTTTGCGGCTCTTCAGTTTGAGCACGTAGTAGTTACCGCGGATATCTAGCACCCGTGGGAATAAGTCCCCAGGCTGCTTCAGGCCAACCAATGCTTCGGAGACTTCGCCGCTGGAGCCGATTCCAGGCAAGTAGCGGGCATCTGCATTGACTTCACCGGTGGCTGCCCAGCTAACCTGGTACTGTGCGAGCAGGGCATCGATCGGTTGCTGTGCTTTGATCTGAGCAAAAATCCTATCAGCAGCCTCTTTAGCAGCCAGCGGACGCCGCTCTTTAAGCAATAGATTTTCAGCAATCTGCCGCTCAGCAGCTTCCAGCGCCAAGTTAACGGCCGCTTTCGTGTCCTCAACCTTGATAATGTGGAAACCAAAGGGGGTCTCTACGACTACGCTGATGGCACCCTTTTGCAGAGCAAAAGCAGCATCCGAAAATGCCTTGTCCATGGCCTCACGATTGAACCAGCCGAGATCACCGCCGCTGGTTTTGCCATTTGGTTCATCCGTATTTTTGCCAGCGAGGGCAGCAAAATCGGCACCGGCCACTAGAACGGCTGCCAAAAGCTCATCCGCGCGCTTCTTTGCGGCATCTTTTTCCCGCTGGTTGGCCTCAGGCGTAGCATTGCGAGATCCCTTATAGCCGACCAGAATATGACGCGCCTTGATCTCATCCGGACGCTTGAATTCCGCAGTATTCTTCTCATAATATTCTTTGACGCGGGCTTTACCAGCGGGGTCAGCCAACATCTTTTCCACATCTGCAGCCACAACATTAACGGCCATCTTCTGCGGATCTAATTTCAGGTAGTCAATATTAAGCTTGGTCTCACTCGACCGGTAGTCAAGTTCGGCCGCTTTAAGTGAGACGTAACTGCTGTCGGCGACAAAACGCCTCAGCTTTTGCACGGTGACTCCGCGCCGGATATCTTCGAGAAAGGCTGATTCTGTATAGCCATTGCTGTCTAAGTAGCGCTTGAAAACTTCATCAGAAAATTTGCCGTCCTCGCCCTTGAAGGCTTCTTCGCGGGTCAGCAGTTGGACGATCTCGTCGTCCGTGGCACGCAGCCCAAGATCGACAGCCTTCAAATAAAGCGCACGCTCATCGACCAGTTCACGCAGCACGCTCTGAGCAAGCCGCAACTGACCTGGGTCAAAAGCGTCTTGGTAGATCCGCTGATACTGACTGTATGCCCGCTGATAGGCCCTCTGGAACTCAGTCCGGCTAATCTTTTCGCCGCCCACGGTGGCCGCCACACTCCCGCCGCCACCGCCGCCACCGCCGAATTTACTGCCGGTTGGATCGCAAACCCCAAAAAAGGTCATTGCTCCAAGTGCCGATAATAACACGGCATATGTCCAAAAATTCTTGGACAGTTTATCAGCTTCGACTCCATTTAGGGCCTTATTTTTCATGCGAAACATCAGCGCGGCGTCTCCACAGCTAGACGGTGATTCTGACAGGCATTCCTCGCAACATTTTGCTAACGCTGCTTAAGCTGTAGCACATTTGCTAGGTGATGATAAAGTGAAAGGCTAGAGACTTCATCAACTGCCATGGGAAATGGATCGCGACCTTGGGTGACCATTCAAAAAAAATCTTGGCCATGGCCCTGCTCGTCGGCGCTTTGCTGGCGCCATTCGTCTTTTTCTCGACGCCGATGAAGGCCTGGGAAAATCCCCACTCAGCGCTTTTGGTACTGCAGAATGCCATGTACCCGATCGAACGACTTTGGCAAGTCGCTGCCAGCGGTGTCAACCATACATGGCAGCGCTACATCGGCCTAAGCGATGCCGCCAATCAAAATTTAAACCTAAGGTCACAGCTTGCTGCCATGCAGTCTCGGATTATGGATTACGACGAACAGGTCCAGGAGACTGGCCGTCTGCGCAAACTGCTGGGATTCTCTGGCCGCTCCGACAAGCGCCTGATCGCTGCAGAAGTCATCGGCCATAACGAACTTGGCCAGTTTGAATCGATTCGAATCACACGCGGTAGCTCCGATGGAGTGCGGGTAGGCATGCCCGTCGTGGCGGCCGATGGCGTGGTCGGCAAAGTCATCCGCACCGGCATGCATTTTTCTGACGTCCAACTGCTTGTCGATCACGACTTTCATCTCGATGTACTGCTGCAGCGCACGCGTGTCCGCGGGGTCCTCTCAGGTGCCGCCCATACGCACTGCACTCTGCAGCTGCACAAACGAGTGGAAATCAGGATTGGTGACACCCTCATTACTTCGGGAATCGTCGGTGGGTTTCCCAAAGGTTTGCCTGTAGGTCGGGTCATGCGCATCACCTACGAAACCGACAACGTGGCCCAATCCGTCACAGTCGAGCCGTGGGTTGATCACAACCGGCTGGAAGAGGTCATGATTATCTTCAGCCCCGATCCAGAGCTTGAAAAAATCGCTAATGCCGCCGGCCCCAAATGGCTGGATGAGGCACTTAATATGCAAGGTCGGTGATGGACCAAACGCTTGGCCGTCTGCGTACGGCCTGGATTCAAGTCAAGCCCCTACTCAGATTTCGCCCGGTCAGCGGCTACCTCTGGCTGGATACGATTATGCTGCTGTTAGTCGGCACACTCCACCACACCTTGTTGCCGTCGATCACCCATGGCGTCTTTGCCATCGATCTGATGACGCCGTGGCTAGTCACAACACTAGTCTGTGAGACCTTGACGCGGGGCTTATTCCTCGCAGGCATCGGCGCTCTCATACTAGAGACTCACTCAGCAACGCCGGCCGGCTTCTACCTATGCACTTATTGGGTGATTGCAGTGGCGATCCACTTATCGCGCAGCACCCTATCGTGGCGCCATGCCATGCCGTGGGCATTTACCTTCGGCCTCAGCCAACTCTGGGTCGTTTTTTTCGCTACTTTCGTCTTGGCTGTCAACGCCGGCTCTTCCATATTTACCTGGATGTATCTGCGGGTTCAGTGTGAAACCTTGTTGACCGGTTTTGCTCTAGGAATGCTCTTTTGCCATCGCTATTTGGCTACTGGCATAAAAGGCGAGGACGGCTAATGCGGCGCATCTTTCAAGCTGAGCGCCGGATCGTAGAAAGTCGCTTTCTATGGGTCAACATGCTGTTTCTGGGCGTCACCGGACTGCTCCTGATACGTCTATGGTACGTCCAGATTTACAAGGGTGACCTCTATAAACGCATCGCAGAAACCAATCGCATCCAATACATCGAATTGGCTGCGCCAAGGGGTTTAATCTTCGATCGTAACGGGCAAGTCGTCCTCGGTAATCGCCCTTATTTCGATTTAGTGTACGTGCCGCAATTTGTCAGAGACACGCAGACGACATTTAAAATTTTGGGCCGGCTCTTGCACATCCCTGTTCATGCCTTCGAACGTCGCCTTTTTATGAGTCGCGGACAGCCCAAGTATTTGCCAGTCAACCTTAAACGAAACCTGTCGCTACACGAAGTAGCGACCATCCAATCAAACAAAATATTTTTACCTGGCATCGATATATCAGTCGCGCCCAGGCGTGATTACAAGGTGGATACACCGTCACACATGGTGGGATACCTCGGCGAGATCGGCAAAAACGAACTGACCGACAGTGGTAAAGACGGTGATAGCCCCTATAGGGCGGGCGACTTAGTCGGCAAACAAGGCTTGGAATCACGCTGGGAAAAGTACTTGCGCGGTAAACGCGGCCACCGACTGATTCAAGTTGATGCTTTTGGCCGGCAAGTCGAGGCTTCGAATAGAAGCGGTATAGAATTACCCCTGGTTCCTGCCCAGGCTGGGTCGGATTTAGTGCTGACATTGGATATGGAACTGCAGCGCATCACTCGTGAGGCCTTTCGCGGTAAGAATGGCGCGGTGGTCGTTCTGAATCCACAAAGTGGCGAAATTCTCGCGATGGTCAGCGAGCCTGGTTATGACCCTAACGTTTACCAGGGCGGCTTGACCGAAGAAATGTACCGCTCGCTTGTCGCTAACCCATTCAAACCCTTTTTGGATAAGACTACAGGCGGCGTCTACATGCCTGGCAGTACTTATAAGGCCGTGGTTGCTTTGGCTGGCCTGGAAGAGGGCGTCATCAATGCCAATACAACGTTCTTCTGCCCGGGCCACTATACCCTGGGTGGGCAGACCTATCACTGCTGGGAACACGGCGGCCACGGCAATGTCAATTTACGCCGTGCCCTCATGAAGTCCTGCGACGTTTATTTTTACAACGTCGGAGTCGAACTCGGGGTCGACCGCATCGCTAAATATGCACAAATGCTAGGCCTAGGTGCAAAAACCGGACTACTACTTAATTTTGAGCAACCCGGATTGGTACCTACCACCGCGTGGAAAAAGCTAACTTTGCATTTACCTTGGAGCACGGGCGAAACTCCAAGCGTCGCTATCGGCCAGGGTTACGACGGAGTCACCCCACTCCAGCTGGCTAATTTGTTCGCCACCATAGGCAACGACGGCAATTTGTGGCGTCCATTTTTAGTCAAACGAGTGATCAATCCAATCGGCGAAACAGTGCTCATGCAAGAGCCCGAATTAGTGCGCCGCATAGACAAAATCAAGGCCGAAAATTTCCGCTTGGTAAAAGAGGGCCTGATGGCCGTTGTTATGGACAAAGAAGGTACCGGTAAACACGCTGCGGTACCGGGAGTCACCGTTGCCGGCAAGACCGGATCTGCCCAAGTGGTTGGACTCAGTAAAAATATGGGCAAGACGCAAAGAGATGTGAGTATGAACTGGCGTGAGCATGCGCTGTTCGCCGCCTTCTCCCCTGCGGACAACCCAGAAATTGCCATTGCGGTGGTCAGCGAACACGACAAAGTTTCTGGTGGCGGGCGCTCGGCTGCTCCCATTGCAGGTAAAATTCTTCAAGCATTCTGGGATCTTAAGAAGCAACGCCAGCTGAACATCGGGCGCAGTGATAAGGCCGGACAAGCTGATGTCCAGCGTTGACCATCCATCGCGGTGATACTACTTTGACATCAAGATTCAACCCAGGATGCTTAGGGGGTCATTAAAGTGATCCAGTCGAAAGCCCCATCGGAAGTGAAGAGTACGGAGCAATTAGGATTTCTTCTGGGGAAGAGTATCCTCCTCATCGATGATTCGGCTGATTTGTGTTTACTGTATCAGCGGATCATGGAGACCGAGGGCGCCGTGGTCACAACGACAACCACTGCCCAGCAAGGCATCGCGCTGGCATTAACGCGCAATTTTGATTTAGTCGTCATGGACATTGAAATGCCAATTATCACCGGTCTGGAAGCAGCATCTATGCTGAGACGGGCGGGGTTTAATCGGCCGCTCGTGGCATTAAGCGGCCATTCTGATGACGACCACAGGCAAGCCGCCCTGAACTCCGGCTACGATGGTTATCTGTGTAAGGACGGCGATACCCTCAACTTCTCTGAACGCCTCAGGCCTTGGTTGGGCTGCTAATCATAGCTAACAGATCGACCAGACCCGGACCGTTGGTTTGCAGAGGCTTACCCACTAAAGTCTCGGCGACCTTTAGATAAACTGATGCTAACTCAACCAGTTGCGCCGTAGGCACCACGGGTACTTGGCCTTCGCCACTGAACCCTTGCGCCAATAGGTAACGGCGGACAATTTCTTTGTCCAACATGTCGGGAGTTGCCCCTGCTGCTAAGCGCTCGGCATAGGTCTTAGCCAACCACAAGCGGCTTGAGTCAGGCGTGTGAATCTCATCGATGACCTTAATCTCGCCAGATTTGGTGCGACCAAACTCGTACTTGGTATCGACCAGCAACCATCCTGAACGCTCAAGCACGGTCTGCCCATGGGCAAATAACCGCAAAGCCTTAGTGCTAATCTCGTCCCACTCTGCTTGGCTCACCACGCCTGCCGCTATCAGCTCAGCGGGGGACGTGTTTTCATCGTGCTCAAATGCCGCAGCTTTAGTCGTCGGCGTAATGATATTGCGCGGTAATTTGCCGTAAGGCTGCAGAGCGTCCGGCAAGATTTCACCGCAAAATAAGCGCTCCCCCTTGGCATAGGCACGCTGCATACTGCCCGCCATATAACCACGTACCACAACCTCGACTTTAAACGGAGTGGCCCGCTCGACACGAAGCACTCGCTCATGTGGTCGACTGAGTAGATGCGTTGGCACCACTTTCTTGGCTTCACTTAGCCAAAACTCAGAAATCTCGGTAAGTATGGTGCCTTTATAAGGGACCATACCAATGAGCTTATCGAAGGCCGTCAGTCGATCGGAATGGACGATCAGCAACTCATCGCCAACCGTCACCACATCCCGCACCTTGCCGGTGTAGGTTGCGTGATCCCGCGCCGCTAACTCAGCCCGTTGATCAGCCGTCAAACCGCCGTAACAGTGGGCCTTTAGGGTTGCACCTGAGGGGTCACTTGCGATGTCAGTGAGAAGGTCTTTGAGTGCTGGCATGCGCCCCCCTGAGTTGGTGATTCTCGCCGCGCCGCCAGCCGCCACGCGGCAGTGGTCAACGCAACCTTCGTGAATGAGAGACGAAATAATGCATCAGCGCGGGGACGTCAACGACCAGATGGAATTGGCACAGGATAACAAGCTTTGATCACTACGAAACTATAGTTTCGTGTTGATCTTAACTGAAAAGACCTACATGACATGGTCGTCCTAAATTTTTGCGACAAGACGGTGAAGACGAGTTACGCTCGCGCCGTGCATGGCATCCACCTCAAGAAGCTTGAGTAAAACAATGGCCGCAGCCAAGTACATGGGTCGTATTTTGCTCGTCGACGACGACGAGTTGGTGACGCAGTTTTACGAGACCTTTCTGACTGCTGCAGGATTCATCACTCATACCAGCCGTGATCTCAAATCAACCAAAGAACTATTAACCCAGTACTACTTTGACGCGGTGCTGCTCGACCTACAGCTGGGTCATGAAGAGGGAACGAACGGCTTACCATTTATCCTGAAAATGACGCCTTCGACTAAAGTGTTCATTCTCACCTCATACGGTTCGATCGAGCGCGCGGTCGAGTGTATGCGACGCGGTGCCACTGGATTTTTTGCCAAAGGTACTGAGCCTGAGAAGATTCTGGCGGAAATTAACGCCCATTTGACGCCTCCTTTTAAAGAATCCTTTCAACTTACGGCAGATCATCGGAAGGCTCTCGGACTGGTTGGCGAAAGCAACGCCATCAAAGAAATGCTGACGATGATCGACAAGATTCGCAAAGTCGACTCGACTGTCCTCATTCTAGGCGAATCTGGTACCGGTAAAGAGGTGGTGGCTCGAGCTATCCACCAAACTTCGCTGCGCGCCACGGAACGTTTTAACGCCATCAATTGCGGTGCGATTCCAGAACAGTTGCTTGAGTCTGAACTATTCGGCCATCGCAAGGGCAGCTTCACCGACGCTAAATGTGATCGCAAGGGAATCTTTGAAGTGTGCTCCTCCGGCACACTGCTGCTCGATGAAATCGGCGACATGCCACTGGCGTTGCAGACCAAACTGCTGCGCGTCCTGCAGGAAAGACAAGTAACACCAATTGGCTCCAGTACACCGATCAACATCAGTACTAGGGTTATTGCGGCGACGCACCGCGACATCTTAGACGAAGCAAAAAGCAAGCGCTTCCGCGAAGACCTCTACTACCGTTTATCGGTGGTAGTGATCCGGATTCCACCGCTGCGGCACCGAATTGAAGATATTCCGCATTTGACGAATCATTTTTTGGAGCAGTTCAACCAGCGTTTTGCCAAGACGGTGCGGCCACCCAGCCCCGCTGTGCTGGCGCGTCTGATGGCCTATGATTGGCCGGGCAACGTGCGAGAGCTCCAAAATGCAATTGAGCGCGCAGTGGTACTATCTATCGACGACGAGCTGTGTATCAACGACGTGTTCCAGCACCTAAATCTGAAAGCGGGTATCCCGGCACCAGAGGAAGGCCTAAACAGGTCAGTATTTGTATTGCCGCTTACGGAAGCGAAGCAGTGCTTCGAGAAGACCTATATAGAGAATCTGCTGCACTTGAGTGGCGGTAATATTTCTGAAGCTGCACGCATCTCAGGACGCTATAGAGCAGACATCTACCGACTCATGAACCGATACGGCTTCGACAGAGGGAGCTTTCGTTAAATGCCGGACGTAGATCCTCCGACAACGGAAAGTGACGGCGAAAGAGTCGTCCAGCCCCCCGCGCAATTACGCTCTCGCTACGCTGACCATCAATTACTTGGACCGTTAGTAGTTGAGTATGTGGCGGCACTGCCGGAAATTCTCGCACAAATCACCCGCGCTTTTGAAGCCAACGAATTCGCCGAATTAAAGCGCCTTTGCCATCGGGTTTGCGGCGAAGCGGCGACATTTGGCTTCGAACAGCTTGCGCTCGCGGCTAGAAGACTCGAAATAGCTACTGCACATAGCGACCTTGAAGACTTACGTGATGCACAGTCGTCCCTCATGGACTGCAGCCGACGGATTGCGGTTTAGCTGCTTTCGTCCTTGTTTCAAAATCGCAGAAGTTAGAGAAATCGAAAAAGTTGGCACACAGATTGCTAAGAGGAAACCACCGCTAGGCAGGCACAGTGATCCCCTCACGAACAAACCTGTCACCAACCGCCTAGCGAAATGAATCCGTGGGAGCCTATTTGGCGATCCGCGTTGGTGTGGGTGGTGCGTTCATGGCGCACCACCCACAATGCATTTAAGGGCCTCTCATCCGCACCTATGTATGATGACTACATGATCTGTCATAACTGTAACTAATCACCATCATCTGTAGGATTTTTCCTACAATAACTGACGCCACCGAAACAGACTGGCCGGCCAATATGCTAGCTGACGAGGTTCAAGACGAAACTGAATACATGGAATGGATTTTGCAGAGTGCCAAAATGACCCATGTTCATACGTAAAGATTCGCGACGACCAACAGCAGGAGACGCATCATGTACTGGTTAGAAAACAACCTTAGAGAGCAGAAGGGTCTTATACAACCGAGCGTGATCCTTTATCGTAAAAAGGGCCTTCTGCTAATTGACGATGATGAGTGGTTCCGCTCATTATTTCGCCTAATATGCGAGGCCCAAGGCATTCCCGTCACTGCGTATGCGTCACTCGCGGACATGCCTTCATTTGCTTCGCTCCAAGACTACGATGTGGTGATTCTCGACTATTATCTTGAGTCCTTTAAAGGACCCGAGATAGCTGAATACATTGACGTGTTCTTTGATGATCTGCCCGTCGTGGTCATTAGCGGTGCGGACATCAGCGCGACTGAGCGCCAAACTTGGCCCCGCTGTATCCGAAGCTTTCAGTGTAAAAAGGAGGGTGCACACTCCATCCTAGAAAATGCTCTTGAGCTGCTCAACGGAAATTGGCTCCCTAAAGCACAGGCTGCCAACCTGAATTAATCATAGGAGTTCATTAAGATGCTGAGCCAGATACTCGAGGAGAAATAAAAATGACTACGAACACAGCTAATTCCAAGATTCAGCAACAGCCGCCACAAGATAAACTGGTCATCTTCGATGATGATCCCTATTTTGGAGCATTGATTTCAGCGACTGCACGCAATTTCGGCTTTGCCCCCAATTATTTCCAGTCGCTCTACGCAATGGGAAATTTCGCCCGCATCAAGGACTATGACATCGCCATCATTGATGTTTATATGGACTCGATCAGAGGCGATGAGTTAGCAGAATATCTCGATATGTTTGTCGTCCAGGTCCCAGTCGTACTCGTGAGCGGTAAAGATTTTAACCTGGAACACCAGAGCGCGGAATGGCCCTCGTCAGTGCGTGCGTTTATTCACAAGTCGGAAGGGCCATACCAGATTTTAGCTACTACGCGCGCCGTGCTCCAGCGTGACCGGCTGTTAAAGCGCCTGGCTGCAGGCGGGCATCCCCACGGGCTCGGTATTGTTAGTGATCTAGACCAAGCATCGCCAGGTGGCATAGCCTAGCGATCTGCTCCAACAGAATACTAGCCTTAGTTAAATCAATGCCGCCCTTGAGTTCATCCTCTAACGTCTGCGCCAGGCTACCAATTTGCGGGTAGCCGTAGCCGCCAGCAGTGCCCTTCAAATCGTGACAAACTTTCGCGGCAGCAGCGACATCTCCTGCGCCGAGTGCAACACGCAGCCGCTCGACATATTTGGGCAAGTTGTCCACGAAAGCTGGCAGGATCTCCGCAATTAATTCGTCATCAGCAAATAGTGATTTTATCGGAAAACTATCGTTTTGAAGATCCGAGATCATACGCTCGTTCCTTTTTATGAGATGGGAACAGTCATATGCATGCCTTTCGGATGCACGAATTACCGCATTACCTCAGATAATTTTAAAGTGCACTATGCAAAATATTAAGGCTCTTCGGGTAAATTGGCATTCCGCTTGCAGTGCGACTGGCACTGACGAGTGCAAACACATACTTCGAGGTACTTTATGCAACAGATTCGGAAGATGCAGGCTGTGGGATACATATCGCTGATGCTGGTTTCTGCAGGTTGCCAAAGTGTCCCCATCGAGCAACTTCCTGCCAATGCTGATCCTTCTGCTGAAATCAGCAGGTTAGAGGCCGGACGTGAAGCGGCTCTAGCGGACCAAGCGGACGTTTTAGCACCAGATAGTTTTAAAGAGGTCAGCGAGCACCTCGCCGAAGCGAAGAGATTGCGCACCAGAAATGCTAGTAATGAAGCGATTCTAGAGAGTGTTGCTGGGGGTCTTGCCTACCTAAAAAAGGCTGAGGAAGCGACTAAAGCTGCCCAAGACGTAATGCCTGAAGTTCTGAGCGCACGCCGCGCCGCCCTTTCCGCCAATGCACGGGAATTCGATCGCAAAGGCTTCGAAAAGGCAGACAAAGAATTGCGAAGCATCGGTAAAGATCTCGAAGATCGCGATAAGGCTTCAGCCTTGAAAAAACGGCTCGAATTACAAAAAGAATTTGCTGCAGTTGAATCAAATTCACTACACACCTCTGTGACAGGCCCAGCCAAGCATACGCGGGATGAGGCTATGCGCGAAGGAGCGCAAAAGTTTGCCTCGAGAACCCTGGCAGATCTTGACGCCAAACTAAAAGAGGCTGATAGCTACGTTACGGTCAATCTGAAAGATAGAGCAGCTCTCGAAAACAAGGAGGGCGCTCTTTTAAAGAGTGCCGACCGCCTTGTGAGAATCACGCGCGAATCTAAAGCTTTAAATGCCGAAGATGGAGAAGCGATCGCGCTGCAGCGTGAAACACAAAGCGAACGCCTTGCTAGCGAACGAGCTGCCCTTAAAGAAAAGCAGATGGAATTGGAGGAAACCACCTCCGAACTTAAGCAAACCGAGCAGACAGCAGCGCAACTTGCCGCAAACGAAGCCTTCCAAGACAAAGTGAAGGCCGCGCAACATCAATTTTCATCGACTGAAGCTCAAGTGATGCAACAAGCTGGCAAGGTCATCGTCCGACTGACTGATCTAAGGTTTGCCGTCGGACAGCACGGCCTTAACTCGTCACGCTTTGGCATGTTAAACCGTGTGTCGGAAGTCATAGGTACCTTTGCCCCGGCCGAGGTCGTAATCCAAGGCCACAGCGATGCCACCGGCAACGCGAAAGCAAATAAAGAGCTCTCACTAGCTCGCGCTGAAGCAGTGAAAGACTACCTCCAAGCACAGCGCACAAGCCCTGAAGGTAAGCCCTTGACGCTGCGCGCTGAGGGACTCGGCGATCAACAACCGATCGCTTCAAACAAAACTGCATCCGGACGCGCGAAAAATCGTCGCGTCGATGTAATCATAGTTCCGCAAAGTCTCCCCACAGTAGCCCACTAAGCCTCCCCGGCACAGCACGCCGTCTATTGTCACAAAAAGTGATGCTAGACGGCGAGTTGTTTACTCTTGAACCTGTAATTGTCGATGCAAGCTAGTTAACAAGGGAAAGCGACGCGTATCTTTTGCCAGTCCCGCCAAGTAATCAGACTCGGTCGGGCGGCCGAGGCGGACATCACGCGCCATGGAGTTCTCATTGTTGGCTGTAGTGTCGACGAGTCGTAACAACACTTGATAGGCCTCATCTTTCGCCATCGGCCAGTCACCCCACAGAGTTTTACCGAGGTCCCACGCCTCAGTAAACACTGCCGCTAGCATCGGTAAATCAGCCAATATATCGCCGTTGCATGGCAAGTGCCGCGCCGCCGCCAGCGTGTTAATTACAGTATTGAACAGCCACTTACGCCGATGCAGCCGGCCAATGTTTTGATGCCACTTAAAATATTTCGGCAGCTCTCTCAGAATGCCCAGCTCTATGGGTAAAGGCTCACCAACTAAGCTCGGTGCATCAGACCAGGCTCCGACCGCGAATTCACCAGTCTGAGAGCGCCATGCGTAAGACCGGTCAGCAACGACACTGATGCCAAACGTGCAATAACCCAGGCGCCAAATTAAGTCTGGCCGCAACTTGGCAGCCTCCGTAATCTCTGCGTAGATCGCGCCGTTACCAAAAGACCACACCGGTATCGACTTCGGCAGGTCGCGAGTGCGCGCAAGAGCCGAGGCTAAATCAAACGCCTTTACCGCGACAATTACCAGCTCAACTCCGGCAATATCAGACTGGATATTTTCATTAACTAAAGGCGCACTTTGAAGTTTGGATATGCTGTCGCTATTGCCGCTTATTTGGGCGTCCATCGCAACCGGCCCGCTGCGTCCGATAAAGCGTGAAACCAGCCCAAGAGGTGCCAGCAGACCAGCGATTGCCACCCCAATGGCCCCGTCGCCAATTACAAGCACTTGCCGTGGTACCTTCATCGCTCTCCCCCTTCGTTGTGCCGTGCCTGTCCAAGATTTTTCTATCTTATCTTGGTAGCTTAACAAAATCGCTTTTCTTTCCCTTTAAGTCGCATCACCGACTTGACGATAGAACTTTGGGAGGAGGCGATGACTAATTCACAAAAATCTCCAAAACTGGTACAGAAATCGGACAAGTCGGCTGAATTCAATGAGACGATCGTGATCTCAGACGACCAATCCTGGATTTGGGAGCTCGCTACCAGGCAGTTGAGCCAGCTCGACATTCCGCATGTGCGACTACCGTCCACCGTCCCGTTGCGCCACAGTTGGGAAAGATTTCGCCGCGCTAAGCATATGATTATCCACTGGGAATGCACCAACCGCAGTGGTGGGGCGATTGTTGAAGAAATTTTGAGTATACAGCCGAATTTTGACATCGCTAGCCGAGTGATTGTTTTGACAACTCACCCAACGCATGAGGATGTCGTTCAATTTGCCGAACTAGGAGTCACACGCATCGTCCGCCTTAGGCAGCGCGAGCAAGAACTCGCCGCTGCGGGACGCGAGCTCGACATGCACCTAACGGCAAGTGCAGCTCCTAATCCAACGGAAGAACTGTGGCGAAAACTGCAGAGGATTTGCGACAGCTTATCACCCGAAGCGCCGAAAGAGACCCTGCTATATGTCGAACAGCACCTCGCTAAGCTAGCAGCTGGCGGACTGACCGCGCGCTATCACGATATTGAAGCCAAACTTCATGCGGCGAAGGGTAACGAACAGGCTGCAGTAGCAAGCTGGCATGAGTCCTTAGACAAGAATCCAAAATTCTACCGAGCCTACGATGGTCTGATTGCGCTTTATAAGAGGAATGGAAAATTGGCCGAGGCATTGGCTCTGCTACAAAAATTGCAGACCTTATGCCGGCAAAGCACGTCACGACTGGTGAGCATGGCAGAAATTCATATGAAGCGCCAAGATTTCGACCACGCGGAATTCTACTTTCGCTCAGCCCTCGAACGTGATGCTTACTGCAGCGGCGCCCTGAGTGGGCTTGCAGAGCTGCGCTTCCACGCTGGCGACTTGGAGCAGGCTCGCAGCCTGCTCTCACGCTCGCAATTAGTGCATCGTACCGCGAGTAACTTAAACCAACACGGCGTCGAGCTTGTGAACCAACGCAAATATAAAGAAGCTTTAGAGCATTACACAAAAGCGCAGTATGTACTGCCGCAGCAGGATAAGAGTGCTCTGCTCTTTTATAACATCGGACTTTGCTACGCCCGCTGGGGGCAAGCGCAGATGGCCTGTGAATTCCTGCGCATCGCTCTGATCAAGGATCCAATGTATAAAAAGGCGCAACGGCTTCTGGCGCGACTCCAGAGTGCTTTGGAGCCCGCGCCACAAGCGGCCTGACCTAATTTTGGCAAAAGAGCCACAGCTCAGCATTATGCCGTTTTATTGATACTCGATTCGTCTGCTTGATAAGTTGGCGGCAACTTACGCGCCTGGCGCACTAAAAAAGACTGCTGGTTGCGCAGGTATTGGACAATATTATGACTGGTTGGATCGGTCTTCAGACGATCAATCTCGGTCTGGATATCGTTGATCCGATCCGTGTCGTTGTCTTTTTGATAGATTTGGTCGAGGATCTCATTGAACTGCAGCTTCTCAGGCTCACTTAGCCCAGTGGTATTAGTGTAGCGATGATACTTATTGACGGCCAGCGGCTCTGTGCTGACGACAACGTTACCATCGTCCTTCTTCTCCATGACCACGCCGGGCTCCGTGTAGATCCCGGACTTAGGAACTAGATCGCCAATGTGCGCCATGATGGACCTCTCCTAGGTTAACGAACGTTAAATTCTTCGAGCTTAAATTCGCGAGGCTTGATGTTGAATGTATTCATAAGGTGCAGCATTTCGGCACGAAGGTAGCGCGACAGATCACGATTGTGCGGATCTTGATCTAGTTCATTTAGTTTTAGTTGCATCTCGCTCACCCGCTCACGCGGATCCTCGGTCTTCTCTTTGATCCGATCTAAAATGTCGTAAAGGCTGCTGCGCGTCTCCTGACTCATGCCGTTGATGTATCCGTGCCGCATCTGCTCACGCACCACCTTGGGCTCACTCTGCAGCACCAATTGACCGGTAGCCGGGTCACGATCCTTCACCGCGGCCGGTAGGCCGGACCGCAGAAAGACGGCATCTCCGATACGGATGGACATGGTGACCTCAAGGGCTGACGCAACGGACTACTGGCGGGATACGATAATTCTAGCAATTGCGGGGGAATGATACAACCCATTGATATTAGGAATAAATTTCACCACCCACCCGGCAAAAATAGCCCTGTCCCACAGCTCGCAGCGAAAAAACCCTCAAGTTTTATCAAGTAATGCCGAAAGGGTGAATATAGTGGGGAGGTTGCACAAAGGACTGCAGCCCGCTGATTTAGCAAGAGGCGTTTATGGGTACCGTCACAAATTTATCAAACTACAAGAGAAAATCCCGAAAGGTATTCCTGGCCAAGCACGGTGCGCGCATCGACCGTATGGTAGAGGGGTTCCTGAGGTTAAACGTGGATTGCGACTTCGTCCAATTGGCCGAAGACTACCAATCTGGTCAGCAGGGGCTGGACTTGCCCTCCTGGGACTACATCCACTTCCGCGAGATACTGGCGGAGGCACTAGATCAGGTTTTTGGCAATGCCCTTTATGACCAACTCAGGATGCAACCGTGGTTTGATAGCAGCCTGATTCGAAGGGATGAAGTGATAGACCTGTGCCTGAGCACCTACGTACTGGGTCGCTGCAACATCGCAGCTAAGTAAAACCTAGCACGTCAGGTTGGTCACTTGCGAAAGCGACCAGGCTCTGGTTAGGGCACAGCAATTTTGCTCAAGTATTAGCTGCTGAGCCGATTTTTTTGCCTTCCGGCTTCAACTTGGCCCGGGTGACTTCACCCAACTCTTCGGGAATATGAGCCGTAATCAGGCCTTCCGCGATTTCACGCAGGGCGGTGACGGCTAATTTATTTTTTGATTTGATCAACGGCTCGTCTCCGGCCATCAACTGACGCGTGCGGGTTGCCGCGACGGTAACCAAGGCAAAGCGGTTTTCTAGTACGTCCAAACAGTCTTCAATAGATACCCTAGCCATAGATCAGTGCCTCGATGCTGCGGTGGAAGCTTATGGTTGGCGTTAAAGCTGGAAGCATGTAGCATGCCGCCATGCTATGATTAAGCCCTCGGAGCCACGACAGTAACCGCAAACGACCGGGGATTCAAGTAGATATCTGGAGCGAATGAATGGCACCGCGACGAGGTTCTGACTGCACTAAACTCGGTTGGCTAGGCGTTATCGTCCTGTCCACAGGCTGTGGTCAAGGCCAGCGCCGGATCGACACGACGCTGCCAACTCCAGTGATGCAGCCTATACTCTCGCTATCGCCACCGGCCAGCTACACCTTAGCCGATGCTGAATGCCAAAAAGGTCCGGGCCTACGGCAGGTTACCGGCAGCGAAATCCGGTCTTGGCTGGGCCCAAAGACCGTCGCTATCGCAGCTACTTTGGCAGGTACCAACAGTGAGCAGTCGCTCCGTGACCAAGCGATCAGTGGTACCACCTATGCCGACCAGTATTCGCGCTCTTGCGATTATAGCCTCGGCGCTACTCGCGCTTGCGCGGACGCAAGCGGCCGCGAAAAGTACTGGCTGGAATCGGGCTCAGGTGGGGCCCTGCGCATCTGCAAAGACCGCTTTGCCTACCCACGCTTATCTTACGAGGCCGTGGCACTAACCAGTCTTTATCACATCCAAAAGGCACGCGAGCGTTACCTCAGTGTTGTGGCGGCGACATCTGCTGCAGCACCGGCGCCTGTGCGCTTGTCCATCTTGGCAGAGTTCATCACGGACACGGCAAATTACCCAATCAAGGACGCTACCGGCGCCAAAAGTGGCACAGTGCGTAGCTACGTGACTGATAACCTAGCTTATTTTCCTGACGCGCAAATGATCACCGTCTTTCCCGTCAGAAAAAATGAAGCTCAGGCAATGCCTGGCTTTTTCTGGGAATCGGCGTTTGTGCTCGGACATGAGTACGGACACCACATCGACTACACTCGGCACGGCCAGGTTCTCACCAGTGTCGGGCTAACATGGAACCCGGTCGCCCACGGTTTTAGCGATGCTCTGTCCGAGTCAACCTTTGGCAACAACTCCAGTGAGCGAGCTAGAGCAGCGGGCGCGATGGCCGAGGCTTTCGCCGACTTACTCGGTTTTTATTCGAGTGGTGCCGATGGTAGTTCCATCACCGGCCTGCCCTATATTGGCCGCGACCGCAATGTTCTGAACGGCACATTTCGCAGCGGCAGCCAAAAAATCTTAACGACGGAGCGCGCGCTGGCGCTTTTAGGTCGTCAAAGTTCGACGGCAGGCTCGGCAGGCTCAGCAGGCTCGGCAGGCTCAGTCGACTCGGTGGATTTCGGCGACATTCACGCCGCCGGCGCGGTGATTGCGTATGCCGTAGATTTAGTGTTCGGCGAGCTTTTGCTAGCAGATCCAGCACTAACGCCGCGCAGTACCGAAGAGACAAATCAGCGCTATGATTTAACTCTAAAGTTCATGGACGCCCTGACCCAGGGCCTCGCAAAGTTACACCCAGATGCCGATGCTGATTCTGAAGACTTCACCGTTCTGGAACCACTGACACAAGCACTCACAGAGGTCAGCACCGCTTATTTGATGACCAATGCGCCAAGCTCCACCTCCGTAGGTACCGCCGACGCGATTAAAAAAGCCGTATGCCAAGTCGCTCTGACTCAGCTACCGGCATTAAAGTCACCACCGTTTGCAAAGGATGACCACTGCTGATGAAGCAACGCCGCCACCGCTCACTGCGCCCGTTACTACTGACTCTGATGGCGCTTATGTCCTTGATGGCCCAGCCGGCAAAACCAGCAGCTGCCGAAACTGAGCTAGCTCAGGCGAAACCTCGTCGCAAGCCAGCTCCTGCACCAGCATTCAATTTACGCGGGACTCTTGACACGGCGAATCGTTTTTACGAGCTCGGTCGCTACAACGATGCCCTATTCGGCTACAACGCGATCATCCAGCGGTACCCAGATCACACTGCAGCCTTGGTCCAAGCAGCTAAGATTTATTATCGCCTGGATCGCTATAGTGAAGCGGCGACCTACTTCGGTCGCGTAGCACTGGCCGAATTAGATCCTGAGACCAGCTACGAATACGGTTGGACATTTTTCAGCCTGAAGAACTATGACCTCGCATTGCGCGGCTTTCAACGCGTACCGTCGGGCCACTCACTGTCAGATCTTGCCAATTACTACGGCGGTATATCAGCGATCAAAATCAAACGCTTTGACGTTGCCGAAGACATGCTAGAAAAAGCCCTAGTGCTTCCCGATAAGCTGGCCAAGAGCCGCGCACTTTATCTCAAACACGTGCAAGCTCTTCGCCTACTGCATCAGCAGCACGAACTGGCAAAAGAGCGCGAGTTGGAGCGAGAAACGATCGCTATCGCGACACCAAAGAAACGCGTCAAAACTGAAGCAGAGCCGACACCACTCGCGGACCTCGTGAGTGTGAACAACTATCAAGGCTTCAAATCGGTACAAAAGAACGCCAATTCGCAGTACTTGGTCGAACAACAATCCAGTAGCCGCGGCGGCGACGCCCGCAACACGTTCAACGCCAAAATTGCCACTCTCAATGTGTTAAGTGGGTCGCAGGTAACTCTACCGTTTCGCCAAGGTCAAACACAGGGTCAAGGCCAGACCAAAGAGCGCCAAGGCGCTGTCGGCTTACAGTTCAATCTGGGCATCGAACACCGCGATCAAACCGGTATCGAACAGACAGTTTGGGCGGACGTCAGTGATCAAATGCTCGCACGCCAGCTCAGTACCCGCTTAGGAACTAAAGCGGAAATTTACGGCAAGGCAGGCGCAGAACCTTGGCTAGAATTGCCGCTGGGCAGCAATTTATGGTTCGACATCGGTGGCGAAATCAACATGGCGTTCGGCGACTTCGATAAATCAAAGAGCTTCGGCTATCACCGGGGCTTTGCCGATCTGCGTGGCCGCTACGGATTTGGTACTGTTTACTTAAGTGGCGCTTACCGCGATCTCTTTGAAGTCAATGACCAGCAAATTATGCAGGGCGGTGGCGGCACCCTCGGCTTAAGCTCGGAAGTTGCAACCAAACTAACGATGGTTACAGAACTCGAGCACCAACTACTGAATTACTTCAACGAAGGTGAGTTTCTCGACGGACCAGACAATATCAGCAGCCTAAACCTAAATGCGACGCAGCTCCTGCCGCTCAACCTTAAAATTCGTGCCGGCGCTAAATATCAGCTACAGAATAATTATTTGCTTCATAACGTACCTAATTACGCCCAGCTTAGCGCGGACGGCCAAAATGTGACCGGTAAGGCCTCGCTGGAAGGCTCACCACTACCCTTCATCTCTCTTGGGGTTTCGGCCCTTGTGAGTTCCACGACTTGGCAAGTGCGTGACCAGGCGACTAAGCCAGCGTTTGAGCAGTCGGTACCAACTTACACTCAAGAAGTGAATCTCTGGGCGGCCGTCAATCTTCTCTTTTAATCGCAACAGCGGGGAGGCGACACGATGCCCGATCGGGAATGGCTCAAAAACCTAGCTACGGCACGCCTGACCGAGGGCGGCTGGGAACCCGCTGACGCACAGGCTGTAAAAACAGCGATCCTTCGCCGTATAGACGACACAGTTGAGGACCTAAAACTACTGGCAGAAGATTATGCCGATGCGCTGACGGAAATCAGTGGCGCTCGGCTCAACGTGCGCGTGCTGCCATTGGCTCCGTCTGAGCAAGCAACAGGAGGGGGCTTCATGCTCCTTCTGGAACGCCATCAGATGACAGTGGTATTGCGCAATCAAGTCTTGGAAGCGGAGCTGGTCACTGTTCAAAGCTTCGAGCGGCAGTCGCATGGGCACATGCGTTTTATTCCTAGAGCGGACACATTTGCTACCGTGCTATGGCAAACAGATAACACCTTGCTTATGAGCAGCGACCTGATTATTAAAAGATTGTTCGAACATTTAACGCGGGCAACGCGCATCGGCGCATCTGGTGAGGACTGAACACATGCGGATTTCCTTCGCTGAGACCGACAGGCAGAAAGTGTTAGGCAGTATTAAGGACGCACTTGGACAACGCAAACTGGCAGAGATGCTTGATTTTAGTGTCAGCCCCGGCAGCCTCACCGTGACCATCAGGCAGCTGGGCACATCGGTACTCAGCTTCAGCGAAAAAAGTGTAGCCGCAGGCCTTGAGTACACGTTATCGAGCGAGAAGATTGCTCTGACACACCGCGCCTTCAAAGGCGAAGTGACGGAAAAAATCATCAAAATCATCGAGAAAGCTGGCGGGCAAATCATCGGATGAGTCATAGCGAACTGGATATCGTCGGGGATTATGTGTGGGATGCTGACTTTGCTCGCGCTGTTGATCACAGCAGCACGGAAAGTTTCGGCATTCCAAGTCGCGTCTTGATGGAGATGGCCGGTCGCGGCGTCGCCGACGCAATACTCGACCTCGATGTCGACGCGGCCGATGGGACACCGATCATAGTCCTTGCCGGCCCTGGCAATAACGGCGGTGACGCCTTAGTTGCCGCGCGTTGGCTGGCGGAGGCTGGGTGCGAAGTTCACACATATTTGGTGAGCGAAACCGCTGACGCTAAGTTAAGCCCACTCGCAGATGCCCAGCTGACCTGCCTGAGAGCTGCAGGTTACGCGGTGGAAAATTATCGGCGAGGGGCATTAGGACGCTTCAAAAGGGCCGAGCCGATCGTAGTCGATGGCGTCTTAGGTCTCGGCATAAGCCGCCCCCTAGATCCCAAAGGTCTGATCTTTGCCGCCCTGGCGGAGGCCGCAACACTCGGCAACCGCACCACCATAGCAGTCGATATTCCGAGTGGTCTAGACGCCAACAGCGGAGCGATGCAGCAGATTCCGCTCAGAGCAGACTTAACGGTCACCTTTGGCGGCAAAAAAATCGCGCATGTGATCGCGCCCGCCCGCGACGACTGCGGCGAGGTCATGGTCATAGATATCGGCTTTCCCTCTGCTGCCATCAGCAGCGTCGCGGCAAAACAACCGCCACCTTTTATCGTCCCCGATGGGCGCGAACTCATCTTGCGGAATCCGTGGGCAGATCTCAAGCGCAGCGCACACAAATACGACCGTGGCCACGTTTTGGTCATCGGTGGTAGCCCAGGCAAGACGGGCGCCCCTCTACTTGCTGCTATGAGTGCTCTGCGCTGCGGTGCTGGATGGGTCACTGTCGCAATGCCTGAGTCAGCCCTTGCGACCCTACGCGGTGATGTACCCAGGGAGCTAGTCTTTGAAAACTTGTTTAACGGCGAAGAGCTAAACTCACTTGCTTTAGCAAAGTTTCTGACAGAACGTCGCGTCCGCGCCGTCGTGATCGGTCCAGGTTGTATGACTAGCCCGCTCAATGCCGCCGTAGTCGCTGAGTTAGCAGCATTTACTAGTACCGGCGACAATCTGGTGGTCCTCGATGCCGGCGCCGTACACGGAGCCTTGCCTCTACTTACCGGTGCCGACCTCGATAGCCGGAGCTGGCTACTCACCCCGCATCCAGGAGAGTGGCAGCAGCTGAGTAAAACGCCGCCGCCAGCACCTCTAACGAATGCCGCGCTGAAAAACACACGGGAGATCGCCGAAAGCCTCGGGGTTACTTTGCTTTATAAGCACGCCACACCGATCGTGGTCACCGGCGAGCAAAAGCTACCTGCATTTGTCTTAACCGAGGGCGGAATAGCACTCGCGCGTGCAGGCTCTGGAGATTTACTCGCAGGTGCGGCTGCCGCGCATGGTGCAATTGGGGTGAGCGCAACACTATCCGTGCTCAGGGCGCAGACCGTGATTGCTTGGGCAGCACGCCTGGCGGCTGACAAGCGCGGCGAACACGCAGTTCTAGCGCAAGATATCCTGGCTCACATCGGCCAGGTGGTACATGCGGCAGAAGCAGCAATGGATGCTGACGAGGATGACGGCTAGGCTACCAGCTCTCAGTAACGCGCCATCGCCGTGTCCACTTCGACCGCCCAGAGGTCGACGCCGCCGGCGAGACTGGTCGCTGTCTCAACTCCTTGTTGGCGGAGGAACAGCGCCGCACTTAAAGAACGCACCCCGTGGTGGCAGATGGTGACAACTTTCTTAGCCAGCCGCAGTTGCGGCAATAGCGCAGGATAGTTAGCCTCAGTCAGCAAGATGCTGTCAGGGAGGTGACAAATATCGTACTCCCACCGTTCACGGACATCGACGAGAACTGGACGAGCAGGATCACCTAATGGGCTAGCCGCTAACAGATCCTGCAGATTTTTAGGCGCGATCTCAATTCCTGCACTCATCTCAATGATGCTCCTAAACTTGGCGGTGACGGTGCCCTGGTCTTGCCCTATCATGGCAGCGACGTCTGCAATGGTCTCTGGGCGCTTTGCCTCTGGCTGCAACCACGGCGGAGGCACATTAAAGATCTCGTCGAGGACCATATCTAAGTGGTGAATTGGCAGATCGGCTAGGCGAGTTTGTGGATCCAACATGCTTGCCTTCGGTTCATCAAGTACTTGAGTTGTCACGATGGAGAGCCCCATGCAAATGCCGCAATCAACAGTCATACCCTACGGCGACAAAACGCCAGACTTAGGTGCCAATGTTTTTGTCGCCAGCGGTGCCAGACTCATCGGCGATTTGGTCATCGGCGACGACAGCAGTATTTGGTTCAATACCGTAGTTCGCGCCGATGTTCATTACATCAGAATCGGCGCCCGAACAAATATCCAGGATAACTCTACCGTTCATGTCACCAGCGGCCGCTACCCTTGCATCATTGGCAACGATGTAACTGTTGGTCACAACGCCTTGCTACATGCCTGTACTGTCGAGGATTTTTGCCTAATCGGCATGGGGGCCATCATCTTGGATGCGGCCGTCATTGGCCGAGAATCGCTAGTAGGCGCAGGCGCCCTGGTCACTTCGGGTAAGACGTTTCCGCCGCGCTCCCTGATTATGGGCTCGCCGGCACGGGTAGTCCGCACCCTTACGGACAAAGAAGTCGAAGGCTTGCATGAGTCTGCGGCGAATTATGTAGGCACTGCTCGCAGCTACATGCCCAGCTAATCGGACTGTGATCTGCGCGGCTCAATCTGGCCATGACTAGCCCCCTCCGTTACTACCCAATATTACTGATATAAACGAATTTATTGTAAATTAGCCTAAAGCTTTCCCCTCGAAATACCGATAAGCCTGTCAGCACACAACATCACAGTCCAAATCTCATAGAGTTTGATCTTGGGGGGCCACATATGTCAGTCGGGAAAGCCGCTACGATTTTATGCCTAGCTACTTTGTTTGCTTGTAGCAACAGCGAGGCGCCACCAGCGTCACCTAAAGTTAAATCCAAAGAATCTAATTCATCTACCAGCCTGAACAACAGCAAGGACGGCAACGATCCTTTTGGTGATGTCTTCGGTACGATGGGCACGGGTAACAGTGCAGCCTCAATCCGTTCAGCGAAGAAATCGCAGCTAATGCAAGAAGTCGGCATGCTAGAGAACGATTTAAACACTGCCATGTCAAACAGCAACACTCTCAAAGTACAGATTACCAATTCTGTCCTTACTAAGGGCCTACCCAGCGGTAATTCACCGACGGTTCAGGGTAACTTGGTAACCGCAGGTGGCTGCCTCATAACCGCCGGCGTAGTTGGCGCAATTGGCTCTGGCTCTGGCTCTGGCTCTGGCTCTGGCTCTGGCTCTGGCTCTGGCTCTGGCTCTGGCTCTGGAGTCACTTCCCCGCTCACATGTGGCTTCAAAGCTATAGGCGATGCTGTATCGGTAGGCATCACTAAAGACGAAAACGGAAAGATCATAAGAAACATAACCGGCAGTATCACAGAGCAAATCGCTCAATACGACGCCGAGGTACGAAACCTGCAAGCTCAGATCGACCAAAAAAATGCTGAAATTAATCAGCTTATCGTACAAGGCACCCGGTAATAGCTTTGGCAGACAGCAATGTTTCTTGGGCGAAGATCAACTCATGAATCAGCACACACAACAGTCCATAATCAGCGATAAGCCTTGGAGGTCTCTGATGATACGCCTGGCCTTGATACCACTAACTGTCAGTTTCCTGAGCCTTTCAGCCTGCAGCGATCCGAGCAGCGCACCAGCGCCCGTCACGGCGAAGGCAGAAACTAATGCTAGTACTAGCGGCTCGGCTGGCAACAAAAAGCTAGGTGCCAACGATCCACTCGGAGCCCTTTTTGGTAGCGATGAACAAAAGAAGGCGGGCGAGACTAGAGGGCAGCTCGTGGGTCAGCTAAATAATGAAGTAGCCACCCTATATGGTCGTTTAGAGAACGCGAAAAGAACCTGCTTCGGATTTCAAAAAGAAATAAACAGTTTGCAGACCAAGATGATTATGGACCTTGGCACCAAAACCTTGGCAGGTGGGGCTGTATCAGCGATTGGGATCGGCGCCGACGGCGCAGCAGCGGCAGCTCTTGGCGATGGCAAGAGTTCGTCTATCGGCGGAGCCATCGGGTCGGCCGGAACAGATGCCTTCAAATCTTTGGGAGAAGGCGTAAGTGGTGACATCAATAAAGCCGACATCAAAGACGGTGTTGCTTCAATCAGCGGTGTGATTGGCAACAACATGAGTGATTGCTTCGCATACAGCAAGAACCTCATGACTACAATCGCGCAAAAAACGGCGCAAATCAACGACATGAACGCTCTCGGTACGGAGTAACAAAAACTTACGCATAAAGTTTAGGAAGATCGACGATTTTGGGAGGACACAATATGCGATACCAAATAAAAACAAAAATCTTAGCGCTGACCACAGCGGTGAGTTTTAGTGTCACAGCTTGCAGCAGCAACGATTCCGTGCAGGGACTTAAAACCCCATCAGCCTCGACAGCGCAGTTCGGCTCAGTATCGACGGATAATGACGGAGAAGACGACCAGGATCAGGCTCTGAGAGACGCTTCGGCAGGCTCAAATTCAGATGCTCTATCTCGCGCCAAAACGATGGACGACCTGAATCAGCAAATCAATCGTGACTACGCGATGCTTTCGTTAGCAGAAAAAACTAAGGTCGAACTAGAGGTCAAACTAGCTGACGTTAAAACTAAAAAAATCACCGCCGATAGCGGTGCTGTCTGGGGCCAGGGCATTGCTGCAGCCGGCCTCGTCGCGCTGGGCATCACTGCAATCGTTTTGACTGGTGGAATAGCAGCCGCAATTATTCCGCTAGCTGGAGCTGTGGGCGCTGGTGGGGTAGCAGTCTCGTCGGGAATATCTAACGCTCAAACTGCGGACCAGGTTGCAAAAATAACCAAAGAGATCACCACTGCGCAAGTAGAAGTAAACAAGAAAATCGAAGAATTAAAAGCAAAAATCGCCCAAGAACAAGCTCAACAAAGTGAACTTATCAAATCTGGGGCGAACTAATCTTAAACTGCCCCCATTAACTGGTGATGGAGATACCTATAGTCAGGTCATCATGAGCGGATTTTTAGCCCTAAAAATCAGTTGATTGTGCCACCAGGCATAGAGATGAACCAGGCAGCCCAGTCGGTCCACGCGCTTGGTGGTGCACCATGTGCGGCGACTGAGCCGCTTAATGCGGTCACGAAACATCGCGCATGTATGATTCAGCGTAAAAAGTGGGTCGCGACCGCCCCGCTTGAGTTCGCCCTGTCCCACGACGCAGCCTTTGCGACCTTTATAGGTTTCATGTTTCAGCTGTTTTCCAAATATTTTCCTCACGTAACCAGGGTAACGCGGGCATTTATCCGACTTGAGCAAAGTGACTGCCGGGCAAAGCCGATGCACTTCACTGAGGACTCGGCGCATAGTTTCGGGCCGGTCATCCTGTCTTTTGCCGTAGCGTTTTCTCGCTATAGGCGCAAGTTTTCCCTTTGCAGGCATCACTGCGACCTCGGCCGCAATGACGCACCGATTGGCAGCGTTCACAGCAATGGCGATCGCGACTGGTTTGCATTTTGAGTGCTCGAACGTTTCCATTTCATCAAATATGACTGTTTCAATCGGCGCGGACTTAGCAATGTCATCAGATGAGCGCGCTAATAGATGCATCTGAGCTCTTGCACCAAGGCGCACTAATTTATTTGCGACTGTGGTTTGCGTGCATCGGAGTGAGCGTGCGCAGCCCCTCTGAGAGACTCCTTCCATGAGCAGGCGCATAATTTTTTGGGTCAAATGGGGCTTACGTTCACGGTAGGTTAAGGCACCGGTTTGCGCAGAGAATTTGCGCTTACAGGCACGACAGCGGTACCTCTGGACCCGCTTTATATGACCAACAGCTCTTGGGAAAAATCCGTCTTTTACAACGCGACTCTTAGGATCTTTACAATGTGGGCACATAACTTTCTCCGCCGATTTATCGGCGGCTGTTATGGCTCAAACTCGCTCTGATAGGAAACGACATCAGATTGCTCGATCCCCAGTTAACGGTAGCAGTTTAAATTAATCTTGTTATTCACTTGTATCAAATTTACCAAAATTACTGCGCAGCAACACTGGAATTGCCGCTAATTAGAGCGCGAGCTAGCCATGCTTTGACTGGTATAGAGAGTGCACTAATAGTGCGGCTGCCTTGCTCTTCTGGATAATAAAACGATACGGTGTCTGCAATCATGCGAGTGTCCTCATGTGCCGTACCGAAACGGTGCGCATTGGTCAATTCATGCACATAAGCTTGACGTTCAGCAGTGCCTGTTCCGTCCAAGCCGACTAAATCCATTAAATAGATAGCTAAGAAATTCTGCTGGCAGTGAACCTCGACCTCGTGCGCGATAGTCGAGCCGAGTAGCGCCCAGCTACTGAATGCTGCTGGACCAATAGTCACTTTGGCTTTGTCCATGAACGGTGATCTGGTGGTTAAACCGCGGTCCTGCATACCAGTATCGAGCATTGGTGCGTCAGCACTACTGGGTATCTCGATACCGTAGATACGCATGGCTAAATCGATACTTTCCTGGGTCACCGGGGGCGGACCCACAGGAGCACTGGCATCTACTTGCGCAGCGGCGTGTTCAAAGGCGCGCTTTTGGCCGAGTTCATGATGAGCATGAAACAGCACAGCGACGATGGCGCCTGTGGCGAAGACGACGCGGTAATGAGTGATAAAATTACGAGACCATGCCGATAGCAGGGGGGGGGAAGAAGAGGACACATTCAACTCCACAACAGCAACAACAGGAGGAGGGGCAACAGAAGGCAGCAAGAGGACAACGTAGACGAGGGCTATACCGAACTGGACCACTACTGTTTCAGCAGTGGCTCACTCAGACATAGAGCAACAACTGGGCCAAACCCCAGGGCTCACGTAAATTAAGTCATATTTGATACTTAGGGGTACGGGCACGACGAGGCTTAGGCACCCGATGTTTGTGCATCTGTCAAAAAATTAGTCATGCTGGTCACAAAATTGACAGCTCATCAACTTAGCCAGGGATTCCCTGCCGCACTAGTTTACCACCAGCAGCAGCTGATCCTGGCCCAAGCTCAATCGACCAATCCGCGGCCTGGATCACCGCTTCGTTGTGTTCGACGGTCACCACTGTTGCGCCCCCGGTGACTAGACGGCGCAGAATCACCAGCAAACGCTCCACATCGGTAAAGTGCAGCCCAGTGGTCGGCTCGTCTAGAATCAAGACCGTGCCGGCATCGATCCGACGCGCCAGATAAGGCACTAATTTAAGTCGCTGCGCTTCGCCACCCGAGAGGCTGGCGCTCGGCTGTCCCATTTTTAGATAACCAAGGCCCAGCTCCACGGCTGGAGTAAGTCTTTGGACAATTTTACGATGAGTTTTGAAGTGTTCAAGGGCCTCATCGAGGGTGAGTTCAAGTACTTCGCCAAGCGATAAGCCTAGATAACGCACACCTAGCACGCTGGATTGAAAGCGCTGGCCCTTGCAGACGGTACAGCGCACCCGCGCGTCAGCCAAAAAGCGCATCTTTAAGCTAAGCTCTCCCCTACCCTTGCACTCGGGACAACGCCCACCCTCGACCGACAGAGAAAAAGAACGCGCCGTTAAGCCCATCACCTGCGCATCACTTTGCGCGGCGTAAAGATCACGCAACTCGCCAAGGACATCAAGATAGGTCACGGGCATACTGACGCCACTTTTTGCAATCGGTCGCCGGTCCACTAAGTGCACCGCCGTAGTGGTCTCAGTTCCTGTGAGGCGCTTGCAGTGTAGCCACTGCTTAACCGACTGCCCCTTACCTAGATTAGCGGCCGCAGCGGCCAGCAAATTAGGATAGAAAGTTTGCAACACGAGGCTGCTCTTTCCGGCACCTGAAACTCCCGTGACGACACTGAACGCACCGGTAGGAAAACGCACACTGCTGACCTGGAGATTGTGCCGATGCGCTCCCTCTATCACGATAGCTGGCCCTGTGCTGCTTATGGCCGTTACCGCTTTGTGCTGCTCCTTGGCCGACTCAGCTAAATGGCGCGCCGTCAGCGACTCGCGGGCAAATCGCGGTGCCTCTTCCGGCTTAAATTTAGCCATGAGGCGGCCACCACGCATACCACCGCCGGGCCCTAAATCGACGATCCAATCAGCGGCACGCATTAGTTGTTCGTCATGATCTACGACCAAGACGGTATTACCGTTGGCAGTCAAACGACGCAGTGCAGCGACTAATTGATCCAGCTCGCGAGGATGTAGGCCTTGGCTCGGTTCATCCAGCACATAAAGGACCCCGCGCAGATCCTCGACTAGAATTCCAGCCAACTTTAACCGTTGCGATTCACCGCCAGATAAGCTGCGCAAGCGCCGCGACAACATCAAATAACCTAGCCCGATGTCAACGGAGCGCCGAACGGACGTCAATGCCTCGGTGGCGACACGCAGCAGCGCTGGATTAGCAGCTTTATTAGCGACTAGTCCATCGAGCCAAGCGGCTAGATCGACCAACGGCATCGTTTGTAAACCGTGTATTGTTTGGTCTTGCACGCGAATGGCTGACAGACTCGACGTCAGTCCCGTGCCAAAGCAATCAGCACAGGCATCATCGAGGCCAATTCTTGCGCGCAGCGTTAAATCACCGCTGGAATCTTCCTCTTGATCGGCTTCACTAGCATCGCCGAGTCGTGATGCATCGTAGCCCAAACCTCGGCAGCTTTTGCATTGGCCCAGCGAATTCGCGGAAAAATGCCGCGAATCTAGTCGCGGCCAGCTAAAGCCGCAAACCGGACAACCACCAGCGGCGGCAAAAGTCTGCGATTTATCAGCGTGCAGTTCGCCACGGGCATCGCTAACGGAGACGTCAACAAAACCCTGGCCCTCGGCCAAGGCTGTTTCAATACTGCGCTTTAGTCGCGCCTGGGCTTCAGGCTTCACCTTCACATAATCAACAATGATCTTGATGGTGTGCTTGACGTCTTTAGCCAGACTCGGCACGGGAGTTAAGCTAAGCACTTGGCCATCGATGCTGGCTTTCGCAAAGCCGCGTTCCGCAAAGCTGGTCAACTGCGCCTTAAACACCCCTTTTTTCGCGGTAACAACCGGTGCACAGATGGCTACTGTTTGACCCGCATGTGCGGCCAAAACATGCTCACACATGGCATCGGCCGTCATCGCTGCCGTGGCTAGATTATGCTCGGGACAAAGCTGCGTGCCGAAGCGCGCAAAAATCACCGCCAACAGCTCACTCAGGTCCGTAATCGTGCCGACTGTTGCTCGTCGTGATGGCGGCGTCTCATTTTGCGCGATGCTGATAGCGGGCGAGAGTCCACTGATAGAGCGCACAGCTGGGCGCGACGAGAGATCGAGAAATTGCCGCGAATAGTGCGAGAGAGTATAGAAAAAGCGGCGCTGAGACTCAGCCAAAATCGTGTCAAATGCGAGCGAACTCTTACCGGAGCCGCTGACCCCAGTCACTACGGTCATGGTGCCGCGGTCGATAGAGATATCGAGATTCTTGAGATTATGCTCGTTCGCTCCACGAACCTCGATTGTGGCTGCCGCTGGGGTCATGTCTTCGGGCTCCCGCATTGCTCTAAGTAGGCCGCTGCCAAAGTCAGCGCTTGGTCCATGCTGGCCGATGACGCTCGATGCTGCAAGTAAAGATCGGCGGCCGGACCATGGTCCGGAGATGCGCGGAAATGCGGCAGGCCGCCAGAAATATTCACTGCATTGTCAAAATGCACCGTCTTCAGTGGGCCAAGGCCCTGGTCGTGGTACATCGCTAATACTGCTGTAAAGTCGCCGTTATAGCCGCGGTAGAAGGCAGTATCTGCGGGCAGCGGCCCAGTGATCACGGCACTGTCTCCCACCGTGCGGCGCACTTCTGCCAGTGCCGGCCCGATCACTCGCACTTCCTCATCACCAAAAAGCCCCTGATCGCCGGCATGGGGATTTAACCCACAAACACCGATATGAGGCCGTTGAATGCCGAGTATTTGGCGCAGGCTTTGAATTAACAGCAGCGTCTTAGCCACAACTAAGTCCTTCGTTATAGCGGCCGACACGTCGCGCAGAGCTAGATGATTAGTTACTAATCCGACTCGTAAGCGGGGACCGGCCAAGATCATGATGGCGGCTTGACCCCAAAGGTCGGCAAAGAATTCCGTTTGGCCTGGGTAACGAAATCCAGCGGTAGCCGCCGCGTGTTTATCAATTGGTCCTGTGACCACAGCTAGTCGGGGCACATGACTGACGTCCCGGAGCCAGTTAAGAGCTCGCACGCTGACTCCGCCGCGCGCAGCGGGGCTTAGACTTTCTGCCGGACCAGCATCGGCCGCACTGCCAACATCGACAAAATAAAGTCCCGGCCCACTAATCTCGTCGGCGCTAGAAATCAGCTGACATGACAATGCCGGCAAGCCGAGACGCTGCGTTTGATCACGCCACTGCCAGGCGCTACCCACCAACACCACCGGCCAGCGTTTGGTGTGCTCAGAGCGTAATAATAGACCCGCGAGTAGCTCGATAGTGACCCCAAATGGGTCGCCTAGGGTGATCACCAGCATCAATGTCCTCCTTGCGTCGCCTTACTGGCTTAACTTAGACGACAGCGCTAGGACAAGACAAAGCGGCTTGTCGGCTAAATCTGTGGGTGTAGCCTAATTGGGCCGCACCCTAAAGGTGCCTGGTGAGCTACGGGCCAAATTGCGTACACTGCCATAGGCCAACCACCAATGCTGCGTCCTCATCCACTAAAGGGCGGCCGCAAAGGGGAGATAGCGATTGATATTCTGGGTAAAACGCATCCGTGGCGTATTGTGTTCAAGTTTAATTCTGGAAAATTTCTCGACGTCAAAATCGAAAATTATCATTAGGAGAGTCACTACATGGCAATTAAAGCAAATCCAAATCCCAGTCATCCTGGTGAAATATTAGCCGGTATTTATCTCGCAGAGCGAGGCATTAATCAGACCGATCTTGCGAAAATGCTTGGCTGCACACACGCGAAGGTAAATCAGATTATCAACGGTAAGCGTGGTATCACGCCAGAATTCGCCATTCAGCTGGAGCGCGTTCTCGGCACGAGCGCTGAGATGTGGGTCAACTTGCAGGCTGCTTGGGATCTAC
>JAPLFY010000002.1 GCA_026390435.1 Pseudomonadota bacterium
CTGGCCTGTCCAGGTTGAACGCGACTGAGGAAGGTTTGCAGCAGCTGAGCTTCGTGTTCTGCTGCCAGTGCTGCGTTATTGTCGGTGCTTAGGCTCTGGGCCTTAGTCATCGCCTTACGCACGGTTTTCAGGCGCCGCGCAATGCGGTCACGGGCGCTGCGCTGATAGTCGGGAAGGAGTCCTTGGTTGGTCGGGATTGACGTGGAACTGAAACTGGAAGTGGTCGTGGTGTCGTGATTGGCAGTCGCTGCATTTTCCAGCGCAAGATCTGCCTCAGGCGCGCTCGATGTCTCGATCAAACTCGCAGAAATTTCCTCCATAAGCGCATGAACCTGGACTGGGTACGCTGGGAGTGGCTTATTTAACTGCCAGCGCTTTGTGTATGTTCCTTGAGAGCTTTTGCGCACTAGGGCAGTGCCGGAGGCATCGATGAAGCGTAGTTCCGGCGGTGAGGCCACGGCCAGATGTAACCAAAAATCAGGTTGGTCACCACGGCTGGTGAATATTGGTAACCAATAATCACCGGTCTCGGACTCCCGAAAGATCCCGGCTATGGTGCCGCTTTTTGCGTGTTTACGCATGATGGCAACCACAGCGCCAGTTGATTTCACTTCTTCGAAGCGCTCCGGTGCGGCGCGGATGCCAAACGACTGTTGATTAGCATCGACGATGAGATAAAATTTTCGAAACGATCCGGTCTGATCCGGCGCGTTGGCAGCGAAGGCTAGGATCGGTCCATGGCCCTCAAAGCACTTACTGTACTTGCACATCACTGGCATCCGTTATTGCCACGCTGCTAAATCGGCGAGAGCTGCGGCCTCAGTGGTATCGAGACCGTCCCTTATTTTGTTTTTAACCGCGCCGAAAGCTAGGCCTTGGGTGTCACTTGGCACCGGAATCGGTGTCCCGTAGCGGACGATCACCCGGGCAAATGGCTTTGGTATTTTGAACTGGTCCCAGCTGCGGAGTACCCAGTTGCAATCAGCGGTAGTGATCAGCGGTACCACGGTAACTCCGGTCCTGCGGGCGACGTCGACGATACCGCCTTTGACGCGGCGGCGGGGGCCGCGGGGGCCATCGACCGTGATTGCCGTGAACCACCCACTTTCGGTGACGCTCACCAGTTGTTCGCGGGCCTCGGGACCGCCGCGACTGCTGGATCCACGCACGGTGTTAAAACCAAAGCGTGACATGACCCTTGTGACGATATCTCCATCAGAAGACAGGCTCGCTAAGGGAGCGAACTTCTGGCCATTGTGGGCGACGATGCTGGCAAACAATTGCTCATGCCACAGAGCTAAACAAAAACTGCCCCCGGCGTGCATACTTGCGGCCCTCTCTCGCTCGTTCATGCCGGTCACTCTGATGTGGTAGGTGATCAGCAGAAGGCGAGCGATGCCGTAGAGTAAGACGCTAGCAATCCGAATTTTTCTAGCCTTCTTGGCCTCGCTCACTGATCACTCTCCTGTCCCTGGTCTGGGATACTGTCGTCGCTGTCCGGCGCACCGTCATCCGAGTCATCGTCGCCTGAGTCATTCCCTGAGTCACTACCTGCGTCATGTCCCGAGTCATTTCCTGAGTCGGTATCTGGGATATCTGGGTCGCTCATGAGTTCAGCGAATCCGGCCAGCGGCCGTCCGAAGTCACCTCGTGTGACGGCGTCCGTCCATTGGCTACCGGTGATGAAGCCCATGTTTTTCATGGTATTTAAAATCGCCAGAAAGCGTTTTTGCCCGAACGGTGTCAGGGCGCGGCGCCGTAGGCCGCGTGACCAGTTATTTGGGCTTGGCAGTACGAGGGCTAAATGGACGGCTTGCTCTACGGTTAATAGTTCTGGCTTAGTCCTGAAGTAGTGCCAGCTGCCTTGTTTGACGCCGTAAACACCGTCGCCGAACTCTACTAGGTTTAGATACCACTCGAGGATCTTGTCCTTGGGGAGGATCATCTCCATGAGTAAAGTCCCCGCTGCTTCTCGGGATTTGCGCCAAAGCGTCTTTTCGCGGCCGAGAAAAGACATTTTGACCACTTGCTGTGAGATGGTCGAAGCGCCCCGAGCGTAGCGCTTTTTGCGCCGGTTAACTTCGTAACTTTTAACCATTTGGTCGAGGTCGAGGCCATGATGCTCGTAGAACCGACCGTCCTCCGCGGCAATCACGGCATGGAGAATGTGACGCGACATTTGCGCCGTGGCTATCCAGTGCTCTTGACCGGGACCGACCGTCGCTTTGGTTTCACCCGAACGCCGATCGTAGCGGCTAACCACGACAGGCCCTGTTTTTAGCTCATATACGGGCGGAATATACAACTTTAGTAGTATGACAAAGATTCCGAAAAGGAGTATGTATCGGTAGCGTTTGGACCCTTTTTTGACTCTGTGATTATCAGCGTAAGGGTCTGAAACAACTGGGGATTCATCCTCAGTGGTGGAGAGGTCTGGTGGCAGGCTGGGGTGATTCGTATCGTCACCCTCGCGGATTGGCATAACTGGCCCCTTTCATAGAATCTCTATGGTGCCAAAAAATTCATGAAAAGTTGAGGAGGTTTACGATGACCACCGAGCTCACCCAGCAGGCGGCGCCCCAAATAGAACAAATGGTCACAGCCAAGCAATTGCAACGAGCAGTAGCAGATTTGCAGACGACGCGTCCAGGTCCGGGCTTGCTCAAGGTATCGATTTGCACTGCCCTATTTCTGGCAGGTGTCTCTGTAGCCATGACCGCAGGCTCAGTTGCTGTATTCACGGCTGCTGCTGTGTTTTGTGGCCTTTTGGCTTCGGTGATGATTATTACGACCCACGATGCCATTCATCATACCCTGACTGGAATGGTTTGGTTCGATGAGTTGTTTCCTCGCCTGATGTCTTGGCCGATTCTCTGGTTGCACAGCACTTATAGCGAAGTGCACAAAGTGCACCACAAAATGAATGGTGACGATATCACTGATCCAGAACGGGTGCAGTGGACGCGCGAGGAATATGCTCAAGCCTCGGCCTTAACGCGCTTTTATGTGCGGCATCAGTGGTTCTTTGACATCTTCGTATTTGGTGGATTCGGCCTGATCGTTGAAACCTTCAGAAATGGTCTGCGTTATGCGCGGGTGTCGAAGTCGATGCGCCGTGCAGTGATGACCGATATCGCCGGTCTATTGGTAGTCAATGGACTAATCTATTCCGTGGCTATCGCGCATGGCAACGGCCTACGCTGGCTGGCGTTTTGGTTGGTTTTGGAACGCTGCACTGGCGCAATTATGCAGTGGCGAGCCCATGTCGAGCATTACGGCCTGTGGGGTAAAGGTCGGCACTACTTTGAAACCCAAAGTTATACCTGCCGCAACATTCAGACGAATGGATTTGCGAGCTGGTTTTTTAACCGACTGAACTTTCATTCAGTCCACCATGCCTTTCCGCGGGTGCCTTTTTATCTATTGGAAACGGCACATAAGCGCTTCTTGGAGCTTTATTCTCAAGCCGGAGGTGAACCGCTCGTCGAAGAGAGGGGTTACGTCCTGACGTCTCTTAAGTTGGCGCGTCAACCGACTGTGATTGGCTCCCCTGATCCGCTTTCGGCGAGTCACAGGCGCTCCATGGTATCATTGGCGGAGCTGGACCAAGTGCTGGCTTAGGGCCTAAAACTCCGGTTTGTCTAAACTATCCATGCTTACCATGCTTTTCGTATCTCACTGCGGTGGATGCGGAGTGAAACTGTGGGTATAATCACATTTTTGTTTTGACATAACCACCGACTACGTACTATGGCCTGCCGTCTTGGTATGAATCTTCAGTTTGACATTTTGCAGTTGAACAACCTTGCTACTATTAAAAGCGAAAACCTTCCCCATATAGGTGTGAAACCATGAAAAAGATTGTCCTTCTCTCCTTAGCTGCAATAACCTTTAGCTCTCCCTCCATGGCAGTTGGCTGGGTTTGCGGTTTTTGCGCTTATCAAAATCAAAAAAAACCTGCCGCAAGTCCAAGTCGCAACTATTGCGATTACAGCAATGCAGCGAACAACAACGGTTGGGGCTGGAATGC
>JAPLFY010000006.1 GCA_026390435.1 Pseudomonadota bacterium
AACGGTGGATCTACAGCACTATCCGTCTATTGCAATATGAGCGACCAGGGCGGCGGGTGGACTCTGATTGGGCGAGGGCGTTACGATTGGTTGTGGAATGAATCTGGGATGAGCACCACGACTGTTCATCAAAACGTGGGGACCACGTCGGCTTTTGCGCCAGCGTATTATTCTTCTGCGACGGTGAATCAGATTCTAGAATATAAGCCTGTCAATCAGTTAACCGACGGCATTTTGCTTCGTCGTGCGGCTGATGCTAGTGGCGCATCTTGGCAGTTCTATAAGTGGTTTCTTACTAGTCAGGCTAGTTGGAGTTGGTTGTTTAGTAATTCTTATGCGACGTCCAAAGTGTATGTTAACGGGACTCAATATGGGGTCGGTAATACGTCTGACTACAGCTATACCGGCAATGATGGATCCAGGATATTTACCTGGAATTGGAGCGGCCATTGTAGTGTATATGGATTCTCATATGGGCAAAGTATTAGTGCCGGGGCAAATAATGCTACGAGCTATCTTTGGCAGTGTGCTGGCGAATTGCACGCGATTCCCTATACTGAAGTCTACGTCCGTCAGAATAATGATGTGGGTAACTCAGCTGTTAGGGAATGGGTCTCAGTGGCAACAACAACCACATATGCTGTGGCCGTAGCCACATGTACCGGCCGCGGTAAGAAACTTTGTACACGTGCTCAGTACTGTCCCTACGGCAATGCCGGTTGGGAATTGCCCTGGGGCGGAAGTAGAGGAGCAAGTGACCAATGGGCGCCTGTGTCTGAACCTGTGAACGACTGGGTTCAAGTTGGCGTCTCGACTTGGCCCACGTGTCAGCTGCATAGCGAGGTAGCCGGTCAAATATACGGACTGCCAGGGTGGGGCACTAGCGCTGCTTCCAACGCCTTTAGGACGTCCATCATGTGCTGCGAGTAAACGGGGTCGGGCACTTGCTCTAACCTACTGTAAACCCGACCGCGCCTATAGATGGGGTCAGTCCCTTCTTGTAACCATCTGAAATTCTGTTCCCACCACACGTAAAAATTCAGCTCCAATAGAGCACGGTAATTTACAAGAGAGTACCGTACCTTGGGCTTTAACCCCTTCTCTTGTTTCTCTCCCTCCACCCGATAACATCGTACCTTGGGCTTTAACCCCTTCTCTTGTTTCACGGCCCCTTGGGGCTCAGCACCTGATCTGACAACGTTACTGACTATGAAAAATTATCGACTCCCCGACGTGCAAGTTGTCACCAAAACTCAGCTTCATCGCAATTTCTCGGAAGATCAAAAACTTCAAATCGTAAAAGAAGCCTTTGCTAGCGGCATGTCGATTGCTGCATACAGTCGCGAAGTCGACATCGCAGCAAATGTGCTGTTTAAGTGGCGCAAAAGATTTGTCGACGCAGGCAAATTGCCACCACTACCAAATTGGGAGCCTAAAGGACTTTCACCCAATCCAGCTGAAAATGGCTTCATTCAAATCGGAAATGCAACGCCAACGCCGACCGCAATACGCATCACAGTCGGTTCCGACATTGTCATAGAATATCCGCTCACTGCCGATCCAGGGCAGCTTGCCAAGCTGATTCGGAGTTTAAAATGCAATCTTCCTAATGCGCCTGGCGGAGTACCTCGAACTCGCTGGCGACATTTAAATCCGCCTGATTTCGAAGATCCACTGCATATTGATAAGGAGTCATAAGCTCCTCAGCGCGCGCAGATCTAATTGCCATCGCAAGTATGTATGTACGAGGCTCGACTTTGACGGCCTTACAACTCGTGATGATGCTATAAAACGTCATCGCCACATCAGCGCCGTCGATCGACCTGAAACCCTGAAAATTGTTTCGACCCATCACCGGGGCGCGCAGTGCGCGCTCTGCTGTATTATTGTCTAGGGGCACGACGCCGTGATTCAGGAATTGATGCAGCGCATCTTTCCGCTCATCGTAGTATGTAACGGCTTTACCAAATGCCATAGATTCGAGGAATTTGCCCCGCCGAGACTCCAAATATGCATCAAACTCGGCCATGATTACCTTGGATTCGGTGGCTCTTAGCTCACCTAGATGCTGTAAATCCTTCGCTTTTCGATCAATTTCAAATAGCAGGTCGATAAGCTCGACAGCCCTTTTAGACTCTGGATGCTTCGCCATTGCGTCGAAGAATTTCCTGCGACAGTGCGCCCAGCACTGGGCATAAATAAGGCCATCATTATCTTGCAGGCGATGATAGCCT
>JAPLFY010000090.1 GCA_026390435.1 Pseudomonadota bacterium
ACGGGATCTCGGTAGAGCCAGATGCAACGCTGCCGTGGATCGAAAAACATGAAGACTCCCAATCTGCCGCCCTAGGTGGCGCCAAATGGGTCATCGACTAAATCAAGTGATTTTAAATGAAGGGGTTAGAGCCCAACGTACGATTTAATCGGCAATAATCTGCGTATCACCACACGGGAACTTGCTGTCGAAATTGGCATCATTCCATTAATTTGTCTGGGCAACTATGGCAAAACGCATCGAATGGGGTAATTATTGTAGTAATAGGTGTTGCCGATATTCGTGCCGCTCCAAACCCAATAACATATGATATTGGAGGTGGTGGACGTAGCGGTAAATGTATAACCCGCACTACTCGGCACACCGGTCGTTATGGTAGAGAAACTCGCCACCGTAGGATCGCCACCCACACCTGAAGTTGGCGGGCTACCCGCCCCTTGCGGATTGGCACCCGTGGTCTCATAGAGCGTCGGAAGACGCATCCCCTTGGCGGCACAGACGTTAGTGTTCCCCTTATACCAGCTGCCATCACCCGCCGCACCCGTTGTACTGCCCCACGTCGTAAAACCGATCTGACCCAGTATTGATTGAGAGGTCCCGTGCGCATCGAGAGGCCGGGATGCAGTTGCCTTATCATAAAAAAGACAATACCCCGTCTGTACCTTATTACTGGCATTCACATACACATTGGTTGGGCAGCGCCAACCCGCCAAATCACTCACGTTCGTAAAAGCCGTGCTATCACCCCCCGTACGGTTCCCATCCACGGGAAGCTTCATCAGCCAACTGTCGCTATTATTGATCGATAGCACCCGGCTCCCACCCATCTCCACCCAAGCTTTGGTGCCGTCATCAGGCAAGGCATAAGCTTGCAGCGGCTTACCGCTACCCGTTATCGCTACCCCGGCGGCCAGTGCGGTACTATTGGTATAACAGCGCGTCACACCATCGTCGCAAGATACGGGTGCCGTCCGGCCGGTCTGACCGTAAACATCAAGTGCTTGCCATCCCGCACCATCGGATACGAGATTGACGGTACCATTTTGAACATAGAGGTAAAACGAGCTACTAGCGGCATCGATCCTGTCCGTTCCATCGGGCGAGATGGTCACATAGCTTGTCCCTGTATTTTTAACCCTGATAGAAAAACCTGGGGCTACCAATGTGGCTCTGGGTAGCGTCAGGGTCGTGGTACCAGAAACAAGAAAGGTTTTGCCATAGTCAGACGATGTAACCAGATAACCACTGCTTTTGCTAACGACCAAAAGGTTCGCCGAGATTTGCACCGTCCCGTCGGGAAATATGATGCCGCCGGTTGTTGACTTGATCGCGCCGGCAACTTCGAGAGCGTTTACCGGTGCCGTAGTACCAATTCCGACGTTGCCAGTGCTAGAAATATACATCCTCGTGGCTCCAGCTACTTGATCGTAGAAGAACATATCATTGGTGCCTGTACTGTTCCTGTCTCGACCAATAGACATACCAGCAGTATTAGTGGGAGTTACAAATTGAATTCCCGACTGCGCCCCCCCTGCGGTGGGCTGCAATGTTATGCTCGGATTAGCGCCGTTAAGATGCAAAATACTACCTGGAGCCGTCGTTCCAATACCGACGTTGCCATTTGCCAGGACAAGCTGATTTGTGCCGGCAACAAGACCATTAGATGGAAGTGTTATGGCGCCGCTCATAGTGTCGCCAGCTTTATTAATCGGTACAAATCCAAGTGCTGACGTAACATCACTGCCAGCCAACGTGGAGCCAGCAGTAACGCGGCCGTAAGCGTCAGTGGTAACTTTCGCATACGTACCAGCAGTACCTGCTGTCGCAAGATTAACCGTGGCAATGTTACCCGTAGTAGAGACTGAGACTCCGGTGCCTGACGTGACGCCGGCCACTTTGCCGTTGAAGGTGTTGTAGTCGGAATATGAGATCAAACCAGCCGTAACACTTGCTGTTGATGCCAGCGGAATATTGAGAGTATGAGCGTTGGATGCCGATGACCAAGCTGGTGCCGTGCCAGTTGTCCCGGGAATGGCGAGTGTTTGCGTGTTTCCTGTTTGGCCGTTGAAGCTGCTAAGGCCAGATCCCGCAACACCAAGTGCGACAACAGTAGATCCGTCCCAATATTTAATTTCATTAGTGGTGGTGTTAAACCAGGTCTTGCCTTTGTCACCACTGACTAGGCCTGTTGGGTCAGCGGTGTTACCGCTGAGAGCGAGGGTTTTTGATGCTGCCATTTGGATATTGCCGGTACTTAATACATCGTTAGATCCGAGATTTAGGGCGCCGCTCATGGCGTCGCCAGCTTTGTTTATCGGTGTGAATCCGAGAGATGAAGTGATGTCATTAGTAGCAAGGGTAGTACCAGCGGTGACGCGGCCGTAGGCATCCGTCGTGACTTTGGCGTAGGTACCGGCAGTGCCAGCGGTGGGAAGTTGCGCTGTGTTTAAAGTGCCGCTAGTGATCAGTGCAGCAGAATGAGGTGGTAAGTCACCAGCCGATAAGGTCGTGCCGGCAATAGCACGACCATAATCATCCGTCGAAACTTTAGCGTAGGTTCCGGCAGTACCTGCGGTTGGCAGTTGTGCTGAATTCAAAGTACCGCTGGTGATCTGACTTGCAGATAAATTTGGAATATCCGCAGCTGCTAAAGTACTACCACTTGTCACGCGCCCTTTGCTGTCGACTACGACTTTAGAATAAGCACCGGCTGTCCCCACATTGGACAGAGTGGGATTCGGATAGGATCCAGTTAGATCTCCACTCGCGGCACCAGTAGGCGCCGCACCTGAAGCCCAGGATAGAGTGCCTGAGCCGTTGGTTGCTAACACTTGACCACTCATTCCATTGGTCGATGGTAACTCAATAATTAGCGATGATCCCAATGTGTCTGGAGCCTTAATTGAGACGGAATTAGCGCTGCCCTTATCATTTAAGATCAGTTTACTTGCCGTAGTGCCGCCGCCTTTGATCGTTACGTTGCCGGATATGGTCGCAGCACCAGATGCAATGGTTCCGGTGGTGTTGATTTCCGTCGAGCCACTGATCGTTGAGTTCCCATTAATCGTGGCTGTAGTTATCGTTTTATTAGTCAGGGTTTCTATCGCATCGCGCGTGGCCACCACGCCAGACGTAGGAAAGGTCGCCGTCGAGTTGACTCCGGTACCACCGTTTGCATTAGGTAGCACGCCACTCACCGCAGCACTTTGCGCTAGGTTGACGGCTCCGAATCCGAGGGTTCCGCCAGCACCCGAGGTGAGGACTTGATACTGACTGCCATTCGCAGTGGATACGGGCAGATTTCCTGCACCAATAAGTACACCATTATTCGCGAAGCTAGTGGCTCCTGTACCGCCACTTGTTACGGCGAGTGTGCCTGTGACGCCCGAGCCGCCACCACCGCCACTTGTTGGAGTCGACGCACTCCACTGACTGCCGTTATTAGGTTAGGACTTGGCCCGAGCTGGGAGTTCCGGTAGCGATGGCTTGATTTTGAATCGTCGCAGCTGCAGGTGTGCCCCAAGCTAATTTGCCGTCGCTATCTTTGGTTAAAAACTGGTTTGTACCTGGCTTAGTCGTCAGCGATAGAGATAGTTTTCCGTTCGTATCAAAGGCTAGTGTTTTTCCGTCGACTGGTACGCGCAAGGCAAATGGCACGTAGGAAAACTGCTGACGGGGATAGGTCTTGTTTTCGGATGAAATTTCGATATAGACCAGCGAACTTCCGTCACCAAAAACTGCGGATACCTGGTCGGCCGTCAACGCCAGATCCAGCGCGAACACTCCCGAACTTAAATTAATTCCTGAGTAATCTAGAGTCTGGCCAATCTGGGAGCCGTCCGTCCATGAGTTCCAGAATTTAACCTGAATCGACACCGGCCCTTCGACCGGTGAGCCATCAGAGCGCGTCAGCCGGCCGGAGTAATTCACTGCGAAACTTGCGGCAGTTGATGTTTCGGAAAAAAGAGTGAAGCACAGGCAGCCAGCGGCGATCCGTAGGCTTAATTTGTGTTTAGTTTTATAAAACCATTCCAGCATAAGTGAGCCTAAATTCCATCCAAGTGCTGCGGTCGGTGGATGGTTCCACTCTATTGGCCCAAAAAGAGCATCGCGGAATGTGTCAATCAATTTGAGACACCAACTCTGTTTATATTAATGAAACGTCAAAGGCCTGACAGGGCTTGTTGATCCATGCCGCTGTCGGTAGATCCGCCGGCTTTGGCATTAGCCCTTTGAATCGCTCAGGATGGG
>JAPLFY010000041.1 GCA_026390435.1 Pseudomonadota bacterium
TTTCTTCGAGAGATCCGCACTTTACTCGTTTCGCTTTTTTTGTCAACCCTTCACTTAACTTTTTTTCAAAGTCGTTCGGGGTCAGCGAACCGGCTCAGTGCCGAGGAAGGTGAATGTACGCTCCTCGAATTATTTGTCAACAACTGCATCGCTCTTTTTCAAAATTTCTTCAAATGCGTTTGAGATCATATTCAACTACCAGCGGCGCATGGTCGGAAAAGCGAGCCTTGGTATATATCTCAGCCGACCGAACCTTGGGCGCTAGCTCCGGGGATATAACCTGATAATCAATTCGCCATCCAACATTGTTCTCATATGCAGCGCCGCGATTCGACCACCAAGTGTACTGGTCAGCCTCTTGGTTAACGACACGAAATGCATCCACATACCCCAGGCGCCCGAGAACGCTGTCCATCCACGCTCGCTCAAGTGGGAGAAAACCTGAGTTCTTTTTATTTCCGCGCCAGTTCTTTAAGTCAATTTCACGATGCGCTATATTCCAATCTCCGCAAATTATGAAATGACGCTTACTTCGACGAAACCCTTCGAGCTTGTGCGTTAAATGATCGAGCATATCGTACTTGATATACTGACGCTCCGGACTAGCCGAGCCTGACGGGAAGTAAATAGAAATTATTGATAGATCCGGATAATCAAGCTGAAGATAGCGCCCCTCTGATTCCAAAGATGGCAACCCCATATCCGTGGTTATATTTTCCGGTTTACCCCGAGCATAAACTGCCACACCACTATATCCAGGGCGTTCCGCCAGATGAAAATGAGCTTCGTAGCCTTCCAATGCCGACGCTTCCTCAGGTAAATCCTCAAGCTTTGCCCGGACTTCTTGTAGACAAATGAAATCGGCCCCTTGTTCGACTAACCAGGCCCAAATGCCCTTGCTTGTAGCAGAACGGATGCCATTCACATTGCATGTGATGACTTTCATGCTTGTCCTCGTTGATCAACGGATTTGGAAATTCCAGCCACACAAATAAGAGGTCGTTATCTAATACAAACGGAGGCTGAAATACCAAGGATAAAAATCCGCACATTCGAGGACCGGCACTTGAACATGACGAGTTGAGTTTTTTTGTGGGAACTAGTCCCAACAGTGTCCCATTTCAGAATTTACGAGACATTGAGCGCGGATTGAAGGGATGTATCTAGTTGAGTTTAGGGCGAATTTACCTGGAGCCGTTGATGCGATTTGAACGCACGACCTGCTGATTACGAATCAGCTGCTCTACCAGCTGAGCTACAACGGCGCTTTCCCAACTTGAGGTTAGGGTTATACCCAAGGAAGAGTCGACATTACCAGACTTTTTTTCCGCCCACCGCTACCACACTAGCTAGTTGGGAGCTCCTCAATCCGCAGGGGCCTCATGATCCGCAACACTTCCGTAGGTCGGGTGGTCTGCTGAGACTGCTGCTGACGAGTCAAATACTTAGGAAACAGTATCTTACCGTCGCCTGTGGCAAGAAGCGGCTGCCCATCGACAACCCCCAGGCGCTCCCCGGAACGGACTTCACGAAAATTCTCAAGCCCCTCAATAAGCTCGACAAATCCTGTTTCCGGCCAGGGCACAATCGATGCCCAAGTATATAAATCTGCCTCATAGCTAATGACCCGCCTGCGTAAGCCGTCCTCGTCACCAGCACAAGTCATAGCTGCACTTCTAATCGCCCACAAAGCGGCATCAACACCAACCGCAATCTGATATGGATCGAGGCCGTTTTGGCCCAGCTCCAGGGAAATCCCTGTACCTCCTTGGCTGATTACATACTCATCCGAGCACATGCCTTCGGCAGAAAACGGCTTACCCCAGTGGGTGACAACCGTCAGCCTAGGCATGACTTGGCGGGCAAAGGCGAGACTTTGAACACTGTATGGAAAAATAAAGAAGGGCCGATCTGAGCGCCTCATCGTCTGGTGAAAGTCGAGAATATAGGCCGTACGCTTAAGAACGTTCATAAGCTCGACGGCACGCCGCTCCTCCCGCAGCTGAGGGTCCTGGCGGGCAAAGCTACGATTTAAATCGCGCTCCAGAAACCGCTTGTTTTGTCTGGCCGCCCAAGGATTGCCGAGGACAAAAGCGACAGGGAGATTCAAATTGATACTTCCGGCAGCGATATGACTCAGTGTGTCATTAAGGACCGCAGCACCGGCCCACTCATTGCCGTGCGTAATCCCCATTAACGTGAGACCGATACTCTTACCAACCGGCAAACTCACTGCCGTGCGGCGCGGCTTTAGTAACCAACCAAATTCGCACAGGCGCTCAATGGTCAAATCACCACTTAAACTCGAACTATAGTCGCTAAAAAAACTCTCAAAGCGCTCGATCTGTACATCGATCTCAGCTGCCATGCTTATCTATCCTTTTACTATATTCGGCTACCCGCCATGGTCGCCACAATCACAGGCATCGTCTTTTTAAGCACTCTGTCACGGTGTCTGGCGTCGATGCAACGGCCAATAACAGCGGAGCAACAACCGGATCAACAGAGTCTCTACTGGAGAACCCAAGTTGATTCCGCTAGACTCATAACGATTCGCCACGAAAGGGATGCATGTTGATACGTCCGAACAAGACCCTCTTGAAGTCCTGTTTTGCACCCATACTACTTGCAACCGTGGCGGCAGCTACAGTTGCATGCGACCCGGATGGAAAAAAACAATGCGCTTGGGTGTTAGAGCCAGAGCCAAAACTAGAAGGCCAGGCTGAACCTGGATTCATCCCAGTCTGCGCCCGCAACCGCACGGCGATGAAAGAGGACTGTCGGCTTCAGTCAACTCTAGAATACGCCGAAAAAGTATATGGCAAAAAATTTCGGTATGTGGACTTACGAGTGGCGACCGTCGGTCGGCCACGCACTATCACTAAAATCAAGTTTTGCGATGGCGATTAATCATGAACTTAGTTAATAAGAACATCTCGAAGTCCCTACCTTGGCTCGTCACTGCAGTGGTGATAAATGCATGTGGGTGCGTTTTGACTCAGGGTCAAACTCTAAATGCTGAACCTGAGCCCGGCATGCAAGCTGCGGCGCAGGAACAAACGCAGCCAAAGGCTCGGGCGTTAAATCAACCAGAGACCATACCCTCGCCTTGGCACAAATTACTGGTTGCTCGTCTAGGCAACGCTCCAGGTCAGTTCACTGAGGCCTGGGGCTTATTTAGTTCCGGCGGCTGGGCCGATGCAGGCCAGCTTTTGGTGATGGGAAATCCTGGAAAGGGACAATTCCACGTTTACGTAATCAAGCCCGGTGCTAATGAAATCTCAAGTGACCGTCACTTAAGCGCAGAAGAGTTTCGAAGAACTCTGGCCCCAGCTCTTAAAAGTGCAGAAGACCTATCGGATTTAGCTCCAGTAGCATTTGATGCTCTGACCTTCTACTACGAACACGTATCAGTCACCGCCGATGGTAAAGTCGTCATCGGTAAGCGGCTTATTATTCGCTCCACAGCAAAAATTAAATCTCCTGCCCATGAGACTATAGTCACGGCCTTCCGAAAACTACGCTAAGCACGTAGGCATGGCTTAACCGGCCTTCGGCGTCTGCATAGCTTTTTCTAGCTGCTCTAATGCATGCTTTGCTTTATCAAAATCCGGCTCTAGCTGGAGGCATAGCTTCAGATTCTTAAGCGCCGCTTGATAGCCCTCGGCTGTCTTGGTGTGGATGTGTGCCAGAGCAATATTGAAATAAATAAGATAGTTTTTCTTGAACTGCGGATAAAATTTCAGGGCTCGGCCGTATTCTTGTAAAGCCTCCCCCCCCTGGTTGTCTTTTGAGAGCATCACACCTTTATTGTTGTAAAAACGAACGATCTCCATAGGGGTCGTGGTGTCTTTACCCAAGGCAATCGAATGACTATCGTAACCGCGGTCATAAAGCTTAGAAAACATATCGAACTTTAAATTGGGCTGATCGGGGCTTAAATCAATCATCTCCCGCATTTTCTTCACACTATTATCTGGCTCATTGAGCTCCAAATAAGCATCTGTCAGTTGTTCGATTCTGGACATATTCTGAGGCGCCACACCATCAAGCTGCTCTAAAAGAGGCTTAGCTTCTGCAAATCGGTTTAGTCGCATCAGCATGGTTGCTTTCGCATTCATTAGCGAAGCATTCTTGCTGTCCTTCTCAATCATTGGATTAATCAAGGTGAGTGCGTCTTCGTATCGCCCAGCTCGCTCAAAAAGGCCGTACAAAACTGAAATCCCCTGACTCCCTAGCTCTGGCAGCTTCTTTTTCACCGCCTCGATGGACTTATCTAGGTCATTGGTCTTGTCATAGTAATGCAGAACTTTAGTCTTCAACTCCTGGAAGGCCAAAAGTCTACGTCGAGTGGCCATCCCGCGCTGTAAAAAAGGCAGAAGTTGGATCACAGAAAACGGCTTATATAAAAGTTCGATATCGCCGAGTTCTTCCATGAGCCCGAAATTGGAACCGACCATCTTGTTGCCTGTCACCATCACGAAAGCCACACAACGGCGATCCAGCACCTCGTGACTCCGCCAGCGCTGGACGAGAACCAATCCTGGCAGCGGCTTGAAATCAATGGAAACCAAAACGACATCGTACCGAGTCTGATTGAAGTAATAGAGCGCAGTGTCCAAGGTAGTAGCCTTGTCGATGACCACTTGGTGGCGCGCCAAAACTTCTTCAATACCAGCTGCCGTCGACGCATCGTCATCGACTAAGAGAATCCTCTTGGGCAAGCCATTATCGTTTTGGTTCATCCACTCCCCCTACTAGCTTTGTTCATCGGCAGCAACTGGACAAAACTTAAGCGATTTGCTGAGCCGATACAAAACTGATATCATTAGGGAATTATGACCAAGAAGCATTTGAAATTGGGCCTTTGTACGGGCGGGGGCGATTGCCCCGGCCTGAACGCAGCCATACGGGCCGTGGTGCGTACTGCCGTTTTTAACCACGGATTCGAAGTTTTGGGCGTTCGTTATGGGCTCACCGGGCTATTACAACCAGAAACTGCCAAAACTTTGACGCTGAATACAGTCGATCATATCCTCACTGCTGGAGGCACGATACTCGGCACCAATAATCAGGGTAGCCCATTTCGCAATCCAGCTGAAGCGGAGGAGATGATCTCGCGCATCCGCACCAATTGGCGCAAGCTAAAGCTGGACGGCATGATCGTGATTGGTGGCGATGGTACCCAGTTTATGGGGAAACACCTATCGATGGCCGGCTTTCCAGTCATCGGCATCCCCAAAACCATCGATAATGACTTAGTTGGTACCGATCATACGATTGGATTCGCCACAGCCGTCGATATCGCAACAGATGCCGCCTGCCGGTTAGGCACATCCGCAGAAGCTCACGACCGCATCATGATCTTGGAGGTCATGGGGCGAGATGGGGGGCATATAGCATTGGCAACTGCTATAGCTAGCGGAGCCAACGCAGTGCTCATTCCTGAAATACCGTATTCGCGAGAGGCGCTGATTCAGCATTACCGGCGCCATCAGGAGTCGGGCCGAAATCACTTCCTGATCATTGTTGCTGAGGGCGCGATCGCGATTGGTGGCGAGCAAATGTATAGTGCCACCGCAGGAAATACTAAAGTTCTCGGGGGCGTCGGCAGTCAGGTCGCCAGAGACTTACACTCCGCCTCGGGCGTCGATTCCCGCGTAGCAGTGCTCGGGCATGTGCAACGAGGCGGAGCCCCTAACGCCGCAGATCGGCTGTTAGCGACTACATTTGGTGCACGCGCTGTGGAACTAGCTGCAGCCGGGGAATTTGGCGGCATCGTTGGAATCAGAGCAGGCAAACTCGTAACAATACCGTACAGCACTCTCACCGATAAACGGCGAATGCTCGGCTCAAAAGATCCAATGATAATAACCGCCGAAGCCACCGGCATTAGTTTAGGCCGGTGATCTAAGGCAGTTACTTATTGCTTAAACTGGTCTTAGCGCCAGCGGCCGTTAGGCTGCTTTTTGCGACCAGGGAATTGCCTGCGTTTGCGGCGAATACGTAACTTCTTCTTCGCGCGGTAACGTGCCGATTTGTTGCGATTGCGCGCTGGGCTTGTGCCTTTTTTCATGACCTTATATCTCCCTTAGAGCGTCAGAAGCGATAACCTAACGCCACGTTCATGCCATTGAAAGAACCGGTACTTTTGGCAAACAGCTCGATTCGTTGCTTCTCGCTGCTGCTCTTCGTACCCTCTCCACTGAAATCTGCCTGAATATCCTTCTCCGTGGCAAAAAGTGCGCTGTCGAAAAGCGGCACCTCAAAGTCCACAAAGAACTCTTTTTGGAGGCTGATGCGTATACCAAAATCTGCACGATAATATAAGCCGTTTTTATCGGTCTCGGTATAACCATTGGCGGCAGGGGTTGCGATCTGTTCACTGCGGAATGACCCGCTGGCTAATGCATAGGGCTCGACCCGGTCACTCAACTTCTCGAAATAATAGCGAATACCACCGCCCAAGCCGAGATTAGCGGTGTTACTGGGAACGATTGGAGCAGCACTTTTACTATAGTTAATTAATTCTAACGCTCCCTCGGCGTACCAGTACCAGGGCCCATCGATTCTATCAGCGTACCGAAGACCAGCACCGAATTGTGTCGTCGAGAACGAAGTCGAGTCATTAGACTTATACACCGCGTTCCGAAAAGCACCGGAAAGGAAACTAACTTCAGGCGATGCTAATCCAGGTGCCGAAGCGCAAAAAAGGCCAGCAGCCAGTAAAAACGATCTAAATCGCATATTTTCCTCCTCTTAGAATCTGCTCTCTGTTATCAAACCCAGCTCAGGAAATTGCAAGAAAAGTTTGTCAACTCATCAGTATAAGTAGCGGCCAGCAGATCGCTGAAAAGCACCTCCACAGGGACGCATTCGGTGTCGGATATAGTCACGTGAGTGAGTGCCACGCCCGCTAAACCGTGCTACACTGCGTCGATTGAATGACCACAAATGCACCCGGGCGGCAGTGATGACTGAAGATGTCTCCGTTGAACTACTCACGCCAGTAACCGAGGCCTTCGTAAAAGACCTTATTCGCCGGAACTTGTCAGGCTACGAGGAAGCTGGCTCGGTACTAGCAGCAACATTCCGTCGTCTGACCAATCTACTTAATGTGTACCGTGGCGAGGGAGCCAGCTGCTTTGTGCTGCGCAACCGAACAACCGGTGAATGTATCGGCTGCGCCGGAATCGGCCCTTTGCACGGTCTATCTCCGTCTGAAGGGGTGGGCGAAGTGCGCGACTTAGTCCTTGAAGAGAGCTATCGCGGCCGCGGGTATGGTGCCGTTATTCTGAAGCATTGCATCGATGCTGCGAAGGATTTGGGCTACCGCCGACTATATTTAGAAACCACGCCACAAATGGAAAAAGCCAAAAAGCTCTTTGTGCGTTTTGGCTTTCGACCAGTGACCCAGGCCCAAACTGCTGCGGCCAGCGCCCGACCGCAAGAGGCTACGCCAGGTTATTTTATCCTCGAGAACCTGTAACTTTAGCCGCCACCTTGGCGATATCACAGCTGACTCGCAAGCCCTCGACATTCGCTGTATTCGACAAAGTCAAAACGCCTGAATGAGGGCGTCCCGAAGCTGCTGGTTGGTACATCGCGGTCAATACACCCGAAGAAAAGCCCAGAAAGCTTTGACCGCGTTCAGAAAGCGCTCCGTGACCTCGCTCATTGGTGCTCAATGACTCGCTTTTTTTGCCAACAGTGCGTGACACACTGACCAATACATCCTGCCCCTCGTTAGTCTCACTGACCGCACCTTGAACGGTGATCGTATAAGTGGCGGGGTCATTCACTGACTCTGCAGACTGGCATACTACAGTCCAATTGCCAGCATCGGAAACCGATGGGGCCGTTTCCGGATCATCCGTGCGATCACTTGCAGAACGGCTGGCAGAGCTGTGCACTTTACAGCCCAACAGGCTGGAACCAAGAACAATTATGGTAGCGCAAACATGTTTCAACATACTACTTCCTATCTTAGTCTTCAGGTCTTTAGCAAACTTTTGATAAGCAAAGTGATGAGTTAAGCTAAAGCGGTCTTCGTGCGAATATATCGCTATCGTTCGAATATTTAGCTCAGTAGCAGCTCTCAGTAACCGAACAGCAATCTCGCCTCGATTAGCCACCAGCCGCCGCTTGAACGGCGGCGGGTGAGCTTTGCCAGTCATAAGTAATTCTAAAGGTCGGAACACAGTCGCATCGATCAGGAACATACGTTGCTGAGCGTTAGAACCGCACTCGCAGACCGATGTCCGCCGCCGGCAAGTTAGCCAGCATTTGACGGCCTACTAGCCGTGAGGTGCCATTGCGCGTCACCGAACCGACGTCAAACTGCAACTGCGTCCAGCTTAAACCCGCCGTGAAATCGAACTTACCTGCGATTGGTGCCACCAGCTCCCAACCAAGCATCCAGGCTAGACCGCTGAGCCTGTCCGACTTCTCTTTGCCGGTACCGTTATTTGGTTCGATGCCAAAAGTAGCAAATGCGGGTCCGACGCCGGCCTTTAGAACACCAAACATATCGCCGCCTAAACTATAACCGTGGCCGAATTTCGCCATCCCGCCGTAAAGACCACTCAGATCAACCTTGCCCCCGAGAGTATTACTACCGGGCAGTCGGTACGTCACACTGCCAGCGAAAAGTTCTGCACTAACCTCGATACGAGACCAGCTACCGGAGCTTGCTTGGAATCCAGGCTCCACAGTTGTTAAGAAGGCGACTCCGGGCGTGGCCCCCGCATCAGTCGTCCGGCCCTGCCCAACTTTAGCACCCACACCGATAAAGAGACCGCCGTCATTAGTCGGCTTACTCGAAACTCCGGTGACCTGTACTTCGTCTGGAGTAAACATGTCGCCAGCCGCTAAAACTACCGGTGATACTAGGAAACTAGCCGCTATGATTAGGGACTTAGAAAAACGCAGAGACTTCATTTCGCCACCTCATTGAAAACAGTCCACATCAGATGTCGTGAAAGTTTGCCACTAGGCCTACCAAGGGGATAGGAAAATCTTCGGTACCATAAATCGCCCTTGCTTTTGCCGCTGTATTCTCTTAGGTTCCCGAGTTCATAGAGCTTCGGGAGATGCCATGGGTTCACCTACAAAAAAACACAAGACACGCCGCGTGGCCAAGTTGGCAAAACAAGGCAACAAACGCAAAAATCAAATCCGTCTGCACGGAACTACAGCCCCAAACTTGCCGCTGAATAAGCCAAACGCTAACGAGCTGAAGCAATCGGCAGCTAAAGCCTAATTGGTTGACTGCAAAGGCAGGTCCTCGCTACTGTGAGTCCTTCACTTGCAGCACGACGCAGGATCGCCGATGACGACCGTATCGCCAATGAAGACCGTGGGCACGGCCTATAGCAGCGACCTCATGGTCGAACGTAGGTCTGATGCCCTAGTTGATCGGAACCTGGACGTTATAGTCTCGGGCTCCATTAGCGCAGTAGAATCGGTCCGCTTTATACGCTGCCTCAGACGACTGGGCGCAAACGTAACTCCCTGGCTTACCAGCGGCGGAGCCCAGTTTGTGACCCCCATGGCTCTCGCGTGGGCCGCTGGTCGCGACGTACGACGAGAGTTTAGCGGGGATGCTTCTCATATCGCTCTTGGCGATGCCTGTCTTGTTGCCCCAGCCTCAGCCAATCTGCTGGGCAAATGCGCCAATGGCTTAACGGACACACCCGCGACAGCGTTAGTGGCATCTTATCTCGGCAGCGGCAAACCAGTGCTCATGTTACCAAACATGCACGACAGTTTAGTCCAAGCGCCAGCAGTCAGTAAAAACATCCAAACTCTCATGGACATGGGAGTGCATCGCCTAGCTTCCCGCCGGGAAGAGGGTAAGCAAAAGTTCCCCGATCCTGAGATTTTAGCTGATGAGGCGGCGCATCTGCTGAACCGTAGCCGTGCGAATCGAGCCTCTGCACTCATCACACTAGGCACAACCAGAGGCTACATCGACGATGTCCGCTACCTCTCAAACTATTCAACCGGTACCCTCGGATCATTAATTGCCGAAGAACTTTTTCGCTTAGGTATACATACCCATATTGTGGCAGGCCCCTGTCCACGCCAACCGCGAGTGTATGGTTCTTTGGCATCAGTCTTCACCAATGAGGACATGGCAGAAAAAGCTACTGACGCTCTCAAAGCCGGGGCTGTGGCAGCTGTACTTGCAGCATCAGTCCTAGATTTCAAGCCGGACCACAAGCAAAGCGGCAAGATCAGTAGCAGCTCGACAGAGCACATGACGGTCAACTTAGTCCGCACCCCTAAGATCATCGCCGGAATTCATCCAAGCTCTGGTATCAAGGTTGGTTTTAAACTGGAAACAGGCTTAACCGAACAAAGAGCCAAGGAACTGGCTAGTGAATATATTGCCAAGTATGGCCTTAGTCTCATGGTGCTCAATGATTTGGCGCACGTCGATGCTGAAAGACATACAGCCCTGTTAGCAACAGCAGCTAGCAACAAGCAAGAAATTTGTCTGGTCGAGCTATCCGGCAAGCGGCAAGTCGCACACGCAATAGCCCATCACGTCGCACACGGGATCCATGCAGCTGGAGATTGAGCAACTATGAAGGTGCTAAAAGGCCTCTATTTCTGGACCATGACTACTGTGGTTACGCTTGTGCTTTTTTCCCTGATAACTTTGTTGCATGCCTGGGAAAGCATCCGCGGCAAGGAAAAAGACGGCCGCTCGGTGCATGGGGTCGCCTCTTTGTGGGGGAAAATCATCATTCGGCTCATGCCGGGCTGGACCTGCGAGATTGAGGGTAAGGAAAACCTCCCTCAGGATCATCAGCCCATGGTGATCATTGCCAATCATGAAAGCATGTCGGATATCTGGGGAATCTACTACCTTGGGATTCAATTCCGCTGGCTAAGCAAGGACGCTGTGTTTCGCATTCCTGCGATAGGACAAGCCATGCGATGGGCGAACTACGTCGCCGTTGATCGCAGCAACCGGCAGAGTGGCGTAGCCGCCCTCGCTGAAAGCGCCAAGAGACTTCAGCAGGGCGTGTCGATGTTCTTTTTTCCGGAGGGCACAAGATCGCTCGATGGTACGATCAAAGCTTTCAAAATTGGGGCTTTTCGTTTGGCCTACACCGAGAAGGTGCCAGTACTACCCGTGGCTATTCATGGTGCTGGCGCAATGCTACCAAAACATTCCTGGGTACCAGGAAGGGCGAAAATTCAAATCAAAGTACTTCCAGCCTTGCCAGCTCCCGCAGAACACGAAGATATCGAAGTATATGCCGAGCGAGCAAGACAACTAATCATTGCAGCTCACAAGACTCTGGTTAATTAGTGCCTGACGCTAAGAATCGCACAGGCGCCAGCCTCTAGTTCACTAGGTAGACAACGATATTTTTCAAAAGCTGGATGGTATCATCACTTAAATTACTCCATCCCGCATAGTATCGCGGCAAGTTCGCCTCTAAAACAACCTTGCGAGCAAGCACCGTCCCCACAGAAATACTGGCCTGATTTAGATTGTCCGTAGCCAGTACTGAGAAAGCTGGAAGTGCTGCAATTTTGTCACCGTGTGCGGGCGTCCCGCCGACCATCAACTGATCGGCGACCGTCTTTACGCCATTTGCAAATATCGGATGGGCACTGTTGAACTGAGTGTCGCTTAAGCTCGAGATCAAGCTCACACCTCGCATAGGGTTCAAAATATTGCCTTGCGGCTGTATGGTAGAAAATACGGTTCCTAAGTTTAATTGCTGCGTTAAAATATTCGCATGCGAAATTGATCCGAAGCCTACCCCAATAAACAAACTAGCCTTGCTGACATTTATTTTGTTCAGAATTTGAGCAAAAAATGGATCCGTGATTGGTACGTCAGCACTATCTGAACTAGACCCAGATAGCAGCCAAATCTGGGTGTATGAGGTCCAAGTTGGATCAGCAAACGCCTTTGAAAAAAATGGGCTGCCCGTCGTAATCGAGGTGGCCGGGGAAACCAGCTCGGTATTAATGACATTGCTGCGTTCGCTGCCTTGCACAGCGGTTGTGGCTGACCGCACAAAGTGATGATACTCCATTGCGACGGTGCCCTTGCAGTCAAGCGAAAGCCCGTTCACTATGCGATCTACAAAGTCACCGCCATCACCGGACCACCAACCAGATTTAAAATCGAGCACTAAGATCTTGGCATTTTTCTGCGGACAAACTGGAATTGGCCTCGGCACCACCGGAGTCGTCGGAACCGACGGAGGCACCGGAGTCGTCGGAACCGACGGAGGGACATCAGTTACCGCTGGCGCGCGGACTGGAGCGTCAGATGCTGTTGAAGTAGCGACTGGGACAGGTAGTGTGACTGCGGGTGCAGGCACCGCTTGAGTTGGCGAGCTGACCGCTGTGGCATCTGCTGCTTTACCATCCGGCGCAGCCGTCGGTAAGGTGGTGGATTCTGGTAAATTGTTTTTTGCGCTGAAGTTACCATCGCTGCCGCATGCCAGCGTCGTTAGCGCAATGATCACGCTTAGAATTGCTCTGAACATGATACGTCCCCCTCTATTGGCGCATCACCGCCGACACTCGCCATAAAGGGTTTCGACACAATTTAATAAATCTTAAAGTTATGATCAAAAAAGCAAAGGTAACAGAAAGTTATCAACTTGCTTTGAAAATCGCAATAAGAAGGCGCCCCGAACTTAATGGGATTTGAAATCGCAAGATATTGATTTTAAACAACAATTAACCAGAGCGCGCGGACTAGCGAAATCGCTGCTTTTTTCGTCCACAGCTGCCATGTTACTTTTTCAGGGAAAAGTACAATTTGAAAGGCTACACCCATGCGCATCTTCCGGAGTCTCACTGTCATGGCCAGCATTTGCTTGGCACCGCTAGCTGCCGCCGAAGGCACGAAAAAATTTGCTGACATCGAAGTAAGCCTCGATGACTCAGCACTACTTAAAAAAAATACGGGAATTCGGACTCTATATGTGACAATTTATGACGCATCAAGCAGCATGCCGATGCCTTATGGTGCTGTGAAAGTAGACCTGGATAAAGATGCCAAAGGCACCTTTTACAAAGCCGAACTCAGCAGCGAGAATGTCACTGTGATGAGCGGCGGCGAGATACCAAAAAAGCTGCGCATTAAGGCTCGTCTCGACAAAGACGGTTCCGCCGGACGCGACGAGGCCGGCGACCTTGTGGGAATCGCCGACCAAGTTGCTGCGGGCTCAAAAGTAAAAATCGTCATTAACAAAGCGATTTAATTACTTAAGGCTAAATCTTAGCGCTTCAGATTGATGACCTCTTCGTACATGGTATCTGTCGTGGTAATCGATCTGGAGTTCGCTTGGAATCCACGCTGAGTCATAATCATATTGACGAATTCAGCGGCCAAGTCGACGTTGGATTCTTCAAGGGACGATGCATAGATAGAGCCGCGCGCTGCTGTTTGGGCCATGCCAACTTTTGGTGGTCCCGACTCAATCGTCGAATAAAATTGATTATGCCCCGCCTTTAATAAACCATCCTGATTCTCAAATGTGGCTAGAACCACAGCTCCTAGAGGTCGAGTTAACCCGTTGGTGAAAATCCCGCGAATCGTCCCGTCGACTTCAATTCGCAAAGACTTAATATTTCCGGATTCATAACCATTCTGCTGGTGAAAGTTGGTATTACTTTTCGCTGCGATCGATGTACTGGCGCCAACGCCGTTTCCACCCTCAGCAATACTCTTGCCGAAATCGAAGTCAATTTTCTGGCCCTGTGTCACACCGCCAGCAAAGTTAACTTCCGTCATTTCTACTTTATTTTCGAGAAGCACGCCTTTGGGATCGAATTTTAAAACCCCTTTGCCGATCTCTTTTAACTTAGCATCGCCAGCATCTGAGACCTCAGATCCATCGACTGTGGCATGCCACTCCCAGGTAATCCCCTCGGCATCGTCCATTCGCTTAAAAAAGGTCGTCACTTGGTGTGAGCCACCCTGACTGTCAAAAACAGTAATGTTACTGTTGTAATTCGACATCAACTCAGGCTTGCTTATATCGAAGGCCTCAGGTGAAATCCGTGAACGCGAGTCTAGGTTGATCCCCATGAGCAAATGTGACGTGGGAGCTGGAGGGATTGAGTTCGTGTCCAGGTGAATGTCCTGCACTCGCGTCGACATCGCACCATACTCATTGGTTAGGTATCCTTGAACACGTCCGCCACTGGTGTCAGCAAGGTAACCGTCTTTATCAATTAAGAAGGCACCACTGCGGGTAAAAAACTGCCCCGCTGACTCCTGTACGCCGGCCTTCGTCTCCAGACGATTATTTGCGATCGTCCCGACATCACCGTTAGCACGAGGATGGCTCACCATAAAAAAGCCACTACCTTGAATGGCTAAGTCGGTAAGGTTATCCGTCACCGCCAAGCCACCCTGCGAATGCATCGTGCGCACACTGGTTAGTCGAGCACCACGACCGATGGCACTTGAGGTCGTGCCAGTCGACATGTCACCGGACAGGATGTCCGAAAACTCAGCACGGTCCTTTTTGAAGCCTTTGCCGTTAGCGTTCGCAATGTTGTTTGCGATCACCGCCATGCCATCGGAGTTAGCAGATAGTCCAGTGATACCACTGTACAGCGATTGGCTGATTGCCATGCGGTTACTCTCCCCTGTAGCTAAGGTAAAACAATAGTTACCAAAGAAAAACGCTACAGATACAGACTAGCACGGGGTTCAGACGATGGAAGATTGTTGTGAAAACACATTAATTGATCGACATAGGCTGAAACAGAGGGGGCTCGGCGTGGTCTTGCGCCGAAGCGCAAAACCACGAAATGATTACTTTTAAGCGGTAAATTTCAATGCTGTCTGAGCTTTACCTTCAGCTTTAGTCGCCTGTGCCGGCGTTGCGCCGCCACCCTGCGTTTGCTGTTCCAGAAAGACTTTGTATTCTTTTGGCTGCAGTTTTGCTGAGGGTATTCCGTCTGCCCGCGGATTTTCGACGATATCTTTCCAAGCTTCGTAGAGCGTGAAAAGAAGTTTTTCAACTGATTCGAGGCATGCCACATCGTTCTTAATGTTGCCCTCGATAAGTTTATCAATCATGAACACGTAGAGATTCTCTAAGTCAATTGCAAGCTGGCCACCTGCTTTGAAATCAAGCGTAGCCATCAGCTCTGACAAAATTGCAGTAGCCTTGCTGATGTACTTGCCCTTTTCTGCGACCTTTTTTTGATTCATTGCCACGATGGCGTGCTTAACGAAGCGAATAGCTCCCTCATACAGCATGAGGAGGACCTTCTCGCGGCTCGCGGTAGTCACTTGTGTTTTTTGGTACTGACTATATGGATTACTCATAAATTCCCCTTATCAGCCCCCTCCCTGGGACTGACCGCTACCCAGCCTTTGCGCCAGAAATTGACCTTGAGCTTGGAGATTATTCATTTGGCTTTCGAGTGACGAGAATCGCCGTTTGATCGCCTCTTCCTTCTCTCCCAACTGCCTCTCCTTGTTCGCGATTGCCTTGTCTTGGGTCTCAATGATGGTATCGAGTCCCCGCATCTTACTTCGCAGAACCCCGGAGCCCGGATCCCGGAGCTCTTTAATTTTCTGCGTGATGCGCTCTGCGACACCGTCACCAAACTTAGAACGAATAAACAAATTCGCGACACTGTCATAATTGTCGGTCAATGCGGCACGAACTTTAGACTCATCCATATTTAATTCGCCGGTCTTTGGGTTGGTGCTTATCCCAATATCAGATAGATTCTGAAATTTTCCGGGAGGTGCGCCGCCAGGAAACATGCCAGTTTGAAGGCTGCGCATGACCTGCCTAACCGATGCATCACCAGCTAGTGGCCCAGGCTGCTCTTGCTTAGGATCTTTGGACTGTTCGTTGGAAAACTTCACAATTTCGTTATATTTCTCGACGAAACCTTTAATCCCGCCAACCGTCGCATCCAAATCATTCACAACACTCACCTGAACTCGTGTACCAGGCTCCGCGCGTTTGACATGGAACGAAACGTTCTCGAGCAATTCGTTCAGATTATTTTCATCTGCGGTAACAGGAACGTCCTCAAATAGAACGTCCAAGTTTCGGCCCGTCACCTGGTTCTTAAACTCGAGAAAAGTGGTGTCCTCGTCGATGTGAACCGTAGCCTCTTTACCTGATTTTTCGCTGACGACTAGCAGCCGATACGGTTCTGGCTTAAATCCAGTATTGATTACCATCGCCCGGACACCGGATTCAGAGTCGTTGATTTGCTGAGCCACCTTCTCTAGCGTCGACCCTGGCTCAATCACCACGTCGACGGGCTCTTTGTCTTCTCGCTCAATAGATAGGTAGCCAAAGCCAACTTCAGTTTTATCTTTATCTGGAAATCCAAACGCTAGTTTTTTATCAGTTCTGGCCATCCCACGAACTTCAAATTCATAACTACCTAGTGCGGCTGGACCCTTAATAACGCCTTCAATAATGTCAGGATGAGATGATTCCACCTTCAAATGGTAGAAATCGGTCTTTCCTCTGATCCCCGAGGCAGCCTTATCAAGGTCCGCGATCATCTTTTGAAGTTTGTCGACTTCCTTCTTCTCTGCGACCACCTTCTCTTTGCGCTGCTTGGCCTGCTGAATTGGGATTTTTTCAACCTCAATCAGTTTATCGACAGTTTTGTCGAAACCAAAGCTGGATACACCACGCATTCCCATAGCCATTCAACCTCAAAATTGCGGGACCAATGTTACAATGGGGCGAATTGCCTAATAGAGATTCATGATGAGAGAGCACTGACAATGTCGATTTTTCATCCACAGACCTCCGCACAAAGAGAGCAACGCGATGTTCTGCTTGCCTCATCTCTAAGACCAGACGGCAGCCATTTTCCTATTGCTGCGGAATATCCGTTGGTGCTCAGCGAAAATGGCACGCAATATAGCTTCTGCCTTGGAGAGCCAGAGGCTCCGCTTGCACATGCGAACTTGTGGCCTCGCAGGCTCATAAGTCAGACCCATGACGTAGTGTTAACTGTTGGTTTGATCGGTAACGTAGCCACAAGTTCGGATCATCGTGGCCAGGGACTCATGCGCGCACTTTTTTCTGAGTTGAAATCAGCAGCATCTGCGCAAGGCTTGGAAGGACTAGTATTATGGAGCGACCTAGTTGAATTTTATCAAAAATTGGGCTTTAAGTCATGCGGTAGTGAGCTCCGCTGGCAGTTCAGCCGCGACAAATTACGCTCACTTTTCCCTCGTCAATCAAACTTTGCAAAAATAAAAAACTTAAGCACACACGAGGCACAACGCCTGTTGTCACTTAGGTACCCCGTGCCGTTTACCTTGGACCGAAGTCCACAGGAGTTCCAGACACTTATTACCATACCTGAGGTGACGATTTTAGCATCAGATCGCAAGGACGCCACCTTTGTGATTTTAGGCAAAGGTTGCGACATGACCTGCGTGGTACATGAATGGGGAGCGCCTTCTGCTGAAGCACTTCTTATGGGTATGCTAGCAGCCGCTGAAGCCGCTGATTTACCAGAAATTGTTTTGCTAACGCCAAAAACTTTGGCGCAATCTTGGTCCCAAAAAATGCGTCCGCACGCAGTTGCTCAGGCCGAACATAGCATGGCACTAAGCTGGTGGCCGGATCACTCACCCGCACCAGACCTATTGGCCTCCAGTTTTATCTGGGGCCTAGACTCAATTTAATGATGTTTAAGTTCTTACTGATTCTGTAGCAGGGCTAACGCCATCTTCGGCACATTGTTGGCCTGAGCCAACACAGAGGTACCAGCCTGCATAAGTATGTTGTGCTTGGTCATCTCAGCAGTTTCGTCCGCAATATCTACATCTTTAATGCGTGAGCGAGCGGCCGAAAGGTTTTCAACCGAAATACTCAAGTTGCGAATCGTAGAATTGAGCCGCCCCTCAATGGCACCTAGCTCGGACCGAGTCGCAGACACATTTTCGATTGCAGTATCGATTTTAGCCAAGCTTTTTTGAGCCGCGTTTTTGCTTGATACGCTTAACTCTTCTAGACCGAGTTTATCGGTGTTCACATCTAGTCGATAGGCTTCAAACGAAATTCGGTCGACACCTAGTAAGTTTTCACCACCAGTATTGACCTGAAAGTCGAGCGAGCCACCGGTACCGTCCAGTAGATAGGTACCGTTGAACTCAGTAGAGTTGGCGATTCGATCGACCTCGTCTTTGAGCGACTGATACTCACCGTCGAGGAACTTACGCTCCCGCGGGCCGATAGTATCACTGGCCGCTTGCACTCCGAGTTCGCGTAAGCGGACGAGGATATTCTGGACCTCGTTCAGTCCACCCTCGGCTACCTGAATCAACGACACGCCATCAGAGGCGTTTCGTTGAGCCTGCATCAAACCACGGACTTTAGCCCGCAGCTTTTCAGAAATGGCAAGACCGGCCGCGTCGTCTCCGGCGCGATTAATACGGTATCCACTAGACAAACGCTCCAATGAGCGATCCAGAAGTTCTCTGGTCTCGCGCAAATGTCGTTGAGACACTAGCGACGAGACATTCGTCGCGATTCTCAGGCCCATGCTTCACTTCCTCCGGCTTCTGGCGGAAATGGCTCACAATTTAATAGATGGATGACTTGATAGGTCCCCTGATTGGAGTTCAGGGTGTTGGAAGGGATATCGAGGATAGATATTGCTCTACGTTCAGGTTAGCACATCCTGCCGCTTAGATTCAATATTCTGCCTACATATATCCTCAGACTGATCTTAGTTTAGATCATAAAAACCCTAAATATCCACCCAGATACTTAGGGTTAACAAAAACATTTCAGCTAACAAAAAGACTAAAAATCAGCTCTTCTTAGCCTCACCGAGGATAGCTTCGATATCTTTTTCGATCGACTCAACTCGCCCGGACTGCAACTTTGCATGCATCTTCAAAAAATCACTAGTGACCCAGTAGACCGGCTTGTCACCTGGAGCTCTTTTGAAGACCATGCGATCCACAGTCTTGCCGTCCTTCTCCAAGACTATAGTCAGGAAGGGCTTGATATCTTTAAGCCCTTGCTCATCAGCCGGAGCAGCATATTCAGTGAGCCGCAGTTTAAATATGCGGTCCATGAAGTTGTCATAGGCTGGCTTTGCTTTAGCTGCGGCATCATTCTCATCGGCCCAGATCAGCTCGCCTGCCTGATCTCGCTTGCTATGGTCTATCCTTTTACTGCGACCCTCGACGCTGATCTCCACTTTAGCAACGTCATCAGGCTCTACATTCACAATTCGTCGCTCATATAGCCTGACCGGTGCCCGCTCAAGATTTTCGATATTAATATCTTCGATCAGCAGAACCTTCGCCTTGGATCCCAGCTCCTGCGCAAACCGGTTGCGACTACCGTAGCTACGCTTGCCTATACGCAGAACAAGATCCTTGTTACCGGCGCTTTTAATCGTAAACGTATCTTTTGCATCTTTCAGTCCATAATCCGCCATCTGCTTGTCATCGACAGAGTCAAGGACTCGCACGGCAAAGAGTGGACTAAAACTTTTGAGTAAATCATCCATCTTTGGATTAGCAAGGAAACGCTCGGTCGTTATTTTAGACGCCGGAGGTGGGGCCTTGTCATCCTTTGGTACATGCGGATTTACTGGCGGAATTTCTGTTTTAGTATGAGTCACTAAGAATCGTTGATCTTCTGCACGCTTAACGGCCACGACTTCAACATCTGCAGTCTTAAGCTGCACCTCAGTAACCGTATTTGGGTCCACGGTCATGACTGAGACAGCGTCTTCTGAGGCCTCAGGAACGGGCAATGACGCCCAGTAAGCGACTCCAAGGCCAGCTGTCAGCAAGGTACCGTAGATATAGAGATCAGCCCGCATTAGACTCCACCCTCTTGCTTGCCCTTAGCCCTAGCATTCCGACGGCGTGTAGCAATAAACCCGGCTCCCAAGACCAAAAGTGGTACGACCACTACTGTGCCCTGGAACCAGTAGATATCTTCTTTCTTACTCAGCCGGACCTTGACGTCCTCTTCACTGGCTAGTTGGCCCTGCAACTCTGCCTGACCGACAAGCCATTTAAGGCTGTCGGCAAAGAACAAAGCATTGCCCACATTACGTACCAGACCGTCAGCAATAGCTGAAGCATCAGCAAAGGCAACAACTCGCCCCTGATGCAGCGATTTCTTATCAGCATTCGGACTCGTTGCATCCTTAGGTTTATTTTTTAGCTCAGCAGCTACGCCAATCGCGTAAAACTGGCGCTTCTCATCAGAATCAAATTTAAAATTGCGGTTGATATCCGCATAGGTATCGCCCATCGAGCGTACCGTCTCGGCAGCACTCCATGTGCCATTGTCCGGCGTCACCTTGAAGTAGCCGCTCTGGTAAAGCAACACAGCCACCCTTTCGTCGTGACGCGACAGACTGCTTACCGACTCATGAGAGGTGAAGATATTACTGAAAATGACCCACGCATCAGACGGACTATGGGTGACGACGACGTGATTTTTATCGCTGGCCAGTGGAACTGGCTGAAAATCAATGCCCAGCTCTCTAAGGAATCCATAGAGCGGTTGATCCTCGCCGCCTACCGGTACTAATTCACCGGTCGGCTTCTCGATATCAAGGAAAGCCATCAAATTGCCGCCGCCGTTGACATAATTGCGCAGCGCATCGATCTCTTCCTTCTGAAACATCTGATTCGGACCGACAATCACAACCGCGGCAGCATCGTCGGGTACCGCTGTGGCACTGCCTTCTGCAATACCAAAAAGTTTGGTTGTGTAATTCTGCTGGCGCAAAAACCCCTCTAGCATGGTTAACGAGCGCAGCGGTGTATCACCTACTTCGCCAATCCACGAGGCCTCGCCATGTCCCCTCGTAAAGTAAATCGTATGCTTTGTCGACGTGGTCTCGAGGAATGCCTTTTGGAATTCGCCGTCGAGTTCGCGCAGAGTCTTCTTTGCCTTGGCCAAAGTTGTGCCAGTATCGATGCGCGCCTTCTTACCCTTCATATCGAGAAGGATCAATCCGTTGCGGGCAACGCGATACTCTTCCGCTTGGACCGGGTTGATATCTTTATCAAACCAGAGGAGTTTCACTTTTGGTTCTAACTTTGCGATAGATTTGAAATAACTCTCAATCACATTTTTGACTTCATTGCTTTGCGGATAGAACAAGGCAATGGTCAAGTCGCTGCTTAACGACTTCACCATGTGTTGGGTTGCTTCGGATGGAGAGCTAACTTTGAGATAGCTCCAGTCGCTTTGAGCATCCTTCTTATCGCCGACATAATTAACAGTAACGAGGAAAGAAAGTAACAAACCGACCGTTGTCCAAGACAGCATGGCTCTGCCAACACGGTTTGGTTCCGCGAATTCACCGCGCCCTGTGGCTCGCATCGCCCATTCAGCACCAACACCCGCAGCGAGACTTACGATCATTAACACCAACCAAGCTGCGAGCAGAATCTTGCTCACTGGTGTCTCAGGCGTCGTGTTGTCACCAAGTGCTTTCGCGTAGCCAAGGTAACAGCATAGGCTGGCTAATAATCCGAGCTGCCAAAGGCTCAGAATGCGCCAACCCTTGCCTTCATTCGGCCGTGGCTTTGTGGCTGTGATCGCCAAAAAGACAGTGAATAGCCAACTAAGCGCTACCACTGCAACCGCCGCTATGCGGAGGCCAACATGGTAACTCTCAGAACTTAAGTATCGCTCGGCAGCATAGAGGACAATCAATCCGATTATCGTCAACGGCAGCCTTAGACCAGCCAGCAAAGTAACCATCAGCCCTGCCACCTCCGAGCCTCAAGCGCACGCACAGAACACTCTAGGAAAAATACAACAACGCTTCCGTAATAAATCACATCACGCGTATGAACAATGCCCTGCGCGAACGGTACAAAATGTCGGTTGTGGATCGCTAAATAACCAAAAAGTTCTTTTAGCGGCGGCGACACCACATCAGCCACCATCCACAGAATTAGAAAAGTCACTAGGAATAATGCACCCGTGACACCGGCAACTAACTGATTTGGTGAAATTGCTGACGCAAACAGGGAAATTGAAATGGCACAGGCGCCGAGTAAAGTAAGCATGAGGTAGCCGGCTGCTAGGTGACCGAGAGATACCTTGCCAACCATAAATACTAAGCCAGGCATGTACAGTGATAGAAGCTGAATGATTAACGAGAAACACAGCGCCGACAGAAATTTACCGTAAACAATTTGACGTTCACTGATAGGTGAGGTGTAGAACAGGACGAGGGTGCCGTTTTGTTTCTCCTCGGCTAAAAGCCGCATCGCCAAAAACACTCCTGCAACCATGGTCATGCCAGAGGCAAAGTAGAAATAATCGGCGAGTACATCAGCGGATACTTTGGGCTGATTACCAACGGCGTAAGCATTAAACAGCAAACCTTCGATAAATAGAGCTGCGGCGCAAATAACATAGCCCATCCAAGTCGAAAAATAGGCGCGCAACTCACGTCCAGCCACTAGAAGGCACTTACCCATGGGCACGCTCCTCCACCGGCTTAATCAGCTTCATGAACAGACCCTCCAAACCGGCCTCCCCACGGCTGAGGCCGAGTAAACCGGCACCAGCATCCACCGCAACTTTCGCGACCTGCGCGCGAACGTCACCCGTAGTATCAAGAGAGAAACGCTCACCGCCTTGACCGGGTATATAATTTACCGCCGACACCCCACTAATGGCCCTGAGCCGCTCAGCTAAGCCATTGGGTACGGTAGTCACGTCGAGGCTGAGACGCATGCTCTCAAACATTTTGGACTGTAAAGAGGCTTCGGAACCTTCAGCCACCAAACGTCCGTGGTCCACTACTAAAACACGGTCGCAGGTACGCGTGATCTCGGACAAAATGTGACTCGACAAAACAACAGTGTGCTGTCCGCGCAAAGATAAGATCAAATCGCGCATCTCGACTATTTGCACCGGATCGAGACCATTAATTGGCTCATCAAGGATGATCACTTTGGGATTATGGACCAAGGCCTGGGCAATGCCGACACGCTGACGAAAGCCGTGCGACAGTTCGCTGATGCGAGCTAGACCTACCTCATTTAGGTTGGCCTTATCCTTGACGATACCGACGCTACTAGCGACGCTCTTATGATCGACGTTCTTTAGTTTGGCAACGTAGGTTAGGTAACTGTCGACCGTCATCTCATCATAGAGAGGCGGGACATCAGGAAGGTAGCCGATCAGACGACGAATAGCCTGAGGATTAGTATCCACAGAGTAACCACCAACTGTTGCGCGCCCAGAGGACGGCAAAAGAAAGCAGCCGAGGATCTTAAGAATCGTACTCTTACCGGCACCGTTTAGGCCCAGCAAACCGACGATCTCGCCCTCCGCTATCGTGAAGCTCACTCCGTCTATGGCTCGACGGCCCAAATACGACTTGCTGAGACCTTCCGCGACGATCATCGATAACCCAAAAAGCTAATTTGTCAGTTCATTACTTATAATCCACGATGCAAGATACACGTGGGCTAGTCAATCTGTTATTGAAGTCAGCAAGCGAAACCTTGTCGAGACAAAATGAGGCCAATTGGTCTATAGATCATGCTTAAGACCTTATTATCCGCGCCAGAGAGAGGTTATCTGACCATGGTTAAATTGAAAAAAATTGCTTCGTTGATGGCAGCGCCTTTGATTATAAGCCTTTTATGCGGCGTATTTATCGGCGCAGTTGGATTACGCTCAGAGGTAGCCGAAGCGCGCATCGGCGGCGGACGGAGTATGGGCAGGGGTAGCAGCCCAAGCATGCGGCGACCATTATCCTTCCCACCAGCCATGGGGCCGCAAGCGCCGCGGAATGATTACCAGGCTCCTGGCGGCAGTACCTTTGGAAACAACTCCTACCAGCCGCGTCCAGCATTTCCGGGCGAAGCGCCACGCGGCGGTTTTTTGCGTAACATGGCAGGAGGACTTGCCGGAGGATTCCTCGGCAGCATGATGTTCAACTCAGTCGGACGAGCCATGGGCGGCGGATCTCCAGGCATGGGAGGCGGCGGCGGCGGCGGAATGGGTATGATCGATATCCTGTTATTAGCTGGCCTTGGCTATTTGCTTTTTCGTTGGTGGCGCAGTCGCCAGCAGCTAAATACGGCGCCCGCCAACCGCGACAGTGTCGTCAACTTCCGCATGCCACAAGACGACTCTGCACCGCTAGCAAACGGAGAAACCGCTTTAGCTGGAGGTCCAACTTTGGACGCGGATCAGGCTACGGACCTTTTCTTCCGCGTGCAAGGGGCATGGACACGGCGGGATCTGACTTCGGTTAGCAACCTCATCGGCTCCGACGTAGCAAAGGAACTTGAGAAGGATTTGAACGAATTAAAGACCAACAAGCAGATCAATCGTTTGGAAAACATTAGCGTTCGCGGTGTTGACATCGGACCAAGCTGGTCAGAGTCGGGGATGAATTTAGTCACTGTTAGGTTTACCGCTAATCTCCTCGACTACACCGTCGATGAAGTGAGCCAGCAAGTCGTTGCGGGTAGCGACACAACTCCGATCAAATTTGTCGAGGACTGGACCTTTTCCCAATCGATTGGAATACAGGAATGGCAACTGGCAGGGATCGCCCAAGTTTGATTCCGTGACACTGGATACTGCTGCCATTGCGGACCGGTCCGGGCAATGGTCGACGAAAATTATGCTGCAACTTGCAGTTCTTCAAGGTAATGCTTTAGCGAGTGGTCCAAACATTAATCATCTCTAAGTTGTAGGGCAAACTATGAACCCGTTGCGTTGGCGTTTGCTGTTTATCGGCGCCATTACTGTTTGGGCGACTTACATCGTCGCCCCCTCGATCATCTACTTTGCAACCCCTAAGGAAATCCGGAACTCGGAAGAGGAGATGGCTAAACGCATCCCTTCTTGGTTGCCACAGAAACATGTGTCGCTTGGCCTAGACTTGCAAGGCGGTGTCCAGCTGGTCCTTGGCGTCAATACAGCAAGTGCAGTGGACAACAAGCTCAGCCGACTCGGTACTGAAACACAGCGCTGGTCCGACGACAACAAAGAGGGCGTCGCCAAGGCTTACAACGTCGGCGGCAAACAAGTCCTGCGCATAGAGCTAAAGGACGGCGTCGACACTGCGACATTTAAAGATAAGTTCCGCAAGGAATTCCCTGGCATGGTACAGGCCAACCGCACCGGCCAAACCCTAGACTTCTCCTTTGAAGATGAGCAGATGCGCCGCATCAAGGCGAGCGCTATCGAGCAAGCCGAAAAAGTGGTGCGCAGTCGGGTGGACAAATGGGGCGTCAGCGAGCCACTCATCAATCGCCGGCAAGCCGACAACTCAATTCTTGTCCAGCTTCCTGGATTCAAGGACCCAACAAAAGCGAAGGAACTTCTCGGCCGCACGGCCCAGCTAAAATTCAAGCTGGTAGACGATCAGTTCCGCGGTTTTGAGAATCTCACTGACCTACCCGCTGGCGTAACCCTAGGCAACAATGGCGGTCAGAGCGCCTTGATTAGCGAAGATCGCCAGGCGCTGCAGAATTACGCCAAAGTGAAAGTTCCGGAGGACCGGCAACTCTTCTACCACCGCGAAGATATCGCTGGTGGCAAAAAATCCCGCTACACCACTTATGTTGTAGAAGCGTCCACAGAAATCGGTGGCGATGACGTTCTCGACTCTTTTGTCACTGAAGACAATCAGGGCTTAGATCACAGACCCCAAGTATCCATGAAGTTCACCGGCCCAGGCGGCAAGCGCTTTGGTGACGTCACCGGTGCAAACGTCGGTCACCGTCTTGCAATCGTTTTAGATGACGAAGTGGTGTCGGCACCTAATATTCAGTCAAAAATCGCTACCGGCCAAGGCGTGATCACCATGGGCAACCGTGGCAGCTGGCAGGACACCTACAATGAGGCGAACCAACTTGCCCTGATTCTAAAATCGGGTGCTTTGCCGGCGACCATTGAGGTTTTAGAAGAGCGCCAGGTAGGTGCAAGCCTCGGGCCTGAGCTTGCCGACGAAGGCATCAAAGGCGTCTTGCTTGGCCTGTTCCTTGTATTTGCTTATATGGTCTACCACTATCGTCGCCCGGGCATGCTGGCCTGTGCAGCCCTGCTGCTGAACGGCCTTTATCTGCTCGGACTCATGGCGATGTTTGGCTTTTCGCTATCCCTGCCCGGAATCGCCGGCTTCGTGCTGACCTTAGGCATGGCAGTGGACGCCAACGTTTTGATCAACGAGCGCATTCGCCAGGAACTGGGCGAAGGCAAGAGCTCGAAAAAGGCTATTGAAAACGGCTTCGGACGCGTCTTCTGGACCATTTTTGATGCGCATGTGACCGCTTTAATAGCTGGTTTTGTTCTACTTGAAACCAACCCCTCGGGCCCGATCCGCGGCTTTGCCGTCACCCTGATCATCGGCCTCTTAGTCTCGCTGTTTACCTCACTTAACTGTACCAAGGCATTCTTTGAACTCGTAATGGCTCGGTCCAAAAGCGACAAAGAAGTTCGCCAGTGGCTGGGTGAGCGCGCCATCGAGAAGCAGCGCCATAACTTCAATATCAACTTTGCCAAGTATTCGTTACCCTTCACCGCTTTCTGCGGCGTCTTGATCGTAGGCACGCTTGGACTAACTTTAGTACGCGGCCTAAACTGGGGCGTCGATTTCGCCGGTGGTACCGAAGTACAAGCGCGCTTTGCTGCCGATGTTCAGCCTACCGAGCTAAATGCCATCGCCAAAAAAGTTGGCCTGCGGCAAGTGACTCTGCAGGCGCTAGGTGGCGGTAATCGCCAATATCTGATGCGTTTCGGCATGGAAGATATCGAAGCCACCGGAGGCAAAGAAGTCACTCAGCAAGACGAGCAGACTAAAGGCCAGGAGTTAAAGACTGCACTTCTAAGTGACCTGGCGACCAAGAAGCCAGAGATCCTCTCCATCGACTACGTCGGCCCGCAGGTCGGCAAGGAATTACGAAGCCAAGGCGTCGCCAGTATGCTGGCGTCGATCTTCTTCATTCTGCTGTACGTAGCCTTCCGCTTTAACATTCGGTTTGGACCAGGCGTACTGATCAAAATGTTTATCGATGTATTCTTCGTACTTGCGTTCTACCAGATGTTCTGGCGCTCTTTCGACCTGACCTCGGTGGCAGCGTTCCTGACGATCATCGGATACTCTGTAAACGACACCATCGTGATCTTCGACCGGATCAGGGAAAATCTCGGCAGCCATGCACGTAGGCCGCTGCTCGAAAACATCAACATCTCACTCAACGAGACCCTCACTCGCTCGCTCAACACATCGGGCGTGACGCTGGTATCGCTGATTGGGATTATGATTTTCGGCTCGGGTCAGATTTGGAACTTTGCCGCAGCTATGGCACTCGGTATTGTCGCAGCAACTCTGACATCAACATTTGTCGCCAGCTTCTCACTGGTCTGGTTCGACAACTGGAATGCCAAGCGGACGGCAAAAAAGTCTACGCAAAACAGCCAAGTGCAAGGCTCACCAGCTCGTAGCTGATTGCCCCTTCACTGTCTTAGCGTAAAACCTAGCCGATTAAAGCAGCTCCATCTCAGTGATGGAGCTGGCCGCTAGTCTGTCCGAGTATTGGAAGTCTGAGGTCGGGATAACGTCGTTCCGTTGGCCGGCCGTCTTAAACGTCATTAAATAATGATCACAGGTCGTGTAGTCAAAACCGGCAACGAATGGATAGTGCTGGCAGTCGATCTGCTGCGCTTCTTTCATCCTAAGACCACAACGGTTCTTGAACTCGATGGTTTTACCATCGCTTCCCGCTTGGCCATGACGGACATGATGGGGACACTTCTTGCAATTCATGCCAGATCCCTCCAAGTAAGCACTGAGTCGATGACCAATATCAATCTGCAATGCAGGTCACTCAGGCCAATGCCCGCCCCGCATCACTATGCAGCTCTTATTTCTATATCCTTGGGATTACTCCGATCTTAGCGAGGGACAACTTCAGTTGCAACCGGAAAATATTGTTATTTTTGGGGAAAATGCTTTTTTGCTGAGCTACAAAAGGAGCCTCTTCCCTTGCGATATCTGGTACTTTGCGTTAGGCTCAGGGAGAATTTTGACACCGTTTAGGGGATCTGCTCGTGGCTTGGTTAAACCGAGAAAAGGCACCTCTCACCAAAGGACAGCGTACCGACACACCAGACGGGCTTTGGGAGCGCTGTACTAATTGCAGCGAGATCATTCTCAAGCGTGACTTCAGTCTGAATCAGAATGTCTGTACAAAATGCGGCCACCACTTTTCCTTGCCGGCAGTGGAGCGGATTCAGCACTTCCTGGACCCCGATAGCTTTGAGGAGATGGACGCTGAGCTGTGCTCCACCGATCCGCTGAAATTCTCCGACAACAAGGCATACAGTGTTAGGCTTGCCGAGACCTACAAGCGCACTGGCCAGTTTGATGCCTTTTTCGCTGGACGCGGTCGACTGAGTGGCAGATCCGTTCAATTGGGTGTATTCGACTTTCAATTTATGGGCGGCAGCATGGGCTCCGTCGTTGGGGAAAAAATCGCGCGCCTATATCTCCGTGCCGCGGCTCAACGAGAACCCGCCATTATCTTTTCGTCTTCAGGCGGCGCTCGGATGCAGGAGGGCATTTTAAGCCTGATGCAGATGGCAAAGACTTGCGCAGCCCTAGCCAAATTACGCGAAGCACGCGTTCCCTTCATCTCGGTGTTAACACACCCGACTACAGGTGGTGTAGCCGCTAGTTTTGCAACTCTCGGTGACGTGAATATTGGGGAACCTGGAGCACTCATCGGCTTTGCCGGACCACGAGTGATCCAACAGACCATTCGGGAAAAACTGCCCGAGGGCTTTCAGCGCTCTGAGTACCTACTTGAGCATGGCATGTTGGACATGATCTGTGATCGGGAGTCGCTGCGACCACAAGTGACCAAGATACTTGGCATGCTGATGCCGCTATAAAACGTCATTTTTGAGCCGTAATTATGACTCGTGATTTTGGCCTAATCGCCTCAGAGGCTCCAGAGTTAGCCGCGTTATTTGCTCGTAGGCCTCAGGTGATTAAGCCTGGGCTTAGCCGGATCGAGGCGGCGTTGGCGGCACTTGATAGCGAGGCGCTGCTAGCAACGCCCACTGTGCTAGTCGGCGGGACTAACGGCAAAGGCACTACCAGCGGCTTTCTCTGGCAGTTAATGACTGCTTTGGGATGGCAGACAGGCCTATTTACATCTCCTCACCTGCAGCACTTCACTGAACGTATTCAAACTAGTCAAACGCGTGTCGATAATAAGCTGCTGGTCAGCGAGCTGCACAAATTAGAGCAAGACTTACCGCCAGCCATATTCGAACCGCTGTCTTTCTTTGAAATTAATACTTTATTAGCACTGCGTGTCTTTTTCAGAGCCAATACAGACCTAAATATTTTGGAGGTCGGCCTCGGTGGACGCTGGGATTCAACCAACGTGACGCGACCTTGCCTCTCCATCATCACCAGTATTGGCTTGGATCATCAACAGTGGCTAGGTACGACCACAGAGGCGATTGCCCGCGAAAAAGCCGGGATCATGCGTCCAGGATGTCCCGTGATCTGGGGCGGGGAAAACGCTGGAGATATTTCTGCCATTAAAACCCTGCGTCAGGAAGCCACTCGCCAGCGGGCTCACCTCTGGGAACAGGGGCGGCACTTCACAGCGAACGAAGATGGCCTCACCTTCCTACTTCCCGGATGTAAAGCAGGCCATTACCCTTGGCCCACGGTAGCTCGCCAGTGGCCCCCCTTCATGCGCGACAACTTCGCCAAAGCGTGTGCGGCGATGGTCTGGCTGCTGCAATCCGATGCAACGCTTAAGGTTCGTCAAAGACTTGGCATCACCGACGCCAATACAGCATTGGCTGATGCGATTGCAGCTATCGATGCCGGTATCGTCCGCGTCCCATGCTGCATGCGAGGACGCTTTGAAATCACCAGTGTACCCACTCATGATCATGGACCACGACGCGTGTTGCTGGATGTTTGCCACAATATCCCCGGAGCTGAGGCTCTGGTTGCCGGTATCCGAGCATCAGGTCTTTTGGAGCAAAATAAAACGCTCCCTGGCCTAGTGTCGATCTTAGCAGACAAGGACTGCGACGAAGTGTTGGATGTTTTACGCCAGGTCCTAGCACCGCTCACCCTATTCACCAACACCGGCGAGCGGAGTTGGACCCCCGCGAGGCTTGCCACTCGTCACCGCGATCTGCCGTTCCTAGGCAGCTTCGCCGAGGCATGGGCAGTTCCTGTCACCGCCCATCCTACGGTCATCTGCGGCTCAGTACATGCGGTCGGCGAGGTAACCGCAGCGCTCGGGATCGCTCTCGACTAGAGTACGAATTACTCTCAATAATGCTCTAGGACTTGGCGTCGAAAAGTTCGGTCCAAATAGTGGCTTCGTAACTCCGGGCGGTGTAACATCAGCCGATGAAGCAAGCTGTAAGGACCGGAATATATAGCTGGATCCGCATGGTCTTGGCGATTTATTGCCTGGCCTTGGGCGGGCTATATCCACATGCCCTAGCCGCAGAGACTGAGGTCAACACTCCTGCATCACCGAAAGATCTCGGACAACAACTTTTTTTCGACGGTCGGACAACGTCATTCAACCGTGACATGAACCGACAAATTTTTGAAGGCGACGTCGTCATGATTGGTGCCGGCACACTGATTGGCGCCGACAAAATCACTCTGGATCGCACGAGCAACGTGGCCAATGCTGAAGGTTCCGTAATCTTACTAAATCGCAATTCCCTCTTCATTGGCGATACGATTACCTACAATCTCGCCACGAATGACTTTTTGATCTCAAATGCCTTGATGCTGGCTAATGATGCCGTAGAGATTGAGCGCATTACCCAAAAAGTTTTCGGCTTCGGGCCCACTGAGGTCGCATTCGCGCAGTCGAGGCAGCAAAAAATCGCGGAGGTTGATCAGCGTTTAGCCGCGATTCGCCGAGAAGTGGCGCGCATCGGGGAGCCAAACGAAGACCTCATCGGCCGTTATGCCCTACTCCTGGAGCAGCGCAACCTAATAGAAAAATGGGCGAGCCCCGGACTGGCGGCGATACCAGCTGACAGACGGGACCTAATCAAACGCCGGCGCCAATTCTGGAAACACAAGAAAAGTGATGCCTCGACCAAAGGCTTAGCAACATTTACCGCCTATTTACACATCGAGGGCAACTCCATCACCCGAGTTGACGGCAACGACTATGCCGCACGAAACGCCCTGTTCACTCCTTGTTTATGTGAGCGTGGCGAACGTCCAGCCTGGGCATTTCGAGCCGATCAGGTAGACGCCCAAATCGGCGGATATGCTGACCTGAAAAACGCTGTGCTTGAAATTAAGGGTATTCCCGTCCTTTACCTGCCCTACATGAAGTTACCACTAAAAGAAAAACGGCAGTCCGGGTTTCTGATGCCAGTCACTGGGTTTCAACAGGTCACTGGCACCACATATACTCAGCCGATCTTTTTTGACCTTGGTCCAGACAAAGACGTCACCGCCACCACTGATTTCTTTCAAAACCGTGGCACCCGCCTCGGCCTTGAATACCGTGTCCAACAGCGAATTGACTCTGGTTGGAATCTGAAAATTGAGGGTATTCGCGACAGCCTATGGATGGATCAAATTGGCACGCGAGAGACTCTTGGCGACATGTATAGGAGCGGTTACTCGGCCTATCGCGACAACGTCACTTTGCCGCCCTTAAGTGACGAACTGACACCTTTTGACCTTACCCGACAGTCCTTGCGCGATCGCGCATATTGGGAGCAAGGCGGCTTTAAAGGAAACAAGTACGGGAGTATTTCAAAGCAAATCGATAACTACATGGCCACTCCGCGAAATTCGTGGCGCGGCCTGACCAGCTGGCGTGGAGTGACATATCTGGCGCCGCGTCTGTCTTTTGTCAGCAACGGCGAGGTCAATTCGGATCACCGCTATACTGAAGAACTCTTCCTTCCAGACAATTTCGAACGTGCCTTGAACGGTGGTCTAGCAGCTAAGTCCTTTGCGCCCGCACACGCTCAGCTGCACCTGGACGGCCGTGAATTTTACGCCGGAATCGGCAGTCTGTACGGTGATAATTTCCTCACCAACCAACGCTATGAGGGACAACAAATCCCCATGGATCTTAAGGTTCAGTCTCGCTACTTTCAGCTAACTCCCGCCAACTCATTAGTGCCCATTTATGCTCAGTTGCTCGGCGAGGCCATGCAGATTTCACAGGCGACGGCCGACGATAAATTGCTGGACACTCCCAAACCCGATCAAATAGCCGAAAACCTCGGTGGCGGTAGCTGGCGGCGCGTGCAACTGGCGACGGTGTCGCCGCTGGTTACAGACTCGATTGTGCAACTAAATCATTTCACTGAATTTGAGCAGCGTTTTATCGAGCACAAAGCACTTTCCCCGAATCACAGCCGTATTGGCTCTTGGGTGACTGGATTTGAGTTCCGACTGCCGATTGATGGCAGAGGCCATGCCCCGCAATGGCTCCGAAGTAACGAGTGCGAGGCCGCAACAAAAGACAAGAAGCCTCTCCCTCTGCAGTGCCCCCTTCCTGGAGATCCGGCACCCGAGCAGTATATTCACCACTCCATGGACTGGAGACTGCGGATCGCTAGCCGCCCAGTGGCAGTAAAACAGGGTCCTTATGCGAACGCTGCCGCTAACTACCGGACTTATTTTGCGACTGACGCAAAAAACCCCGTGCCTGCCTTTGCCGACGTCGACAGCGATGTTCCAGACGAGGAGCGCCTAAATCCATATCAACGAATGACTCTAAGCACAGACCAGACCTGGAACATCCAGTCAGAGGGCTGGCAGAAGATTGCGGGCAACTATTTACAAGCGACGGTACCAACAAATGAGACTCTACGCGAAAGAGCCCAGCGTGAACTAGCTTATGCCCTCGAGAGACCGGTCAGTAACGTCTCTTCCATGTATGATGAAAATACTCAGCGCTGGTTTATTGACCGCTTCCAATTAGTCACAAAAGACACGGCTACGCCCTTAAGACTGCACGCGGATATCGCCTACGATTTCCGCGATGCTAAACTTCGTGAGCAGCTCAAAGAGCAAAATGCGCAGCTCCCGACTGGAGCCTCGCCCACAGTATTGGTTGAGCCGTGGAAGCCGATCAACGCCAGCTTAGGAATGAATCATGAAGGCTGGTCGCTAAACTTAGGCACCATTTACAACATTTACCGCCACGCCCCCCTCACTGAATCTATTTATCTAACCTCACCCTCGTTTATGCGTACAACTGCAACCGTCGGCTATACCCTAACGAAGAGCTATCAATCTAATAGCAGCATTTTTCAACGAACAAATATTGAGTCTTTAGCGGTAGATACAGGGATTATCCCCCACTTCACTGGCTTCATCCGCATGGGCAGGCAAAAAATCGATGGCCGCCCCACCGACTACACAACCACCCTCCGCACTGCCTTCGGCGTCAAATATGCGTCACCTTCTGCATGCTGGGGACTCCAGTTTGCTCGCGAAAAGGATTATAGTGTCTTAGAGAGCCAAGCTAATTACGTCCTGCGTTTATCAGTTATCTTTATGGGTCAGGAGCGTCCACTGCCCGACATGTCAGGCAGCGTCGTTCAACAAACGAGTAGCGAGCGAACCCTGTAAGCAAAGGATTCTGCATGCAGCGCATTGCACCTCATGAGCCGCTAAAACTGGCAGGATTCAACAACCTCACGAAAGCACTGAGCTTCAATCTTTATGACTTTTGTGTCGCCAGAAATGAGTCCGAGCGGCAGTCCTATATTGCGTATATTACCGAACGCTTTAACGCCAAAAAGATAACCAATATCCTGACTGGTATCTGCGCCATCATCGAGGCTCAGGTGCTAGCAATCTCAGATCAGAACTACGAACCCTGGGGCGCAAGCTCCATGGTGCTTATGAGCGACACCAAAGGTGGCGGATTACTTCCTCAAGGCCAATGGCAGGGAGCATCGCTACACCTCGATAAGAGTCATATTTGTGCCCATACCTATCCCGATTTTCACGGCGGAGGCACAATTTGTTCGTTTCGGATTGATATTGATATCTCGACTTGTGGAGAAATCTCACCACTAAAAGCCTTAAATTATATGTTCCAACGGTTTGATGCCGATGTGGTCGTCATTGATTACTCTGTCCGAGGATTTACCCGAGATCTTGCCGGCAAACGTGTCTATATGGATCATCAGCTTAAAAGCATTCAAAACTACATCGAAGACAGGACCTTGCGTGATTACTACTGCGTGGACTTAGCCTTACAATCAGACAATATCTGGCAGACCAAAATGCTACGCGTGCGCCAGAATACACCAAGCTATTTCCGCGATCCTGTCGACCCTGAAGCACCAGCTGTTCGGGAATACATGAACGCTGTAAACCGCGAAATGCGTGGTGTCCTGCACATGTGGCCAGAGTAGAGATATCTCGTCGGCAATGTTGATCAGCGAACAAAGATCCCGTTAACGAAGTCTTTAGCTATGTTATCCGACATATGTTTGAAGGCTTCCCGGCTGGCCTCTTCATATCGCAAGTGGTCATTGAAGGTAGTCGTGATGCCGCTGGCTGCGTGTAGGGCTCGAAATCCCGTCGTCACTGGATAAACTCTGCGACTTATCAGTTGCCTGGTATTCAGATTCCACGCCTCTATTTCAACTACGGTAGTTAAACTGCCTTGATCACGAAATTTACCCGCCTGAGTCAATTGACGAAAGTCACTAGGCAGCGGCGGCGGGCCGCCGCTGAAAGGCTCAGGATCTTTGATTTTGACAACGCCCTGACTGTTTAGATCGTTATCTAAATTGCTACCTACTGCAGCTACGCTCGCTTCTCTGATGTGAGCTCTTATCAGTGCATCAGCCTGACTCTGACCCACTAAATGCCAATGACCATCAGCAGCAAAAGCCCGCTGCAAGCTTTGCCAAAGCATCTCGTGAGGCAACACTTCCCGACTAGTGTCAAAGACCGCTTCTACAGCCACCGAATGCACTCCAGCGGGCGGCCGCAAATGCTGGTTGGTGAAACGGTAGGCGCAACTATTAACCAACTCTAAAAATACAGCAAATACCGCAACTCTTCTGATTAGTTGACAATAGATGTTCGCTTTTTTGCGGCGACTGAATACACTCAAGAGACGTTCACCCACATTTCAAATCCTCTGTCGTCAAAGGCGTAGTTTATGCCCATGTATAGCGCCGACAAAGATAAATTCGTCAGTAGCCTGGTGATTTCTTCACAAGCAGCTGCGCTGCGGGATGTTGATAGGTGGCTCAGTGAAAATCAATATGATAGTGCTTATGACGGTGACGGCTGGCTTTGGAATCAATCCGTAGAGGTAACTCAGATCCCAGACCCCGGTGACACCCGGCGTATTGAATGGCAATTGAGGATCCAACTCCAGACGCAAATGTCTGCTCAAGATCTCGTAACTCAGGACGTGCTATCGCCGGACCAAGATGCCCGTTTGCTATCAATTATCGGCGAGTCCTTGGTGCCCATGGCCATGAAGCCATCAAAGTACCGTGCGGCCACCGAATCAGCGGCCCGAAGCCTGGTGGCAGAGCTTTTGCCTAAGGTCAAGGAAACGTTCAAAGAATATCAACTTAAAAACGTAAAAAGAGCCTTGGTCCACCGCTGGGTGGATGAGAATTGCAGTTTTGATCGTCTAAGACCGAAAATTGGTTGACGCTAGGCGGCCAGGTTTAATAATGGTCAGATATCGGAAGAAGTTTGATGGCCAGGTTGTGCCTGGACCAGTAATTTCCCCCTCGTTGAAGGCGAACCCATGGATCTCGTTCCAGAAAACCTCGGCGGAGCCGTTGTTTTCAACCTCAATAGCTCCAGCGGCTCCAGTAAAACTGTAAGCGGCAACTGCGGTGAATTTGCGGTGGCAATCCATAACTGGCTAATGAACACCGAGGTTCGCTATGTCCTTCTCGACCTTCAGGACGAGAAGGAAATCTGCCCGGCGTTTTTGGAAGAGGTGATGCAGCTGTCAAAACGCATGCGAATCCCCTTCCTATTTGCCGGCGTCATGGAGAAGCCACGCAAGATCCTCGAAGCTTACGACTTCATGCGTCGCTGGCCGATCTTCATCACCCCAGAAGAGGCGGTGTCCTACCTCGAAGAAAAACACCCTGGTGCCACCAAGGTGTCCCTCGATGGTCTGGAGTTTGGCACAGCGATCGCAACCAGCCGCGGCCGCAACGGCGTAACGCCTGAAGCAGACGGAGCCGATGCTGAGGCGGCCGAGTGACTAGCTCAGCCCGTCAGCTTCTCTAAATCCCTAGAGATCACGCGCAGATTCTCCCGAACAGTCGGGAGCTGCGATGCGTCAGGGAAATTTTTGATAGCATCTTCCAGAAACGCTTTGGCCTGTTTCAGATATTCAGCTCGGGTCTTTGGATCGCTAATTGGCATTGCGGTCTGAAACGCTGCCGCAGCCTTACGACGCAGGTCCTGGACACCCAGATTGCTGAACTCTTTAATCTTGTCCTGGGCCTTCGCGTGTACCCCACTGCTGCTTGGAATTCCGCCCGCACGCTGCACGGCTGCCCGGAAGTCCCCGCGATCAGCCATAGCCTGAGCCTCTGCTAGAGCATTATCACTTGAGTTTAGCAGTTGCGGCACAGTGCCAAGCACAGGCACTACTTCGGCTCCACTGGCTGCGCCTGGAATGGCTCCGGTAGCTGGAGGGCCCGATACCTGGGCCGATCCGGGTGGTCCGGCTATGCCCGTCGGCGTCGATACCGCCGGCGCTGGCAGCACGACTGACAGCTGTTGCCAACCCACCATATGCTGACGTAAAGCCGCGGTGATTGCGGCTTCAAATTCTGGACTATGCGGGCTCGCATTAAGCGCTGAGATAATTTGTTGTGCAACAGGCATCGAGCCTAGCAGAGGATTGTCCCTGATCGCTGCAGCCAACATCACACCGCGCTCGCTACAAAGTCCCTCCAGTGAGATTTGCGGAGTAAGGCTTTTAGGCTCAGCAGCTACCGGTCCCTTTTCGATATCTGACTCTTGAAACGTGACTTGGTTCTGGTGCCTGGGGTGCAGAACCATCTTGGTCAAGCCAAGCACAACCGCGGCCTCGGTGACTGAGCCCGGCACTGGACTCAGCGGCAATTGATTGACGAGTTGACGATCTGCATCCGTAAACGGGGTGTCGGTGCCAGAGTTGCGCCTAACAAACGCAAGCTGATCATCGGTGTTCGGCAATTGGGTCGTCGATGGCGCAGCCAAAGTTACAGCCGGCTTCGTTTCCTGAGGGGTAAGCGTGGGCAAAGATTTACTGCCAGCCTTAGGGGCGCCGATAGCCAAATCATCGAGCTTTTCGTCACGAGAACGCTGGGCGGCACACGCCCAACTGATCAATAAAACACCAGTGATCACAACGCGGCCAGCAATAGCTCGCCGTCCACCGGAGTTGTCGCGCGCAGCAACCTTCACCATGCCTCACCTCATGTGCAACATCATGTCTCATCATATCATGGGCCGGATCAGAGACTAGAAGTTCAAAGATAGGGACGCTAAAAACCGCCTATCCTCAATCGCCTTTGATGTCGAGGAAACATCGACACCATAAGTAGCGAAGTCGACGTCTAACAGACCAAAATTAAAGTTGAAACCTGAGGTCACAAAGCCTTGGTTCACCCCCACGCGCACAGCATACTCTGGCAAAATCAGCGGATTGCCAACAAAGAGCTCAAGCCCACCGTGAATGAGCGCGCTAAAGGGAATATTTTTTAATCCGTACGAAGCACTCCCATAACCGAGAGGCAAATTATGTGCGTCCAAGGCAAACCGCAAATTGACCGAATGCGTGATGCGCGGCGTGATCGAAAGGCCAACTCGCACATCTGTCGGATCCACCACGGAAAGCGCATCCTCGTTACCAAAACTTCCTTGGAATTTGTTTCCACATACGTTTTGGCGGGTTTGACTATAAGGATTTAGATAATCTTTTTTACATCCGGTAGGCAAATTCATGACCGCAACACCGACAGTCGGGAACCAGAAGTCCGCTATCGTGTAAAGGAAACCGGCATCTAGTCCTATGCCCTCTGATTTATTTGAATCCTTGCGGAGATAAGCGCTCATCGCGGTCTTGTCCACCAGGTTAGCTGATGGAATTCGATTCTCGTAGGCATAGCGGGCGATAGGGCGAACTTGAAATGCCGCATTTAGACGATTAGACGGATCCGTCCAACCAAAAGTAAGAACAGCCCCAATGTCTGAAATTGCATTAACGCTGGCTACCGTCGGTGTATCTGACTCGATTAACGCCGAAACTACGGTGTTAGTGTAAACACCGAAAGCAGCCGGGGCATCGCGGCCAAAATCAAAAAGCGTTACGGGAAACATCGAGGCCCGCGCCCAAAGCGGCTTATCAGCGATATTCTTGGCCGTACTCAAAACACTCGCGATACTCTTGTCCTGGGAGCTACTAAAAGCCTGATAAAATTGCTGAGTATTGGAGTTAGCCCCGACGATGAGATTGGGCAGCTTAGTCACATTTAACACGCCACGGGTCCGAGCCTTGCGCGAGCGCCCAATCCCAGCAGGATTGGTCCAGATGGAGCTTTCATCATTAGCCACAGCGGTAAATGCGCCGCCCATGCCAAGAGGCCTCACGGCTCCGAAGGAGCCCCCAGGAATCTCTTCCGCCTTTGCCATGACAGGCAAAAGTAATAAGGCGGCTACCAACCAGCCACGAATGTTAAGGATTCGGCTGTCACTCATGGTGCATGGCCTGCTGGGCCATAGTGCGCGCTAGCATCTCTAGATCCTCACTCTGCTGCCTCAGTCTACGGATCTCCATGTCACTGGCGGCAAGCTTTGCTTCCAGGCTAGCAACTTCAGTATCGCGCTGCTGGCGCACAGCAAGTAACTCAGTATCCTTCGACACAATGACCGCGTCCTTCATCTGAATCAAAGCATCAGACATTTCACATACGCGTTTCATCGATTGATCGGTGAGACGCAGAATTTCGCGGTTTTCTTCTTTCGCAAGGCTGAGGTGATCCAGTAGCAGCGCCAACTCTGGAGAGCTACTACGCTCGCCAGATAAGCCAAGAAAATCTGCGCCCGAACGCTCCTGCGTTGCACCAACACGAGTTGGACTTGGGGTCTGGCCTGGCAAGGGTGGCAGGTCGGCCAAGGTCGCCTCGATACTCGAAGGGGGATAAATCAGTAGACGCCCCTGATGAGTGCGCCCTAGTAGCTCACCATGGCGAATACGCCTCCAGATCTCAGTTTCACTGAGAAGGAACTTTTCGGCGTAGTCCTCGATTGGCATCCCATCATCTGCAGCGGAAGACGCAAGCCCCTGGTCCTGCTGGCTGTCGTGATTGCTTTGAGGATTTTTGCCAGAATCGAGTGAACTCTGCGAAGTTGTCTCTCGCATGCACCCCTCATCAAGATTTCTGCTTAGCCTCTTTATTTTTAACTCAGGTTACCCAGTCGTGCAACCGATCAGCTAGGGGGGGTACTCCCCACGTAACCCTGCGGTCCGACTGCTGGAGGCCGTTTATGGTTAAGATCCTGAGGACATGGCTGAAAAAGCATCGTGGACGAGCTGTCCTGGCGGCTATCTGCACTTCGATAACTCTTGGCTGCGCTGCCTTGCTTTGGGACGAATACACTAGGCCAACCAGCGGCAGCGTGATCTCGGTCCTTGAAAACCGCCTGCTTGATTGGCGATTTCGCCTCCGAGGTGCGAGAAAACCCACTGGCAAAATTGGGATTCTCGCAATTGATGAAAAGTCCCTACAAAAACTTGGCCGTTGGCCGTTCGCCAGAAAACACTATGCCCGACTCTTTGAAAACCTGCAGACGCTTGGTGTCAACTGGGTGGGGCTAGACTTAGTTTGGAGCGAACCAGAGCGGGCCTTGCTCGAGGATATTTCCGACCACGTAAAACGCCTATCCACTTTAGACGGGGCTAACTGGTCGCAGGCGACCGGCGAACTTAGTCAAATCAACAAAATCATGCAATCCAGCCCAGGCGATCAGTCGTTAAGGTTCGCCATTAGTCGAACAGACAAGGTGATCCTAGGCTACGCATTTTATGGATCACGCCACGAAGCTACGCAGTTAGGTAAAGATCCTTTCAAGGGACTTCCGGCCATGCTGGATTCCGCGATTCAAGCCGTGGTCATACCGGATGGCTTAGAGTTAGACGACTACCCAGACATCCGCGCTTATGGATTGATCCCTAACATCCCGGCAGTTGCTGAAGCTGGTAAACATTTTGCATTCTTTAATAACGAGCTGAGTGCTGACGGGATTTATAGATGGGCACAGCTCGTTCGTAGTGTTGATAATCATCTTATGCCGTCGCTGAGCCTAAAGTTAGCGGCAGCGGTGCTTGGGCGAGAACCAGTAGTGTTTTTCAATCAATTCGGGGTATCGGACATCTCTCTGGTCAATCCCAATGACGATACAGATTTGATAAAAATACCACTTGATATGAAAGGTCGCGGTCGATTGTTAATCAATCACCTTGGACCGCGCCAGTCGATTGAACACTTTAGTCTAGCTGATATCTACGATATGACGCTGGACGAGGATCAAAAGCAGCGCCTGAAAGGCATGAGCCTCTTGCTGGGGCCCACCGCACTTGGCATCAACGATCTTCGCGCAAATCCATTTGAAGCTGGATTTGACGGGGTCGAACAACATGCTGCTGTGGCCGACAACATCATCTCTAAACAATTCATGCGTCGCACAGACTCCATCTATAAAACAGAGTTCCTATTGATGCTTGGCATCTTTCTGCTCTTTACGCCTCTAATGATATTCGGGAGCGCCGCCATTTCGGGCCTCAGCGTCCTAATCTTTTTGATCGGCTACTACTACTTCGATAAATATTTTTGGTTCAATCGCGGTGAATGGGTATACATGGGCATGCCGGTGCTCCAGATCAGCAGTCTTTTTATTTCCACAACGCTATACAAGTACCTGACTGAGGAACGTGAGAAGAAAAAGGTGAAAAATGCTTTTGGGCTCTATCTTAGCCCAGACGTGATTGGCAAAGTGCTTAATGATCCCGACGCACTAAAACTCGGTGGCGAGAAAAAAGAGCTAACCGTCTTTTTCTCCGACGTCCGTAGTTTTACTACGATCTCAGAAAGCCTGACGCCGGAAAAACTTTGCGAATTGATGAACGATTATTTCACACCAATGACATCCATCATTCTCCGCTCAGGAGGAGTCCTAGATAAATACATAGGTGACGCGGTGATGGCATTTTGGGGAGCGCCACTGCCTGTGCTAGGTCACGCTGACATCGCAGCAAAATCGGCTCTTCAGATGCTTTACGCCCTCGACAAACTGAAGGTTGATTTAAAAAACAAAGGCATGCCGACCATCGATATTGGTATCGGACTAAATACGGGCCTGATGTCAGTTGGCAACATGGGCTCGCATGAACGATTTTGCTACACGGTCATGGGCGATGCGGTGAATCTCGGAGCTCGCTTAGAGGGATTGACCAAAGAGTACAGTATTAAGATTATGATTAGCGAGTTCACTAGGAGGCAGCTATCGGCAAACAACTTCTTGGTCCGCGATCTTGATGATATCCGGGTCAAAGGTAAGTTAGAGCCAGTTAAAGTATTCGAGCTCATGCGGCCCGACATACTACCGAACGAAATGGCCATCAAGACTCTGATCGGCGAATTCGAAGAAGGCCGCATTGCCTATCGCCACCAGACTTGGGCTGTAGCCAAAAAGCATTTCATGAATGTGTTGACCATCCGACCTGACGATGGACCAGCCCACTTGTACCTAGCCCGAATCGCCGAACAAGAGAAAACAGCTCACATTCCTAATTGGGACGGCGTCTACAACTTTAGCCACAAGTAATCAATTTAACTACTATTTTTTATCTTGCTAAAGAAAATCGGTGGCCGCCCGATAAGAGGGAAGGAGTTGGCATGCTTTTAGTGAGCTGCCGCATGCCCTTAAGGGAATCCCAAGGAGTCAACGATGCGTCAGAGCAACCGCAACCTTCGTGCCAATCCAGCTTGGATTCGCGCTCCTCGCGTAAACATCGACTTAATGGTGCAATCTAAAACCATTGGCACCAACACAGATTATAGTTTGTATACGGAAGACGTCTCACGATCTGGAATCCTTCTCGTGTGGGAACGCGAAAGCCGTGTTCCGTTTATTGTGAACACGCTGATCGAGATGACCATCGATCCCGCCGGTGAACACCTCGGAAAACCTGTAAATTGCTTGGGCAAGGTAGTCCGAAGAGAAGCTACTGGTGAAGCCGGCGGTCACGGAACGCGACTTGGCATTCAGATTGTGCAGATGGAAAATCTAGATCTGAACGTCTGGGAAGGCTGCCTTAAAGAATTGGAACAACGTTTCGGCATCGAGCCAGAAACCACTACCAAAGCTGTAGCTTAACATAACCCCGCAATACCGCATCAGATGACCTGTGGCGCTTTGTCGTGATATGTTTTTTTAGTTAGTAAGATTTCACGACTTAATCAGTCTTGCACAGGTCGAATACATGGCAATCAAAGACACCGCTCTGGAAGCATCCGTACTAATCATCGGCACAGGTAACATGGGCGCGGCATTAGCCAGGGGTCTGAGTGGTAGCGGCTTTCGTGTAGCGATTCACGACATCCATAGCGACAGAGTGGCTGAGCTAGCGGACAAACATAAAATCCGAGCAGTGACCGATCCCGCAGCTGAGCTCGCTCACATTTCAGCCGTGATTTTCTGCGTTAAGCCACAGGATCTTAGCACTGTTACATCACCACTGTCCGGCAAGATACTAGACTCCACGCTGGTGATTAGTATTTTGGCTGGAACACCGATTTCAGCCGTAGAAGAAGCCTTAAATTTTAAAGGTGCTGTCGTACGGGCGATGCCTAATATAGCTGCGACCGTTCGCGCCGCAGCGACTGCTATGAGTGCAAACGAAGCATGCACCGATCAACAAAAGATGCTTGCTGAGCGCATATTCCGCGCTATAGGTGAGGCGGACTGGATCAAAGAACCCCTACTCGACGCCGTCACTGGCCTGTCAGGAAGTGGACCAGCATATCTCTACATGGTAATTGAGGCACTCACCGACGGCGGTGTCAAAATGGGCATCCCTCGCGCTCTAGCTGCACGTCTAGCAACGCAGACGGTTTTGGGATCGGCATTGTTGGTCAAAGAAACTGGGTTGCACCCGGCTATCTTGCGCGACCAAGTCACGACCCCAGGCGGAACCACTATTAGTGCTATCCACGAACTGGAAGAGCGCGGCCTTAGAGCGATGTTGATCAGTGCTGTTGAGACAGCAACAAAACGCTCAGCGGCCCTACGCAAGTAAGCGCAGGGCCGCTGATGTATTACAGATTTATAAAGTTTGCTTATTTCGTGGTGGCAACAGCTACTGGGTCACGGTCTAGTATAATTAAAAGACTACCGACAAGGAGCGAGCAGGCGCTCTAGCTCAGCTACAGAAATTCCACGAATCAAAATACCCTTCTCACGGCAAGTTTGCCCACTAATGAGCTCAATCTGACTACGCTTTAGACCGAGGGCTTTTTGAATCACTTCGCAAATTGCTACATTCGCCCGCCCATCTTCAGGTGGAGCCGACACGGCAATCTTTAGCGCGTCGCGAAATACTCCCTGAATCCCAATGCGGCGCGCCCCTGGCTGAGCTCGCACAGCCAACACGCAACCTTCTGGATGCGCCTTAATCATCACGAAGCTCGATGACTCCGCACGCTAAGATCAAGGTGCACCTAGCTCTTCTGAGCTTTCGTCGGTGAAGTCCGATTCCGCGCCTTCCTCTAATCGCCATTCTTCCGCAAGCAAGACGATTCCCTTCGGCGAATCAAGAGCCGGAACCAGAAGATCAAAGAGACCCTCTGCAAAACTCAAATCCGCTTCGTCTTCAATCGTCGAGGACTTGTCCTCTACGACCACTCCTGTCACACCGCGGTGCAAAAGGAAACTACGCGCGGTAGCTGCGTCTTCATAGTTAGGATACGTCGCAATACGAATTAGATCCGGTGTGTGATCTTGGCTCATAAGTATCCTCCGCTGACTAACTTCAGACATACGCTCGGCAGCATGGAGGGTCAAGTCAGAAACTTAAAGCTGAGTTCATCGTCAACCAAATCGACATTGACTTCCCCGCCACCAGTTAGCTTGCCAAATAGCAGTTCATCAGCGAGAGGTTTTTTTAACTTATCTTGAATCAGTCGATTCAGCGGCCTTGCCCCGTAAGCTGGATCGTAGCCCTTTTGCGCCAAGTAGCGCCGCGCCGACTCCGAGATAGCCAACACGACGCGCTGTTTAACCAGCCGCCTGGCTAGCTCAGCAACAAATTTGTCGACGACAAGGAGGATAATATCTTCGCTAAGTGGATTGAAGGAGATGATCGCATCGAGACGATTGCGAAACTCAGGACTAAACATATCCTTGACAGCCTGACTCTCACCCGAACCCACGCCAACTTCTCGTTTGAAACCAATTGAGCCATGGAGTAACTCCCTGGCCCCAGCATTCGTAGTCATAATCATGATCACGTTGCGAAAATCAGTCTCCCGACCGTTAGCGTCGGTAAGAGTACCGTGGTCCATCACTTGCAGCAGGATATTCTGAATCTCAGGGTGAGCTTTTTCGATTTCATCGAGAAGCAGCACAGCATGGGGCGACTTATTAATCGCCTCTGTCAGCAGGCCACCCTGGTCAAATCCGACATAACCCGGGGGGGCTCCGATCAGCCGCGACACGGCATGGCGCTCCATGTATTCCGACATATCATAACGAACAAATTCAACGCCCATGATCGTTGCCAATTGCTTAGCAACTTCTGTCTTTCCCACACCGGTCGGACCGGCAAAGAGAAAACTCCCGATGGGCTTCTCCTCGTCGCGTAGACCGCTGCGAGCTAACTTAATTGCTGCGCTTAGGGCCTCGATAGCAAGATCCTGGCCAAACACCACTCTTTTTAATTCATCGGCTAAGTTCTTTAAACTTTCGCGGTCTGTTGCATTGACCTTTTGCGCTGGAATACGCGCCATTTTCGCGACGATCAGCTGGATATCGGTGGGTGTGACTCGCGGCGTTTTTCCACTCTGACCTTTGCGTGGCTTAAGCGCAAAAGCTGCCCCCGCTTCATCAATCACATCAATGGCAGAATCTGGTAATTTGCGTTCACGCAAATGCCGCTGAGCTAACTCGGCCGCCGAACGCAGGGCTTCTGCCGTATAGACTACGTTATGATGATCTTCGTATCTTGACTTTAAACCACGCAGAATCTTGATGGTGTCATCGAGTGAGGGCTCATCTACATCAATCTTCTGAAATCGCCTAGCCAAAGCATGATCGTTTTTAAAGTGCTGCCGATACTCTTTGTAGGTGGTCGAGCCAATGCAACGTAATTGACCAGATGACAATGCAGGCTTCAAGAGATTCGATGCATCAAGTGCGCCACCAGAGACAGAGCCTGCGCCGATCACCGTATGAATCTCGTCGATAAAGAGGATCGCCTTTTTCCGCTTCGACAACGCCTTCATCAAATCTTTGAGCCGTTGTTCAAAGTCGCCACGGAAGCGCGACCCCGCTAACAGCGAGCCCATATCCAGGGAGTAAATCTCTGCATCTTTAAGCGGCTCAGGAACTTTGCCATCCGCAATACGGAGTGCTAGGCCTTCCGCAATAGCTGTCTTTCCTACACCAGCATCACCAACATAAAGCGGATTGTTTTTACGGCGACGGCAAAGCACTTGCAAAGTGCGCTCTAGTTCAGCCGCACGCCCAATCAAGGGATCAATTTTGCCCGCTCGTGCCCGCGCCACAAGATCTACTGTATAGAGCTTCAGCGGCTCTTTGCCTTGCCGTCCCTCGCGAGCCTCCTCTTCCCCCACACTGGACTTCGCATCCTCTTCCTCAGATGGCTGGTCGTCGTCGCCAGGAGGGAGACTTCGGGGACCACCGTCAGCAGTGTCCTCATCGAAATCAACGCCGGATTTCGCGACACCATGCGCGATATAATTGAGCACATCAAAACGTGTTATGTTTTGCTTCTTGAGAAAATAAACCGCAAACGACTCTCGCTCAGAAAAAATCGAAACAAGTAGGTTGTCACCACCGATTTGATCTTTACCCGCAGATCGAACATGCTGGGCGGCGCGCTGAATAACTCGCTGAAAAGCTAAAGTAGGCTGGGGCATCTGACCAGCACTCAACAGTTCGCTCGTATAATTCTCCACGAAGTAGTCTTCGATATATTGACGAGTTACTTCGATACTGGCGCCACAAGCTCGCAATGCTTTTGCTGCCGCGTCATTTAAAAGAAGGGCATAAAGTATATGTTCTACCGTGACAAATTCATGGCCACGGCGTGACGCCTCACTCACTGCCAAGTTGAGGCTTATTTCAAGCTCAGGACTAATCATGGGCATCTCCTCACGCTCGCTCCAGCGTACACTGCAGCGGATACTCTTGCTCGCGCGCAGCCTCTGTCACCTGAGCGACTTTAGTCTCGGCGATCTCATAGGGATAAATACCACATAATCCCATTCCTTTGTGATGTACTGCCAACATGACTTCTGTCGCTTGCGCATGAGATTTATTAAAAAATCTCATTAGAACATCGACCACAAATTCCATTGGAGTATAGTCATCATTGTGTAACAGGACTTTGAATAGACTGGGGCGCTGAACTCGCGTGTCCCGCTCCGCTAATACCCCACCTTGACCGCCCTGATCATCCTGCTCCATGTGGTCCTTTCGCATGCTAAAGCCGTTAGGTTAGTTCTACCTATGCGAGGGGCCTCACTCAAGCCGGATAACGACACGGCGATTAATTGCTCTAGCTTTCTTCAGCGCCTCACCGCTGAGGCCCTTGATGGGAACCTTGGGTTTGGTCTGAGCGTAAGCATGAACAGTCATGCGATTCTCATTGACTCCGCGGGCCTTAAAAGTATTCACCAAGGCAATCCCACGCGCCGAGCTGAGCTCCCAGTTTGACTGATACTTGCCCTTCCCCACCGGCAAGTCGTCGGTATGCCCCTCGAAAATCAAACGATAGTCGCCTGGAGCGCTAGCTATGGCATTCAAAACCACTCCAACCTGGACCTTAGCCTGAGGGTTAAGCTCAGAGGAGCCAGGATTGAAGATGAGTTGGTCACGGAATTCGATGTTAAGACCCATAATATCGGTGGTTACGAAAGCGACGTCTTCGAGATGCTTTTGCTTAATCAAGGTGCGAATCTTGTCTGAAAGGGTTCGAAGGTTCTCCACGGGAACCGACTTTGCTGACAGATCAACGTTGGCTTTTTGCTCTTTAATGGCTGAGTTGAGGTTGTCGTATTTATGTTTATTTGGCGTCGAATAGGACAGCTGCAAAACAAAAAATGACATAAGTATTAGACTCATGTCTGAAAAGGACATGAGCCAAAGACCCTCACCTTTATGGACTCTAGAGCGCCGACGCTGGATGGTGATGGGGGCATCACCCTGGCTGACTTGATCTTCGCTAGGCTCAGACATCAAGCGCCTCGCTTGTTCGCCGGAGGCGGTGCTCCACCGCCTCGCTCTTTGGCTCCATAACTCTTCACTAAATCCTTAAGATGCATCGAGGATTTTTTACCTTTAATATTGAGCACACCCTCGACCACCAACATATCGATTTCGAGACTTCGTTCCGCCTCTAAGGCGATCTTCTCGGCCCATGGCGCATAGATAATAGTGCCCAGCCCCAAGCCATATAAGGTGGTAATCATCGCCAAAGCCATGTTCGAGCCGATCTTTGCTGGATCTTCCATGTGCGAAAGCATACCAATCAGACCCATCAATGTTCCGATCATCCCCACACCTGGGCAAATGCGGGACATATTTTCGAAGAGATTGGACGCGAGTTGCATGCGAGTTTGCTTAAGATTGACTCGCGCCATAAGATTGTTGCGAATCTCTTCTACCTTAAAATCGTTGACAATGAGCGCTAGTCCGTCGCGCAATAGGTCATATTTAGCTTTATTGCGATATTGAATAATGACCCCAAGCCCATCACTGCGTGCTGCCTTTGCAGCGTTGGTCAAAATTTCGATCACTTCTTCGTGATGCTTGGCCTGCTTGCTGAACATCGAAGACATGAGTAGGCGAATGCCGGTCAATAAATCACCGAGCGAGTGTGACAGCAGCATAATGCTTGGAGGCCCGACCATCAGCAGTACAAATGCCGGCATAGAAAAATAACCGTGAAAGCCGCCCCCCTCATTGAGGAAGGCGTATCCAATAGCAAAGATGATTCCGGCGAGTCCGATTAGAAGTGACAAGGGTTGCCCCTATAATCGCCCATCACAAAGAGATGGATGAGGCTGAAAGAAAGAAGATCGCTTCTGCTCCTATTTTAAGCCCGCCGCTGCGCAGTGTCAGCGGGCAGAAACTGCCGCCCCAGTGATGCTGAAAACTGCGACCTACCAATGCTGCGAATGCAGGGTTGACCGCTACCGTTAATAAATGCTAAGGAAAAAAAGAGAACTTTCGGAATATTCAATAAATTCAAGCGGCGCCCGCTGACGTACCAACTTGTGTGCGGCTACGGTTCTAACGCCGCTAAACCGTGGATCTCAGAGATCTGGTCGAGGGCGTTTGACCATGAAGAAGGCGACAGAAATAAAGTACCCTAATTCGGCAAACCTCTTTCAGTTTTGTCGTCGCGTTCTCGATCAAAAATTCGGTGGCGTCCGCGTTATTGACCAAGACATCGGTCAGATTCTCGGCTTTGACCCAGCCGATTGCAGCCATTGGAAAAAGGGGAAAAAGAATGTGCGCTCGATCCAAGCTATGAAATCGATCGCAGAGCACCTTGGCATCGATGAACGCTTGGTTATTGATGTCGCTGCCGGCGATTTAGACGATGCCGAAGCTTTTTATGAATTCAACGGATATGGCGCTTTTAGCATAGACCCAAAAGCCTTCGATGCAGCGAAAAAGGACTTCTATCGCCGCCATTCCGCCACTTGGAGCAAGGATAAGGAGGCCGAATTTAAAGACGCCTCAACTATCAACGAAGCTGCCGTCGATCAGGCCGTGGAGGCTATCCACAAACGCATCGGATTCAGTGAAGCACCACTCTACTTACCTGAGATATCCGCTGCATTTCCCGAGCTATCACTGTCCCCCACCGAGGCCGAACCAAATAGCGACAACAATAAGTCCCAAACCATAACGATTAATCATCGAGGTGCGCAAACCCAGGTTATCTATAGACAAGGCAGCGAACTAAAACCGTTCATGCGCTTTCAAATAGCTAAAGCACTGGCGTCTCACTTCCTTCCCGATCTCAGATCAAAGACAGATAAAATTCCAGAATTCACGGCTCATCTGATCGATGTTCAAAGCAACCTATTTGCCGCCAAACTTCTGGCGCCAGCCAATCTAATTCGTAAGGAGATCGCTCAGGTAAACGTGGCACGAGACGTAGTGACACAGCTAGCGGAGGCATTCTGGGTATCCAAGGCCTTCATGAACATGAGACTCAAAGATATCCTACAAAATGCGCACGCCTTATAATTTAGACCGCCCCAACTAAATATCCAACTATCTGTTTTTCCTAATTTATTCTAAGGTGTGGGCAGTCTAGCAAGGCCTCGCCTTGCCTCTATTTATAATTTTAATTTCAGAAAGCTAAACTGCTGCCGATAACTTGGGTGGGATAAGGGTGTTGAGGTAGTTTAGGGACACTATATGAACATAAAGAAGCAAAATCTTTCCTTGTTCGGGGCACTGATAGCAGCCTTTTGCTGCGCCGTAGCTGGGCGGGCTGTCGCGCAATCGACCCCCGAGGAGCCCGAAGCCATGGCTGCGCCTGCGCCCCAACCTGAGCCCGCGGTTGAAGCCGCCCCAGAGCCAAGTGCTGCTGGTGCATCCAAAAAAGACAAAAAGACGAACGATGTAGAGACCGACTTCCCGCCGGTTCCAGATACCCCAGGCATCCGCAAAACATTCTCGAAGAGCGAATTCGCCAAGATCTGCGCTCAGGTCGAAGGCAAATTGATTGCATATTATGACGATATATACCGCGTCGAGCAGTGCCACAGACGTCAGCTTCGCGATAATAAAACAGTCTATAACCTGCAGCGGGAAGGTCACCGCGTGCAAGACGTAGACAGCGATGTGATTGCAGCCCTGCCAGAGGGTGAACCGTTAGACGAGGCTATCACGCTAAAAAATGCGCGTGGCTGCAATAAACTCGACGGAACTTACGTGACCTATTCTAACGTAGACGTCTATTTCGTCGAACATTGTAAGAAGCGCATCTTTCCTGACTGGATGAGCTACATCAAGCACCGCGAGCGCAGACATGACAAGAAAGGCGAAATCCTTTCGCTTAGCTGGATTGAATTCGACCGATTGCCACCGGGCCCACCAATCCGCTCGATAGTCGACGATATGTTTGCGAAGATGCTCTCGGGTGAGGCAGGGGTTGAAGTCATCCCCGTCGACGAGGCGTGCGCTGGCTTGGAAGGCAAAATTTCTTCTTATTACTCCTACCTGTACCGCGTAGAAAAATGCCGCAAACGTGAGATCACCTCGCCAGAGCTCTTCCTAAAGAAAGCGGGAGTCAATAAAATTGCTATCTACGAAATGAGTAGCGAGCAGTGGTTATCACTTCCGAATGGGGCGCCGATCTCGACTAAGCCCGACGTGGCCCCACAAGCTCCGATCGAATATAAGCCTAAGTGGCGTAAATAATTACTCGCGTGCCTAGCAATCCACAATGCTGGGGTAGCCAAAGCGCATCGCTTCCGCACGGGTGTCAAACCTGTTTACACCCCAAGCCTCCTCCTCAAAATAAAATTATTCAATTTAACCTGAGCGTTAGGCGTTAGGGCCGGCTTGGCCCGTGACTTGCTCCTTAGGTCTACAGGACGGCCAGAAGTGGTCGCCCAGTCCTGCTCCCCGCTGTTGCTGAGTTTCTTTTACGCCTGACTGTCCAGGCCTTTACCCGTGGATGCCGAAAGTTATGTCGAGTCAAAAGCCAACGCACGCCATTAAGCAATTCAAGGTCAAGCCTAAGTCGAAGTCCTTGTTTGGAATAAGTAAATGGTTCCGCCTGCCAGTCAAAAACGCTGCCTCCCCGCTGATTAAAGGAAACAAGATCATGAAGCCCAAGTCTCGTCGTTCATTCAAAGCCCTAATGATTGCCCTAGTGATTACACTAGGCGGGGGCTATGCCGTTTACCGCAATATGTTCATGCCAAAAGTTCAAGTTCAGCATGTCGCGAGACAATGGCTAGATAACTCAGCCGGTAAAAGCACCCAAGTATCCTCGTCCCGTAAGCCTATAAGACCAGCTTACCGGGCAAAACATAGTCGCCCCAGCCGCATCATGGGCTGCCATATTCCAAGACACCATAAAGCAACGAAGCACCATTTAGCCAAGCACTCTAAGAAGCATAAAGGCAAAAAGCATCGCTTAGCCCACAAAAGCTCACGTCGCGCCCACATGCACCAAACGACCTACCGCGCATCTAACTGAACTTCGATGCCAAGTGCTGACCAGTGAGGCTCGCCACCGGGCCTCGCACTTTGAAGTGTCCTTGACAAAGACTTCTCCGACGTACTACTAAGGCCGCCTTATGATTTTAACACGTAAACAAGTTTGCCACTTACGCGGTCTTGCTCACCACCTCAGCCCTGTCGTCCAGATGGGTAAGGCCGGCTACTCGCCGAGCCTGATTAACGAGGTGAATAGAAACCTCACCTCTCACGAACTGATCAAGGTTCGTCTGAGTGCGGATGATGCAAGTGAATTTAACAACTTAGCGGATGAATTGGCCGGTGAGACGCAAGCCTCTCTAGTCCAAACCATAGGCCGCATTGCGGTGCTTTACCGCCGCGGCGAAGGCGACAAGATCAAAATCAAATTCAAACACTGAAGTCTATAGCCGCGCGCGGAGCTTTCTAGCCCGCCTGCGGAGCTCAGCATCAATCAGCTGCAGTTCTCGGCCAGCTTGGCCAGCGACTGCGCTGTTTTCTTCTGCCCGGCGCACTAAGTAGGGTAGAACCGAGGCGACAGGACCATAGGGTACGTATTTAGACGTATGGTAGCCTTGAAACGCTAAGTTGTAGGTCAAATTGTCGCTCATGCCCAGCAACTGAGACATTTCGATGCGGTCGTCATTGGCTTGTAGACCAGCTGCCTTCATCAGCACGGTTAAACGACGCAGCGAGTCTTCGTTATGGGTCCCGACAAAGAGCCCGAAATCATCGATGTGCTTGATACAGAGCTCAACAGCAGCATCAAAAGCCGCATCAGTTGCCGCCTTATTGACGTGAATTGGACTAGGCAAACCCAGCTTGGACGCACGGAGGCGTTCCTTCTCCATATACGCACCGCGCACCAGTTTCACACCAACCCTGAATCCCCGCGCTTGTGCCCGTTCGTGCAGCGACTGCAAATAATCGAGGCGATCAGCACGGTACATCTGAACCGTATTATAGATGACCGGCTTCTGCCGATTGAACTCAAGCATCATCGACTCAACCAGACGGTCGATTGCTACCTGTAGCCAAGTTTCCTCCGCGTCGATAAGCAGACGCCTACCGGCAGCCGCACTAGTCGCACACAGGTCTCTCACTCGCACTTCCACGCGCGCCCATTCCTGCTGCTCGGACTCGCTAAGAGGTTCAGCCGTAGAGGCTTTCGCCAGCAGGTCAAAGCGGGCCACACCGGTCATCTTAAATACATTGAATGGCATCAAAGATGTCGACTTCGACTGGATGATGGCTCTTTTCGTTTCAGCGACTGCTGCCTCATAAGAAGCCTCATTACCGAGACCCTCGACAGAATAATCGAGCACAGAGCGAACCTTGCTTTTGCCCAATTCACTGACTGTCTGGGCACAATCTTTAATCGTGACACCTCCACAAAATTGGTCAAAAACGGCAAGCCTCACAAGTGACGTAACGGGCAGGCGACGCGCCAAAGCCCAGTCAATGAGGTGTGTGCCTGACTTGATCAGAAGTGGGAAATTGAACGAGGTGAAGAGGGCCCTCGCCTTAAGCAAAGTAGCCGTTGAGCGAGATTTGAACGCCACTTCGGTATTAGAAAAATCGATGGGTAAATCGACAGATGATTCTTTGTGCACAATTTGCCTCTCATAAGGGTACCACCCGTATATTAAAAGTGTATCAGCTTGCCCACTGCTTTCTCGAAGGCTCGAGACACTTGTAGAAAATTCAATGAAATTGGTAGAATAGCGTGCAACAGCAGCTACACAAAGACACCCACAGTGCCAGTTAATTTCAGCCACGAGGTAGGATCATGCCTATCTCAGGTCTCAGGCGGATGGACGGTCAGAACGGTAGTCGATGACACAGGTAGCGCTCAAATGATCGTGTAACGCCTGGCAACGCCTGTTGAATAGCATCATTAAAAATCCACCTCCAAGCAACGCTAGCCCAAGCAGCTTACCTATGATCTCGCGCATGAGAACCGCACCGAAAGACAACTGCGGCCCCCAATCTGTTCTGATCACCTTCAAACCAACGATTCGCTTTCCTAGCGTCTGACCATTCACCCAAGTCGGCCATACAAAATATATGATGACGGGAATGATCTTAAGAATGACGCTTAGAATCACTAATCGCGAGGAGTGCCCATAGGCCTCTAGCTGTTCGGTGTAGCGGGCAAAGGGAATACTAACTAGCAAATTCATTGGGCCGAAAAAAGCTAGATCTAGCGTGATCGCATACCACCTCTGTACTACGCTAGCAGGACGATAAACACTGAAGTCCTCCGCAACGATTAATGGCGCCCGTGGCATAGGTCTAAACTTTAGCGGTGTTGTCGCGATTTGATGACTAATTCTTCCCACTATGCGGACCTCAACTCAAGGTTACTTAACCAGGCCCCAAATCTTGCCGCCAACGGCGAATTTAAGTGCAGCTTCAGATAGGAGCTTGCCGATCTCATGTTTGCGGTCGTATCTGCGAGCTGACTGATCAAATCTGCGCAGTAACTTTCAACCTGCTCGTAGCTGGACGAGAGCGGATACTTCATCAGGAACAGATCGTATAAACGCAGGGCTACCCATGGGTTCGCATGCGTCACTGAAAAGTTCGCTAACGTCAAAATAGTTTTTTGACCAGCGTTTGCTAAAAACAGTTGATAGGGAATCGTGACAGGAAGTCTCTCGACGAACTGACTAGCAAGAGCCACGTTACCAGCTCGAGTATTCATCGCACAAAACGTGGCTAAGTGATCACGCAGAAATTTACTGATCTGAGCCTTAATACTTGTTCCATAGTGAACTGGATTCTGCGGAATCCACCGCAATGCAGCGGCACACCCTATTTCGCGCACACGCAAATTCTCTGGGTTACGCTCTAACATCCGGTTAGCAAATGCTAATTGCATTCCCAGGCTGCGCATACCCTCTAATCGGCGCAAATCATCTAATTCGCTCTCATAAATAAACGTCTTTGGTAACCTTCGCCAATTTACGATCGCAAGAGCGCCGAGCGCCCCCGCTAGAAAGCCCGTCACATGGGCCATATGTGCAACATTTACCAGGCGGAGTCCGCTGAATCCGTTGTCTAGTCCACCAGCTATATCTGCGAGTACAAAGAATAGCGGGAAGCAGTAGCGAACCTCCGCAAAAAATGACGAACCCAAATAAATCCGCCTGGGCAACCAAACGAGAAACCGCATTCGACTATGAAAGAAGAAGACGTAAAACATCCCCATCATTGCACTTACGTTGGCCGATGCACCCAAGGCAATCGTATCGTATCCAGCGAAGAATTGAGTGTGAACAATCATCCCTAGACTTCCACCAAGCAAAATAATTGCCAGATAAAGTAATCGATTCGTTCTTTGCTCTGCGTAAATGCCAAATATAAGAAAGGCCAGCAAGTTACCTAACAAATGGCTTAAACTTCCGTGACGCAGTTGCGACCACGCTACCGAACCAAGATTAATATTCCCTCGCACTAAACACTGTGCGTTCATGCATAAGCGGCGTAATTCCGCGAGATATCGCTGTTCAGCTTTCACATAATTTGAGTACGTTGAAAGTAATTTGACGGCCGGCGACCCAAACGGTTGTGCTGCCGAAAACGACCAGACCATCTCTTTGTACTTAAAACACAAAGGCGACGCTCCACAGTGACTGAACCGATCACGGAGAGTACTCGCATGACCTTGTTCGTCCCCGAGTCCCTCAAAATCTTTCTTAGATAATTCGGGGACGCCGTCCCGAATCTTGGTTTTATGGGGGAACCCAGTCCGAATCAGTACCGCATAGCGTTCGCACAGACTGGGCTTACCATGTTTACCGAGGCAGTATTCGACAAAAAGTTTACGTGCTGCATCGCGTACACCAGTTTTTGCAGCGGCTGCGAAGATCCCATCAGTGATCTTCTGCTCAGAGCGGTCGACTACAAAAGCACCAATCCATACGCTCGCCAACATGAGCGTTACAATTGGCATGCGCCTAAGCTTGGTTCCTAAACCTAATGGCAGTATCAGCATGGGCGTCCTTTCTCTAGCGGGCACGCGCCTTCACTGACTGGTTTCGGAGTTTTCCAAAAAGCCTTTAGGAGATTTTTGAGTTATTGCTATTTCAACTTTAATTTCAATGGCTTAGCGCAAACCTTACGCGCGGCTATAGACCGCTGGCGCGCAAGCTAGCGGCTATGCGCATCGAATTAGTGTCTTTACCTGATTAACAGGTCATTCCCTAATGACCAGCCGGTCGAGAAGGTGGTTCTGACCGGGAACAACGGGCGGAAAATGCGGTGCGATGATTTGCCCGCAGCGGGCAATGGCGGCACATAGCCCAGATCCCATTTGACGCTTTTTCAGAGCATTTATTAATATTCCAACCACCTCTACCCAGGTTTCCTGCGGATACTTCGCCGCAATGGCCTGATCCGCCAGCACGACAGCTCGACGTTCTACCATCGATACAAATAAGAGTATGCCAGTGGCTCTCTTGGTACGGCCGATACCCTCACGCAGAAACTCGGACTGCGCCCTTCGCCACACCTGCAGTTCAAGTTCGGCACTTGGCGTCAGTAAGCGAGTGAGCACATCCAAACGACCGAGAGCCCAGCCCAACGCAGCGAGAACCCCAAGGCCAAAGCTCATCTTGAGTACCGATAGATCTAGGTGGAATTCGACGACAACCGCACTGGCGAAAAACCATAGTAACAATATGCACACCGTAGCGACATGACTGGTCATCGTCGATTTGTGAACGATCACCGGAACTATCTCACCATCTGTGGCACGTTCTACTTGCTGAATCAGCGAGGTGATTTGTTCTAAATCGACCGGATGCAACGTGTGTTTTAGCCAAGCCGGAATATAACTTTGGGTATTCACCATTTTCCCGATGCGCCTCCGCCAGAGAAACCGCCACCACCGCCAGAAAATCCGCCGCCGCCACCGGAAAAGCCACCACCACCGCTAGAATAGCCACTGCCACCCCAGTAGAGACCACCGGATCCGATGCGGCGACCGCGCCCCATGCCCCCTGGACCGCTGCCGCCACCGAAGTAGTGCCTGAGTACAAGGACAATGAGCACCAACATCACCAGCAAGAGGCTCGGTCCGTGCCTCTGGCTAAGCTGCTCAGGCGCGATATCATCTAATGAAAATCCTGGGTCCGTGTGCTGTAAGATTGCGGCGACACCAGCGACTATACCCGTGGAGGGATCGCCAGACCTAAAATAGGGGATCATAACTCGGTCGATGATGCGACGGGAGTGCGCATCAGTCAACTGGCCCTCCAGTCCTTGCCCAACCTCAATCCGAATCGATCTGTCTGCGGCTGAGATTAGAAGCAGCACGCCATTGTCTTTGGTACCAGTGCCGAGCTTCCATGTGTCCGTAACTTTGATGCTCGCCTGCTCGATGGGAATGCCATGCAGCTGATCGACCGTCAGCACCACTACCTGACTACCACCCTGGCTCCACAGTGAGCGGAGGGCAGAAGCGAGCTTCTGCTCGGTCACTGGGTCCATTAGATGGGCAGTATCCATCACAGGACTAGTTAGTGGCGGCGGCACAAACTCCGCCCGGGCTGCTGGAGCAGCCGCGAGTAACATGCTTGCCAAGATAAAAAGCAAGGCTCTCAAAACTCTACCTTAGGCGCTGCCTCTACCGCCTTTTGCTCGGTCTCGCTTAACGCCCACTGAGGCATTTTTTCAAAATGGTAGAGCAAGGAATTAGTCCAACTAGTAGGGGGCACCGTAATCAAATTATTGAAGTCCTTTATGGCCTCAATATGACGCTGCCTAGCAACAGTGATGCGGTTTTCGGATCCCTCTAGTTGGGCTTGTAGGTCCCGAAAGTTTTCGTTGGCCTTAAGCTCGGGATAGCGCTCTGTCACTACCATCAGTTTGCCCAGAGCCTGACTGAGTTGGCCTTGCGCCGCCTGGAACTCCTGCAGTTGCGCCGGCGTGACTTTACTAGGGTCGATCGTAATCGCCGACGCCTTAGCCCGCGCCTCCGTCACAGCCGTCAAGGTCTCCTGCTCATGCGTGGCATATCCCTTCACCACCTGCACAAGATTAGGTATGAGATCAGCTCGCCTCTTATACTGGTTGGTTACTTCAGCAGTGGTCGCTTCCACATTATTTTTGGATTGGGGAATTTGTTGCCAGCCACAGCCGGTGAGCAGGATTGCAGCGCCCAAAAGAGCCGTAGAAAGAGCCGTAGAAAGAGCCGCACCCAAGGAACGCTTAGCCATTTAATCCTCCGCGTCGTGATCCCAAACGCAGAACTTACCACTACCAAGCCCGCGAGCCAATCGCGCAGAATGCCCGCAGCCAATAGGAACATCCAGGCTGATCAATGGCCTGCTTTAAGCTCATCGCATTCTTAAGTGTCTCAGCATCGCATTCGCTGTCGCGGTCGCTACAGATTAGATTGCGGACACATTTCTTCGCCGCGCCGTTTTTATCCTGCAACTCTGCCCATACTTGGCTAAGCGACTGCACTGACTTGTCTGGGCACTGAAAGGTATCTTGATAGCCGTCTGGGCAGAACCTATCAAGCACCATAGCTGCGCAGCCACGGTTTGCCGCTTCTCGCAGCCTCGATGCCGTGCGAAGGTCACTGCCCGCACACAGCCCCACCTTACCGTTACAAACATAAGAGCCCAAACACCGATCCAGACTGCTGCCTAACTTCCGGGCTTTCGTGACTGTCTTAATGACGGTTTGGTCAGCTGCAACACAATCATTCACTGCAATTGTGGACTTAGTTACGCTCACTTCGAGCAATGCGAACCCTTTTATGGGTCCCGAACAGACCACGAGACAGCCGCAAGACTTGGCCTGAAATCCCTGACTCACACAGCTGTCTGCGAAAGCTTTGGGATCCTTGTATTGCTGACAGCTTGCGGGTGGCTGATCGCAGCTTTGCACCACTCCACTTGGATCGTACCAGCGTTTTTCAACATCTAGGTCTCGACTTTCAGCACCGGGCTTATCGAGACCACGACAATTAGCCAGCAGCCCGAACAGCAGAAGACTCCAGAAATACTTAGATCGGAAGAACATAACTAACCTTTCAAGTCACGAATCTTAAGCATCTGACCAGTGGCGACCGCGTTACGACGAAGGCCATTCATCCGCTTTAGGTCTTGAATCGTCACTCCGAAGCGTCTGGCAATGGAATGCAAACTATCGCCGTTACGCACGCGGTATTGATGACCGTATTGATGATCGATCGCAGATGCACTTGAAGTTTGCGAAATTTTATCTTGGGTGACTAAGGCCAGTCGCATGCCCGGCGTCAATCGCGAAGACTGAAGCCCGTTAATCTGCCGAATGCGTTTCACCGACAACCCATAATTTGATGCGATTCGGGGCAGAGTTTCCCCGCGCTCAACCAAATGTACGGAGGGATGTTCTAACTCATTTTTAGCGACGTTTTTCAGCCCGCGAATGCGCATTGCTAACAGTCGAGCGTGTAGCCCTTCCACTTTACTTTGTTCAGCAGCTGGGACCCAAATTCTATAGGTACCGGCATCGGGCGGCGTCATCCCTCTTAAAAGATTGGGATTAAAATCTTTCAAAACGCTCACGGGCATGCCGCTCAGTGCGGCGATATCCGTTAACTTCACTGGCGCCGGCACGGCAACAGTGACAAGCTCTGGCATGGACTCTGGGCTAAGTCCCTCGAATCCATATTTTTGTGGATTGGTCCCGATCATCGTAGCAGCTATGAATTTAGGAATGTAATTCATAGTCTCATTGGGCAAAACTTTGCGTCGGGCCATCTCCCAAAAATCCCGCGTCTTAGACCGCATGATCGTGTTCATGATGCGGCCCTCGCCTGCATTGTAGGCGGCAACGGCCAGATACCACGAGTGAAAGACGTTATAGAGATCTTTCATATAGAGAGCTGCTGCAACCGTGGAACGCAGCGGATCACGGCGTTCGTCGACATAGGAATCGACGCGCAAACCATAACGCCGCCCCGTCTCGCGCATAAACTGCCAGATCCCCACAGCTTTTGCCCTTGATGTGGCTGAGGTAGCAAAACCGCTTTCAATCATCGCTTGATAATAAATCTCCGGCGGAACACCCTGCTCACGCAAAGCAGCCATGATCTGCGGTTTATACTTTTCACCACGCTCAAGAAAACGCTGAAAACGCTCGCGATCTTTGACAGTAAAGAAGTCGATCCAACGCTCTACTTCCTGATTGATTTCAAGCGGCAGTTTTCCGGCAGTAGCATCAGTGATTTCATCTGGGGTAATCGGACGATTGATTGCATCGCTACTAAATGTGCCGTTTTTCTCAATCGCCGCATTTACTGTGTTGATCGGCTGCTCGACAGCAAGTTCATTGTCAGCAACATTTTTCTGAGCAGCATCACTGGCCACTACTTCTTTGACGATCGGGTCATCGCGTGCCGAAGTGCAGCCGATTAGGAGAGCGGCAGCTGTGATCAGAGTTAATACATAGCGATCGCTAACACAGCGGACTAGCATGTAAGATCCTGTTGCAATCAACTAATTCAGATGGGATCACACTGAGGAGCTCTGTAGCACCAATGCTAGTAATTCTACCACGAATGGCGGAAACAGGTGGCGATGAATGGGCTCATCTAGTCTTGATGATTTAGAAATAACGTCTATTTAGCAGGTTTGACTAAACTCATTTTTTCATATCCCAGGTCTCGCGTAGTCCACTCAACGCTGCTCAGAGGCCTCTGATCGGCGTTGGGTCAAACCCGATCGTCGTAACCCAGATTTGGCGCGAGCCAGCGTTCTACTTCCGCAATCGTCATACCTTTGCGTTGCGCATAGTCCTCAATCTGATCGCGCCCGATCCGACTGACACGGAAATAATGAGCATCAGGATGGGCGAAGTAAAGTCCGCTAACTGAGCTGGGTGGCGTCATGGCCATAGACTCGGTCAACTGAATGCCCGCATTTTTTTCTACAGACAGCAAATCCCAGAGCAGAGACTTCTCGGTATGGTCAGGACACGCAGGATAGCCAGGAGCCGGGCGAATCCCCCGGTATTCCTCTTTGATTAACTTTTCGATACTTAGATCCTCGGTCTTACCGAAGCCCCAGTTTTCTCTTGCCTTCTTGTGCATCAGCTCAGCCATTGCTTCCGCAAAGCGATCTGCCAATGCCTTAGCCATGATGCTGGAATAGTCATCCCCGCGATCTTTGAAAGCGTCGGCATAGGTGTCCGCCTCGGGCCCGGTGGTCACGGCGAAAGCACCGATGTAATCTCTCTGCGGTACGGACGCAGGAGCGATGAAGTCTGCTAAAGAGAGATAATCGTCACTATCTTTTTTTGCTTTTTGCTGCCGAAGAAAGTGCAGTATCTCGAGCTTTTGTTGCCGATTCTCGTCCGCATACACCTCAACATCATCACCCACACTCGCCGCTGGCCAGAATCCCAAGACCGCGCGGGGCCGAAAACGTTTATTAGCGACGATATCTTTGAGCATCACTTGGGCATCTTTAAACAAGGCGCGCGCCTGCTGCCCCCACTTCTCGTGCTCAAGAATTCCAGGGTATAGGCTTTTCAAATCCCAGGCCCAAAAGAAGGGCGACCAGTCGATATAGGGGATCACCGCCGACAAAGGCAGGTCGTTAAATACTTGAACCCCTAACACCTCGGGACGATCTATTCGGACCTTTGACCAATCTGTTTTAAAGGCTTTGGCGCGCGCTGTTGCGATTGGCAATAGGTCACGCTCGTCACTTTGGCCAGCGAACCTTTTCCTGATTTTCTCCTGCTCAGTCCTGATCTGAGCGATATAACCATCGCGCTTGGCTGGATTGACTAGGTCACTAAGGACATTAACCACTAATGATGCATCAACCACATGGGTCACAAGCCCATTGTACTTGGGCGCGATCTTAATCGCGGTATGAGCTTTGCTAGTCGTAGCGCCACCAATCAATATGGGGATATCAAAACCTTGGCGCTGCATCTCTGATGCGTTATGAATCATTTCGTCTAGCGATGGAGTGATCAAGCCACTCATGCCGACGGCAACGGCACCCACTGAACGAGCAGTCTCGAGGATCTTCTCGCAGGAAACCATAACTCCGAGATCGATAACCTCGTAATTATTACAACCCAGAACCACGCCCACGATATTTTTTCCGATATCATGCACATCGCCCTTCACCGTCGCGATGACAAATTTGCCCTGTACGCGGGTAACCCTGCCTTCAGCCGCTGCCTTAAGACGCTGCTCCTCCATAAAAGGCAGGAGGTAAGCGACGGCCTTCTTCATCACACGGGCACTCTTCACCACTTGCGGCAGGAACATCTTGCCGGCACCAAACAACTCGCCCACGACCTTCATGCCGTCCATGAGCGGACCTTCGATGACGTCCAGTGGCAACTCAACTTGCTGGCGCGCCTCTTCGGTATCTTGATCGATAAAATCAGTAATACCCTTTACCAGAGCATGAGAAAGCCGCTGCTCGACCGTCCCGCTCCGCCAAGATTCTTCTTCTTTTGTTTTTATTTTGCCCTGGTTTTTGACCGTTTCCGCATAATCAATGAGGCGCTCGGTCGCGTCCGGCCGGAGGTTAAGTAATACATCCTCGACCATAACGAGGAGTTCTTTATTAATCTCCTCATAAACTTCAAGCATACCGGCATTGACAATCCCCATGTCCAAACCGGCATTAATCGCGTGATATAGAAACGACGAATGCATCGCCTCGCGGACCACGTTGTTACCGCGGAATGAAAAGGAGATGTTACTCACCCCACCGGAAGTTCTAACACCCGGACAAAGCCGTTTGATTTCTCCAACAGCCTCGATGAAATCAACCGCATAGTTATTATGCTCTTCCATACCGGTTGCGACGGTGAGGATATTGCAATCGAAGATGATATCTTCTGGCAGCATCCCGAGACGTTCAGTCAATAATTTATAGGCCCTGACGCATATCCGCACTTTTTCGTCTTTAGTCGCCGCTTGGCCCTGCTCATCGAATGCCATAACGATGACGGCGGCACCGTAGCGCATACACAGCTGCGCATGCTTGAGGAAGGTCTCCTCACCTTCTTTCAAGCTGATGGAGTTAACAATGCACTTGCCTTGAACGCACCGTAAACCAGCCTCAATCACTGACCATTTTGAACTGTCAATCATAATCGGAACCTTGGAAATATCAGGTTCCGAAGCAATTAGATTGAGAAAGCGCGTCATGCACGCTTCACCGTCCAGAAGTCCTTCATCAAAATTCACGTCAATGATATTGGCGCCGTTATCGACCTGCTGACGCGCAACACTCAGAGCAGCGTCAAAATCATTAACCTTAATCAACTGTGCAAAGCGTGGTGATCCCGTAACGTTGGTGCGTTCACCAATCATGACAAAGGAGGTACGGTCTCCAGCCAGAGTGAATGGCTCTAGCCCGGATAAACGAGTAGCAGAAGACACCTTGGGTATCACCCGCGGCGGCATACCACGAACAGCATCGGCAATGGCGCGAATGTGGTCAGGAGTGGTGCCGCAGCAGCCGCCAACCATGTTGATAAATTTTGACTCGGCAAACTCTTTAAGTTGTCTTGAGGTGTCGGCCGGTTTTTCGTCATAGCCGGTGTCACTCAGTGGATTAGGCAATCCTGCATTTGGATAGCAACTGATATAACAATCAGCAATTTTTGAAAGCTCTTCGATATACGGGCGCATCTCTCGCGCGCCAAGGGCGCAGTTAATGCCCACGCTAAGCGGACGCGCATGCCGGACTGACGACCAAAAGGCACTGATGGTTTGCCCAGAAAGAGTACGTCCCGATGCGTCTGTGATGGTTACCGACAACATCACGGGAAGACGTTTTCCGTAGGCATCGAAGAACTTCTCAAGAGCGAAGATTGCGGCTTTCAAATTCAGCGTATCAAAGGTCGTCTCGGGCAGTAATAGATCGACACCGCCCTCGACCAAACCAGCGATTTGGTCGTAGTAAGCATCGACTAGTTCATCAAAAGTAACCGCTCGATAAGCCGGATTATTAACATCTGGGGACAGGGAACAAGTGCGATTTGTCGGTCCTATGGCACCAGCCACAAAGCCGGTGCGACCGGGATGCCGACGCTCAAATTCCGCGACAGCGTCGCGCGCCACGCGAGCAGCTGCGACGTTGAGTTCATGAGCAACACTCTCCAAGGCGTAGTCGGCCTGGGCAATAGTCGTGCTGCTGAAAGTGTTGGTCTCAATGATATCGGCGCCGGCTTCGAGATACTCTAAGTGAATCGTTTTGATAATGTCCGGACGAGTCAATACGAGCAGGTCATTATTGCCCTTGAGATCGCGGGAGTGATCCTTGAACCGCTCACCACGAAAATCGTCCTCTTCCAGCTTGTACTGCTGGATCATCGTGCCCATGGCACCATCAATGATGACAATTCGTTGCGCTAAAATATCGCTCAGCTGCTGCGTAGTCACGTGCTCAGTCACTCCCAAATCGTAAATCCAAAAGACCGGTCTAACGCGGCTACAACATCAGCAATCGGCAAACCAACGACATTAGCGTAGGAGCCCTCAATACGCTCGACCATATAGCTGCCGATGCCTTGCGCTGCATATCCACCGGCCTTATCGAGTGGCTCACCGCTGCGAATATAGGCGCCAATTTCGGCAGGCTTCAACGTTTTTATCCATACTTTGGTATGCACGGCAAAAGACAAATGCGAGGCATGCGGCATCGCGGCTGACTGCAATGTCACAGCGGATATGACTGTGTGGGCCCGCCCCGATAGACGGGTTAGCATCTCGGCAGCATGCTCGCTGCTAGTTGGCTTCTCCAGTATAGCGCCATCCAAAACTACGATTGTATCGGCACTAATGACGATAAATCCATGCGCATACTCAGCCTTACGCAAGAAGTGCTCGACCACCCAGGCGGCTTTTTCTTCAGCATTGCGACGCGCGTAAGCGTCGGGCTGCTCACCAGGCATAGGAACCTCTGGCGTCTCGGGCTTACATACGATGTAGGATAAGCCCACGGCATCCAAAAGATCGCGCCGCCGCGGAGACGAGCTACCTAGTATGAGCTGTGGTTTAACTTTGCTACTAGCTGAGTCTTTGGGATCCAATGCACGAATCTCCAAGGCCTGAAACGCCTGCGAGCCATGTAAGTGAGCGCCGATGATACTGTAAGTCCCGACAAACTAAAAGCGGTGATGCCGCCTCTGTCGAGACTTACACAGAGGGAGTTGAGCCCCCCTTAAGATCATCACGGGCATCGTTCAGCTCGAAAAATAGCTCGTTTTTCCAGTGCTTTAGCGCAATCTCTGGAATTAGCGATCAAACTCTTTCGTCTCTTTTACAACTCGACTACCGATATCACTGCGCCACCTTGCACTGCGCCAAAGCCCCGCAATTTCGTGCACCCTGTTGTAGGCGGCCACCCGAGCAGCGGCGAAGCTAGAACCGCGCGCACTTACGGCCAAGACGCGACCGCTGCCGGTCGCGAAGCCATCACGTCCGCCCCTGCTAACATTGGCGCCGAAAGTCATGATGTTAGTCTGGACATCGTTGGTAAACAGCTGAGAAGGAAGGACGGCTGCTTGACCCGCATCACTGCCATAAGGATAAGAAGATGCGGCCATCACCACAGCTACGGCATAGCGGTCACTTGACGGAGGGCGGCGTGCTGCAGCCAGAGCGGCATCGGGTACGTTTAAACCACATGAAGCAGCCATTAGTGCAAGCCAATCGCGGTCGTCATACAAAGCCAAAACCTGAGCTTCCGGATCACCTAGCCGAACATTAAATTCTACGACCTGCGGCCCCTTCGTCTCCGACCACATCAAGCCGACGTATAAGCAACCACAATAGTAAATTCCCTCAGCTTTTAACGCCTGCAGCAGAGGAGCGATAACGCGCTCATTTACCAACGCCTCAGCTTCTTTCGGCAACCAGGGCACCGGAGCATAACAGCCCATCCCACCAGTATTGGGGCCTTCGTCTCCATCCTCAAGGCGCTTATAATCAACCGCAAAGCCGAGGCCTAGCGATCCATGTGACCCGATAAAGGAGAAGTAAGAACACTCTCGCCCAAGCAACACCTCTTCGAGCACCACAGTGTCTGAGGCCGCGCTCATGTCGGAATGAAACAATCGCTGGATGCCGTTTTCGACATCAGCTGCCGTGATGCACACGAAAACGCCCTTGCCCGCAGCCAAGCCAGAGGCCTTGAGCACCACCCCACCGGTAGCCTGTAACATCGCGAGGGCTGCCTCGCGACATTCGGATTCGCCTTTCACTAAGACGTGAGCCGCTGTCGGTATGCCGGCCTTGGTCATGATACGCTTGGCAAATGCCTTTGATGCCTCAAGTTGCGCCGCGGCCTGACGCGGGCCAAATGTCGGAATTCCTGCGGCCGCGAACGCGTCCGCAAGCCCCTGCGATAGTGGCGCTTCTGGGCCAGAAACCACCAAGTCAATTTGCAGCCGTTTAGCTGCGGCGACTAATTCAGTAAAATCTGCCGTCGCCGGTAAGTCCAGAGATTCTCCCAGCCCCTGCATCGCTATATTTCCTGGCCACAGATAAAGCGCCGATAGCAGTTCAGATTGCGACATCTTCCAGGCCAGAGCGTGTTCACGACCGCCTTTTCCAACCAGCAATATGCGCATTTTGGGGCTCCCTTCCGCACTTGACCATGAATATGTCCGGAACGACTACCGCAGCCTCTCGGTGGATGTCAATCCTGACGATGACTTGATCTGGGACTTGCAGCCAGCAGCGCGAAGCCTCTCAGGGTTGCGCAGTCGACTTCAGACGAGTAGTAATGACGATAGCAGCCCCTGGGCTAGCTGTTAGCTGATCGCAGGGGAGACTGCTGTATCACTGGAGGATCAGTCATGAGAGCGAATGAGTCTTACCGCGAGGCCACAGCAGACCCGCGCTTAAGCGCTATGCTTGGCGAGTCTCTGCAAATGATGGAAGAGTTGAGCGACCTCACACGCAAACTCGCAAGTGTGAGTAAAGATGCGACAGAATCAACCGACGGGCCAGACCGCATTAGCGGCATTGAAGAAGAATTTAAAGTATTCCAGGCGCGCCTTGTCGAACTCACGAGTGAGGGACGTGAAGTAGCGGCTCAGCTAGACGTGAGTGTCCGTAAAAACCCCTACGTTTACATGGCAGCTGCAGTAGGACTAGGATTTCTGCTGGGAAAGGTGAAGCGGCTGTAGGGACCATCGCAGCGTTAGATGACTTGAGCACCGCTTTGCGCGATAAAACGGCCGGTATTACTGGCCACTGGCAACAGCGAGCAAATCAAGCAGGTGAAGCTTTCATGCGCGTCATGTTACTGAAAGACTTGTTCACTACGCTGATCGTTGGTGGGATTGCGTTTCTGGGGTACGGCTTGAACCTGCTGATCGCCCAAATCCTGAACCCTGCAGCCGCGGCAATTTCCACGGCCATTCTCTTTGGAGTCGGCTTAGGATTCGCCCTTTGGATGATGCGTCGAAGCCGACGTTGAATTGTTGTCATTAGTTTTTGCGGCTGAGCTGGGAATTCCCCCTCCCGGCTTGGCAGCCGAAGAAGGCGCTGGAACCGTTGAAATCGATGGCGTTGCTGGCTTGGACACCGCGTTCGGGACCGCTCTTCCAGCTTTGACAGCAGGAGCTTGTGCTGCAGTCGCTGCCTTAGTAGTCGCATTTTGGACCGCACTCAGTGGCTTAGCAGACAAACTTGGGGCCTCTACTGACAGCTTGTTAACCGCTGGCTGCTGCTTGGTTACAACAGGCTCTACAGCTTGGCGCGGTCTAGGTACACGCGGAGTTGATGTTGCTAGCGGTTCAGCCGCAATGCGACCGCTATCCGATTTATCAACGTAGTTGAAGTGATAGTGAACTTTGCCATGTAAGTCATTCTTTGCTTGAAAGTGAATTTCACCCAATCGCCGAATGACGCATGAAATCGTCGCTAGATCAGTGATTGAGCCGCCAATTCTGACAATCTGACTGACATTACTGCTGGATTTAAGCAAAGCAAACGATAACAGCAAATCCCCGGTGAGATTTGGGATTGTCTCAAGCCGATCGGCGTAACAGGCGCGAATCGGTTCGTCGTAAGCCCGCATCACTGAGGCAAGACCTGCTGCATGTGAGTTGTTGGCTGCCAAATCAATCCGATAAAACATACTAATTTCGCGCCTATATCGATAGGCTGCCAGGGGCACTGGTGCTGGTCCTGTCTCACGCACAACTTTTGCTTGTGCCGCGCGCGAGGCTGCGATCCTAGCCGCACGGATTTCGAGATCATCTTCCATGTTTTTGCTTGTATTACATGCCCCGCAAAAAAGAGCGCCAACGAGCACTGAACGGACCAGAGTACATTTGATTTGGTGTCTCACTAGCTCCTCCCAGAGGTCACTTAAAAGGCATCGGCCAAGTCCATTAGCGACGCGAGGGATTTTTTTTAAATACCTGTAAATATTAAGAATTTTCGACGATCGGGAAAATAATATATCCCGCCTTGAGGAGGTCCAGAGAATTTCCCTGTGACTTCACTGAGTGCGATATATCGTGATATAATTATAAGGAATCCCACCATTTATCTGCAGCCTACGTGAGTCAAATGTGAACTCCCCTATCACTCCCAAATCTAGTTGGTTGACGCAGTCTGCTATTGTCATTAGCGAAGTGGATAGCGTTCATATGATGTACAGTCAGCTGACTCAAAAGGCTCACTGGAAAGTCGTAGAGACAACAAATTCACCGGTTCACGCTATGCAACAAGTGCGTAATGGCGTCGTTAACCTTGTTCTTATCGATGATTCTGTGATGAAACCTAGCAGCTTTTACGTCCGCCAATTTATCACAGATCCCCAGATGTTATGCACACCTATGCTGGCTTTCTCGCTAGCAGATCGCAGCATTGACGCCGCAGCACTCATGAAACTCGGATGCGAGGTGGTCACAAAACCGATAACGCCCGCAACGTTTTGGCCAAAATTCAATGAGCTCATCCGTCGCTGGGAAAGCCCAACCCACACAACGCTCAGGAAACTCAGTTATCTGCATACTAAGGTCGCTGACGAGCAGCTACTGCCAACCCTAACCAAACTAATGGCTGAGCAGGAAGTTCAACATTTATGCGCTCAGTATATTGCGATCAAATTACGACGACAGAATAGGTTCAAAGAAGCCGAACAAATCCTGCTAAGCGCGATTAAGAAGGCACCAAAGCAGCTGAGCACAGTCTTGGCATTAGTAGACCTCTACTTTCAGGCTGGAGCTCCTAAAATCGCCTACCAGGTTTTGACTAGTGCTCGAAATACAAATGGTGCAACGCGAGTGGTAGTCCCCGATCTTGCGCAAGCAGCCATCATGCTCGGACGGATTGACGAGGCTATTGATATTCTTCATCAGATCACTAAAACTGAAAATCCAGACCCACTTAGCATCGATTTCCTAAGCCGTTTGCTCTATGCTGCCGGGCGCGACAATGAAGCCGAACAACTACTCAATCGCATCAGTAAATCTTTCAAAAAGTTTCAAAGTGCCTGGCTAAACGCCGAGTCCCCTCCAGCGCTTCCGGCCGCTAGCTAAGCCAAATGAGTTATACATGACGAAATTTTTTGATTACTGGAAAGTCGAACGCTCCGTATTCCTGAGGCCGGTCGAGCCCAGTGATCTATTTTTAACCGAAGGGCTTCGAGCTGACTTGGATCGCCTCATTTTACTCACGCGGCAACCCCAAATACTGACATTAGTCACAGGTTCCAAAGGGACAGGCAAAAGCAGCATCCTAAAATGGATCCACGGGAACATGCCGGTAAGTACCCATGAGACATTACTCACTACTATGATCTCCTCAGAAAAAACTCCTGGCTGGCTCACCCCGCGGCTTGGCGAGTTTTTTGGAGTTCCATTACCAGTTGCCGCGGGCGACAATCAGTTACGCAGTGTGGTAGCTCAATTCGACGAACTAATTGACGAAAAAAGAAATCTTGTGGTGATGATAGATGCGGCCCATCTCGGCGAAACAACTGCTGCGTGGCAGGAAGTGACTGGTTTGATGAGTCTACAAGCACTAGCTGGGGCCTGCGTTTCGTTTGTATTATGCGGCGAGCCATTTATCAGAGAATTATTCGCGACCACACCCGAGCTAGCTACTGCAATGTCTTTTGCAATGGAAATACCCCAACTAACCGCCGAATCAACCAGTTCTTATATTACGCATCGCCTTCGACTTGCCGATATAACTGCAGAATTCACACCAGAATCTACGGCGCTCATTTTTGCGACGACTGGGGGAATCATTGCTAAAATCAATGCGCTTGCTGAAAACTGCCTTATGGAGTGCTGCCACTTGGGAACACGCGTGGTCACACCCGAAATCGTCGGCGCAGTCTCGCGCTACATCGGCGGCAAACAGCCAAGCTCTAATCCTATCTTAGTCGGCCCGGGCAGTTTGACCACGCCCCTGACGGCGATTTACAAACCTACTCCACCAAAGTCATCTACGCAGCCTGGCACTCAGTCTCCCCTGACAGCTAGCGACGACCAGACACAAGCTCAGCAGGCTGCCGTCACACAAAAGGATGCCGCGTCTGTAGACCCGCCAGCACAAGATGCTGCTGGCATCAAACTTGCTTCCCTATTCAAATCAGAGGCTACCCGCAGACGTTAGTAGCTGTAACAGTCACTGCCGCGCCGCAGCGGATGAGACTGATTTCATGAAATCGCGCCATGCAAACGAAACTAAAAAAGCTGATCATTCTGCTTGCCATACTCGGCTTGATAGGCTTCTTTGCGAATTTAGCCGTGGACAATCCGTACACCCACCGACTAATTCGCCTGATTCTAAATGAGCAGGTCACAAAGCGCACTAACCTCACCATCAATTTTCAAGCTATCAAAGTCAAGGTTGTACCTGCTGGCCTTGATCTCTATGGACTGCAAGTCGCCGCAAATACTAAACCCGACTCGCCGTTTATAACTGTCTCACAAGTGCGTGCCCGCCTTTCATTCTGGAGCCTAATCTTAGGTGAGTTGCGCTTGGCCAATTTAGAGCTCAATGACCCGACTATACTCTGGCCACCACCAGGAAATCTAAGCAGCTTACTTCGCAGCAGTGAGGATGCTAAAGACAGAGACTTTCCAGACCAAAGTAGCGGTACCATCTGGCCTCCAATCGTCGACATTCCAGTCAGTCGATTAGCCCTCATCAACGCCAAAATATTCGTAGAACACCCACTTTTCCAGATACCCGCCACGCCTAAATATCTTTCAATGTCGATCGGTGCCCTAGATGCCACCTGGGAATACAATTCCTGGCGCAATATGAAATCAACTCTAGACATCAAATCCCTTGACCTGTCTGTCGGGGCCTCGTCCATACTGGAGGCCACCGCTATATCCGGGGAGATTACTTTAAAAGATAAACTACTAAGCCTCCGAGATCTCAAGATTGATGGAGAACGCTTACATTTTTCCGGCGATGCCAGCGGTGAACTAAGAACAACCGCGGAACAATATCCGAAATTAAAAGACATCACATTTACTGCCAACACCATGGGTACAGCCGATATCTCACTATTAGGTTCATTCCTGGACATCCCTGATACGCACGGCATTGTGGATGGCAAAGTTAAGATCGACGCAACTATTCCGGTTGCTGCCGGCACAAGCAGTAATTTTCAGGTATCTGGCGAAGGCAGGTCGCACGAAGCACGCCTGTTCGGATTCCGACTTTTTAATAGTCTGACAAGCTTTATCATCGATGAAAACAGCGTGAAATTGCCAAACTTAGCCATCATCATTGAGGATGCCCGCGTCGCTAAAGGAAGTGGTGAAATCAAGCGAAACGACGCCTTAGACTTTGACTTCCGCCTAAGCCCTAGCGGCCTCCACCTGGTCGATTTACTGGAGAGTCTTAATGTCGATAGCCGCCTGGTGGATCTTTCCTTAACGGGACAAGAAGTTCGACTATCCGGAAAAGGCGATCCTTTTGTCCTAAATGGATCCGCGTCTGTCGACTTAACGGACATTATCATTCCGTCGCTACCACCAAACAAATCCGCTTTCCCACATTCACCGGAATGTCACGCTGACCTTCGGCTGCTGGTAACTAATGACCAACTTGACTTCACAGGCACTCGCGCAAGTTGTCTTCAACATGATTCTCGCTCACTAATAGCAGGCACCGGAACAGAACAGATCGACCGAGCTAAAACTGAGCTGACAATCTCCGGTGGCTTGCAATTTGCCGCTCCGGGAAAAACCAACATCCGAATCCTAGCACCATCAGCCAACTTAAGACTGGCTGAGTATTTTACACAGCTACCAATGGCTGGACGAGGGCGGGTAGAAACAAACATCAGCGGCCCTTTTGACCGCCTATCTGTAGACACACACCTCACTCAAGAAGATGTAGCCATCGCCCGCATACCACTTGGTTCAGTCGAAGGAGACATAAAATATAAAGATGATCTGGTGAGCTGGGAGAATCTCCGCGCTGAACCTGACGATGGTGGATTGATCAGTTCACGCAAGGGATCACTGAATATTGGCAATGAAAATTACATACTGAATCTAGAATTTAATGCCGAGGAACTATCTCGAGAGGTTCCACGCGAAATAGCGACAATAATTGATCCAGAAAACGACTTTAGCGCGAGCGTTAGAAACCTAAGCGGTCGATTCAATGGCCCCTTATTCTATCCCCTTGCCGGCACCGGATCGTTTGATTTTTTGATTAAAGACCTGCGTCTAAACGGCGAAACCCTGGCATCAACCGTCGACGGATCAGTAGTCGGCGAACAGAAAGGCTGGCACACGCAAAATCTCGTGCTGACCCACAATGCCTTGAGTGCAGTAGCTAATATTAACCACAAGCGTGCAGCTCCGTTCTCACCTAACGCTATCACTGACAAGCATAATCCACTGCAATTCCTCGGACTGAATGCACAAGACAAATTGAATATCAACTTTCACACTATCGCCAACAAGGGGCCGTTACCTAATAGCGACACTGGCAGCACAGTTTCACAGGATCATTTAAGTTTACTCCCTTACATTGGCGATATGGTTAAACCTATTGGATTGAAGGGCAAAATCGTCGCGCAGGGAGATTTCTCTGGCACCACCGAGTCACTACAGGGCAGCTTTACAGGCAGTGTTGATGAACCGGAAATACTTGGCAGCATGATGACTGCTGTCAATCTGCGAGGTTTTGTCCGCGGCAGTCACATAGATCTTGTGATGAATCATGGCGGCAATGCTCTAGATGGCCGGCTTTCCATGGATCTCTTCCGCGATGGTCTTCCGTACGAATGGTACGTGAGCTGCCATCGCATGGACTTACGTGTTCTAGGCGCCCCCCTCTTTCATGATGACCCGCGAAATTATCTATATTTCACGGGCGACTGGCGAATGAAGGGTAAATTCAAAGACTTTTGGCACTCCATCGGAGAACTCAAGGTCACCGATCTTCGCGGTAATTATGTTCACGATCTGGCAACACAAACGCGCACGATCCAAATCAGGCAGGATGAACCCGTAAAGTTATTATTTACAGAAAGCGGCTGGCGATTCGAAGGTGACAAGGACCTTTTCCTAAGCGGTAAACATATACAGCTTCGTGTCTCCACCAAAGATAGCAAGCCACCAGAGCGCTTAGGTTTGTTTTTTGAAAGTGTGATAGATGCCGGAATCCTAAAAACATTTGTTCAAGACGTTGATACAGCCGAAGGAAAAATTAATATCGTGGGGTCTCTATTTGGATCAGCGTCAGACCCCAGGCCCAATATTGAAATAACAGACCTAGCATCCAATCCCCTCATCGCGTCAACATGGCGTCCACTATCCATTGGCATAGCCGAGATAAGACCGTCATTCCGCAACATACAATTAAAAGTGAACTATCATGAGGGCCGCCTATTCATCGACAAATTATCGGCTGAAAAGGGATCAGGCAAAGTAAATGCTTCCGGTACGGTTAGCCTCGGTAAAAATGGCGACGAAGAATCACACTTAGACATCAGCTTACAGGACGCAACCATCGTTTATCCGGTAGCTTTCATAAAGAATTTTGAATCACAAATAAGTGGAAATTTAGTCGTGTCCGGCCAAGGCATGCCCTATAAACTCGCCGGAGACATAAATATCAATCGCGCCAGGTCGACCCGAGAGGTCGACATCCGAAGCGAGATCATTAATGCTCTGCGGCAAAAATCAATCGGATCAGCGATAGTTTCTGAAAAACCCAAACTTACCTTTGATCTTAATGTCACAGCTAATCAAAGCATAAACATTCACAACCGCAATCTCCAAACACAGCTATCTACTGATTTGCGCGTCAAGGGTTCCGACATTAACCCAATACTTTCTGGTCAAATTGAGGTCAATAAAGGCAAGTTCACTTACAAACAGGAATTCAAGATCACTCGAGGACTTGTCATCTTCGATGATCCCGTCAAACCCGACCCCAGCCTGGACATCTTAGCGGTGAGTGATGTCGACATTTACCGCGTTTATCTCGGCATAAGTGGCCGAGCCTCAAATCCTAGCATTGAATTCTCTGTCGACCCGCCGACGCGCGAAAATGGCACGGCAATTAGCAAACTTGAAATATTGGTATTACTGTCCCGCGGCCGACTGCCAGAGGAAAGCCAATCTATGGGGCAGCAGACTCAGAGCGCCGCGACAAGTGAAGCAGCCAATCTTTTACTTGGCCAATTCGAGGAGCCGGTCGAAAAACTCCTCGATGTTTCCGGCCAAAATGTGGTTAGAAACGTTTACATCGACACCCACCCGGCGCCAGACGGAAGCCCAGTACCACGCCTAAACTTGCCGTTTGATCTGGGCGAGAATATCGATCTAATACTCCGGACGGATCAAGCGACCAGTCAGGTTTCACTAGAATACAATCTAAATGAGAGTATCTACGCCTCAGGCGTACACGAAATCTTGCGAAATAAAGACGCTCTCCCAGCCCAAAATACTCCGGGAAACATCGAAGGCGACTCTAGAGTGAACATGAAATTTAGATTTTCCTTCGAATAAGATCAGCGCGCACTATACATTATGATCGTGTTCTCAGCCAAAACCCTCACCTCACTATCGGGGTCGGATTTTGCTAGACGTTCAATTGCAGATTTTGCAATCGACATAGTCTGATAATACTCCCCAAGCTGACGGATCAAAGCGGACCGTACCGAGGCCACTGGTTCATTTTGCAATTGCCTAACTAACATCTCGCATGACGCCCGGGATGTCGGCTGTTGAGCTATCACTCGCACCACGTTTTGTCGCACTTGAGCGGACGGATCACTCAACATACCCAGTACGACCTCACTAGCCGCAGGAGAGGACACATTGCGAAGCGCATTTACCCCAGCTATGCGGGTACTTTCCATAGAATCTTTAAGCAACGGACTAGCCAGATCGATCACCCGCGAAGACCCGGTATTTCCTAATACTGCGAGTGCCACAAGCTTTCCATCCAATGTCGTGGCCCGATTGAATTCGCCAACGAAATCATTCGCGATCAGATCAGCACGGCCCTGATCTGATTTTTTCAGATGATTGGCGACAGTACCTAGCCCAAGTTGAGCCATGGAACGAACCACTGAATCCGTTGACTTAGTGAGCGTCCGCAATGCCTGCTCAATTAAAGCGCTGGGCTCCTGCGGCTGACTGAGCAAGCTGATCAAATTACTTGCGAAAGCTGGATCAGAGGCACGAGACATGATCTCTTCTACCAGAGTTGATTGGCATTCAAGACACCCAACATAAGCTAGGGCGCTAAGCGACTGCTGCAACCACAGATCTTTTGCCTCCAGCCCCTTAAGAGTGACTCGGAGTGCTGACAAATTATCATCATTAACGCGAACATATGCGACTAAACGGTCGTAATTTAATCGCTCTTCATTGGCACTAGTTTTTTGGCCCGCATCGCCCAATTGTCGGAACTCATCCTGAATATCATTTAATTTAGTCTGGCCAAGACGCTCCTTAGCATAAGTCTTTAACTGAGAGACATCCCGCTTTGGATCTCTTGCCGATGAAGCTGGAGATTCCACTTCATTTCGCCACGCAGTTACATTTGCGTGTGTCTGCAGTTGACGTTTTACGAATCTTAAAGAGTACCCGGTCTTTGCGACTGAGACCATTTGCTGAGGTATCTCACCGACTGAAACTGAAGCGGACTCTTGACCATCGATCTGCCGCGCCCATCCAGTTTTACTATCAAGATTGAATTTAACTTGGCCATTCAGCACACCTCGCACAGCAGGCGCGGCGCTACCGGCAGTCGAACTAGACATCGTCAAATAGCCCGTCTTTGCCTTAGTCGCCTGGATGTAGCCGCCACTTTCCGAATCGACATGGTATTCCGCCTGATAAATGCCGCTGCCATCTAATTCCCGCTGAGTCCAATTACGCGAGGAGGCAGAATCCCCCCAATTAAACTGAAATCCAGCAGCCACCTGCTTCAGCAATTGTTCTGCAAAACGGTCGATATTACTGCTAGTGGAAAAACCAGCTATGTGACCTTGCTTAGCCAGCGCCACCATCATTCCCCGCTGCAAATCCCTAGTTGTGTCCGCAAGGTCTCGTTCCCCAAGATGACGGCCGTCCTGAGCGAAATCTATTTTAATGCCTGGACTAAATCGCATAAGAGTCTGCCAAATATCGGCGCCTTCAGCTACCGCGACAATCTCCAGCACACCTTCGATATCAAGTGAGATTGTCCTTGCTGTACCTAGGTTCGCTCCTGCCCCACCATTCTCGTCCATCGTGATATCGCTGTGCATTTTCACATCAAATGATTGCTGGTCATCGATAGCGAAGGAAATCGAAGCAGGGTGAATGCTATTTGTTTCGTGATTAGGACCAGACGCCACACCAAAAAGTGACATCTTCCTTGCCAGGACCAGGAAAAGTGAGCCCAATGAGGCGAGCACGACTATAGATATGATTATGGTAGCCTTCTTAGAGCTATTGATCCGCATAAGTCCTCACTTGATTCCAAAATTATGTAGGCTGAGACCGATCACAATGCGGACTGAGAGTCTGCTGGAAAACACTGATCTTCGGTTTTTAAGATACTCAACTCGTGACTTGTGCCTGCCCAATTGACAAAATTCATATCGCCACGCCAACCAAGCGGAAGCTTTCCGAGCGACTTTTCGGGTTTTCCTAGCTGTGCGTACGCAGTAAGTTTTCCACCGAGAACTTCGGTCACCGCAAGCTTAATATTGCCGTTATAACAGAAGGCTAGCTTGCCATCTTTGTCTTTCGTCAATGCCACTAGACCATTGCCGCTCATTCGTGCGCTTGCAATGCTAAATACGCCATCAACTCCTGCCTTTGCAAATTTGACATCAGCTCCGCCTTCGAGACTGACCGAGGATGAAATATTAGGACCTATACCGGCGCTGAGGGACGTGGGCCTCAAGTTATAGTTAACCGGCACGGACCCCTTGATCCGAAATGCCCAGCTTACCCTGAACGGCAATGGGCCGACTGCGAATGTCAATGTGCCTGGATAGTTGTGATTGACACTTAGTAGCGATTTATTGAGTGATTTGTCCGGTTCATTTAACGAGATCTCCTTAAATGCCTCCTGGCCAAAAATCTGAATCTGCAAATTCAGAGAAGCCGCCTGACGCAACTGCAAAGCGTGAGTCTCAAGCTTTGTAAAAATTAATGATCTTTGAACTCCAAATGCCTTACCAGCGACATCGGCAGAGCTATGCAGCGCCATCCCCTTTTTGTTTCTAACATAAAAATATCCGGTTACTGAGGCTGAAAACTGGTCACTACCAACTCTGTAATTGCGCGCGCCACCAATCCAACCGTCCTCGACACTATAACTCTTGGCTATTGCGACATCTTCCTGGTTTGAAAATTTATCCAAGTTCGCCTTCTGTTGTTCGACTACTGAGCCCAAATCAATCTTTGGTGAAGCCACATCCACAACCTGCAAATTCTGAGATCCCGCCCCGTGGTCGATCACATCTAATAGGTCTATTCCTGCCTGAGCTAACATACCGCCTAGGTCGGCAATTTCTTTTAGTGCAACCTCCTTTGCCACAATCTTACACTCGCCAGAAATAGCTATGGCAACGGATCCGATATTGGCTTGGGCCGATTTATCATCACAGTTTGATGGCAGCCGACCTAACACCGCTTGACTCATGGAACCTGTCCAAGTGAACGGGGCCGCCTTGGGTTTAAAATAATCCCCGCTGTTGATGCTAGCGTCGGCAGCGCCAACGCTGGAGCTTGGCCCAATAGGACCTGAAACATCGAAGGTACTTACAGCCCCCCCCGGAGCCGAGTCATATATCTTCGACTTTGAGTGTTCCTTACAGCTGCTCAGCAAGGGCACGAAAAGAGATTCAAATGCAAACAACCAAATGAACCGAATCCGATTCATAGCACTCTTCCTTCATATATTCAGCGAAGCCGATCAGACATGGCGTCCAACGGCAAGAAATACGCAGTCATCGATCACTGGATTATTCGCAATATGGTCCTTATAAGTCGTCAAGATGTCCTGGTATATCGACTGCGAATTCGAACTTTCGCCCATGATCTTGCGGATATTTCGAGGGGAGATAGATTGACCTGATAAGGATCTATTTTTAACCAGACCGTCTGTGTATAAAAATAACGTGTCACCCGGATCAACTTGAAATCTTGAAACGAGACATTGCTCCAAGAATTCAATTTCACCGAGATGAAAACCGCGCTGCACGAGCGTACGAACTTCCCCATCATGTTTGATATATAAAGGCATGTGAGCGGCATTCAAAAATGATCCCTGGCCAGACTTAATGTCAAGCACAACGAACGCCATGGTCATCGAACAATTCAAAGGCTTCCCAAAGCGAACTATCGCCGCGTTGGCAGCTCTAGCAAGCTGATAAATAACCTCATCAGTAGACATGTCTACAGAATCTAATAATGAATTATAGACGGTCCCTAGAGCAGAACTAACCGCCGTCGAGACCAAAATTGCTGATGTGCCGATTGCACTCACGTCACCGATCTGCAAATAAAGATGTCCAGCCTTTGAATCATAATGATAACCAAAAAAATCCCCGCCTACGTGCTGAGCCTCTTGGTAAAAAAAATCAATATCGATACCAGGTATGTCCTTTTCGCCCTCGTTCAATACACCCGTCCGGTAGGAGGCTGCGATTTCTTTGTCAAAGTCGGTGCGAGACTTAGTTTTAGCTTCTTCGATATACTCATCGAGAAGAGCCGTTATTCCCGATTTCGCCGATTTTATGCCTGAACTTTTCTTAATGATTTGATCGACGATAGCACTAAAATGAACTGAATCGCTTTGCAAGCTTGACTTGGATCTGACAGTCCGAATATCTAGTTTATTGATAATTTCCTGTGTTGGCTCAGAATTCGGCATCGTACTGATGACTTTACGCTCGGGCCTAAGTGAACTTAACTGCGAAAATTCGTGCACCAAGTGCGATACCTTAGCTTCGCAACCCCACATACTATAAAACTGGCAAGCTTCTCTTAACTGCTGGCCTGCCAAGACTTCGTCACGCTGTTCAAGGCTAAATCTACCCAGGCATTCTTGAACAAACGCAAGTGGCAGTAAATAACCCGAGTCCCTCGCTTTGCTTCTAGCCAAACAATAGTAATTAAAAGACGTCTCAACCCTACCGAAGATGCGAGCAATTTCGGCGCAAATCAGGTTCCATGCCCAAGCAAAACCCGAGGGATTGGCCTTTGATAGGTAATAAACAAAGCCTATCTCAGCCCGCAACTTGAGCAATTTTCGGTAGGGCCACTGACCCTGAAATCTGAGGGAAGCAATGTCAGCATAAATCATTAAGATGCGGCATTGGGGTGAAATAGGAACCAAAAGACCGGATCGCTTCTGATTATTTTTTAAATGCCCGTATGCTGACGAAGCCTCGTCATACTTACCCCAAATGGCAGCGATAGCACCTATCAATGTCCAGTGAAATGAAACACTGATGATGTCTCCATCCGCCTTGCAAGCACGAAGAAAGAGTTCGTCGGCCCTAATGTCGTTAGATAAATCATTTACGCCAAGCTTTGACTTAGCTAACTGACCAATAGTTTTTGAAAGGAACAACGTATTGCGAACAGCAAGTGAGCCAGTACCCCGATGCGCCCACCTAAGTGAGGCATCCGTACATTCTAGAACCTTAGCAAAAGTGTCCCAGGTGAACAGGTCGCTCAGGAGCTCGCAATCGAGCGAAAAAGCTGTCGTTGATAAATCTACAGAATTTTTTATCGCCGCTAACTGCTGCCCAATCATCTTGGGCGTCAAACGGCGTGGATAGGTCCAGGGAAATAATAGCCCCTTCCAATCCGTTGAGACATGTGTCTGCCTTTGCTTTAGTCGACTATCCGTCGCCACTCGAGTTGCCAACCGAGCACATACTGAAGCGAATGAATATCGCCTGATATACTGCGAATTTTGCATGACACCGAATAAACCGATACTGCGTGATGCCGCTTCACCAAAGCCATGCTTGAGAAATCTTCTCACCTGCGTAGCCACCAAAAACGCAGCCAGCATGGGGTCGGTAAAAAAAGACATGGAAATGCTGCGATCGATTTTCTGACTTATTGCAATCTGACTTTGATCGATCATCTCAGCCATGGGCACCCTACCCTTGCTACCCTTGCTACCCTTCATGCGCAGAGACACAGAGGTGAGCCACACCTCAAGCAAGACACGGCCAAGTGTCGGGTGGCGAGGTATACGGAGCCCCAGTTCTTTGAGATCCATGATTGCTGTGTCGAGAGACTCGGCAACCTCAGCTGGCTCGGTTAGGGTATCCGCATCCAAAAACGATGTTAGCTCGGCTGAGAGATGTGACGAGTCGCCGCGATTAGCTGCATCGTTCGGAACCGGCTGGGGTGCGTCTTTCATGGGTTGCCTGGCAGCGGCAGAGTCACCGCAGAAAGTAACGGAACTCATGTGGGTCATGATCCCACTTATATCATATCATTAACTACATCGACCTTCGGAGGAACTGGTATAGGGCAGACGCCACATCAGCCTTGAATTCGGATAATTCTGACAATAATGCCGATTGTTCGCTTTTTACCAGGACCCGCCTGCAGGGTTCCCACAATCAACATAAATCGGTATTGTTAAGCTTTGGTGGTATGTTACAGCGACTGAGGCGAAAGGCGGACGGCTGTGCGAGCTTTTTCATCCCTCGTTGCCTGGACGAGTTTTATGATGGCCATGGTGCTGTCGCCGCGAGCAACCGCAGCGACCTGGCGGCCGGTTGATGGCTTAATTCCAGCCTCAGCCCTGGAGCGCCTTGCCGAGCGTTACCCAACCATTCGCGACGCTAATGAACTTGAAAATCTGCTTCTTGATATCGGACGTCGCCAACAAATGCTGCGTCTGGAAGCAAGATTTGAGCATGAAACGTGGGTCATTGACGGAACGCCCGCGACTCTAATCGCGGATCTGGAAGTGCGGGTCACTGCCCGCATGATGGCCCAGCTCGTCTACGCATCGCTGCAAAATTATATTGGACAAGTAGACTCTCCAGAGTCACGGGTTAAAGTCGTCGATGTGGTGCAACGCTTTATGCATCGGCACGGATATCCATGGTCTCACACCAATCTGAAAACTAGCGAAAATGAAGAGGGTACGGTCTACGATATCGCTGTAGATGAAGGCACACCCTGCGTACTTGATCGCATCGACATTGGGTTCAAATTACCTGTTGGAACAAAACTAGATATTAGGCCCGGTGACTCCTGCGACCTGGAACTCGTCGACACAGCTATCAGCGATTTAGAAACTCAACTCCGAGATAATGGATACAGTCAGGTTAAGCTCATCTCTCCGGTGATCTCGTTTCACCCTAGACCAGCGACAGCATCTCTGACGATAACGGGGACACTCGGCCAGCGTATCAGTTATGAAATCGTCGATGATAGCCACAGATTCTTGCTCGACGACCTATTTGGCGACGAAGATCTCACGGCAATTGATCCGACAATAGTCAGTCCTGATGCTATGACAGCTGAGCTTGCACGACGCTACCGCAACCGTGGATTTCTTGATGTAAGTATCAAAGGACCGACACCCAAGACCGAAAATAGCGATGCTATCGTTTACGTTTACCACGTTAATCCAGGCAGACAATATGTGCTCAAGAGCGTCCAATTCGAAGGGGTCACCGTCTTTTCCCAAAAGCAGCTCATGGAAATCATTGGAGTTGGCAGACTTTGGCAAAGCTCACAGCCTTATAACTATGAAGAAATTCAGCAAGGTCTCATGGCTCTACGGGCAAAATATCAACAAGAAGGCTACTGGGATGTCGACATCCATGACCCAGGAACCGGTCAACGCGACAAAGAGACAGGATCGATTCGACTTACGATTGCGGTCAATGAGGGAACATCGAGAAAACTTGCCGAAGTCAAAATTGTTGGCAACAGGGCCCTGACAAGCGCAGAGATCCTAGATATCCTAAATATGCCTACTGAGGCGCCGGTCGATCGCGCCAAGATCCTGGATTTTCAGCAGCAACTACGAACTGCATACGTCGCCAAAGGCTACCTTTACAGTGACGTTCAAATAGAATTAAAGGCCCAAGAACGCAAACGCACCCGATGGCTTGAGTTACAGGTAAACATAGTGGAAGGTCAGCGCGTACGTTTTGGCGATATCAACATAGTTGGCCTCACCAGGACGCATGAAAAAGTCGTCCGTCGTGAATTACTGTTCCACAGCGGTGACTGGTACGAGCCAGAATTGATCAGTAATACGCGTCAAGCCTTGAATCGCCTGGGCATTTTCAGATCGGTTCAGATAGTGCCGACAGATCGAAACGCCATCGCAGATAAAGAACCAGAACTAGATATCAACATAGACATTCGTGAAGGACGCCCTGGTTCAGTCGCATATGGTCCTGGCTGGAGCTTAATCCGCGGATGGAACTACGAAGCCGAGGCTGCCTACAACAATATTGGAGGTGTCGGAAGGCAGGCATCTATTCGCGGCTCTATCAGCCAAGAGCGAAATCAATACGGTATTGGCCCTCGAACTTTGCTAGGCCGAAAAATTGGTATCGGCTATACAGAGCCATTTGTCTTGAACCTGCCCATTGATGCATCAGTACGGTCTAAACAAGAGGCATTTTGGGACGGAAAATTGTGGACACTCAGCTTCAGTGGCGAATTGGAATTTAAGTATAAATTTCGTCGATTGTTGCCAAACAGTTTTGTGTCCGCTTTCTATGGACAGAAGATTGCAAATGTCGAAGGTTCGGCACTACAGCTGGCAAACCTTGTCGCTAACAATGAGCACGTCGGATCTCTTGGGCTCCGCTTTAATATTGACCGCCGCAATAATCTAAAGTTCCCAACAGCCGGCTACGTCGCCAATACGGAAGCCTCCTGGGCCAGATACGAACTCAACGGCGATGTTCGCTATTTCCGTTGGGACATTGGAATCGGCCGCTATTTTGACCTAACAAACGATTCCGTGTTCGCTCTTGGAATTTACGGAACTGGCTACGACGATATCCAGCGTAAGGGCAATAAAATAGGGATCCTACCCCAGCAGGAGCGCCTATCATCGGGTGATGACACAGTACGCGGCTTCCCAATCGCCAGCCTCGGCCCTTTGGTGAAAGCGCCGGTATTTACAGATAACGGCACCTGCAACGTCAATTACAATAGATCTTCCTTGTTCGGGACAAATCGACTTTCGATAAAAAGCGAGATTAGGCATAAATTCAGCGATGTCTGGGCCGCAACTGGCTTTGTCGATAATGGGAACGTATTCCTATCACCTGAGCAAATGAATCGATTCCAGGAAGCTTACAGCGGCCCCGTCGCGGATCCAAACTTAGCTCAGCACCCTAATTGTCGCAACTATGCCCCGGCGCCGGTGCGAACGATCGAGGATAACTTCGCCTATAAATTTGCAGATCTTGCGCGAAATCCGTCCTATCTTTGGTCGCGAAACTACTATTCCTATGGTGGCTCACTCGACTTTCTCACGGCGCTTGGATCGATAAACATTACCTACGGCCTACCTTGGCGAGAGCCTAAGACACAAGCTTGTCGTGACGACCCCAAACAGTGTAACCGAAGGGCACGGCAAACCGGCCCTTGGTTTAGTCGCGGCGAATTTCTAGTCAACATAGGTGCGCGCTTCTAAAGAATAGTTACGCGAGCCCATGCAATGGATGCGATATTATGGCATTAGACCTTTAGCGGTTACGTCGCGAAACGCCGATACAGCTGAGCGAGGAATTCTGCGTTTCATTGGGTCTGTAGGGTCAATGTGAAATAAGCCAAATTGACTATGCGTCCCATGATTCCATTCGTAATTATCCATCAGGGTCCAATAGAAATATCCACGGACATCAATACCCTCCTGTAGGGCTTGCCGCGTCGCTGCTAAGGTACCAAGCAACCAGCGGCGCGGCTTATCCTCATCATTAATTGCGTCACAGCCAGTCTCCGTAACATATAACGGCAAACCATAACGAGACTCTTCTCGCAAAACTTGCAGCAGTCCATCGGGCGCATTTCGGTCGAAAATTCCGTCTAGCGGATCAAAAGTTAACAACGGAGAGATCCGACTAGATCTACCCGGAAGAAACTTCGGGGGAGTGAGCCTTACGTAGTAATTGACCCCGACGAAATCTAAGCGACCAGCCAGATCAGGACGATGCACTACCCGACCATTCCAATCACGATCCAGACGCCCAAGAGTGATCGCATTCATAAATTGATCATGGAACAAATAGCGCAGATTTTCAGCGACTACCGCATCTACCCGCCTATCGGTAGCAGGCTTGATTGCAAAAAAGGAGTATGCAATTCCGACGTTGGCGGGTCGACTGCCAGGATTTCGCGACCAAATATCGACACTATGAATGGCATCGTACATTCTGGCGTGCGCCTCGATCATAGCGAGGTTAGCAACTTTGGCAGCTTCGATGTGCATGTAGACACCGGGTGGATTGGTACGCTCAGGCGTTGGCAATAAATAGCTGGGAAGGACTACGGCAGAAAATGGCTCGTTCAAAGTTAACCAATCATCGACTTCGGCACCGAATTCCTGCGCAGCAAATGCTGCAAATTTGGTAATTTCAGCGACTATGCTTTCTCGGCCCGCCCACCCCCGTTTTACGCAAGTGCGCAAGCTAAAGTGACACCCCACAGCGTCATGAATCCAATTGGGCAAAGTGTAATGGTTGAGCGTCACCAATGGCTGCAGCTTCTGCTCTTGCATCACTTTAAAAAGATCATGGTAATAAGCTAGGGCTGGCGCTGAGGCGAGTTGACGCAACTGATCGTACCCATCTACGCCGACCGTTGATTGCGGGAAGATTCGACTCCACTCAAGGGACACTCGCATAGCGTTATTGCCTAATTCCTTGCTGGCTAAGGCCAAATCATCACGGTAGGTTTCGAGGAATCCAGGCCCTACCTTTGGGGAATCACCGCTCATGAAGAGTAGAGGATCGTGAACGGTCCAGGGGGACGTTATCAACTCGTACCAATCGGAGGACCTATCCTCGCAAACCTCGCCGGCGAGGTGCAGGCACCCCATCTCAACTTGAAATCCGGCGATTGCAGTACCCATGAGAAAGTTGGGCGGTATCGGCATCGGGTCTTGTTCTGCTGCTACCGCTAGGTTAGCGGTTAGTACCGACGCCAAAAGGACCGCGAGCATACTTGCCATAACGGACTCCGCCTAAGCAACGCTGCTAATTGCCGCAGCATTCCTATGTTTACACCAGCCGAATAGATTCAGTCGACTAGCCTGATGACTGATTGATTATGTGGTTATACTATGTGAAATAATAGCGATGCCGCAATAGGCAGGTAGCTTCTATTCAGACCATACCCCGGGAATCTGGTTGTCTTTAAATTAAAAGGGAAAATAATAACGCGATGCATAGGCAGCAATTATCTAAACCTGATGGCCGAAAACTGATTCTTTATTCGCGTCGCCCTATGGTCGAAGTCACCCGCGCTCCGTCCCCGAGGCCAACCGCTGTGGATGCCAACCCTCATTTACGTTGGCATCCTTTGCGTGGTGAGTGGATCACATATGCGTCCCATCGCCAGGACCGGACTTTTCTTCCTCCACCTGAATACAGCCCGCTAGCTCCAAGTAATGACCCTAACTTTCCCACAGAATTACCACTGGGAGACTATGAAGTAGCGGTCTTTGATAATCTATTCCCATCTCTGAGTCTAAGCTCTCACGATGCACCAAAATTACGCGTTCCCACGCGATCTGGCACTGGTCACTGCGAGGTAGTCGTATTCACCCAAGACGCTAATACTAGCCTGGGACGACTGCCCGTAAGTCATATTGACCTATTGATCGAAGTTTGGGGAGAACGCTACACAGAGTTAGGGAAAATTCCCGAGATCAAATATGTCATGCCATTCGAGAATCGTGGCGTCGAGGTTGGCGTAACCCTCCATCATCCGCACGGTCAGATTTATGCATACCCTGTCGTGCCGCCTATTCCCGCGAAGGAGCTGGAACAGCAGAAGGCCTACCTGGAACAGCATGGCCGTGGCCTACTTGAAGATATGATCACTGACGAGCTACAAGATGCCCGGCGCATGATCTTCGCCGGTGAACACGTCGTCGCGTTCGTCCCGATTTGTGCTAGGTATAGCTATGAAATCTGGATTGCGCCAAAGCGCGCAGCCCCTTCGCTTGCCGCACTAACGGCAGAGGAGCGCCGCGAACTAGCACTGGCTCTGAAAACAGTATTACTGAAATACGATGGTCTATGGAATAAGCCATTCCCCTATCTCATGGTAATCCATCAAGCGCCCACCGACGGCAACGACCATCCTGAAGCTCATGTGCACATTGAGATCTATCCTCCTTACCGGACACAAAATAAACTTAAGTATCTGGCTGGCACTGAAATCGGGGCGGGATTCTTCGCATCAGACAGTCTGCCTGAAGAAAAAGCGCGAGAGCTGAAGGCGATTCTCATCAACTTGGAATCTTAGGAAGGTCAATTATGTCTTTTGAAAAATCCTTCAATAGTTCGCCTAGCGTAGTACTCACCACCCCCGGACGCGTGAATCTAATCGGTGAGCACACGGACTATAATGACGGTTTTGTATTACCAACAGTCATCCCGCAGTCAACCAAGATTGAACTGTCGGCGCGAGGCGGCTCACGAGTACGTGTGGCTAGCCTAAATATGCCTGCGAGCGGCACAGAGTCCTATATGCTCGGCGAGGAAGTAAACAACGGCGGCTGGCTAGCCTATATTCAGGGAGTCACGCATGTCCTAGCCAAAACAGGATTTAAAATCTCCGGATTTGACGCGTTTATTCAATCAACGGTCCCAACCGGTGCCGGCCTTTCCTCAAGCGCCGCTCTAATTGTTGGTTTAATAAAGGCACTAAGGCTAGCCTACCAACTTGACTTGACTGACAAGGCCATCGCCTTACTAGCACAACGGGTCGAGAATGAATTTGTCGGCGCCCACGTTGGGATTATGGATCAAATGGCAGTTAGTCTGGCGGCACCTGGCCAAGCGCTTTTTTTAGATACCAGGTCTCTAGAATTCAAATTGATCAAGTTACCAAAACACCTCGGCCTCATCGTCATCAATTCAGGCATTAAGCATAGTAATATCGGCGGCGGTTATAGCGAGCGGCGGCAATCTTGCGAGGAAAGCGCCAAGTTTATGGGCGTGCGCGCTCTGCGGGACGTAAGTATTGACGACACGCGGAAGATGATGCTGCTATCGCCACTGCTCGCAAAGAGGGCGCACCATGTTATCACCGAGAATGCCCGCGTTATTGCCGCTGTTAGCGCTCTTCAGGCCGGGGATCTAACCCGCCTTGGAGCCTTGTTCAAAGAGTCCCATGCCTCAATGCGAGATGACTATGAAGTCTCAATCCCAGAGATCGACATACTTGTCGAGATCGCCTGCGCTGACCAAGCGGTGTATGGCGCTCGTTTAACCGGTGGAGGATTTGGTGGCTCGATAGTTGCCTTAGCGAATGCCCAGGATGCGGCCGCTGCCGCCAAGCGTATCGCCGAACGCTTTGAGCTACGCACAGGCCACAAAGCAACTGTTCTGATCCCCTAGTGTCTTGCGAATGGCTGATGAATTTTTCTCGAAGCTTTGCGCACTAGGTGCGCACTTCATTCGACGACAACTCCGCAGCCGAGCAGACACTTGAATAGGGCCCAAGGTCATTGTTGGCTTTGAAAAGCTGGTCGCTCTAGCGTGATTTCTAAGCTACCTAGGTTAGAAGCAGTATTCGATTTTTCAAAATCCATCTTTATTCCCGACAACGATCCTGGTGCTATGACTACTTCCATCTGTCCCCGCTCAAATACAGTACCATCGACCGCATCCAATAATTCAACGGTAAGAACATAACGGCCTGGAGCTAAGTCAATTAGCTTGAGATCTTTAGATTTAGCATCGAATCTCTCGAGATAACGATTCAGCGCAAGTATGTCTCGCCCGCGGTCAGGCAGAATATAAGTGCTATATTCGTCACACGGATGGCCCGATACCCGGTTTGCCACCCCTTGACTACAATCGTATTCGGGCAAGACCGCCATCGGGTCTAGCGTAACTTGCACCTGATTCACCTGAGTCGGCATCATTTTCGGTAGCGTCAAGGACAGCCCTGACTGCAGCTTTAACGGGCGTGACGTACCCTCGCCGACAGAGACCGCAGATGACTTCGCAATGATAGCTCCATCGTTTCCTGAGCCGCCCCTTTGGGCTACCCTTTCGGCTGCCTTTGCACCGGGATTTCTCGCTGGCTCAACCATACATCCACTAAGAGCGAGACCGATCACGAGAAGCCGGAGAGGCAAACGTTGCGTATTTGTGCGCTGAAATAATTCTTGCACGATGGTTTCCTCCAACTGCGGTACCGCAATCTGTATTGCTGTTTTGGATGTATCGGCAAAATTACTCAAATACTTGAGTAAAAATAGCCCAAAAATATCTTAAGTATTTAATTTAATTGAAAAATATTGATCATTTCTGTAACGGCGCCGTCAGCTCTTTATAAGAGCTTAAAAAGACTTGGTTACCTTAAAACTGACGAGAAATAACTCACGTCTCCTCCGCAAGATGCCGAGTCCTTTAAGGTTACGATGCTAAAGTGAGATAAAGCACAAACGAGGCAAGTAAAAATGGAACTAAAAACCTTAGCTCTAATCTCCACTGCGACGGCTTGCCTTTTGAGCACCACACCGAGTATCGCCGGTCAGCGGCAAAATATTGACGTTCAAGGGCACAGGGGATCACGCGCCTCGCATCCTGAGAATACCTTACCAGCCTTCGCGCACGCTTTAGAAAGCGGGGTGGACACATTAGAACTTGATTTACAATTGACCAAAGACAACCATCTCGTGGTCGCACACGATCGTCACGTGTCATCAAAATTATGTAGGACCAGCGACGGTCAAGCGATCTCAAAGCCCATACCAATACATAGCCTTACTCTGAAACAATTAAAAACCTATGACTGCGGCAACGTTCACCAAGAGGCATTTCCAAATCAAGTATTGGTGCCGCACACAGCAATACCCAGTTTGGCGGAAGTCTTCAGTTTCGTCAGCGAATCAACGATTCCGGGCGCCAAATCAGTTAAATTCAATATCGAAATGAAGATAGTGCCACGTTTTGTTGGTGCAAGTTCACACCCAGAACAATTTGCGCAACTGCTGCTCGATACGGCTAAACAATATGGAATGCTGGACCGCATTACGGTTGAGTCCTTTGACCACCGCTCTCTTCTTGCAATCAAGCACTTAAACTCCAGCGTCCCCGTCGCCGCATTATTAGGTGACGATCTACCAGACTGGCAGGCAGTTATCATAGCGGCAAAAGCCGACATTATTTCGCCTGACATGGACTGGGTGACCGCTGAAGCCGTGCAGGCTGCTCACGCCATCGGCGCCCGGGTGATTCCCTACTCTGCCAATCATGAGGAAGACTGGAATTACTTAATGGCATGCGGTGTAGACGGCATCATTACTGACGATCCTGCAGCTTTAGTTAACTTTCTAAGAGCTAAAGGACTAAGATAACGCTGCCTCACTCCGACCTCGCGAAACCGCCGCCTATCTCGCCAACTTGACCAGCCGGCCAATTCAATCTAAACTATATAAAATTTATAAATCTCTTGCGTTACCATGCAATAAGGGGCCGCTGATGCGCCACGGTATCCTCTGGGCTGGCCTGAGTCTCGGATCTCATTTAATGACCACCGCTGTGACGGCGACACCTGTAAAGGTGCTGCATGGTGCAGCAAGTATCTACTCGGTACCGCCGGAGTCTGTACTCTATCACGAAGACGATTTGGTCGTCGTCAGAGACAGCGGCGCCTCATCTTTCGATTTTAATGATCTCTACGTGGTGAATATGTCCCATCGGACAGCCTTACCAGATGACATCAGTCAATTTGGCAAAGTCGTACACTTCGAGCCAGCTCGCTTTGCTCTTATGAATCTTGATGAAGGTCGAGTAGCCGAACTCTCAGGCCGCCTGCACTCCGAGGGCCTTGCTTGCGGCGTTCTGCTTAAGCTGGACGGTAGCGGCATCCAACCGAAAATGGCAACTGCACCTAAAGCAATTATCCCGGTCGGAGCGCAGGATAATCGCGCAAGCGCACTAATCACACGAGTAAATGAAAAGAATATCCGCAACGACATTAACGAACTCTCAGCAATCCCGACAAGGTTTCACAAGTCTGCAACCGGTCGCAACGTCGCTGATTACTTGTTAGGAAAATATAAAGCATTACGTGGCAATAGGTCAGACGTCACCGTCAGCACTTTCGACCACGGGTCTGATACAGCGCAGAGGAGCCTAGTTGTCCGCATCAAAGGCAAAGTTCATCCCGACGAAGTCATCGTCCTTGGCAGCCACCTTGACAGCGTCAACTGGCAAGATGGTGTCAGTCAAAGGGCTCCGGGAGCTGATGATAATGCCAGCGGCACAGCCACCAACTTGGAGATCTTTCGTATTTTGATGGAAGGACGCGCCGAGCTTGATCGCTCCCTTGAAATTCACGCCTACGCTGCCGAAGAAATCGGCCTTGTCGGCAGCCAAAACATGGCGAGAGCCTACCGTTCCAAGGGCACTAATATCATCGCCATGATGCAAATTGATATGGACCTCTATAAAGACGCATCCGAGACAGACAAAATCTGGTTCGTAACGAACAACACCAATGATGCTTTCAACAATGCCCTGGGTAATCTCGTTGATCTTTATATCGGTCTACCCTGGGAAAAACGCTCTTTAAGTGGCGGTAGCAGTGACCATGCAGCTTGGCACCGCGAAGGCTTCGCAGCCGCATTCCCCTTCGAGAATCCGGACAATCATAACCCACACATCCATACTGCGGACGACACCATTGAGAACTCCGGCGCATTCTCGTTGGCCGCTGGTTTTGCGAAGCTTGGCCTAGCTTATGTGGCGCATTTTGGTGGCGTACTTAAGTAAAAGCATGATTAGCCGGCTGACGCCGCCGCATGACGAATTAAAACCTGCTGTACACTTTTAGGTGTCGGCAGGTTTTTAAATATGAAGCCATGCACCGAAAACCAAGCTGATCCCTCAAGTACTGGCGCGGTGTCTTTGCCGCTTGCAACATCCTGAGCAACACCGATCACTAGTCGCTGCTTAGAAGTCGTCGCTAATACTTTCAGGCGATTTGCTAACTGTCCGGCATGCCAACGGTGAAAGATTTCTAAATGAACTTTGCCGCCATCTGCTCCTGTAAAAGTGACATCTGGGAAGCAATAAGACTGCTGCCCTAATGCCAGGAACTCTTCACCTATAGTCGCGGAAAATGGCCCCTGACGCTCGTTAAATGAGCTGATAAAAGCAGTCAGTTCAGGCGGCACGAAAGGCGTAAATTTCTTGTAATGACTGTGAATCCCAACCCGGTGATCAAGTTCTAAGGTTAAAACCTTGCCACCAATCTTGATCTCGGCGCTCAGTTGCCACTTAGGCATTTGCAGGATGTAGGGGAAAAACTGCGCAAGGCGCATCCCATAGCTTTGGGAATTCTGGAAAATTTTAAGCGGGCCGCTAAGTTTGCAGACTGTGTCCTTGGCGGACTCGTCGATGACAGTACTGCTGAGCAAGCGCTGAAACTTCAGGCAGCGAAAAAAATTCCGCTTTTCTGCCAAATTTGCGTCAACAATCCGGACCTCTACCTCCTGAGCCACGAGCAGAAGACCCTGAATTTGAGCACAATTATAGCGGTGCAAGAGAGCTTCTGGAGTCAATTCTTCAAAGGTCTTAATTTTACGAAACTCAGCCAAATCAGCATAAAGCCTCTCCTGCATCGAGGCTACGTCTTCACCGATGTGACTCCTCATTGCTGAGTGAAAATCGGCTAAAGTGGGATAGTCTCCGTCCCGACGCAGCTTCTCCGCAGCCTGTAATAGATCTGTTCGACGGTCGGCAATGACGCCATCTTCTTCAATCTCATCGCAGCGATCGAGCAAGAGTTTTTTAAATGCTGGCAGCAAAACGTGGTTTAACCACGGGCCACTCTCAATCTCGTCGTCAAGCTCGGTCAGGCGTGATCCAGGCGCTGACTTAAAGGTCTGAATCAAACCTGCCGCCAATGCCAGCAGCTCTGGATCGTCGACTTTGATCAAAGTCGGATAAATCCGATCTTTGCGACTACGGTAGCGTAGAAGATCCTTGGTAAGCATCGTGTTGCCTGCGCCGTTGATTGACGAAATATTCACTAGTTCCCTGCGAGATCACCTCGTAGAGAACCGCCCTCTTGCCTGGCCTAGCCCTAAGTATTCGACCAAGGCGCTGAACATGCTCGCGCACGGTACCGCTACCAGAGAGCACGATACCGATACTGGCCTCGGGAACATCGACACCTTCATTTAGAACGCGCGACGTAGCCAACACAGAAATTTCACCACGGCGAAATCCATCGAGAAAAGCTTTGCGTTCTTTAACCTTAGTCTGATGCGTCAATACCGGCACAAAATATTCCCGACCGATACGGTATGCTAATGCATTGTCATCCGTAAAAATGAGCATTTGCTCACCGCGGTGGCGCCGCAAAATGTCCCAAGTAGCATGTAATTTTCCAGAAGCAGCTTGCGCGAGATGCTTTTGCTCGCGATAGGCGCGCATAGCCTCTCGACCATCAGCCGAGCGCGCAGCCATCCGTACGAACTGCATCCAATCCGCACCATTATTAAAACGAATGCCGGAGCGCCGCAAAAAATCCGTATAGACACTGCGAGCCTTTTGATAGGCATTTTTTTCTTCATCACTCATTGGCACCTGAATGCTGTAGACATCATAAGGCGCTAAGACATTGGCGACCATTTGGTGAATCTGAGCTTCGTATACTAAAGGCCCAACTAGATCAAAGATCACACTCTCTCTACCGTCTACTCTTTCCATCGTCGCCGATAAACCAAGACGGAAGGGAGCCAAGGAGCCAATAGCGATCGTTTGATATTGCGGAGCAGGCAAATGATGACATTCATCGAAAATCAAAAGGCCAAATTTATTACCTAGACGCTCGATATGGATGAGTGCGGAGTCATAAGTTGCGACAGTAATTGGCTGTGGATCGTGAGCACCGCCACCGAGTAATCCGATCTTGCATGGCTGCCCAGCATCTTTGAGAAACTTACTAAGCACCTGTTCCCATTGCTGCATCAGATCGATAGTAGGCACCACCACTAGAGTGGACCTACCTGTCATGACTATTGCCAGAACAGCCATAATAGTCTTGCCAGCACCGGTGGGTAAGGCCACGCAACCAGCCTTACCTGCGCTGCTCCATTCCCGCAGTGCGTGCGTTTGGTGCTCACGGGGGATTATGGGCTCTGCCAAGGTCAAATTGAGCGTCTCATAGGCACGAGCGTGGTCTACTAAAACGTGACCGAGCTCTTTGCACCTAGTCACGATGTGACGATAGGCACGGCCTGGAGCGCGCCACTGCTGTGTACGCTGGTCCCAGGTGACACTCGGCAGCTGACCAGCGGCAGGGTCGCTTAAACCGTCGAGCACAAGAGTGCCGCTGTCAAATTCCAATGTAATATTAGCCATATATACCCTGGTGCCAGAATGTCTGCGCCCCTGGGTATAACACAGGTCTCAGGCCCAGTTCAGCCCAAATCTCGGACCAGACCTAGGTTCTACCAAGATGCGGGTGGCCAAAAAAAGACGTTAGCATTGCGGTAATCATCCGGACTGCGGGTCGTCACCCACAGACGATCTTTTTTATCGATAAATAGGTTGCTCACAGTCTTTAGCTTCGGTGGCAACTTGTAGTCTTTGACCTTTGCAACCTGCAAACAGGAATCGTAGCGGAATCCAACCAACATTTGTCGCCGGGCATCACCGATCAAGATCATCCGACGAGACTCGCTAACTGCAATTCCTGATATGCCCGCGGGCGTCAATTCGTTAGCTCCGTCTAAGAAACACTGCCGAGTGATCATGCACGCTGAAGGTGCTTCACCGTCACCACAGGTAATCTCGACGAGAGGAAATCCCGCTATCTTTGTTGCCGCAAGGTAAACATGGTGCCTACCTTTACTCAAAGAAAGGGGCAATGGGGCCACCCCAGCCAACTTCCGACCAAGTGTTTTCAACCACTGCACCTTGAACTTGGACCTAAGGCCAGCAGTTTCCACTCGAGTTGGCTCGCCACCGCGATCTACCGGTGGCTTAATCAAATCCCACGGCATGGACCGCTTGGTCACTTCCTTAAAATCTGTCGTAGCGATCTCGTGAACTGTTGCAGCAGTCCCATCAAATAATAGAATGCGGTCCTTACTCCAATCTGCAGCCACAAGATCAACGTCGTTTGCACCGGCCGGCAGATACCGCCGAGATTGATTATTCAGGTCACCAAACATTTGCACGCGGCTCGTCGCATCTGCCTGGTAGGAGGCGGTCACGAAAAATGACTGCGCGTCAGGAACAAGTAAGAGCGCATCTTGGCCAACGAAGAGGCCGCTCAAATTGGGGGCTATGCTCTCCAGAGACTGCTGCTCAGGTGGCTCGGATAAGTTTTTTATCTCAGCACCGTAACATGGCTGTGTCGCGCAAAAGATAGCGGAAATTGCTGTAATAACCAGAGCTTCTGATAGCACACCAGACTTTAGAGCACACACTCTTGCAACCTGAGTTCTGAAGACTGTAATCATTCTATCTCTTTCCACTACTTTGGAAATGGCCAACAACTATGCAGCGAGAAGGTCTTTTTGTAGGCTCTAAACACTGCTGCTATAATGTGATCATACGTCAAAAACTTCCGCCCCCACCATGGTCGGCATTGCGAGGCATCCCCTTGGTCAATGATAATCAATCCGTAGACTATGTCACATACCTGCAAATGCGCACTAAGGACGAGCGCTTAAGCGTCCTTTCTGCAATGGCCAAGGTTGGTAATTATCTGCCGATATCACTGGCGGAAGACCTCCTTGCACTAGACATCACTCACGATGAAAAACTGGAAATTTTAGAAAGAACCAGCAGTCGCGACAATTTAGCGCTAGAGCATTTCCTCACCCAACAGGTTGCCAACGCGCCTCAGGAATTAGCGGCTACAGCTCTGCGGCTTTGGAGCCAGACTACACAAAACCTTTTGTGGTTTAGGATGCTGCAAGTCGTCCAGTCGCCTTTGCTATCTCAACGCCTGTTTTATACCATCATCGACTTGGCATTGAGCACTGGTGGTGAGCGGATCATCAATGGAGCCCTAAAAGTCGACGGCATTGAAGAGATGTCAACCGCATTGCACGGCCTTATCCTTCATCGCGCCTGCCAATGGAACATCCAAAACGATCGTCTCTATGCTTTAGCCCATAGTTGTTTAAACAATGCTTTCAACAGCATGCATCCAGATAACAAGGCAATTCCATCAGCGATGGCCTACCTCGGCCGTTTTCATATCGAGGAAATAGAAAACCTGATCAATCGGCCCGACTTCTCCGAACCCTGGCGTGACTTCGCGCGCGTAATCGTATTTTCTCAAGCGAACCAATCAAAATTGCTGTCCCGCCTCAGCAAATTATTGCAATCCAAAGACAAAATCAATTCCCAGCAGATTGAAGCACTTTGGCCAGCGCTATGGAACCGCAGCGAGCTAACGGCAACGACGATCGCAGCAGCAATAAAGCATTACGTCGATGAATTTTTAACAAAAAACGAAAAGTCCGTCGCCTCGTTCCACTGGGATCTTTTCGCCGGCATCTCCACAACAGTGCTACAAGAAGCTATTGAACAAATTACTGATGACAAGATATTTGCCATAGCCCTAACCTGTCTCAGTGGCCTGATGCCATCTCCCGCAAGCCCGCACACGGTAGATGTGCTTCGCCAGAGACTGACCAAAGCTGCAGATCCTTCGCAATTACTTTCAAATCTGCCACTACGTTTACGCCTGGATTTGACGGATGAAGGGCCGCAAAGAACGGGCAATATCCCTTTCGCTGCCGTAAAAAAAGAACAACTCGGCACTCTAAACGTCGAGAAAGCTGCCTTCAAAGCTGAGTTCCATGATTACAGCAGAAAGGACGGCGGCAGCGCCTCAGTCTCGTCCGGAACCTCTGAAGATCCTGCACAGTTGATGGCACGCAAGCAGTTTTTTCGGTTGGCCTATCTGCAACAAGAGGTGCCTCAGGTTACTGGAGACGACTTCTTTAGCTTGCTGACTGATACCTGGAAGTCTCCTACGGAGCAAAAATTGGCACGGCTCTCTACCGTCTCAAGACAAGTCGATGGCATTCTAAAACTTTGCTACATCAACACACTGGGCAGGTTTAAAGGACACGATGCTGCTGTTCTTAAGTTAATGGACTTCGTTAGATCACCGGATCGAAATTACCTGCTAGCGGTCATCCACGCACTTGGGGACATTGGCACACCAAGATCGGCCCAGGAACTGATCGCAAGTTTAACCCGCCCAAATATCACTGCCGCACTACAAATCGAGGTCTGCACCGCTCTGAAAAAGTTGGATTTAACTAACCTTCAAAATGAGTTGCACGCCGCGATAAACGATCTCAGTGCACAAAATCAGGACGAAAAAATTGCGCAGGAAGTGCGCGAGATGATCGTCAGCCTGCTACAGACATCATTAGATAGCCGGCCAGTAAAAGCGGCGAGCGCTAGTACACCGAAGGTAGAAGTGAGCGATGCCCGACTCGACCAAGAACTTGGAGGGAAAATACCTAATTACCGCGAGCTGTCGAGTGAAGTTAAGCGGGCTTTGCGCACGGCACAATTCTTTCATATTCAAACGACGGGAGCCAGCGCGCCATCGTCCATCGATCTGAGCCCAGTCATTGATATGCAGTACAAATCTCTAGAACTACTATTTCGCGAGACGTACGAGGAACCCTGCTCAGCTCTCATTCATGCGGGTGTGCTCCAACGCCGACTAGACATCATCGGTTACGCACGTCCGATTCCACGCGCCATGGATGAATTCGAGCATTTTATCGAAACGCTCCCCGTCGTCCGTGAGATTCCCTTCTTCAGTAATTTCAAGTTGAGAAAAATGCTGCGCGCCATTTGCCAATTTCGTCCAGGTCGCAGATTCACTCTGGATGGTTTGAAGGCATTTGCCCTATTCTTCCTCTGCTTTAGTCGCAAAGAATGCCATTACGGACTTAGTAATCTGTTTCCACTTGGCTTCTCATCGGATGCCGATTTGTTTCAATTCTGTAAGTCGCTGCATGTGTTTCAAGACTTCCGTAATCGCGCCGCTCATGAAGGATTCCATCCAGATGCAGCTAGCGATATCGACGGAATTTGGCGCATGACCGCGGAAATCGTCCAGATCGTGTTCCACACGAAAAAAGCTCTCGAATTACCACCTCAACGCGACAACGCGCAGTCGCGTGAGCGCGGCCACGTTATTATAGAAAAAAAGGTGTCATGATACCTGCCAAAGTTTACGCGCGGTTCTGCTGGGCGCTGCTAATTTGCGGCACCACAGCGTCTTGCATACTTAGGTCAGTCCAAACTATCCGGCAAGATCAGTCACCGAGTCCTGAGGCCTCTCCTAATACAAATCCAGCACCAACAAAACCCTCTCCTGCACCAACTACCGGTAGTTCAGCATCGAACCCGTCACCAATTGCCGGACCGTCACCAAGTAGCGGGACACCGGCCACTAGAGTCGACAACAGCACAGATGCTAACGATGTGGTCAAATATGCACGACTCTGTAAACAGGAACTCGGCATTAGTCATCTGCCGAAACTACCGCCTTGGAATTGTCTCGAAGGCAAGGAATTGCCGGTCACTATCCAAGATCAGCCGCTGAATGCCAGCAACTATGCACTGCTAACCAGCCATAAAATTGCCTGCGATCACCCGTCTTGGCTTGGGTCTGAGCCTTGTGCAAATTATGGCTTTGTCACCCACCGCACCTTGGCACCGAATGTTGAGGCTTATCTAATCTGCCGCGATCAAAAGTTTAGTACTTACAAAGATAGAGCCACGCGGCTGGCAGATCTCAAGGCCTCATCTGGAGCCGACAGCTTTAACAGCTATTATGCGTTCGACAGTCTAGGCATGATTTGGACCAACACTAAGACAGGTAAAACCTGTTTTTTCGACTATGTCGGGATGGTCTATGGGGGTTACGTGCCCTCTCCTGATGATGATCATGTGCCTGACTATACGGAGCTCCCTGATCCGAAGCCGCCAACTGAGTTGGCTACAGGATCGATCATCAGCTCGATCTGGAAGCGCAATGCGCGCGGCACCTGGCGAGCTCCAGACCATATCGGCACCAACGATAGCTGTACGGTTTGTCATGACACTGGTCCACTCAAAGGGACTCCTTGGATCTCACAGGTCATGGATATCCCATCTAATCCTACGCAAGTTCCGATGTTGGTGGTCGGCAGTGCGCTGGCTGGCTGGAAGGAAAAATACCCGATTCGAGCGATCTCGACGACCCCGGTTACCGTCAATGGTAAATCTGAGCCACAAATTTGCACGACGTGTCACCGAATTGGTAGTCAGTCCACTTGCAAAACCGACCTGGCCTATTCAATAGGATTAGCTATTCCACCCAACGTCCCCACGACTGCGGCGAAAGATTTTTTTCACCGCGTTTGGATGCCTCCGGCGGACAGTAGCTGGAAGGGTAAGAGCGACGCCGAATTAAACAAACTATGGAACGACGCCTATGGACCGCACATTAAACGCATGAACTGCTGCTGTAAGAACCCGGACGCCATCAACTGTACGTCGCAAGATATTTTAACGTTTCCGCTACCACGACCAGTCGCTGGTAAAGGGCCGGAAGTCTGCAATTAAGCCGACCGTCATGAAAAGCTTTGAGGAGAGGGAAAAAATGTCCTTTAAATTATTATTGGCGATCACTATTTTATGCGCAGGAAGTACACGCCCTAGCCTAGCTGCCGACAATCCACTCGCTAAAGATCTCGTCACTAGCGTGAAAACATTCTGCAATCAATTTGAAGGAATCGCGGCCAAGCGTTCGTCATCGTCGGCTGCATCCCAATGCATTGAGCTGATCAATTCAGGAGTCAGCCAAGGCAGGTTCCGCTTTGATCGCGTGCAGGCGTCGGTGTGCCTTTCAGCCCAGACAACTGGTACAACTCTAACAGCCTGCCAGTCGGTATTGACTGGAACTAAAACTATTGGGGATAAATGTGAATCCTCAATTGACTGCCAACAACCCTACATCTGCATTGGAGCTCAAGCCAGTCAGACAGGTAAGTGCGCCGCTCCTTTGAGCGCCGGCAGCCCATGCGATGACGAATCAGTATATGCGAGTCAATTTTTTGCAGTGAGCAATAGAGGCGTTTGCGCCAGCGGACTTCACTGCGTCGTTGGCCGCAATCAAATTTGCACGAAGAATTAAATCCTAAGCGCAACGTCGGTCTCAGCCTGATTGCTCGTCCTCAGTCAGCGAAGACCGCTGCTTCAAAGGCAGGAAAATCATAGGTTCGGCCTGCTTTTACATCCGCCATGGCCGACTCCACTAAAAGCTGTCGCCTCGCGTCTGATTGGCGAGCAAAAATATCTCGTAATACACTGAGACTATAAATAAATTCGTGATCTACTTGCAATGCTGCGCGAAGCTCACGCATGGCTTCTGGCATGCGATCCGCATGCACATAAGCTAATGCTAGATTGTGATGAGGCTGAGCAAAGATCCGCCCCGTGTCGCTGCCCACGGCCAATTCATAGTATTTGATAGCCCGCGCTTCATCTCGCAGGTCGGCATAGTACATGCCGAGGTTATTATAGATCCGCCCCGGATTTTTGGCGTGATCGATCTCATTTAAGTAAAATGCCTCGATGTTTGCCCACTCGGCACTACGTGTACGAGTGCGTGCCACGGCACTGCATGCCACGACTAACGCCGTAGCAATAAACAGCGGCTGAGCAACACGACGACGATGCAACCATTTAGTTAATCCCTCGACAGTCAGCGCCAGTAGTAAGGCGATACCGATCATAGGCAGGTATAGCCAATGTTCGAGATACATCGCATTCAACGGCACGATCCCACTAAATGGAATGAGCGCTGCTAGTACCATCCCGACGCCCAAGGCTAGGCGAGGGACTCGCGCCCCCCAGAATAGAGGCAACAAGCCTAGAAGGATAATCGCACTGCCGAATGCACCCCGAGCATGCATCAGTCCTTCGTAAGCTGTATACGGCTTCTCATAAAATAGCGCTTTCGGCCAAAAAATCAGACATACGTAGTCCCACAGTACACTCACGAAGGTCGTCAGGCGTAAGATCAAACTCTCCGTATACAAATTCGTCGCATCCGTCAGACCTACCGCGTCACCAAACTTAAACAGGGTGAATTTGGCTACCACACTTAAAATAGCAAGAACAATCACGGCACCAGTGATCACTACTTGTGACCTGTCTGGCCTCACTTTCCGCGCTAGACATTGAGCTCCAACACTAAGTAGGACGAACGGAGCCAACACCACGGAGTTCTCTTTGGTAAATAGCGCCAGAGTCATGAATAAAACAACGGCAATGACCTGTATCCAAGAAAGTCGCTGGCTAGCGTTAGTCGACGCACTAACACTCATTGGTGGAGTCACCAAAACTAAAGCGACCAACATAAAAAATGTCGCTAATGGATCGGCTAGGCCAGAAATATAGCAAATGGCTTCAGTTTGGACCGGATGCAACAAAAACAGTGCCGCACCAGTTGCAGCGGGGAATAGACCAAGGCCTAAACGACCTAACCACAATAGAATCAAAATCCCCGATGCGATGTGCAACATCAACGAGACGAGGTGATACGGTATCGTCGTGGATTGGCCGTAGTGATGATAAAGCAAAGCATAAACAAGCTGCTGATTTGGCCTATAGAAATTCCCCTTGATCGCCGCACCTTGCGTCACTGTCGAGGTATAGAGCTCAGGTACATGGTCCAATGAATGAATGAGGCTATTTTTTTGGATGAAGTGTTCGTCGTCAAAGAAGAAGGGCCCATTTAAACACGGAGCGTAGCTTGCCACGGTCCAAAGAACTAGAAGCAGGACTACGGCAAATCGAGGCCAATTTTGACGAGCTATGATTTTTAGCATAGGGAGATTTTAGCGTACTTAACTGAAATCTCAGAGTAAAAAAGTTATGTTAAAAGCTTAAGGCGATCCCCCCGGGATTCATTGAGCCGTTCACCAAAGCGTGATCAGAGTGGAGACTAATTAAGTGCAAATCAACCGAACTAGCGCTGACATCGGTGGCGGCGTAAAAATTCGTTACTCAGTTAGGGGACACGGCTCTCCACTAGTTTGCATTACAGGAATAAACTCTACTATGGATTTGTGGAGTGAGACTTTCCTCACAAATCTAGCACAGCACTTCCGCGTCATTACCTTCGATAACCGGGGCATCGGCGGCAGCAGTGGACCCCGCCCGGTCAGCATGACGAGCTTTGCCGCCGACACAGCTGCCTTAATCGAACACCTCGGACTAGAAAAGGTCCACATTCTTGGCATCTCTATGGGCGGCATGATTGCCCAGCAACTAACCGTCAACCATCCCACGCGCGTGGACCGCCTCGTCTTAGGAGCCACATCTTGTGCCGCTAAATTCATCCGGCCGCGCCTTGGTGTGTTAGCTGGAACTTTTTTCTACATAGCGCCCCAAATAGCCATTCGGGCTTTAGTATCCCCCGAGTACCTTGAAAATCGGCCCGACAGAGTCCGCGAGATGGTCGACAACATCAAGCTAGCCTCAGGGGGCTTTAAGGTATTTTTAGACCAGCTAAACGCGATACTTCATTTCGATCTAGCTGCGGCTATAGAGGTAATAAATTGCCCTACCCTAATCATCACGGGCACTAGTGATAAGCTGATCAACTACGAAAATTCCACATTACTCGCCCAAAAAATTAGAGGTGCAGAGCTGATTCAATTTAAAGGCGTCGGCCATATGTTCCCGCGTGAGCGAGCAGTGGAAACAGTAGCAGCGATGAAAGCCTTTCTAGGCTAAAGCCGCTACTTATCAGGTTTATTTAGTGCGTGACGCGCGGCGGCAGTGGGCTGCGCTCTGTGGGACTGAGGGGCTGAGGTAGCTCGAAGCTAACCAAAGCACCTGGCTCTAGCCTCATGAAAGCCTCATAAAACGCGAACGGACCACGCCCCACCGCAGCTACGAGGCCGCTAAGACCAAGCTCACGCTCTAGGCGACAAGCCATGTGCGCGCCGGTGAGGGCAAAAATCCGCTGGTTTGCATTAGCCCGCAGCAGATCCTGCCAAATCTCGCGGGGCACTCCTTCCGGGCGCAACATTGCGCGCATCTCCATAAAATGGGGGCTGACCTCGCTCCGACGCTGCCACGCCATCCTGTCAACGCCATCCTCGGTTAATCGACTCCCGTGCGCCGATACATAAGTTGCCATACCGTCACGCCACACAGCCGTGAGCAAATGCTTATTCAAGTCCTGAACCGAGTGGACTGATTCTGTCTCCACTGCGGCGACGTTAAGGCCAAGCGGCGACAACTCAGTATCTGCCCAGTTAATGAGTCCGGACATATAAAGCTCGGTGATCAAGCGCGTCCACGCCACGTATGGAGACTGGGCAGGAGTATCGAGCGAAAATCCGAGCACAGGAGCATGCGACTTGTAGGGCCCCACAGCTCCCGCAATGAGCTCAATAACGCGCGGTAGCTCCGCGTCTTGCGGTAGGTAGGAAACGATCAGGGGGTAGCCCCAACCCACCAACTCTGAGTACCGCGCCAGCAACGCCATCGCCAAAGGCGGCACCGGCGGCAAAGTTGCCAATTCAGCACCGAGATGCGGCTCGACCACATGTTTGTAAATCGATCGACCATCGCGGACAGCTACATATCGCATCTGGGGAGCTACGGTACGGCCACCGTCGAGCTCAACTTCGGCAGGCCCCACGCCAACCATACCAGCCCCTTGAAGGGGAGGCGATGCTAGGCCCCGTGGTCTCGCAGTCTGACACGACCAGCCCCCGAAGAGGCACCAGACGATCAGTAAAATTCTCCAAGATTTCAGGGACATTTAGGGGTGACTCTGCCTCATACACGACTTTCTTGAGATTGTGCAGCTGCCACTTTAGTGCTAACTTCTGCGGCACTGATCGTCAAACAAAACAAAACATCAGTCGCAAATAGCGAGGCTGCAGGTGAGTCAAAAAGTAGCGTTAGTCACTGGAGGATCAAGAGGTATCGGCGCGGCATGTGCATTAGCACTGGGACGCGCCGGCTACAAGGTCGCAGTTCATTACCGCTCTGGTGAAGAGGGTGCGCGCGCCGTGGTCTCCGAGCTACCGAGCGGCCAAGCCGTGACCTTCAAAGCTGACCTCAGTGACCCTGCCGCGTGTCAGGACCTGGTGAAGGCTGTTAAAGAACAACTCGGCTCTCTCGATGTTCTGGTTAATAACGCCGGCGTCGCTATCGATCAGATTCTTGCTTTTGCAAAACCTGATGACTTCGACACCCTCATCGCGACGAATTTGCGTCCGGTATTTTTGCTATCCAAGCACGCTGCAAAAGTGATGATCCGGCAACGAAGTGGCCGCATCATCAATCTGTCCTCAGTCGTCGGCCACACCGGCAATGCTGGGCAAAGCCTTTATGCTGCTACCAAAGCAGCGATCACAGGTTTTACTCAAAGCATCGCCCAAGAGCTCGCGGCAGCTGGCATTCTTTGCAACTGCGTGGCACCCGGCTTTATTGCCACCGACATGACCAAGGACCTTAAAGAAGAGGTCAAGCAGTCGATCCTGGCGCGCGTCCCGCTCAAACGTTTGGGCACTCCAGAGGACATCGCCAATGCGGTCGAATTCCTCGCGTCAGATCGGGCCAACTACATCACTGGCACTACGATTCATGTGAATGGTGGCATGTATACCACCTAGACTCTAGGATTCGAACAGCTTAGCACTGGCTCCGCGAATAGCATTAGAGTCCGGTGGAGAGACTTTATGACCTCTAATCATGTAAACAATGCGCCAGTCATCACAGGCATGGGGCATTTCTTTCCGTCCACTGTGTTAACCAATAGTTTTTTTGAAGAGCTCGACATCGGTACTTCTGCCGAATGGATTACGGAGCGCGTCGGCATCCACGAAAGGCGCACCGTACTCGCTGCTGACGATGTCCGACTCCTGCGTCGCGGCGAGATCACACTGGAAGACTTGCGCCAGCAGGGCAGAATTATGTCCGTAGGCGAGATGTGCCAAGAGCCTTGGGACATGGCTCGTCAACGCGCAGGCGTTGCATTTAAGGACCCCCATGTGGCCATAGCCGGACTCTCCGTCCCAGACTGGGATATCCCGGCCAATGCCTGTTCCATTGCGGCCAAGCTCGGCCTAGAATGTACGGCATTTGACGTTAACTCGGCTTGCAGCAGCTTTATTGTCGATCTACACGTGGCACGGGCACTTTTGACCAGCGGTCAAGCTGCTGAGGCGGCGATCTTCAACGCAGAGCGTTATTCGCTGCGCCTGAATTTCAGTGATCGCTCCAGCTGCGTCTTATTTGGTGACGCTGCAGCCGCTACCTTACTGAGTACCGCCTCAGGTGCCCGCGGACTTGCGGTTTTAGACACGATAGTCACATCGTCACCTGCTGGTTACCTACACGTCCGCATACCGGATGGCGGCCAGTTTGACCAAAATGGTGCTGCTGTGCAAAAATTTGCCGTGACCAAGACCGTCGCAATTACGCGCGAAATCCTCGCCCGCAACCAACTCGCCACAGCTGATATCAATTATTTTGTCGCGCATCAGGCCAATTACCGAATGCTCATGTCGGCCTGCGATAAGCTTGGCTTCAGCCCCGAGCAGCACCTCTACAATGTGGACCGCTTTGGTAATCAGGGTGGTGCCGGCGCTCCCGCCGTCTTGTCTCTAAACTGGGACAGATTCAAAGTAGGCGACAAGATCGTAGTGGCAGTAGTTGGCTCTGGTTTGACCTGGGCAGCAGCCTTACTGCAGGTAGTTTGATCGCCTATAGGCAACTGAGCTTAAGGCACTCTGCTTTTGCTTCATTCGGACAGTACGATGTTCACACCCGGATAGTTCGGTGCCTGCTCTGGCTCAGCCTCACCCAGGAAGAGCCAGCGCAGCAGCGCCTGATAAAATCCGAATAATGGAATCTTCCTAGCTATCTCATCGCGAAGTAGCTCGCGCCGCGCCTTGAAGCCGGCATGGCTCTCTTTAGTCAGATACTCTTGCTCATTGAAATAATTACGCAAGGGCTGAATCTGAATCTCGAATGTTCTACCACCCCAGCGCACGACCGACTTCATCGCCGCCCAGCCGCTATTCTTGCGGCCATCTTGGGTCAGATAATTTTTGGTTTCCAAATGCTCTAATTTTGCCCGCTCAGCACCTGGTTCAAGGCCGAGGGCAGACAGCATATCGTCATCCCAAGTCGAATCCAGCAGCGCCCGATACATCGGCATAACATCGGCTGTCGCACCAACGACAATCTTAAGGCCGAATACATCCTTAACAAACTGGCTCAAATGGCTCATCTGCTTATCACGCCGAACCATGCCGTCCAGGTCAAAAATTTCGTCGACGACTTTGTTCCAGATCTCTTCTTCCGCCTTAATCCGACTAATGATCTTTTGAATCCGTAGGCTATTCGGTTCCGTCGGCTGATACTCGACAAAATTTGCGACTAGGGATGCCGGACTCCAAACATCTTTGTCGATAAAACGCAGCTTCGCCAGCTGACGAGTGCCTAGATCCAAGTCAGAGGTTGAATAGAGATCTTTTGGCGAAAGACCCTGTGACAGCACGAACCGCTCTTTGGTTGCGTCGATTTCACCTACAACCACGCTACTCAGCTGATAGTTGCTAAGATGCTTTAAACACACGAGCTCACTGAGCTTATGCAAATCCTGCTCGCCGCGCAAAATCATGGCACTAAATGCGCGACGCACCTCATGCAACTTTTGCCGGGAAAAAACGATGTCGTGTTGATCCTCAGGTCGAGCCCTAAGATGCGCAAGGATCTTCGTCAAATAATGCACGAACTCATTCAGCAGGGGCTGCCGCGTCACCATCCACAGTGGTGACAAGACCTGCGTCTCGTTCGGGCGAGCAGAAATGGCCGAAAGACTTGAAGATTCCACTGTATCCATAACCTACTGTTCCTGCGGCGGACCCCAGACCGGAGCTTGCGTCTCGAAAAGTCCTGTGTTCAAAGGACGCTGATTGCTACCGTCCCTATTCATGACGAAGAGCTGCCGAGTCCCCTTAATATCCCTGGTGCCGACACGACTGGATTCAAAGACAATAAGTTGGCCGTTAGGCGACCAAGATGGGTGCTCATTATCACCTGACTTCAGCGTCAACCGCTCCAGACCAGTGCCGTCTGGATTCATCAGAAACATGTCGAAGCGATTGATGTCGCGGTCAAAGCCAGCAAAAGCAATCTTAGACGAGTCTGGTGACCAGGCTGGCGTCGCATTCCACCATCCTGCATAGGTCAAACGCTTGTCATTGAGCACCCGCACATCCGTATCACCATCCCATTTTAATTCAGCGCGAAAAATATGGGGGTTGCCGAAACGGCCAGAAACAAAAGCCAGCCACTTACCATCTGGAGAAAAGGCCGGATCGACATCCAGTCCAGGGCCACGAATGAGCGCTCTAGATCTCTTGCCGTCAGGAGTGGTGGAATAAATGTCTGCATCGCCTTCAATAGAGCCAGTGAATGCCACCAGCTTATTATTTGCAGACCAAAATCCACCACTGTTAAGACCTTTACGGCCGGACAACTTACGCTTTTTACCTGTAGCAATCTCGTAGATGAATAAATCCGGATTACCGTCTTCAAAGGACGTAAACGTAACAAAGCGGCCATCGCGACTAAATGCCGGCGAAATGTGAGGAGCCTGAGCCGACGTGATCGGCTCTGCGTTAGAGCCGTCGAAATCTGCCAGATAAACTTGTTTATAGGACGACCTGACCGCTTTACCAACGAAGAGCAAGCGGGAGGAAAAAATCCCTGGCTTACCGGTATACGCTGCCAAAACTCGGTCGGCATAGCGCGCCATGACCTTTTTGACTTGGACAGCAGTAACCTTGGAATACTTCTTACCAACCATGAGTTTACGCATCGTGATATCGACGGTACGCAGCGTAATCACAAAATCGCGGCCATCGCGAGCGACGTCGCCAACGGTCAGCGATTCAATACCGTTCGCTTTCCATGCATTCAGATCGATGCCATCCAGGCCTTGCGATAGCCCTAACGATCCAGACTGGGTCTTGAGACTCTTCTTAATAATTTCCTGGTAACCAGCGCTGGCCATCACGTTAAACAGGCCAGAAAAATCGAGCAGCCGACTTAATTCGGCAGACGCTTCGTTAGCAATTTTTGCTAGTTCTGGATCAGCAGCGCCACTTAGGGCCGGGACTGCAGCAACTAAGCGCCGAAAACTGGGATTGTCTATATTCACCGTGAATACAGGCACACCTGCCTGCGCCACCGCCCCACCTGCGACAGTCAATACCGCCAAGATGGTTAGGGAAAGGCTAAAAAAACGACTCCGGCTTCGCAACCAATTGCTAACTCTAATCATGATTTGTACGTGCCTCCCTAAGCACCCTTGGGCGAGAATGCCACAGCAATCGGTTGGCCGACAAACTCAGTTGGCGGCCGCGGCAGCGGGACCGATGCACGGACTGCTCGCACTGTATCGTCATCATAGGCCTGGTTACCAGAAGGTTCTTGCACCCGTAGATCTGTCAGATCACCATTTTCGGCCACAGCTATGACCAGCACTACAGACAGGGCCGTACCTTTAATACCTAAAGCCTCAGGTACAGCATAATTGCGCCGGATCGCCTGAGTTAATCTCGAACGGTAAGCATTCATTTTACCCTTAGCGAATGCCGATCCTGCGGTAGGTCCGTCCTTGCGCAACGCTTCACCAAGTCGGGCAAGCGCATCTTTTTCTGGAGCCTGCATGGTTTTGGCTGTCTTTTGCTCGGCTCTGAGCCGCTCTAAGGCAGCCCGTTTCAATATCTCGGCGGCGGCTAATTGATTATCCGTCTTGTTTTCGGTCTTTACTTGGACCTCGGGTGCCTTCTCTTCCGGCTTTGCCACCTTCGCCTCAGCAGGTTTTGGCGCCGGCGTCACAGCCTTAACCTCTGGCACTAGGTCCTCAGGCTTTGGCTCTTCCTTGACGGAAAACTTTTGCGGCAGCTGGGGCAGCATTTGCACCGGAACTTTTGCTTCCGCTTTAATCTCGGCTTGCGGAAGTGCCGCCTTGGTAGGTTGCGGAGCCTCAAAGTCAGAAACGACCTCGGCATCCATCGACCATTCGTCCATGTTGATCGCTGGAGCCTTGTTTAACATCTGGAAGGAACTGATCACTAAAACCAGAGTGTGCACAACAATCGAAAGTCCGACGAACCACCAAAACAAACGGTCCTGGCCGTTAATTTTGCGAAAAACAGCGAAGTTCGGTCGTGATGCCACGAGCTCCGAGTCAATTCTTGATGTTTTGGCTTGGCTCAAGCTTGCCGCCGCTTAATGATGATGCTTCGCAGTTTGTTGCGCTTGCGAGTTGGTTAGCATGGCTAGTTTCGTCACGCCCGCTAACCTAGCCGCACTCATAGCACTGACGACACGGCCATAGGCAACACCGGTGTCAGCGCGGATGTAGAGCTCCTTCTTTTGCCGGGACTCATAAATAGCCTTAAATTTTGGCTCAAGAGCCACATCAGCAATTTGCTGCTTATCCAGATAATAAGCACCCGCCTTATTAATCGTCAGGATGATGCGGTCCTCGTCGATGGCAGTACCGCGGGCTTTGCTCATTGGCAAATCCACCTTGATCCCGCCAATGCTAAGCGGTGCCGTCACCATGAAAATGATCAGCAACACCAACATCACGTCCACAAGGGGGATAATGTTGATCTCGGCGAGAGCTTCAGCCTCTTCACCGGAACTACTACCCTGTCCTATCTTTCCGAATGCCATACTGCCTCACTTTAGTTCAAATGCGGCTATCAAGCGGCGACTGCGACCCAGCGGTTGGCGGATTATTGATCGCCCGCGGTTTGTCCGATACCAAGTAGCGCTCAACGATATTCAAAAAGTCGGCGGTGAACCCCTCGATACTGCCAACTAGGTAGCGCACGCGGGCGGCAAACATATTGTAACCGACTACAGCTGGAATGGCGGCCGCAAGACCGAAAGCCGTCGACACCAGGGCCTCGGAAATACCCGGTGCCACAGCCGCTAAACTGGCACTACCTGATTTAGCAATGCCCTCAAACGCGCCCATGATCCCCCAAACCGTCCCGAAAAGACCGATAAAGGGGCAAGCCGACGCGCTGATCGCAAGCAAAGGCATGAATTTTTCTAACCGGCGCCGCTCGAACATCTTGGACTTGGCGAGAGCACGATTAATGTTATCAAGTGCAGCGTTGATGGCGATCTCTTGCGACGCGACCTGTCCGAGGAGTTGACTGCCTCGCACCAATTCAGCGTAGCCGCTTCTAAATACTTCCCGCACTGGACTATAAGGATACTCTGCCAGTCGACTATTGAGGTCATTGAGCGAGCGGGAATCCCAAAAGCTCTTAGTAAAGCTCTCGCCGCTCTTAGCCAAGCGTTGCAAATAGACGTATTTAGCAACGATGACGGCCCAAGTCACAACTGACATCGAGAGCAGAATTAGTAGACAGAAGAACACGATAAATCCGCCCTGAAGGGCGCGCCCAAAAATGCTCGTGCTACCTGTATCAGCCTCAGTAACCGCCTGCGCCGCATTGGCTGCCTGTAGGTTAGGCGCTGGCTCCATGGTTGCGACATTAGGCTCAGTGCCTGCAGCCAGCGCCACCGGCTGAGAGGTCAAAGCGCCAGGAGACGGCACGGCCGCACTCCACACCAGCGCACAGAATAACCAAAACAATACTCGGCGAGCGCAATACCGCATGGCCACACCACCTCTTGATAGATGAATCCGCTTAACTGCAACTATAACCGAAAAAAACCGGCAGTAACAGTGACTAACAGCAGAGACCGAGAGGGCGTGCTGGCTAGGAGCTAAACTCGGACACCGTAATCCGCAAAGATCTGGCGGTTCAGGGCAAGAAAGTCGGCAGCGAAAGCATACTGACTGAGCAAACTCTCATCCCAATGACCGAGGAAGGCCGCTGCAATAAACACTGCCTCGATCGTCGCCAAACCAGCGTCAGGATCGCGATTCTGCTTATTGCGGCGCGGGTAAGCCGTCACAAAACCCGGGGGTATCCTCACTAATTGCGGCATGGGCTCGGCCACCTGACGGAGCACTGCGGCAAGGCGCTTCCAGGTGCAGTCGATGGCTGAAAGGGTATGCACGGGGCTCTCACGCCGAGGCAGTGCGTCCAGCGACGCACCCTCGGGATGCAAGAGCATCTCACCTGCCAAGGCCGGAAGGGGCTTGCCACGATGATACCGTACGATATCCAGATCTGGGTGCCCGGCTAAGGGCAGAATAGTGCACTTGTTGATACGCTCGCTGCGATCAACCAAAATTTGAAACCGCATAGTTAGTCGTCGTCTTCGTCTTCTTCATCGCCGACATCGTCGTCGTGATCGTCTTCGTCTTCGTCGTCGCTTTCGGGCTGGTCATCATCATCGTCCAAGTCCGCCCCCACGCCAGCTGCACCTTCGGGGAAGGGAATCTCGCGATCGGAATCGTCGTCGAAATCGGCTTCGTAGACTTCGTCCTCCTCGTCGCCTTCGCGCTCGAGGAATTCCTCTTCTTCTTCTTCGTCCATCTCGTCGATGTCGTGTTCATCTTCAGCCAAATCCTTGCGGCGCTCGAGCCATTCTTTGGCTTGGTCGTCGGAATCAAAGCCGGCCTTAACGATACGTCCAGATTGGATGTGATAAACCTTCCACACTGCGAGCCACCTTCCTGGTTCATTAGGGAATTGTTGCGACGGTCAGATGACGACCACGACCGTGCGGATAACACGAGCCTTATTAATATTCAAACGCAGACCTTAGGGCTGTCAAGATAGGGGCAATAAATTCAGTCGTTTATGAGGAAAAAATTACCCAGAACAGCAACACACGCACACCCCTCCATGCTACCTTCGGGTGACCTGCCGTTTACTTTAGCCCTTATTCATTCACTTACGATGAAGCCTAAATCGACATCCATAAATATCAGTAAAATCATATTGTTACCTGAATGCGCCAACCCACGATTCGCTCACTATCAAATGAGTTCTAGCAGTGATGGTCACAGGCAAGGCTTCGATCCCAAGAGTGGACCAAAAAGTAGCGGGCTTTTCCGCGCAGTGATCCGACTTGGGACTACTGGACGACCCTGAACTGCTAAGAAGCGTCGATCAGCCTGTTGGCTTTGAATTCAGCGGGCAAGGTCGCCACATAGCTAGCCAGGAAGCCATCCCGTGCTCGCTAGGGAGAGATTTCTTGAGAAGCTGTTTACACCTTTTGCGGCTTACCCAGCTTCAATATCAGTGCTCCATGTGCCGGACTAACAGGCTGAATGGAGAGCCGCGCGCCGCGCTGCAATACCATCAAACCAAGTAAGCCTGGCTCTTCACGCATCTGACTTAGCAAGACCGGACTACGGAAGCGGGCCTTAGCCTGAACGGCCACCATGCACCAGCGCGAGACGCCGTCTTTGAAAGATCTCTCATCGTAGTAGGCACTGCTTGGATCTAGCGCAGTGTCGTCAGGATGAGCCTCCCTAACGACTGCAGCCAGGCCTACAATACCCGGCTCGGCGCAGCTACTATGGTAGATGAAACACTGGTCACCCAGCTTGAATTCATCACGCATGAGATTGCGCGCTTGGTAATTACGCACCCCCTCCCAAGACGAAGTCTGGGCGGGGGATGCGAGCAAGTCATCTAGGCTGAAGGTCACCGGCTCCGTCTTCATCAACCAGAAGCGCGGTGACCTTGCAGCGGCGGCTGCCGCTGACATTAGGTTCTCTGATTCATAGGAACATAGATACGCTCACTCTCGCCCGTATAGATCTGACGTGGGCGATCGATGCGGCCTTCACCGTCGCGATGCATTTCCATCCACTGGGCCAACCAACCTGGTAGACGGCCCAGTGCAAACATCACTGTGAACATCGGGGTTGGGATACCCATAGCACGGTAAATCACGCCCGAGTAGAAGTCGACGTTCGGGTAGAGCTTGCGATCGACGAAATATGGGTCGCTGAGAGCTGCCTCTTCCAGGCGCTTGGCGATCTCGAGCAACGGATCCTTGCGGTTCATTTTGGCGAGGATTTGGTCGCAGGCCTTTTTGATTACTTTAGCGCGTGGATCGTAGTTTTTGTAGACCCGGTGACCGAAGCCCATCAAACGGAAGCCTGAGTTCTTATCTTTGGCCATCGCTATGGCTTTTTTTACGTCGCCGCCATTGCGATTGATCTCTTCCAACATCTCCATGACTTCTTGGTTGGCACCACCGTGTTTTGGTCCCCACAGCGCTAGAATACCGGCTGCGATGGAAGCAAAAAGGTTAGCGTCAGACGAGCCGACCATGCGTACGGTCGAGGTGGAGCAGTTTTGCTCGTGATCAGCATGCAGAATGAGCAGCATGTTGAGGGTCTTCACCATCTCTTCGTCGACTTCGTATGGCTCGGAAGGGACCGCAAACATCATGTAAAGGAAGTTGGCGCAGTAATCGAGCGAGTTTTTCGGGTAGATGACTGGCTGACCGATGGATTTTTTATAGGAATATGCCGCAATTGTGCGGATTTTCGAGAGGACGCGCGGCATCAACTGCGCGACTTGCGCATTGTCATGCGGATCGAGCCACTCTGGGTAGTAGCTAGACAGCGAACACACCATCGATGACAGAATCGCCATGGGGTGAGCCGTCGATGGATAGCCGTCGTAGAAATGCAGCATATCTTCGTGAATCAGGGAGTGACGGGTCAGCATTTCGCGAAAATCATTCAGCTCGACCTGATTAGGCAACTTGCTATTCATGAGGAGGTAGGCTGTCTCGACGAAGGTCGATTTTTCAGCCAATTGCTCAATTGGGTAACCGCGGTAGCGCAGTATGCCCTTTTCGCCGTCGATAAAGGTAATTTCACTCTTGCAAGCGCCGGTGTTGCCGTAACCCGAATCTAGGGTGACGTAGTTAGTTTCAGCGCGTAATTTGCGTATATCGATAGCTTTTTCATTCTCAGAGCCAACAACTATTGGCAGTTGGTAGGTCTTGCCTTCCAATTTAAGTTCCGCGAAGTCACTCATGTTGCTTCCTCTCCAGTACGACTTAGTTACGGGATATGGTACATAAATACCCACCGTAAGGCAAACCACTGAAATAGCTTTTGCTTTCCGCTTAACAATGAATTAACTGAGAAAATTAGGCATTCGAGGACTCAATGACACCGCAGCGGCTTTTTCTTGTCGATGCCATGGCTATCGCCTTCCGGGCTTATTACGCCTTCGGCGTAGGCAGGCCCCTGACCACCTCCGCAGGCCAACCCGTTTCGGCTTTGTTCGGTACTGCTTTATTTCTCCAAAAACTGCTCACAGAGCAGCGTCCAGACTATATGGTGATCGCTCGCGATATGCGCCAGCCGACTTTTCGCCACGAGATGTACCCAAAGTACAAAGCCAACCGCACCGCGATGCCAGAAGACCTAGCGGCACAGATGCCGCACCTGGAGCGGCTCCTTAATGCCTTCGGCTGCCCCATGCTGGGCCAGCCTGGCTTTGAAGCCGACGATCTTATCGGCACATTGGCGCGCCGCTGGGCCAGCCCAGACCTGCACGTCTACATCGTCTCTGGTGACAAAGACTTCATGCAGCTGATCGACGACCACACCTTTCTCTACACACCCAAAAAGGGTGAAGAGGCAACGATCATCGGTCGGCAGGGAGTCTACGATAAATTTAGCTGTACCCCAGAACAGGTGATCGACTGCCTCGCCTTGATCGGAGATGCATCAGATAACGTACCCGGCGTGCCGGGCATCGGTGACAAAGGTGCAAGCAAGCTCATTGCCGAGTATGGAAGCCTCGACAAGATCTTGGACAACATCCCTCTCATCAATAACAAAAAGATGCGCGAAGCCCTGCTCAACGGCCGCGATCTTGCTTATTTGTCGAAGAAATTGGTGACAATCCGTACCGACGTCGAGATCCCACTTGAATTGGCAGACGCGGCTTGCGATCCCTTCACTGCCGTGACCAGGCAGGAGCTTCGCGACCTGTATGAGGAGCTAGAATTCACTGGGCTGAGCAAGAAAATTGACAACTTACTTCAAGAGCAAAACAAGCAAGCCGTTACCGGTGATTCCAATCACAACTCGGACTCCGCCGCACCCGCAATGCCGACGCAGGCACCACGCGCTGACTCCAGCGAGCCAAGCGAGCCGGGGGAGCCAAACACGGCCAGCAAATTAGAGCCTCGGCGTGCACTCGATACGGTCCTAGGCTACCAATTAGTCAACACCCAGAGCGGACTTTCGGAACTGATTACGATTCTGAATCAGGCCCGCGTATTTAGCTTCGACACCGAGACCACCGGACTCAACATCAACTCAGATCGTCCTATCGGCATCAGCTTTTCGGTGCAAAGTGGCGCAGCCTTTTACCTGACCCTAAATGCAAAGCAGCTAGTCGGCCTCGTACCAGAAGATGTCATTCAACAGCTAGCAACAGTGTTAAACGCGACGGATCCTGTAAAAGTTGGCCACAATATTAAGTTCGACCTCCAGATGCTCAGCAACATCGGACTTAAAGTTAAAGGTCCGTTTGTCGACACCATGATCTGCGATTGGCTGCTCGATACTGGCAGTCGCCAGCATGGGCTTGATGCCTGCTGTTTACGCCATCTCAATTACGAAAAAATCAAGACTTCCAGCCTGATCGGCGACCGCGGTCAATTACCGATGCTGGCCGCAGACATCCAAGAACTGACACGTTATGCCTGCGAAGATGCTGATTTGACACTGCAGCTTTACCAGCATCTGCTCCCTCTGATCGAAGCCGCTGGATTAAAACAAGTGCTATTCGATATAGAGATGCCGCTAGTGCCCGTCCTTGCGACTGTGGAACAAAACGGTGTCCATATCGACCGTGGCGAATTACAGCGTCTGTCTCGTGAGCTTGCAGCCATGAGTGACAAGCTAGTGGATGAGGTGCAAAAGTTAGCCGGTGAGGACTTCAATCTCAACTCGACTAAACAACTTGCCGAGATTTTATTCAATAAGCTCAAGATTCATGAACAACTCGGCATCAAGAATCTCAAGAAAACTAAGAGTGGCTTCTCTACCGATGAGTCCGTACTTAGCCGTCTAACGGCTCACCCACTGCCGCGAGCACTGCTTGAATATCGCAGCATCACCAAACTCCAGGGCACATATGTCAACGCTCTGCCTGAGTTGATTGAGCCCGTGACTGGACGAGTGCATACCTCGTTTCATCAAACAGGTACTGCCACTGGTCGTCTGAGCTCGTCCGCACCAAATTTGCAGAATATTCCGATCCGTTCAGACTTAGGTCGAGAGGTCCGCAAAGCCTTTACCGCCAGCACCAGTAATCACCGAATTATTGCAGCAGATTACTCTCAAATTGAGCTGCGACTGCTAGCCCATCTGGCGAATGAAGAAGCCCTCGCACAAGCCTTCGCCAGCGGCGCAGACATTCACCGCAGCACTGCGGCTAAGGTCTTCGGGGTAGCCCCAGAGGCGGTCACCGACACCCAGAGGTCGCGGGCCAAGGCCATCAACTTCGGCATACTTTACGGCATGGGGGCTAGGCGACTAGCAGCAGAAACGGGCACTACCGTGGCAGAAGCGGCGGCCTTTATTGACCGTTATTTCGCCTCCTATCCTGGCATCAACGCTTTTATAGATGCGACTATTCGTGAGGCCCGCGCCACCGGCATGACTCGCACCGTCACTGGCCGCCAAAGACCGGTGTTGGGACTATCTGACAGTAATCAAAGGAATGTGGTCGCCGCGGAAAACATCGCCGTGAACACGAGGATCCAAGGCAGCGCTGCGGACCTCATCAAAATAGCTATGATCGAGATCGATCAACGCTTAACTCAGTCTAAACTGCAGACTAAGATGCTGCTGCAAGTGCATGATGAACTAGTTTTTGAGAGTCCTTGCTCAGAAATTGATATCGTAGTGCCGATGATTAAACGCTCGATGGAGCAGGCCATGACATTATCAGTCCCCCTGGCCGTATCAGTGGGCGTCGGCAACAACTGGTTAGAGGCGCATTAGCATGAGTGATCCACAACTGCCACCATCCGGTACTGTCGCCAATTCCGCCGAGGACCTGATCGCCGGTGGTAAAGTGATGTCGATTTGGGACCATCTTTCGGAGCTACGGTCGCGGGTCACCCGCGCCTTGCTGACGGTGTTTGTCTCATTTGGCCTGGCTCTGGCCTTTGTCGATCCCATCATTAATATTTTGAAGCAACCCTTGCTGGCCGTGCTACCTGCCGGGTCTAAGGGCCTACACTTTACTGGACCTCTAGACGTCTTCATGGTCGACATGAAGGTTGCATTTCTAGTGGGCGTCGTGTGCGCTTGTCCATTCTGGCTTTATCAATTTTGGAAATTCTTTGAGCCGGCTTTATACCCACGTGAGCGGCGTTTCATCTTGCCCTTCATGCTAGCATCCGTGGTGGTGTTCTGCGTCGGCATTGCTTTCTGCTACTTTTTGATTCTTCCGCTTTCGCTGAAATATCTAATCGGTCTGGGAATGGAAGTCGGCGAACCCTTGATTACCATCAAGGACTACGTCTCGCTACTAACCGTGCTCATTTTTGGCTTCGGAGTGGTGTTTGAGATTCCGGTACTTATTGTGCTCTTAGCCATGCTCGACATCATTTCCGTCGAGGCTCTCATTGCATATCGGCGCTTTATCATACTCGCGATTCTACTGATTTCCGCGATCATAGTGCCGCCAGATCCGATATCGCTGGTGGCTCTAGCCATCCCCGTATACGGCATGTACGAACTATCGATTGTAGTCATCCGCGCATTAAAGCGTCGCGACGCTGGTCAAAGTGGATGAAATATTGCTGGCGACAACTCCTCCAAGTAGCAGCCCTGGGGTTCGGGGCCGCACTCGTCAGCTCTTATGCATTATCTGCTGAAAAAAACGGCAGAGTAGCCACAGACGGAACGATGAAAACAGCCGTCTGGAGTTTCGGTATCACTGGTGCTCAGGAAAACCTAAAGGCTGCCGGCAACAATCAATTGATCGGTACTAGTGCCGCTGTTCAAATTGGTTACGGACACATCGCGCGCGACTGGCTAGCTAATTTCAGCGTTGATATCTTGCAAGGACCGTATCAACCCACCTATGACAGCCAGTTACAAGTTGATCATTCGGGTTTCGGATTTACTGCCTGGACTGGGTTGAGTGCACAAAACACAAATGTGAGGAGCCCAGAGGGCGGATATGGTTTTGCTCTTGGTCTGAGCTACGGAGCACTGACAGGTCAAATGATGGGACGCAATCGTCGTGACGATGGTCAAGGTACTGCTGCTGATCGAGCATTAATCGACTCTTACACAAGCCATGTGAGTAAACTATCCATCATACCAGGTCTGTTTTTCACCTGGCTTGATCAGGCCAGGCCGACAGGCAATACCCCTGAACTTTTGATGACCCGCATCGAGGGGATCGTCCTACTGATTGGTGCAGCTACGCCGATTGCAGCAACTTATAATACGTCCTACACCAAGGGCACTAACGAAGTTATCCGTGAACACGGCAGCCTCTCTGGCTACAGTATCGTTGTAAATCTCACAGCTTTACTCGGTGTTTAACTTGCGGCAAGTCAACCAGCCTTAGCTACTTTGGGCTCTGCGCTAGGCAGCGCATCCGGCTTAGCGTGGCCGTCGCGCTGCAGCGATGCGTCATCGTTATGGTTATTGGCAGGGGTAACTTTCGCCCCCCCATCAGCGACCACTGCAGTCGTAGTTTCTGCCACCGGATGTGGCTGTTCCAGGCGCTTTTTAAGCCTAGGACCTGGAATCACCACAAGACGCAAAATCGGTTTGGTCCGCCTGGGTGGCCGCGCCGGGAATCTTCTGCAGAAAAGTTTAAGTAACGAACTTACCTAGGCCCATCGACAAGGCCCTGTTTTCACTGTCGCGCGGTCAAATTTTTGTGAATAGTTATAACTGGTAAGCCGCTTAACTGCCCGGCAGGGCTCTATGAGCCC
>JAPLFY010000055.1 GCA_026390435.1 Pseudomonadota bacterium
ACACCAACAATATCAGAGCAGAAATTGCTACGGTCATTGCTTCTTTGAGCAGTTACCTCGCCGAGTGTGTGGGATCAAAAACGCACAACTTGCCGCTGATCGTTTACTCAGACTGTAAAAGCGTATGTGATCTAAGCCAAAGACGACAAAAACTAGAGGCCAGACAATTCCAAAGTCTGCGGCGTGCGACCCCACTTTCCAATAGCGACTTATATCGAGAATTCTTCGCCTATTGTGACGAGCTGAATCCTCAATTCATTTGGTTAAAAGGTCACACCCCACGTCGGGATCGCGATCAAATCCAAAGTATCTTTGCAACGTTAGATCATGCTGTTAGGAGGGAATTGAGAGCAAAAGTAAAAGTTTTATCCCCAGAAAACCAGAGCTAAATCGCCACCGGCGCTTTAATCCCAGGGTGCGGCTCGTAGCCAAGCAATTCAAAATCATCGATTTTATAATCGTAAATCGACTCTGGCTTACGCTTGATCTGAAGTGTCGGTAAACTTTTTGGCTCTCGTGTCAGCTGCAGCTCAATTTGTTGCAGATGATTTTTATAGATATGAACGTCGCCGCCACTCCAAATAAAATCACCAGGCTCAAGTCCAGTTTGCTGCGCAATCATCAGCGTCAGCAAGCTGTAGCTAGCGATATTAAACGGCACGCCTAAAAACAAATCCGCGCTACGCTGCGTTAGCATGCAAGACAGCTTGCGGCCCTCGACGACAAATTGGAAAAAAGCATGGCACGGCGCCAGACAGCCTTTACCTGCCCGGACATTATCCTGAGGGCCCAGGGCCGGATCTGGCAGTGTGGCTGGATTCCAAGCACTAACCACCAAACGGCGACTATCGGGACGATGTTTGATCTCATTGATCACCGCGTCAATTTGATTAATCTCGCCACCGTTTGGGTCCTTATAGTGGAGCCAATTTACCCCATAAAGGGGCCCGATACTTAGGTAGGTGCTGCCGTCCGGCTTCGTCAGCTCGGTCTGCCATTCACGCCAAATGGAGACGCCATGTTCCTGTAAGTAAGATGTGTCATCTGTGCCTTGCAAGAACCACAAGAGCTCATGCGCAACACTTTTAAAGTGCACCTTCTTCGTGGTCAGTAGCGGGAATCCGGCACCCAAATCAAAGCGCAACATGCGCCCGAATACCGAGAATGTGCCAGTACCGGTGCGATCGGTCTTATCAAAGCCGTGTTCTAAAACGTCACGGACTAAATCCAAATATTGCTTCATCGCGTTAAACCCCGCGCTAACTTGATCGTCCGCTCAGACTATCACGCCCTGGACATGGTGCAACCAGATGCACATACTTAAGATAAGAGCGTCGCCTGAGACACCGCAGTAGCCGGTCGCTGACGCAAAAACACGTGCAGTAGCTGCAAGGCAGCCGGCGTCACTCCGCTAATCCGCGATGCCTGGCCAAGGGTTTCCGGGCGTTGCCGGGTCAACTTCTCAACAATTTCACGGCGAAGGCCTGGTAGACCGGTATAAGCAAAGTTGGCAGGAATGCGGATCCGATCAAGGTCCGCTTCATCTTTAATTGAGCGAAGCTCACGGGCGATATAGCCCTCGTACTTCAGTTCGATCCCGAGACGGCGCAGTACTTGCGGATGCATGCATTCAAACTCGGGAATATAAGCTACCAAGGTCGTTGGTTCGATTTCGGGGCGGCGGAGAAATGCGGCTAACTTGGTGCCACCGTTATCTTTGGCTTCGAATAAATCTGCCGGCAACGGATAGGCACCGCAACCAGTCGTGCGAGCAAAATTCAACGCCTCGCTTAACTCACTCTCGCGTTGACGGAAGGCATCGTACGCCGCGCGTGTCACTAGACCAGCCTCGTACCCCTTGGCGGTTAAACGGATGTCGGCATTGTCCTCGCGCAGATGCAAACGATGCTCTGCTCGCGAGGTAAACACGCGGTACGGTTCCTGCGTTCCTTTGGTGATCAAGTCGTCAATCATCACGCCGATATATGCATCGGACCGCGCCAGAACCATAGCGGGACGATTCTGCGCCGCTAACGAAGCATTGAGACCAGCAATCAAGCCTTGTGCCGCTGCCTCTTCATAACCAGTAGTGCCGTTAATCTGACCTGCGAGGTAAAGACCTTCGACGCGCTTGGTTTCGAGCGTCGCGCCGAGCTCTGTCGGATCCACGAAATCGTACTCGATCGCATATCCAGGCCTGATAATCTCCGCCTTTTCGAGCCCGCGGATGGTGCGAACGAACTCCAACTGACATTCTAATGGTAACGAAGTGGAGATCCCGTTCGGATAGATTTCACAAGTGTCGTATCCCTGCGGCTCCAGGAATATTTGATGAGCGAGCCGATCCGGAAACTTAACAACCTTGTCCTCTATAGATGGACAGTAGCGCGGCCCCACGCCAACAATCTCGCCGCTATAAAGCGGAGACTGTGACAGATGCTTGCGAATGACCGCATGCGTCTCAGCATTCGTGTGCGTGATGTAGCATGGCAACAGCGGCTGCGAGATCCGATCTGTTGAAAAGCTGAAGGGGATGATGTCTGCGTCAGAGTGCTGCGCCTCGAGTTGATCCCAATCGATAGTGCGCGCATCAAGACGGGGCGTGGTCCCGGTCTTTAGGCGACCAACGCGAAAGCCGTAGCCGCGGATGAATTCTGCTAAACCAATGGACGGTGCATCGCCGGCACGCCCGGCTGCAACCTTCATCATCCCGATGTGGATGAGTCCGTTTAAGAACGTGCCGCTGGTGATCACGACTTTCTTAGCAGTAAAATTGCCAAAACACTTAGTCTCGACGCCACGGATCTGAGCGCGCTCGCCGTCTTGACCCTGGGCTACCAAAAGGCCTTCGACGCTATCCTGACGTAGGTGGAGTCCAGGCGTTTGCTCCAGTTTGTGCTTCATGTAGCGCCGGTAGAGGTCCATGTCCGCTTGCGCGCGCGACGACCAAATTGCGGGGCCTTTCTTGCGATTAAGGACCCGGTACTGAATACCGGTGGCGTCGATCGCCTTACCCATCTCGCCACCCAAGGCATCAATTTCTTTGACTAAATGACCTTTTGCCGTGCCACCAATGGCAGGGTTGCAGCTCATCGCCGCGAGTCGGTCCATGGATTGTGTGATCAGTAAGGTCTTCGAGCCACTGCGCGCCGCGGCCAATGCTGCCTCACAGCCGGCATGGCCTCCGCCTACCACAATAATGTCAAAGTTTTCAATGGATTGGGTCATGTTGTCACCTCTTGCACCAGGCGGCGATAACTATACCCGATTGCGGCGAAAGTCCATCATTATCCATGGTATCCATGGGTATCCATGGGGTCAGGCACTTGCGCTAAGCTATTGAAACTACACAAATTACTTCTGCAACGCTGTCATTTATCGCTATGATTTTAGGTGGTTGCAGCCAGTGCCTGACCCCACACCTAGCGCACCACGTGGCCAATGCCAAGAATCACTCCGGTTTCTAAGATCTCCGTCCGACTCTGGCCGTAGAATAGGCACTGTGCCGGGTCGCTGGCACAAACCGTTGCTTCTTGCTGGCGGCCAAAAGCGCCAAGTTCGATGGCTAGGCCCTCCGTCGGATAAGCCTCGAGCCAGAAACGCCCAAAATTATAGCGTCCTTGGCGGCTGTTCTCACCTAGTGCTCCAGCTTCGATGACCACGCCAAAATAGTTGCCAAGGTAACCCAGCGATGCACTGCCCCCGAGCAGTCCAAACCTATCTTTATTTAGCGGTAGCCGCGTATCTGAACTGATCGTGTAGTCTCGCTGTACCACTGGCAACTGAGTCACTGCGGCACTAGCCGAGACGGTTAGCAAAACGCGTTCGACAGCGAAAAAATCGAGGAGATTGTAGCCAACACTAAAATCAGCTCCAAAACGTGATTGGTCGACACTGAACCCGCTCCCAATTGTTGGAGTGGTAGTTAAATTACCCGGCATTAAAGCCGTATCGTCTTGATGCTCATGGTAGTCAGCCAGACCACTCAAAATCAAACCTCGCACCGGATTAAGCCAGATGCCCATACCACCGCCCGTCTGCTCAGTCTTAGATTCGACTTGCGTGGCGAGCTTCTGAAATTTCATATCTTCCGATAGCCCTTCGCCAAAGAGGAACACCAGCTGACGGCGGCGTTTTTGTACGTCCTGGTCACCGATGAGAATCGTTGTTTTTACCACTGGCGGCGGTACCGGTGGAGGCGGCGGTGGTGGAGGTGGTGGTGGCGGCACCCCTGTCGCCAGCTTCAAACTCGGCGTCAATTGATAGCTACGCGAGGTGCGGACGTCCTTAAAGAACGGGACGACTTCGTACATAACCGCTGCGTCTGTTTTCGTCGGGATAAGAAAAGGAGTCGTGACTGTCATGATACGTTGTTTAGCGGGACTCTCTTGCACATAGACTTTATAGCGGTCAGCGCCAGCTGCAGGCTCCCAGCTTATGCGTGCCGGCTGCTCCCTTTTGACGGCTGGGTCAATGATCACGAAGGAACCGGAAGCAAGGGCGCTCACTTCAGAATCCACAGCAGACGCCGATTTGATGCTGGATCGCATCAAGCGCCAGTGATAGACGCCCTCGCTCGGCGCCTCCCACATGTAACCCGTCCCTTTCACCGCCGCATGCAGTAAAGTCTTGCTGAAACCTGGACTATCAGCAATCTCGAGATCGTACGTCTCGCCGCGCTCGAGCGGCACGTCCCAGGCGATAGGTACCGGCAAAGACCATGCCACACCGGATCCACCAAAGAACGCGACCATTAGCCACGCGGCCAACCAAAACCCCAAAGGTGACGGCATCTTGCCAGTAACTGGAATGTTGGATATCGTTGGGCAATCAAGCCTGAATTGCTGCTTCATCGCATCCCCTAAACTGGACGTTGCGTAGTAGCTGATGGACCTGTATTCATCTGGGCTAAGAGTTAGTTTCATTATAGCAATTCTGTAAGCAGGAAGGATCGACAATGGGAATGTTCGACCAAATTGGCGACATGGGCCATGAGCAGGTAGTCTTCGTTCAGGACAAAGCGACCGGTCTGCGCGCGATCATTGCCATACATGATACTACTCTAGGTCCCGCTTTAGGTGGCTGTCGTCTGTGGGATTACGCCTCCGACGAAGAGGCGCTGACTGATGTACTGCGCCTGTCGCGTGGGATGACCTACAAGAACGCAGTTGCCGGTCTCAACCTCGGCGGCGGCAAGGCCGTCATTATCGGCGACCCTAAGAAGGTAAAATCCGAGGCACTATTCCGCACCTTTGGGCGTTTCATTAATAATCTAGGTGGTCGCTACATCACGGCCGAAGACGTCAATATCAATACCCAGGACATGGACAACGTGGCGATGGAGACCCGCTATGTTAGCGGCCTTGCCAACCGCGACGGTTCGGGTGACCCCTCGCCCGTCACGGCGCTGGGCGTATTCCACGGGATCCGGGCTTCTGTAGAACACAAACTTAAACGCGATAATCTGCATGGACTCCGCGTTGCCGTACAAGGTGTTGGCGCCGTCGGCCGCTATCTTTGTGGCTATCTGCATGCCGCTGGTGCTCAACTAGTGGTGGCCGATATCGATGAGGCAAAAGTACGCAGTATGGCTGAACGTTACGGTGCTAAGACCTCAGACGTGAAAACCATCCATGCAGCCGATGTCGACGTCTTTGCCCCATGCGCTATGGGCGCGATCCTCAATGACAATACTATCCCCGAACTCAAGGCGGCAATCGTCGCCGGTGGGGCCAACAATCAGTTAGCGGATGAATCCCGCCACGGCGCTAAACTCCTTGAACGCGGAATACTCTACGCGCCTGACTATGTGATCAATGCTGGCGGCGTCATCAACGTCTACCACGAGCTCAAGGGCTACAACGCAGAGGCAGCAAAACGTCAAGCCGGCAATATCTACGACACTCTGCTCGAGGTCTTTACCGAGTCAGAGCGCCGGGGCCTGCCGACTCACAAAGCCTCTGATGTGGTTGCCGAGCGGCGCATTCAAGCGATGAGAGCCGCGGTCAGTCTGCACCACAATTACAATAACCAGCTATGGCTAACACGCTAGTGACTCACTAACGACCCGCGGCAGCATGCTACAATAGCAAGTAGCATTGCAATGGAGGCCGCGAGATGACGTTGAAGAAGGGCATGGACCAGGTTTTGGCCTGGATACTCGCTGTGACAGCAGCGGGTGTAGTGTATGGCGTCGGTTACGGCGTATTTAAAATAGCAGCAGGGCCGGTCAGCGAGCACGACGGAGAAGAAATCTCTGCCGAGCACGACGACGAGAAGCATCCACATTCGTCAGGACCGGGTGGTCACGCCAAGGGCCATGAGGAAGAACCTGATGAAGAGCATGACGGGAATGCTCACGATGCGGGATCTCATGATGAACACGATGCAGAAGCGCATGACGAGCACGGTAAAGTGCCGGCGCATGATGAGCACGGCAGTGCGCCAGCGCATGACGAGCACACGGCAACACCAGCGCACGAAGATCACGGCAAAGCTAGTGACAATGCCCATGCTAAACCAACGCACGAAAAGCATGACCAGCCGACAAAGGCAAAAGCTAAACCCAATAAGCGTGACAGCAAAAAGGGTCACGGTGGCGGCCATGCTGAAGAGAGCGGACCAAAATGGAATTATAAGGGAAGTACAGGCCCAGCTCAGTGGGCCTCACTCAGCGAGGCCTATCAGACCTGCAAAACTGGGAGGCAACAATCACCAATTGATATAGATAATCCTACCAGCGTCCCCAAACTTTTGCCGATCAAGTTTCATTATAAAGAAAGTGACGCTATCGCCGAAAACGACGGGCACACGGTGATATTTAGCCCGCAAACAGGCAACTTTATCGAAGTCGACGGAGATCGATATGATCTGCAGGAGTTTCATTTCCACGCTCCTAGCGAACACAAGGTGGTAGGAGCACCCTACGACTTAGAGATGCACTTAACGCATAGAGATGCTGAGGGCCACCTGCTGATCGTTGGTGTGTTGTTTGAGCAAGAGAGCGCTAACAAGGCTCTCACGCGTCTGTGGAAAGTGCTGCCTGAGCCGGGTGAGCGTTCTCCAGAGCCGCTTGCGGTCGACCCAACCACTCTGTTACCGAGCCGTCGCCACTACTACGCGTATAACGGCTCACTCGCAAATCCGCCCTGTACCGAAGGGGTAAAGTGGTTTGTACTGACTGATCCGGTCTCTATATCATCTAAACAGGTCGAAGAATTTGCCCACTTAGTAAGCTTCAACGCCAGGCCTGTACAGGCACTAAATGGGCGCAAAGTGGTCAAGAGCACCCGCTCCTAAAGTCCATCCTACCCCATTGATTGTTACGCTACGCATCCAATCAAACGTCTCGGGATCCAATGCACATATTACTTGCGGCATCATCCGTTGCAGACGATTCAATGGCCGATTCACAACAATGCTCAGGCGTGTTGATGATGTGAACACAAGGCTTTCCCGCCTCTGGTCGCATTTGTGCACTATTAATTGATTGATCGGTATACATTTGTCACCTCATTAGCTACCCATCAGCTTTCAATTTCCCTCTGTCTGCCGGTGAGTTAGCGAAATTAAGGAGGCGTCTTGCGCGCTTCCACAGAAGGACTAACGCAAGTTTTGTGCCATGTTTTGAGCTGCCGAAGATCCACCACTAGGCTCACGTTTACTGCGCGGCTTGAAAGTGATGCGAATCTTGCCTCCGTCTCCGATGTGCGTTAGTTCCACTGCGCCGTCGTAAGTGCCCACAAATAAATGCACAAATGCCGCCAGCACTTCGGCAAAAAACTGGTCACCGCCGACTGTTCGCATTTGCTGCTTCTCTCTGGCTAAAAGCAATCTTTCTGCGACCAAAGGGATCCAGCACTGCTGCGACATCAAATCGATGCAGACCATAAATTGAGAGCCGCTATGCGAGTCACCTTCCGCGTCATCTTGCCGTAGACTCATGTTAAGCTCGACGCTAGTGCGGCGACCTTGTTGATAAAAAAGAGCCACCAAGCCGCTCACCGCGGCAGTTAATGCTCGCATGTCGAATGTCAGTGGCAAATAGAGTGCACCTTCATCCTCACACACTAGTGGCATGATACTCAATGCAATGCCAAGTCTACGCACACTGCTAGTAGTCGCTGCAGCGATCTCGGCCATGATGTCATCTGGTCGCCGGGCGGTCTCATTTAAAGCACCCTCTTCCAAGGCCGATGCAATCAACACACTGCGAATGGCAAACTCAAGCTGAGTCACTAAGGCCTCACTTTGCCTAGTTGCGTGCTCTGCCGATGTGTTTGCTGTCAACTTGCGCAAGACTTCGAGCATGCCCTGCATCTTCGCCACAGGCGTGTTCAAATTATGACTCAAAAGTGAGATAAAATTAGCCTTCAAATCTGCAACTTGTGCATTAAAACGGCGCTTAGACTCAAGCCGCCAGCGCTGAACGGTCACCCAAGAGAGTCGCCCGAGTCCAGCCACAATAATTGCAAAAAGGCCGAAGTAATAACTATCGAACAAAGGCATATAAAAGCGCCAAAAACGCATGCCAGCAGCATTCAAAAGCGGTGCTATAAACATGTAGGCCAAAAGGCAGACTAAACCGATGGCACCATCTCCGCTTACCATCGCCGTGAATAACAGACTGCAAATCAGCACATTATAAAAAATCATCAAAAAATCGCTAGGCATACTGATCATCGACCCATCGACAAACATCTGAGCAAGCAGAGCCCAAAATACATGCGGTGCTATGCCACCGACGGAGTCACCTGAATCCCCTCGGTTATAAATAGTTTTTACTTTATGCGCTGCTTCCTTCCGAAGATCTATTGGACCAGTGTTTTTTATGTCATTGCCTATAAAAGCGACGCGATACCCAGATGCTAAACCTGGGCTCTGCAAGATTTCACGCGCAGACCTAGTGGCCATCGTTTGAGGCGGGGTTAAATTAAGCAAGTAACTTGGAAACCCGTTTGCAAGCCGCTCACTCACCCAAGGCGCAGACATAGCATCCGGAGCCAAATCTGGACGCACGCTATTCAAAATCTGCTGCACCACCCAGTCACCATAGTCAGGAACAAGAGAGCAGTCGATTTGCACTTCACTCTGCTCGTCGCAATAACTATCGTTCAGCCAGGTGGAGCGGTTTAGTACATTTAGTGGCACCTGACCCAACTTGCTTGTCGATGTCACAAAAAATACTTTTGTCCGCTCAGAAATACTCTCTAAAGTCTGCGCGAGATGATCATAAGCAAGCTCGTCACCTGAGCGGATTTCCAAGTCCCAGTGCACAAAAATAAGAGGCATACCCTGCTGCGAAAGCGTCTCTAGCATTCCTCCGTAGAGATCCATCACTTTACTAAAATACAATGCGTCGCTTGCCCCCAACCCCACCGGCAAATCAGCGCCCCCAACTGAAACTACTAAGACCTGCCGAGGATTCTTGATCGCTTGCCCACTAGCCTTAGCCAAACTAAATCTGATTAGGTCTTTTTCCATCTTTAAGGAAAGACGCGACTGCCTCGGACCGGAGTAGACTGTGTAGCTCAGTGCGGCAACGATGAGCAAACCCAGCGCCAATGGATAAATCACATCTAACCACCAAAGGTGACGGACGATCCTTTTGCTGAGATTTCTTCGTTTAAGTTTCATTCAGGTTTATGCTTCACTCGGGATTTATCACTCGTCTTTTTTACTGCAGCGCGCAGTGCCAGCACGAAGCAAGCGCCCTCACCCACTGTGGATGATACAGAAATATCCGCCCCCATCTGCTGAGCAAAATATCGGCTTAAATAAAGTCCTAGTCCGTGACCCTTACTTTTATAAACGAAATCGTCCTTGACTCGATAAAACTTTTCAAAAATTCGCTCTTGAAACTCGGGTGCAATACCCGGCCCTTGATCCTTCACCCGCATCATTACTTGATTTTTGTATCGCAAAGCCTCGACGGTGATTTGACTTCCAGGTGGCGAATACTTGATTGCATTGCCAATCAAATTGTAGAGAATCTGAGCCACCAAGGTCCGGTCTGCTAAAACCATGGCTGCGGGAGTCAAACTAACTAGGAAACTCACCTTAGCGTCATGCGCCTTACTTTCAAAAAGGCGCAAAATATCGACTACAACCTCTCCTACCGCAACATCTTGCAGAGTGGGTTTAACAGCATCGTTACGATTCAAATATCCCACTTGCCGCATTCCCGTAAGATACTCGCGAAGTTCCTCAGCACTACCTAAGGCACGCGCATGAGCAGTGGCCGCAGTTCCGACCAGCTCAGTGTCCATATGATTTAGCTCCGCGATCAACCTATCGTTCATGGACAAAAGTTCGGCTGCAAAACGGCTTAGAAATTGATCCTGCACCTGGACTAACTCTTCGTCGGTCCGCAGTTTTTCAATCTGATCAGAGCGCCAAATAGCCTCGAACCGCAGACGCCAGAATGCGCCACTAAGCGTAGCCAGTGACGACCACATGGCCGTGTCTGCTAATGGCACATGAAGATTCAAATAGGAAAACACTAGAGAATGTGCCCAAAGTAAGCCTAACCAACCGACAGCAAATATTAGGCAAGCAATCGTGATGTTGAAGGACCAAACTATCATTGCCAATGTAGATATAAGAACAGTTTGCGCGACGTTAATCCAAAGTGGCGCGGGTCGCAGCCAAGTGCCTTCGAGTAAATTCAGCAGACCAATTGCCTGCACGTCGATGAGCGGCGACCCTGTCGCCACGTCTTCCCCATCAGGCTGCCAAGGGGTGTTCACAAAGGTAGCTTCGCGCTCATCAAAAGTGAAGGGACGATAGCTCGTGAATCCAATCAAAACGATGGCATCGTTTAGATCAATAGCCTCTGAGTTACTTACCAGAGTTGGCGCTGGAAGCTGCGCAAATTGATTTTTGTAAGCATAATTTAATTCAAAACTGAGAGTTTCAGACCTATTTGATGAGGCAATTTTTTGCGCTGCTTCAGGCTTCAGCTTCTCCATCATTCCGGATAGCAAATATGGCATTTCGCCAGGCTCTTGTATGATCATGCGGCGAACGATCTCGCGGCGAAAATCACGCTTTATATCGGCCTTAAACAGACGACTTGCGGCAGTTAGAACTAAGCGACTAGGTCTAGTGCGCTCGCCATCACCGGTTGTAGACTGACCAAAGGTGCCTAAAAAAATTCGCTTATCATTTTGCGCCATCACTGCCAGTGGATCCAGCTCTGGATCATCGTAATTGAAGACCTGAGGAGGCATAACCACCGCGATCATTCGAGCTTTAGTTGCGGCTGCAGTTCGCACAATCTGTAGCAGAGTAGGAATACTCAACTCATCACTTTTACCAGTGTCCCATGGCCGAAGTGGCGGCATCGTATTGATGGAAGCAGCCGTGTCATCATCCATTGTCAACAGAATCACTGGACTACTGGGCACTAATGCTGGAGCTAGTCGTGTCCTCAGATCATACAATCGATTCTCACATCGCTCACGTAACTCAGACGCATAAAAAACGTAGACAAATAGGGCCACCACAGCGACGAAAAATAAATTCATCGTAACTACTTTTACGGGACGCTTCATGTGGCATGACTCGTCAGTAAATGCGGCGCCTTTTCTAGGAGCACTGTATATATCCGCATCGCTTGCTCAAGCTCTAAGTTCTGCAACTGACAAAAACGAGGATCAATAGCGAACTTATCACCCTGAGCACTTTTGTGCTCGTGCATACACCCGCCGGCGCACCACTCGCGCATCCAGCAGGTATTACAGGGTGCTTGCTTAGCACTGCGAAAGGTAGCTACCTCAGCTAACTTTTCTTCATCCAGTCCGCCATCAATGCCACCAAGACGCTCGCCCTCATCTTCATTAAAGCGGTGACAAAGGTAAAAACTACCGCCGACAGACACCGTTAAATAATTAATCCCAGCGCCGCAAGTCATACCGCCCGTCTTGCCGCGGTGAATCCGACGTACAGCCTGTTGAATATTTTCTAATTTCAGCAGGCACGCGTAATCGCTGGATGCGAGAAAACGATCAATCACTCGCTTAAAGACTTGGCCCAAAAAATCGATATCATCGCTGCTAAACTCCACACCGCGCTCGGATGTGGCGTGATGCGCCACGAACAGTTTGTAGTTTTTGGTCGTCAGCGTTTCGACCAACGATGCCTCCAAAATTGGCAAAGCCTCTTTCGTCACGGTCGCACGCAAGCGAAATTCGCGCAGTGCCGACAACTGATCCCCAAATGCGGCAATCTTGCGCTCTACCAGCGCTTCTGAGTTGCTCACTTTATCTTTGTTGAGACGCTGTTTAGCGTGGACGCCTTTACCATCGTACGACAAATTAAGAGCGAACTTCTTCCTGCGCAGCCACGCCACTTTATCAGCTGTCAGCAGAGTGCCGTTGGTGGTCATGGAGAAGGTCACCGACGGTTGCTCCGTCTCACACCAAGCCACGACTTGCTCGATCACGGCGAAGTTGAGCATAGGCTCACCGCCAAAAAACACGACGTGAAAATTTGGTTTGCCGGCAGCGAGCAGTTTGATCGCTGCCGTGGCCGTGGCAAAACTCATCAAACCTTTGGATCCGTAGTCACCCTCACCGGCAAAACAGTAGGTACAGCGGAGGTTACACCCCTGCGCCATATTGAGAGAGATGGCACGAATGTCGGGCACAATGGTGCGCACTGGAGGACGCGGCAAGACCGCTGAGAGGCGCGTCAATTCGGCGGCTGCAACCAGATCCGAAGTCTCGCCGCGGACCAGAGCCGCTAGTGCTGAAGGCACATCCAGTACATGGGACGACGGCACATGCAAAAGAAAGTGGCCGGTCTCAAAGCTAAATGCCTTCCACTCCGGAGCATAGCGCAGGTCTAGTGCCGGTGCCGGTGCCGGTGCCGGTGCTGCCTGAGATTGGCTGATGATGCTTCGATCAAGTGTCATTTTTATACCACCCTGGCCTGGTCTGGCGCCTGACCCCACCTCGCCACCCATGAAACTTTCACATTAATTTCATGTAGTTGAGAAAAAATAAAGGTGTCGGTGAGTCCTGAGTCATCGCTTCGACATAGCATCAAGCAAGAACAGTACCAGATTGGTAGCTCAGTTTTGGGGCGTAGAGCTTGGATTAATTACGGTGCTTCATCGCTCGTTGGATGGAGCGCGTCGCCTCTTTGGCGGCGGCACTGTCGCGTTTGTCGTGGAGCTTTTTGCCTTTGGCGACGCCGATTTCCAGCTTTATGTGCTGCCCAAGAAAGTACATCTTGAGGGGAATGATGGTGTAACCCTTTTCTTCCGTCAGCTCCGCCAACTTGGTTAATTCCTTACGGTTTAGCAGTAGCTTGCGGGGACGCACCTCGACATGGTTCATGTGGCTACCATGGCTGTACTTGGCAATGTGGGCGTCGTGTAGATAAGCTTCGCCAAAGTCGTCGATCGCCACCCAACCGTCGTTCAGATTCACTTTCCCGGCACGTGCAGCTTTGACCTCGGTTCCCGTCAAGACGATCCCGGCCTCATACCGGTCGCTCACCGTATACTCGTGAAAGGCCTTGCGGTTACTAGTAATGATTTTATTTTCCATGGGCTCCGTACTATGCTCTGGCGGCCTCGCGACTATAAGCCGGGATCAATATTTAACACATGCACGCCATGCCTACATCAACCAATGACGACAACACCCATGAGTACCGCAGCCTCGGCGGCCCGGTAGCCCAGGATGCCGTGGGTCAGCGCGTGGATGACTACCTGGCACGCCAGTTCCCCTTCCTGTCGCGCAGCGGCTGGCAGCAACGCCTTGGCACCCACAGGCTGCTAGTGAGTGGACGCATAGTCAAGAACGCTACGCGGCTAAAATTAGGCGAAATTCTTAGCCTGTATGCACCCAAAACTGTCGAGCCCGAGGTAGACCGAGGCATTCGGGTCCTTTGGCAAGAGGGCGCCGTCATGGCCGTCTTTAAGCCCGGCAATCTGCCGATGCATGAGAACGGTCCTTACCGTAAGAACACCTTCACCGAAATCGTCTGGCAGGAACTAGGTCGCGAGTGGTCGGCCGTACATCGGCTAGACCGGGAGACCAGCGGCATTGTAATCTGCGGGTCCACACCCAGCATGCGCAGTCGCCTGTCTTGTGATTTCGCCGACAGGCACGTGCGCAAAGAGTATCTGGCCATAGCCCGAGGCTGCCCTGAACAGCCGCATTGGACGGCCGATGGAAGTATCGGGGATCTTGCAGACAGCGCGATTAGGATCAAGAAATGGGTCGTACCAGATGGACTGAGTGCGTTCACCCAGTTTTCCGTGCTGGGTACAGCGGCAAATTCCTGCTTACTGCAGGCACGCCCGAAGACCGGCCGCACCAATCAAATTCGCATTCACGCAGCGCACGCGGGTCATGTGATCTTCGGGGACAAGACTTATCACCCAGACGAAAGCATCTTCCTTGAATACTTCGCTGATGGCCTGACGGCAAACGTCGTCGAAAAGACGGGCTGGCCACGACTCTGTTTGCACGCGGCAGCTCTGGAATTTGTGCATCCAGACACTAAGAAAGAAGTGCGCATCGAGGCAGTGATGCCGCCGGACATGGAAGATCTCTGGCAGCAATTAAACAAAAATCAGTGATCTTGTAAATTAAGGTCCGCCTCTCTCGTAGCGGTAGCAAACATAAATATCTGAGCATTCCGGAACTAGCTCGCACAACTCGTTACAAACTTCGCCGCCTGTAGCGGCACCGATTTTAGCACTAGTACTTGCCGATTTTGCTCCGACCACAGTACCAGCGACCGAGCAAACGACCTTACACACCTTCTGATTTACACACTGATTCGCCAATTGGCCCTCGATACAGGCACCAATGCCCTTGGTTTGAGAATGACTCGAATGCGGCTCGGGACCGCAGCCAAAGAGCGTCGTGCAAAAGATAGTTAGGAGCAGTAGATGTGTCATCGGTTACAGAATCCTATTTGGGCGGGCTGAGGACATTGGCTGGCGAGTCCCTCGAACGAAGGCCGGCCATAGCCGGGTGATTTTCTGCACGCTGCAATACTCGTGCCTTTTTAGGGACTAAGCACAGATATCCGAAATACTTGGGATTTGTTTTTCAACGGACCAACGCTAGGCCCGGCAAATGTGGGCACGCGCACTCAATTTTCGGCCACTTGGCTGAGTTTTCGGCCGTTTCGGCATAGGTGCTCTGATCTGAGATTAAGGGGGTATGATTTGGTAAGCGGAGATTAGTAGGACCACCGAAGTATATTTCGGAAGTTGGCGACCTTGTAGCTTATCGGAATATCCGGTGGCAAGAGTGAATTGGACCGGCTGGCTCTGTCC
>JAPLFY010000092.1 GCA_026390435.1 Pseudomonadota bacterium
ATCTTGCCAGAGTACTCTTTGATCTTAGACATAACGTTTGTCTCCTTGGTGTTTTGAATATTCATAACACCAAGGAGTTTTTTTTCATCACCTGGTCATTACGGCCGGTTATGGCTGCTGGTCACCATACCAACTGACCCCGACCTCCTCCCGACCTCCACTGACGCGCATTGCCAACGACATGCTGACCGACCGCTCACAGGTCGTCCCCCGACCAACGAAAAAGCGTCAAAAGTCGCTGGTATCCACCCCCGTGACAGGCGATAGTAGGGGAATTAGCCCAGACCCGGCTTGATTACCCTGAGGCAAGAGTGGCAAAAGCGCTGATTATCACCGAAAAGCCGAGTGTTGCGAAAGATATCGTGGCGGCTCTTGGCGGGTTCACGGCGCGTGCTGGTGGCGCTTACTGGGAGAGCGACACTTATCTTTGTAGCTTTGCCGTCGGCCATATCTTCACCTTGTTTGAGCCCGAGGATATCGACCGGGCCTACAAGAGTTGGAAGATCTCGCTCTTGCCGATCCTGCCGAAGGCCTTTCAGCTTAAGCCAATTATTGGGCATGAAAAGCGGATCAAGATCCTGCAAGAACTCATCGATCGCCCCGACGTCAACTGCCTGATCAACGCCTGCGATGCCGCTAGGGAAGGGGAGTTGATCTTCCGCGAGATCGTTGGCTACTTGGACGCCAAGCAGTGGGTTCGCCGTCTCTGGCTGCAGTCCATGACTCCGGAGGCGATCCGGTCCGGGTTTGGCCGACTACGTGATGGCACTGACTTAGACGGACTGGGAGCAGCTGCGGAGTGTCGGGCGCGTAGCGATTGGCTAATCGGTATGAATGCCACTCGGGCTTTTAGTGAGAGGTTGCGCTCGCGTGGCGAGCGTACACCGTGGTCGGTCGGCCGAGTCCAGACGCCTACCCTAGCTTTATTGGTCGAGCGGGAGTTGCAGATACTTGGCCACCGGTCGCAGCCGTTTTTCAAGTTAGTCGCGACCTTCGATGCTGGTAGCCATACCTACGAAGGCACTTGGTTTGATCCGGGGTTCAAGGCCAACGAGCTCGCCCCCGACCGTAAAGACGACCGAATCTTCGACCGGAGCAAGGCCGAAGCATTGGTGGCCAACTTAGAGGGCGCTAAAGCTACGGCAAGTGAGACCCGCGACGAAAGTTTGCGGCATGCGCCTTATTTGTTCAATTTAACCGGCCTGCAAAAATATATGGCCCAGCGCTATAAGTGGTCATCCAAGCGGACTCTAGAGGCAGCCCAACGCTGCTACGAGAGGCATAAGGTCCTCACCTATCCGCGTACCAGCTCCCAGTGTCTGCCTGAGGACTATAGGACCGAGGTGGACAGACTTGTCCGGGCACTAAGTAATCAAGATGATTACGGTGAGGCGGCTGGATATCTGCTCGCTAATGGCCGGCGTAATGATAAGCGCACCTTTAATAACGCTGGCGTCAGTGATCACTTTGCTATCATTCCAACGGGCAAGTTTAATTCCTTAAGTGGGGACGATGCCAAGGTCTTTGATGCCGTGGTGCGAAGATTCCTCGCCACCTTTTTTCCGCCTGCGGTTTACGACCGAGTTCGCCGCATTACAGTCGCTGCGGGTGAGTCCTTCCGGACTGGTCCCGTCGAGACTTTGTCTGTACCCGGCTGGCTTAGTGTTTACGACCGCTCTGCGGAAGAAAAGCCCACCAAGAGTTTGCCTCCTTTGCGACCAGGTCAAAAGGTGTCGGAGAACATCCCCGTCGGCATTACTAACCGTAACCTGAAAGACGATATCACTAAGCCACCCAACAGAATTAACGAAGCTGGGTTGCTCAGTCTCATGGAACATGCCGGCCGACAGATCGACGACCAAGAGCTCCAAGCCGCCCTTAACGGTGCTGAAGGTCTAGGCACCGCGGCGACCAGGGCTGATATCATTCAAAATCTGAAGATCAAAGAATATGTCGACGAATCTCTGCGCCCGACTTGTAAGGGCATTCATCTGATTCAAACGCTGCATCGCCTGAAAGTCATGCGCCTCACGTCACCCGAGCTGACAGCCGGACTCGAGTTGGAGCTGGCTGAAGTTGAAGAGGGTAAACGGAAGCAGGCTGCGTTTATGGCCGAGATCAATCGCTATACGGCCGAGGTGGTTGATGCTGCCAAGCGTCTCGACTGGCAGCAGATTTATCCTGACCGCGATCCGCTCGGACCATGTCCGGTATGTAGTACCGAGAAAAGCAGCGCACCCAGCAACTCGCAGCCCCAAGTGTACGAACGCCAACTCTACTATGCGTGTGCCTCTGTGACCGGACCAGACACAGGCTGCGGTCTTCGCCTTTGGAAGAATGTCAGCAGTCGCTACCTTGACCGTAACACTTCAGAACTACTAGTTAATAAAGGTCGTACCCCGGAGCTGGACGGCTTCAAAACCAAGGCGGGAAAAGATTATCGCGCCGCCCTTGAGCTGCGCGGATCTAAAGTGGCGATCGTCGACGGTGACGAAATAAGTGGGGACGTAAGCGAGGCCAGATCAGCCGAGGGCGGCGAGTATAGGGGGCAACGCCAGTCAGCCCAGGCTCGCCCCAGCATTGCCAATTGCCCGGTTCACGGCAAAGACTGCCAGGTCCTCGAAACGAGAGGCGCGTACGTTTGCGCGACGCGCCTAGCTGCGTTTGCCGGTGGCGAGAAGAACCCCAGTGGTCTGATGCTACCGCGAATTCTCTGTAAGAGAGAGCTGACTCCAGCGGAAGTCTCTGGCATGCTCGCAACTGGCACCAGCAGCGAGCTCCGCGGTTTTATATCTAAGTCGGGCCGGCCGTTTAGTGCCAAATTAAAACTGACTCAAGAGGGTGGCTTCACCTTCGAATTTGCAGAAAGGTTGCCTCAGTCTGATGAACGACAACGTCCCAAATTCCCCCGTCGCCGAGCCGGCGCCAAAGGACCCAAAGCAGCTAGAGCAGAGCGCGGGCTCTAAATCCAAAATCAAAGGCATCATCACCCTACTGCTTTTTGCTCTGTTGCCCTTTGTGGCGCTAGCCATCCTATGGCGAGACCGTTGCGTCAGAACCTCGGTTCAATCGCTAGTTGGCCCAAGTGGCGAGATGGTCTTGGAACAGATTAAAGTGGACTGTGGCCCGAGCATGAGGGTCGCCTCTGAGGTGCGCCTCAGAAAGCTCAAGGACGGTAAAACTGCGGATCAGGAGACGGTATTAATATTACCCTCGAGCGATATCTTAAAGATTGCCTGGGCTGATTACAAAACTGTGACTATTGAACTCCCAGACAGTCAGTCGCAGATCGTTAGGTACCGGAGTGAATGGTCCGGAGTGCATGTTGGCATCATTGGCGAAGTGATTAGCTCGGCCCCAAAAGGCCTCGAAAACATGTAGATTAGCTCCAGCTCCGGTCAGCGACGGACATCTCCGCTCGCCGCCACCGTGTCCGTCGACTTTCGTCTTCACTTGTTTGAGTCTCTGTGCAGCCACGGGCATTCACGCTCGCTAATCTGCGTAGGATCATCACGTTGAAGGTAAAACACTCGCTGCTAAGACCTACTTTAGACGTCGTCTTCAAGATGCTTTTTGCGCGCAAGCGTGGGCGCGGCGCACTGATCGGTCTACTAAATGAAATATTAAAACCCCAAAGCAAGATCACTGCGGTAGAGGTCTTAAACCCTGATATCCCAAAGATCTTGGTCGGAGACAAAGGCACTGTGCTTGCTTTTCTCTGCAGCAGGACGACACGGGAGCCGCCGTTTTTGCTGAGCTGCGTGAGCAAATGCAGATTAAGTTTTTTGAGATCGCCAAAGCCTTTCGCCTGTGGCGGGAGAGACAACTCCCCGCGGATGATGTAAGTCTGGGAGCATGGCTAGGGTTTCTTGCTGATCCAAGTAGCCAGGCTGTCGAGGAGGCATGTATGTCGATACCAGAGCTTAAAGATGCAAAGAACGCACTCGAAGAATTGTCGGCAGAAGATGAGGCTCGCGAGATCGCTCGTGTGCGCGAGAAGTCACGCATTCATTTTGATTCGCTGATGGCAGAAGCTACGGCGAAGGGCGAGGCTAAGGGCAAGGCTGAGGGCAAGGCTGAGGGCAAGGCTGAGGGTAAGGCTGAGGGTAAGGCTGAGGGCAAGGCTGAGGGTCTCAATGACAAAGCGCAATCCGTACTTAAAGCGCTGTTAAACGCGCCTGAAACCAAATCGCTTACGGATGCGCGCCTTGCAGAGCTAACCGGGCTACCGGTAGACGTAATAGCCAAGGTTCGAGCAGAATGCCGTGATACGGGGCCGGAGTGATACGGGGCCGAAGTGATACGGTTAGTTACAAAGTTAGTTTAGACCCACTCAGCAACATCAAATTAAATCTGTTTATTATGGCCCCGACTCGCCATCGTCCGTTCCACCATTAAGGCAAACACCGCCTCCAGCGATACTCGGACAGCGTCGCCCTCGAGCACCCCTAGCGCCCGCGCTATCGCTTCAATAGTCGCTAGGCCCTGAGCTTTGGTCTCGCGGCGCACATGGTAAGCAGATGGGTCACCGGCTGGCAGCGTCACGGTTTGTACATGCGTCAGTAGCGGCTCGCGGCGGCGCATTTTACTGGTCTGGCGCCAGTTACCATCGGGAACCACCAAGGTATAAGGGCCACCGTCGCGCATCGCGGGTGTTAATTCGATCGAATCTTCGGCTGGATAGAGCAGCAGCACGCGGCCATCGACAGGCAAGTGCGGCGCCAAGTCGCAGGGCTCATCACGGTCACCGCGGGTCAGCATGACACTATTGGTCAGCGCCTGCGCGGCGAGGCGCCCGGTGTTGGTGGGCACCTGCAGTTCGCGGCGAGCGGCGATGAGGACCAGCTTTGTGGCCAGAGTCAGGCTAGGTATGTCCGCACACAGACACAACTCACGCCGCATTTTGCAGCGCTCACAGCGGAGCCAGTATTTCTTGCGTTTACTCATCGTGGCTTCTGTACCTCATTAATGAGTCGCTGAGCGACACGAAACACTCTTTTTACGGTTGCTCTTGATAAACCATACAAATATATGGTTTAATAATCCCCATGGAACGATTGACCAACAATTCAGACCTCTTAAGCCGCCTCCATGAGCTGGGCAGCACGGCTTGCCGCCCAGCCTCCCTCTCCACTCCAGGCCGTTTGGCCTCGCTCCACCCTGAGCTCGATCGTTTCCTGGTGGGTGGCCTCCCGTTCGGTACGATCGTCGAGATAGGCTCGCCGCTCGGCCGGGGGGGCCGCCGTCCCCTCATTGATTTTATCGCCGCCGCCACCCAGGGGCGTTCCACCCCACTCCCCTGCTGGGTCCTGTGGGCCTATAGCAGCGGCCAGGTCTATCCGCCGGCATGGCGTGCCCACGGCGTCAACTTGAGCCGCGTCTGCTTCGCTCGCAGCGGCAAGCCCTTGGCACAGCTAAGACCAGCCCTCTTATCACCACTGTTCAAAGTCATCGTATTAGATGCTCCGACGCAGTTGTCCGGCGACGACTTAACATTTTTAGCGCACCACGCACGCCTGCAGGGCAAGCTGTTCATTATCATTCGCAATTACATGCTACAGCGCGATGGTCACAGTATTTGGCCCAAGCTCCGCCTCAACTCGTGGCGGCAACCCGACCAGCCTGGCTCTTACCGCTTGGACGTAGTCCGCGGCCTATCACCACGCACCGCAGTCATTCGCATGGATGATATATGACGTTAGCCGACTTCATCGCGGTAGAGGGCGACCTCCTACCAAGTCTGAGCCCCACGGTGCTGACGCCGCGGGTCATGCACTGGCATGAGCAGACATGGTTACTAGACCTAAGCTCCTGCCACAGCTACTGGCAGAGTCAGGCTATCCGTCAACAGACGGCAGTCCACACCTTGGTCGAAGACATCCTGCGGCGCAGTCTCGGGACGAATATGCGCGCAGTGATGGCAGACCACCCCTGGCAGGCCTTGTTAGCTCTAGCGCAAATGCGCGCCCGGACTCTTAACGGGATGCTCGACCTGCGCCACAAGTTTGGCCGCGCCTTTTATCAACAGGTGGACTGGGACGCCTGGTTTAGCTGCGCCGAAGAACTGAGCACACATGCCACCACACTGGCGTGGCCACGTTTCCATGCGGCGGTCTTTCGCCGACATCTACGCCAGATGCAGGCCGTCATCAGCCAGATACAGCCGGCCAATCCGCCGCCTCAACATGCTCCTTGGCATTGGCGCGGTACTGAGCCCCCCTCCATGCGTCGCCGCTTTGGCACGACGGTCGCCTTACTCTGGGAATGGTCCTTCCCCCGCCCCGGCACGGATCGTCAAGAGCCCCAAACTCACCCCCTTGGTTTCCCTTGGTTGCCCTGGTCTGAGCCCGAAAAACCACACGTCTCCCGCCATTTAGAGACCCCACTTGCACACTGGGACGAACTCGCTCCCTTGCTGGTCGAAGATTTAGACCGCCTCTGCACACTCCCGACTTGGGACGAGCGAGAACGCGTGACTGCACTGAGCTGGCGCCTAACCCTCGACGATCTGAGCGAGGCCACAGTGCCGCTACTGTTTCGCCATCCTCATAGCTTAGCGCGGGAACGCGGCCATCATCAGACCGCAGTGTTTCAGGCTAACTACAGCTTTAGCGCGCATAAAAAAGCCGCCGCGAGCGAGCAGGATCAACGCGGGATTGTCGGTTGGGAGTTAGTGATCGACGAGCGTTTGGTGTTACCACCATTCGTGAAGGATTTATTCGGTGAGCAAAGTGACAGCGATACCCGTCATTTGTTGATGCTAGAAAATCAATTATCAATCCCTCTGGATCGCTACGAGTTGCGCGAAGATTGGGTGCCAGAAACAGCTTTTGTGACCCGCTCCACGCACGCCGACGAAAAGCCGTCGGCGCCTGATCGTGAGCCACACTCAACCGGATCAAGCGGATCAACCGGATCAACCGGATCAAACGGAGCAAGCGAGTCTGACGAGTCATCGTGGCTACCAGTGGCGAGAAGTCGGCCCTTTTATATCGACATTCCACGTCCCTTAGATACTGAGGGCCATTCGACAGCGCGCATCTTTCTCGAGCGAGTCACCGGCAAATGGTGGCTGAACACAGCCGGCGCCAGCCAACGCGACTACTATGCCGTAATCGACAGAGAGCACCGCTGGATTTGGGCATACCGCGATCAAGGCGGAACATGGTGGTCACATGGTCGCTTTGATTGAGCACTACGGCTGGGTCGAATGGCTCTGCCATAGTAATTTCAGCTTTCTCATGGGCGCTTCGCACCCCCATGAATTGGTCGCGCGTGCTGATGCTTTAGGCTACCGAGGCATGGCTTTGACAGATTATGACGGAGTTTATGGGGCCGCGCGCACTCACAACGCCCTGATGCGCCAACGCCTTGACCCAGGCTACGCAGGTAAGCTCCAGCTCATTCATGGTACCGAAATCCACCTAGCTGAAGATCACGCCTTACCTTTGCTGCTACAAGACACGCTGGCACTCATCGCCACGACTCACCGCGGTTATCACAACCTGTGCGCTCTCTTGACCTATGCGCACCGCGGCGGTAAAAATGGCGCCCACATACCACCAGCTTACTTGCTGGCAGCGGACGTGCAGGATCTTATCGCCATCATACCCATGCGCGGACTACTGCGCCGTGGCGGCGAAGTCGCCCTGCGCTCACGCTGCACGCAACTACGTGAACATTTTAATGGACGTGTTTACTGCGCCATCAGTCGCCATCTAAATCCGGCGGAAGACCACTGGATGATGCCGATGATGAAACTAGCCAAGGATTTAAGTCTGCCCTGCCTGTTAACAAATGATGTTTATATGCATGAGCGCAGCGCTAAAGATATGAGCGATCTACTGCATGCTATCCGCAACAATCAAACAGTCAGCAATGTCAGTAGTCATTTATTTCCTAATGGCGAGCGGTCTATGCACGATCTTAAAACGATTGCCGCGCGCTACCAAGACTTACCGATATATGCTCAGGCGCTTGCCACCGGCAGATCACTCGCTGAAACCTGTACCTTTGATTGCCGCGAGCTACGCTACCGCTACCCTAAGGAAATGCTACCCGACGGCGTCAGCGCGCAGGAATACCTGGAGCAAATCACCTGGCAGGGCGCTCAGAAGCACTACGGACTCATCCCAACCAAGCTTGAGACGCTGCTGCGGCACGAGCTAGTTTTGATCGAACAACTTAGCTTTGCCGATTACTTCCTCACCGTCTGGGACATCGTAAGGTGGGCGCGCGAACAGGGGATTCTTTGTCAAGGGCGAGGCTCCGCCGCTAATTCTGCCGTATGTTTTGTGCTCGGCGTCACCGCAGTTGATCCCAATTTATTCGATCTTTTATTTGAACGTTTTATCTCGGTCGAACGCGGCGACCCACCAGATATCGATGTCGATTTCGAACACGAACGCCGCGAAGAAGTGATTCAGTATATTTATCAGCGTTACGGCCGCGGTCGCGCCGCGATGATTGCGAATGTGATTACGTTTCGCACTCGTGGCGCCATCCGCGCCGTCGGCAAGGCTCTTGGCTACTCAAATGAGCGCCTGGAACAAGCCAGCAAATTACTCAGCAGTCGCGATTATCGCCGCAGTGATTGTGGACGTACTATTACAGAGCTGCCAGCAGAAGATACGCCGACCTCGCAGCAGCAAGAACAGGATGCACATTGGGCCCGCTTAGCCGAGCGCCTACGCGGCTTTCCGCGCCACCTTGGTATTCACTCCGGTGGCTTTATGCTCACCGACCGCACCCTCAACTGGCTGGTGCCGCAAGAGCCCGCGACCATGCCAGGACGGACGGTGATTCAGTGGTGTAAAGAGGACATCGAGGCTCTTGGCTTTTTTAAGATCGATATCTTGGCCCTCGGCATTTTGACAGCTATCCGCAAGACCTTTGCTCTAGTGAAGGAGCATCAAGGCCAAGACCTCTCGCTAGCGACCATACCTGCTAACGACCGTCCGACTTACGACATGATCTGCAAAGCGGACACCGTTGGTACGTTCCAAATCGAGAGCCGCGCCCAAATGTCGATGCTGCCACGTTTGCAGCCGCGTAAGTTCTACGATCTCGTGATCGAGGTGGCGATCATCCGCCCTGGCCCGATTCAGGGCGGCATGGTGCACCCCTTTCTCAGGCGGCGGCATGGCGAGGAGGCTGTGACCTTTCCTGATCCACGATTAGCGCCGATCCTGCAGCGTACTTTGGGCGTCCCCATCTTTCAGGAGCAAGTCATGCGCATTGCCATGACGGTTGGTAATTTCACACCTGGTGAGGCCGATCAGCTGCGGAAGAATATGGGGGCATTTGCCATCAAAGGCGACCTCTCGCGTTGGGGCGAGAAGTTACAAGAAGGCATGCGCAAAAACGGTATCGCAGAGGAATTCGTGCAGCAAATTCTCGGCCAGATTCGCGGTTTTGCCGACTACGGCTTTCCTGAATCGCATGCTGCATCGTTTGCGCTGCTAGCTTATGCATCGTCTTATCTCAAACGCCATGCGCCTGCGGCTTATTTTACGGCGCTACTAAATTCTCAACCGATGGGTTTTTATCCACCACACGTGCTAATTCACAGCGCTCGTCAAGATGGCGTCAAGATTTTGCCAATCAGTGTGGCTCACTCCCATTGGGACCACACCATCGAACGCAGCCCTAATGGCGACTTAGCGATACGTCTCGGCATGCGCCTCGTCCGTTCCTTACGCAAGCAAGCAGCACAGCAACTAAGCGAGCGCCGAGGCGCACTTGGTGGCTGGCGAGATCTCCTACACATGCTGCGATCGTGTTCATTGAATAGAGTAGATTTGACAGCCTTGGCGGCGGCTGATGCCCTGCATATTTTCAGCATTGATCGCAGATCTGCACTTTGGCTGGCAGCTGCCGCACCGTTCTGCGAATTCCTCGAGGATGTGGAGTCGCCGCCCGACTTCCAAGCAGAAACAACGATGGAACGCTGTCAGTCGGATTTTTATGCCACCACCACCTCACTCGGCCCGCACCCCGCAGCTATTATTCGCGAGCATTGGTGTTACGGAGTACCAGTAGCTCAATTGCGACCTATACAGGCCTTAGCCACCCTAACACCACAGCGCGGCGTCATCGTCTTCGGCATGGTACTAGTGCGACAATCACCGCCCTCGGCTAAAGGAATGGTGTTTATGACTTTAGAAGATGAAACTGGCATGCTGAACGTAGCAGCGACACCACAACTTTACGCACGTTATCGCTCGCTCATTGATGGCCAGGCATTTTTATGCGTAAGGGGCATATTACAACGTCAACACGACGCTGTCTCTGTGCTCATCACCGAGGTACTAGCACCAGAGATTCAGGCCGCCAAAGTCGTCCACCTTGAGCAAGGCTCAACTGCAAAATCATCGTCCA
>JAPLFY010000115.1 GCA_026390435.1 Pseudomonadota bacterium
GGTACTCAATGCCCAATTCCTTGAGCGTTTCAGTCATGAGCTTTCCGAGCTTATCGGCCACAGAATCGGGAGCGAGTTTTCGATGATGACTAGCGAAATGTGATGGACTAGGATTGAAAAGCAAAACGGCGGCCCTTTTTTCGATGTGGTTGTAGAGAACAACATCTGAGACCTAGGCTGCCGTTTTGTCTATAGTTTTATATGCTTAGAGCTTAAGTAAGTGCCATTCGGGTCGGGCACTTCTTGCAACTCGTTGAATTTTCTGCGACCGAATCAAATCGCGGAAAGACCTGCTACGACATGGATATCGGATGCCAGTTACACTCTCCTACGCCAGAATATCCTGAAAACATTAATATCCAAGGTCCTATCGTGACCAGCATCGGACACTGGCTAAAGAACGCTTGAGATTCCACCGATAGTTGTCTGTCAGTCCACTTTCTATCACGTGAGGATATCAACGTGGGAGCCACCGCCAAGCCATCCCCAGATCTATACACCGACGGCGTCGCATTTGCTGAGCGGACCGGAAGGTTATATCTTTGGCAAGAACTGCTGCAACTCGGCCTGAAGCCAGACACAATGTTGGGTGGATTTGACAGCGAGAAGGCCGATATTCTTTTGGACTTTGTCCGGCGCGATCCGGCCTATCACATCATCACTTTCGAATCAGAACGGTATGTAAACCGCTTTGTGCCGGGACGGACGACAGTTTATTTCCTTGCGGATGGTGATGCCGATCCCAACATATCCTGCAACCAACTTCTCGCTCCTGATTGGCATCTAATCTTGGAAGATACGATCAGCAAGACTCTTGCCATGATCAAGGATAGCAAAAATCGTCGCCAAACTGAGGGCTAAGCGCTCGGCCTGCAGCCATTCTGCATCTAGCTTGGACTTGTGAGCAGTGCTCATTTGGTCATAGGTTAGCAATGCTCTGGTGTCCGTTGCACCGCGGCTCAGTTCCCTTGAGATCAGATACTCGAACACCGCATGGGCATCGAAGTGATCGGCGGGCGTAAACAACGCACACGCGGGTGGTAATACTGGTTTCGGCTCGTCGCTAAAAATCGGTACCTGGACTGCCTTACCGCTGCGCGTGAATCCGACATGCTGAGACGCTTGGGTCATGAAACTCTCGTTCAATCATCGCAGCATCTTTAACAATCGTCAGCCATAGCGTCCAACGACATGCACCTGATTTTTGGGCATGTCAGGATAGGGACTACGGCGCCAGGGGCCAAACTTCATGTTGCCGGCACTGCGGGTACGGATGGCATCATGTTCCCGGATGGTAGTATCCAGACTACGTCCGCTACGGGGCATATTCTTATTGTGGACGAGAAAGCGGCGACGACCTATGCAGGAGCATCAAGCTCGACAACCTGGCACACACGCGTTTTAAACACAAAAAAGATCGATACCAACAACCTAGCAACCTTATCCGCGAACCAAATTACGTTAACTGCTGGAACCTACTATTGCCAAGCCAGTGCGCCCGCTCACAATCCAGGTCAACACAAAATAAGGCTCCGCAACGTCACCGATGGCGTGACAGTCCTCGTTGGCACATCGGAATACAGCAATCCTTCTTCGAATGTGCAGGCAAGTTCACGACTATTCGGACAATTCACGATCGCCGCCAACAAAGCTCTGGAAGTCCAGCACTATATTACGGTGGGAAGGACTACCGACGGCCTTGGGACATCGACATTTGGTAGCGGTGAGGTTGAAGTCTACGCTGTCATCGAGTGTTGGAAGAATTGAGATAAAGCATTCGGTCGCGGCTCGCTACGCCCGTTCGCCCTGCAGGCGTGTTGCGCTTCATGCCCAACGCCGTCTGAACCAGGTTCTGTTTCATTCAGTTTGGCGCAAGGATAGGGTAAGGCCACCCCAATTCAAGGCCCAGGCCGGCTCGAGCGTGATGGTGTTGGACTAAGCACGCTAAGACCCTAAATTTGCTAGAAATCTTTAAAATCCAAGAAAGCTTGCCGCAGAATCCAACATTTAGCTAAAGATTTTCAGATAATATTCCGATATAATTTATGTGTATCGTGAACTGATCACATATTGGGGACTGCATTCCAATGGCCACGAACCGTCCGGCAAAGATGCCGGATGCTATGTTGCTCAAACTTATCCGAGAGGCCGAAAGAACCGGTGCATACCGCTTTGTTGCTCATGCTGCGCAGCGACTAGAAGAACGCAGTATTTCCCTAATCGAGATTCAGCACATTCTGAGGCATGGGTATAGGGAAGCGAGAAAAGATGAATTCAAGGCAGAGCACAAAACATGGAACTATGCGCTGCGCGGTCGAACCCTCGACAGTCGAGAACTTCGCCTCGCTCTTACGCCAGGTGGCCCGGGCCTATTTATCATTACCGCGATCGATTTAACTAATTAGGGATTGGGGGCACAAGGCATGACCAAACGCAAAACCACGGTGTTCAACGGCCTTGGCTTTCCTGTAGTCCTGGTTAACGCATCGGTGGCTAAGACGCCCTATGGGGAAACCCTCGACGTCGACTTCAATCGCCTGCAGGACCTCGTCTTTGAGGCATTGATCAGAAAGCCAGCGCGTTTCGCCGGCGCCGAAGTGAAATTTATCCGTCTTTTCATGGAAATGACTCAGAATGTCTTCGCTGACTTCTTGGGGGTTGAACGTTCGGCGGTAGCGAAGTGGGAGGGTAAAGACCTTAAGGCGACCGGTATGACGCCAGCGACTGAAGGTCTTGCTAGAATCCAGATGGCACGTCACATCAAGCACAGCCTCGATAAGGAATTTCCCTATATCGAGCCGGCAATGCGTAAAACTGCTGTCGGCAATCCCCTCGAGTTAGCTCTTTAGGAACGTCGGGATAGGGATTACGTCACCGTCTTATACTCTGCATGTTGTTGGAACCGCTGGACTTTCATCTGGTACATCCTGGACAAATGCCTCAGACATTCGCTTAAAAGACGTAGAGGGCGACTACGAATACGGCTTGGCCGAAGTGAAAAAGCTCCACACTATTAGGTTTAGGTATAAAAAAGACAACCCGCTAAAATTGCCTTATGAGCAGGAACACACAGGCTTTATCGCGCAGGAAGTTAAAGAACTTATACCTGACGCAGTCATCACTCGTGCGGACGGATACCTGGAGCTCAATGTTGACCCCATCCACTGGGCTACCGTCAACGCCGTTAAGGAACTGGCCTTGGATAATGACCGATTGAAGGCCGAAGCCGCAAGCCTCAGGGCCCGCGTTGATAAGGCCGATATCGCAGCCGCTCAGCTCAAAGCTGAGTCAGCACAGCTCAAAGCCAGGGCTGACCAGGCCGATGCAGAGACCGCCCAACTGCGCGCAGCCCTGTGTAACAAATTTCCAGACCTGCCAGTGTGTATGCAATAACTACAAAGGTAGGAGATGTCTTTTTGGTAACCAAAGTGACCTTCGACCCTCTAAATTGCTTCGTTTTGAGGGGGGGGGTAGGCATCAATTTGGTAACCAAAAATGCTCCTAGTTACCGTTCAAAGGGCATTGCTAGCCACTTTTTGGTTACTGTTTTAGCCTCTCCTCCCCCCAATTTTGAACTCTTTTGGACCAATTCTTGCTCAGATGGTTACCGATTTCGGGTCTACCCCCTTCGTCCAACGACAGTTTGCGGCGATTACTGACAAGATAAAGGTGGCAAAATGGACAAGACAAAGTTGCGGAACGTCGTCAGCAGATTTGAAGAATATTTAATCGTTGACCATGGACTGGGTAAAACCACTGTCGAGGGATACGGCCGCAGCCTGAGCATTGCGCTTCGTCGCATGCGAAAGTTTGTACCCTCCCACCAGGACATTAAGCGCCACGTTTACTGGATGCATAACCGGCATTACAGCTATCATCATATCGTTAACACCAGCATTGCGCTTGAGCACTTCAGTGCTATGAAGGGTGGCAGGATTCGTTTGGGTCGACCTCGCAAACCAAAGAGAGTCCTCAAAGACATTCTGACTGAGTCTGAGGTGTCGCGCATTCTGCAGGGTGCCAAGAATATCCGTGAGAAGGCCATCATTTGCCTTTTGGCGTATTCGGGTATGCGAAATAAGGAGATTTGCAACGTAAAGGTCGGCGACATCGACCTTGGATCCAATCGCGTTACTGTAGTGGCCGGCAAGAATAGCAAAGATCGACTCATCAATATATCGGCCGAGTGCACTCTGGTGCTTATCGAATACCTGCACAAATACCCGAGGTCTAAAAACGCCTACCTCTTCACTACCCTCGTCAAAGGTAATCCCTTGACGTCAGGTGACCTTCGTAAAACACTCAGGACCGTGGCCCAACGCCAACTCGGAAGTCGCCGGGTATATCCGCACTTAATGCGCCATTCACTTGCAACCAACTTGCTAAATCGCGGCGCTAGCCTAATTATGATCAAGGACCAACTGGGGCACGCTTTTATTGATTCAACCATGATTTACATCACGTCGACGGCGTTTAGGAATCGGTCCGAGTACGAGTATTTCAAACCGGCCTATATGTAGCATCACCCAACGCGACATTGATATCGCATTTGGTGAGATGTCGAGTATCCCCAAATATGATCATCCTGTCAGGCGCCATAATTATCTTATGCCGCTAGCACAATTTCTGAAAAGAGGGATACTGGAGCGGCGGCGCGGCGAGGCCCTGTCTTTTTCAGCTCGATAAGTCCAAATTCAGCGAGAATATTTACATCACGATAAACATTCTTAAAGTCGCGTCCAACTGCCCGGGCCAGTGCCTGGATCGATTTAGGCTTCTCCGTTCTTATGACACGCATTAGCTCTAGCCGGGACGCAGTGATAACCTTTCCTAATGTTTCGAAATCCGGAAAACAAATGGTTTCGATACCTAGTTTTTTTTTGCCCGGTTTCGCTAACGAGTTGAAAGCACGATTTAATGACTTCGATGATGACTCGACCACCAACAGCACCTTCTTAGTCTTCATAAATAAACCCCTCTTCTGCGATCATCGCCAAGATATCCTCGCGAAGGGCATTAATGCCCCGAAATACATAACCAACTTCTCGTTCACCAATGTGCAGATGCGGTCCTTTTGGCTGGTGATTATCAAAACCAAAAACAGTTTTTCCTGACTCCGACAGCCAAGCCCTATATTTGATGCCATCAGGGTATGATCGACTTACTGGTACGCGCCAAATCGCGACTTCAAAAATAGCAAGTCGGGAAGATCCACTGTGCTTTAAAACCATCTTCTGATGGAAGAGCTTTTGAGCTTTCATTCTCACTCCTTCTGATGGTTAAGATGCCATCAGAAGGCGCAAGGTGTCAATTTAAATGATTGAACTTGGGGTCTGCTCTCAGTGAATTCGCATTACTGTAGTGGCTGGGAATATCGCCAACCAGGCCGGGGGGCGCGTATGCGGCTGAAGCTATCTTAGCGGTGAAGGTCGACGTACATGTTCTTATCCACGTTTAAGACGGCTGTCCAAGGTAAGCGGCAGTTAGTCAAAAAGAGCAGCATGATTGCCACGCTACTCTTTCATGATCGGATCAAAGATTGTGGACTTTAGCCGTTACGTCGGGACGGACGTTGCGTTAGTCGCGAGCGTCGATCGAAGATTGTCTGTGACTGTTCGATTTCTTTGAGTCTTTTACCGCGCCTTTTCTGTCCAAGTTTTTCTGCAGTGGCCTGCTGTCAGCGCGTCTTTTCTCGACTGCGTTTTGCTTTTCGACTGTGGGTGCGATGGGCTCATAAAGGAAATCACCAAGGAGCCTCGATAGGTAGTCTTTAATTTCGCCCCACTGCTTAAGACTCATTACCTTGGACGTCACCACCTCGTGTTCGACGGCTGTCCATAGTTCCGGTAACGACGCTTGTCGAGAATAATGAATCAGCCACCACGCGAGAGCGTCCAGTTCGACCATCCACTCGGCGGGAGTTGCCATGTCGAGTATTTCGATAAAGACTTCGAGTATGTCCTTGGCCCGCTCTTTTGGAGGGATTGGCTTTGGTGGCGGCATGAGTTCGCACATCCGCGCTGCACCTGCCCGCCAGGCTTCGTTAAAGACTCTTTTGGCTTCTTCTTCGCGTTTATGTCTGAGGATGGCCATGAAATATTCCGATCGATACGTTTGATCCGGATGCTTAAAAACCTGTGCTAAATACTTCGTCTGCGCAAAAAATATGTCGCCACTTGGATACTTGCCAAGCTGTTTCATCAGCTTTTGCTGGCTGGCTTCCGGTTGCTGCTCAAAATGCTCGCGAGCCGGTTTGATGAGATCCCATTTCGCCGCGATATCACGGATCTCTCGATTGAAACGGTTTGCCAAACGCTCGACAGCACTACGGACGTGCTCAGGTGGTCTGTCTGGTGCCGGATAATCGGCTGGAGAGCGACTGCCTAGCCTTTTTCTTGGCGTATGGTTACGTTGCTGGGTGAATACTTCGACAATCACGTTGGCAATGGATTCGGCAATCTCTTTTTCTGTTTTACCACTCACATGGACGTCACCGACAAAACGTTCGAATATCGAGAAGTTATTTTCGATACGGCCGTTACTCTTACTGTTGCCAGGAAAAATCCTGGCCAGCACGATACGGTGCTCAATGCAAAAGCTGCGGACCATGATTAAATCAGCCTCTCCGAGGCGATTATCGATCAGCACGCCGATAGCAAATGCACCTTGCTGCTGATGACCACTTTTTAGTGCCGATAAAAATGCCTCCGACGACCCCGACGAGTAAGGTGGTGTGTTGGTCACAAAAGGCATACCAGCAAAACGTGTGACGCGTGCCATTGACATTGATATTAAGCTGTTTGCCGTCACCCTCCCATAAAGCCTTAGGAGTAAACTCTGTCTTGACGGTGGTCCCCGCATTCTTGCTTTGCTTGCCGCGAGGATAGCGCAGACCAAGCTCTGCTAAAATCGTACGCACCTGTTCCAGTGATATTTTGTAGTGCGAATGACAATGCCCCAGATAGGTCCAAAAGCTGTCCAGAGTCTTTCTGCAGAGTGCCGGCGCTTTGTTCCATGCCTCTTTAATAAACTGATGATCATCACTAGCCGGCTCTTTGACGACCGTCGTCAAGTGGTCGGCACGAAAGTGCCTAAGTGTCTCTTCGCTGATGTCGGTGAGATTTGTAATAGTCTTTTATGCGGTACCGGACTCCAGCAAACCAGACAGATACTGCTTAAGCCATTGGGCATAGGATTTTCTAATATTATTGCCCGAGACACCTTGCGATTTACCAAGGAGCATGGCGATCAATGCTCGCGCCGTCCGGAGTTCATTCTGCAGCGATGCTAAGTCGGCAGAGCTAGCTTGCTGCGACTTAGGCTGCAGGCGATCAATTAATTCTGCACGGTTACGATGCTCGCTCATGAGCGGGACACTGTACCTGGCCGCAAGTGAGGCAATGGTCGATGTGCCAGTCATAGCCTGTATTTGTGAGGCAATGGCCACAACCGAAACGCGGTCAATAGACTCGGGCTTGCCGTGAATGACAATGGCATCTTCCAAAGTTTGAGTCACAGTCTCAACGTTTTCACTGTCGGCAAAACTGTGGCCCACCAAAAACCGGGAATAGTCGTCCTGAAAAAACAGGATCGCCACGCGGCATTGATTAATATAGTGATGCTTGAAATCAGTGTGCCAAAGGAAGTTTTTCCGCACCGCCTCGAAGTGGCGCGTGCTGTCTTTTATGCGCGACCGCCGCGCATAAGGTGGCACCCAGCCGTTTTGTTCCATAATGCGGCGAATGGAATTAACACCCATATTTTGAACCATATGCCGGCGAATATAATCCCGCACCTGCATAGGTCCCATGCCCGGATGTTTATTCATCAGATCAAGTACGGGCAGGTACTTAAGAGGTACGCGAGGTTTGCTGTCGTGAGTGTCACTAAGATCACGTTTAAGGCGTGCAATCGTGTCGTAGGCGATACCAAACGACTCATGCACCAGTTTAGGTCCAAAGGTCTCCGCCAAACTCACAATCAGCTTGCGTTCAGCGGTTGAATACTTCCAGCTTCAGGCAGCGTAAGCCAGTGCACCAAGGTGCTAATTCTAGCTGTTGTGTCATGAACGACATCGAGTCGATGTTCTAAGGATAAGGATTCAATGGTCATGCGGGATCGCCTCAGTTGAGGCCGCTTACCAATTCAGCCACTACGGCACCGGCTTAAATCTCGGATCAGGGCATCCAGGTTCATCAATGAGCTGAGGGGGACAGACACGATATATGGTCAGCTCACTTTGAGTGCTGCAGAGGTCCATTAGGCCGAGACCCCAAAAAATAGCCGAAGAGGGGAAAGCGATGGCTAAGTACTGCGTGAATGACCAAAAATGTAAACGGCCGAGAGCAAAGGGTCAAGATTGGCAACCGGCAGTAGTTAGTCGCGCCGGCGCCGCATGTCGGTATTGTACGAGGGCTGGTTTTGATGCTTTGCCAGAGAAAGCCTCACAAAAGCCACGTCAGCGACCAGAAGCAGCCTATTTGCAAGCTGAAGCGCAGCACATCGCCTTCGATGACGAAATCGAGGGTTACGCAGAGGTTTTGAATCACCTCGGTCGGGAAATAGACTCCGCTAGACGCGAAATAGCCAAAACCGCGAATCAACTCATAACCATGACCTACGGGGAGATTGGGCGCCGCATCATCGAGCTGGAAGAGCGAGGAAAGAGCCGATCAGAGCTTTATGGAGAGCGGATTGTCGATCGCCTAAGCGTTGATCTAACCAGGCGATTTGGGAGGGGATTTTCCAGATCAAACCTCTATAACTTCAGGGCTTTTTACCTCATGAAAAACATTATCCAGACGTCGTCTGGACAATGTTTTCCGCTTAGCTGGTCCCATTACACTCGGTTGCTTTCCGTAAAGGATCACGCTGCTCGCGCTTTTTACGAGGAATCAGCCATTCGCGATGGTTGGACCGCTCGTCAACTCGATCGTCAAGTTGGCTCTAATTTCTACGAGCGGGTGACGCTAGCGAAAGACAGGGCGTCGCTGATGGCTAAGGCCAAAAAGCCGTTACCGCAAGATGCTGTGTCCGCCGAAGCTGCTATCAAGGACCCAGTAGTCCTCGAATTCCTGGACCTCAAAGATGAATACTCGGAGAGTGATTTGGAGGCCGCGCTAATCGGCGACCTAGAGGCTTTTTTAT
>JAPLFY010000054.1 GCA_026390435.1 Pseudomonadota bacterium
TGCCTGGTGCGTTAGTGCCGATGCCGAGATTCAGCAGGTTATTGAGGCCTTGGTTGTTCCAATTTGAATCTGTCGTTCCAATAAAGCTCGTCGCTCGCACTGTACCAACCACATCGACTGCATATGCTGGCGAAAGTGAACCGACGCCCACGTTACCTGAGGACGTAAAGACCACCGGGGAGCTGCCACTGCTCTCATTGATAAACAAAAGTTTACCAGTCCCTTCGCTGGCATTGCCGGCGGAAGAAGATAAGGACCATTCAATTCCATTGGGCTGCCCGCGGCTATCTAATGTTAATTTTGCACCGGATGTTGCGCCAGCGCCGGCCGATACTTTCAGCTGTGCTGACGTATTTTCACCGACAATTTGCAGTGGTGATTCCGGTTGCGCGGTGCCAATCCCGACATTGTTGTTGGCTAGGACCAGCTGCTTGTTGCCGGCGATCAAGGCGTTTGCTGGTAGATTGAGCGTCCCAGTCATTGTGTCACCCGCGATGTTCACCTTGTTTTGGAAAATTGTATATTCAACATTTGAGATTAAGCCCGCATTTACGCCAGTGTTGGCAGCCATTGGTATCTGTAGCGTGTGGGTATTATTATCAGAAATCCAGTTTGGCTCGGTGCCACTTGTTCCTGGCTTAGTTAAGGATTGATCGTTGCCGCCCTGGCCGTTCATCCTCATTACTCCAGTTCGCGCTACACCGATCGCTTTGGCTGAGTATCCATCCCAGAATTTAATTTCGCTGCTGTTGCTGCTGAACCAGGTCTTGCCTTGATCGTCCCCTTTAAGACTGGCCACCAAAATCGCCTCTGCATCTGCATCGTAAGTGCCGAGGCCCAAAGTCTTTTGAGTGCTTAGATTAATGTTACCAACGTTAGTGAGATCGTTCCCCACTGCCCAAGGGCCGCTAAGAGCGACTGAGCCGTCTCGGTGTAGGAGTGTTGCGTCGGCATAAAGTTTGGTTACTGCGTCCGTTGCTGCAACGGGCGCCGGCAGGTTGGTGAGGCGCTTGCCTCCCATGTTTAGGGTACCTGACATGGTTCCGCCCGACTGGTTTAGTGGCGTATATCCAAGGTGATCTTGCTTATTATTAAACGTCAGCCAGTCGGAGCTGGAAAGATAACCGCTAGCGACGCCGTTGGCTGCGGCCATGGTAATTTTTGGCGAACTAGCAGGACCTGTTGTTGCAACAGGCGCTTCGACTCGTACGCTGGTAACAGTGCCGACCGCGAGTGTGCCTAAACTTTGCGGTGTCCACTTGCCGTCAACGAAAGTTAATACTTCGCCTGAGTTAGGTGCCGTCGCGCTCACTTCTTGACCACGTAGCTTGGTTACCGTGGTGGCACCGAAGGAGCCGGTGATATCGCCACCAAGTTGTTGATTCATCGCAACTTTGCCAGCCAGGGCCTCACCAAGGCCTGTAATTTTGTCGATAGCTAAGTCTTTTACTGCCAATTGTCCGTTGCTATCAAAGGCCAGAGTCTTACCGTCTACTGGAACTTTTAGTGCATACGGAACTAACGAAAATCTTTGGCGCGGGTAAGTTTTGCGATCGGTGGCGTTGGTCACCTCGATAAAGGTTTCGGCATTCGCATCAGGAAATATCGCATTGATATCGGTTCCAGATAAAGGGATCTGAATCTGAAATCCACCCTCGTCGAGAGTTACAGCAGCAAAGAAATATGGCGAAGACCCAAGCGGAGTGCCGTCGGTCAGGGTGTTATAAAAATTTATTTGTAGATCGACTGGACCTGGCAGAGGAGCGCCGTTGCTTTGTGTGAGGCGCCCCGTGTAGTTGAAGCTGGAGTTCGATCCCGAACCATTGGCTGCCGAGGCGCTGGGGTTAGTAGTAAACAAAATCCAAAGGCAGACAAACCATTTGCCTTTTGTAGTGTAGTTGGATTTTGTTTTTCGGACTGAAATCATTGGTCATCCCAAGCACTAATTTCATTCCATGTATTCCCCGTTAAGTGAAAGCTTCGGAAAACTGGGGCAAAACTTGAGTGAAAAATTTAACACCCCGATAATTTTAATCAAAAACCACAATGTGCGGGCTACTCGCTAATCCCTAAAAAGCAGATTTGTGACTATCTCTCAAGTAATGTCCCAAAATGACCGAAACTTAGATCAGTGCAACAGGAGGGATATCTTACTATGGCGTTGTGCCGGAACAAGTTGCTGGCGGGTCTGGCCACCCTGGCGCTATTAAATTGCGCCAAGGTGCCTTTATTCAATCGTGCGCCATTTAAAAGTAGTATCCGTTACGCCGCGCGCGAAGCTCTCCCGACTAAGCTCGATCCTGCAACCGGCCAAGAAAGTGCCAAAATCAGCGCCGTGGCCAAAAGTACACAGGAACTTGTCGCAAGTAGTGGCCCAATAACAGGCGCTGCAGTAGCGTTCCCGCCAGGTGCTTTGGCCGCAGATAGCACCGTAGCTTTGGCAGAGGCGGCAACGGTTGCCTCACCATCCAACTTGACGCGACTCGGACTGAGCGACGAATTTATCAGCAGCGCCAGTCCAGTCTCTATCCAGTCAGAAACTAAACAAAACGCCCTGATTCCCTTTACGGTGACTATTCCGATGCCACCGAGCAGTGTTGCGCTGGATGCTAACGGCCTAAACTTGAGCGTCGTTTACCTCACCACAGACTCAGATGCCGCTGCTGGCCAGGCAACGCTCGGGGCCTTTGAACGTAGCAAGCTCACTGTCTCCGGCGACAAAGTGCAGTTCCAAACACGCAATTTTGGCAATTTTCAGGCCATTTGGGCTAAAAAACCGACCGATCAAGTGAACTACGTGCTCCTAACTACTGCAGTGCTCACCAAAGTACAGGCCGCGTTGCTGCCGAGCCTTCGGATTACGGGGCGGTCAGCACTGGTGGTGGGCACCGGTAATGGTTTTGAGCTCGTCGGTACAAATTTTCGGCCGACTCTCACGCTTGCCCTCGCGGATACCCCAGTAAACAAGCTCTTGGTCGCTTCTGATACTAAGGCCAGTTTTGTTGTACCGAATGCACTCAATTTCGGGCTCACAACTTTGACTGCAGAACAGGACGGTACCAAGACCGCGGTGCCACTCTTCTTCACGGGAAGTAAAACCGACTTACCAATTAGTACCAAACCAGCTGCCGAGATCTGCGCCGGTGAACGCTACTACGATGCCAACGGAGATATCCTAACTGGCACTCGCATCTGTGCCGGCCCTGATCTGAGTGCTCTGACCGCTGGGCGTCTCGCCTTAGGTACCACGGTTGCCGGCGTCATCGGTACCCTGGTGTCGTCGCCAGCCGATTGCATCGCGGATGGCAAAATTGGCTGCGTGTCTACGACCAACTATCCGGCAGCCAAGGTTACGGGACTGGACGGTAAAGTGCTGGTCGGAACGACCGTCGCCGGCATCGCTGGTACCATCACCCTACCGCCCCCCAACAAAGTATTGTCGGGCACTAGCTTCGGCAACAATGCGGAGCTTTTAGGGACTTTGACTTTGCCGGATCCAAACAACGTCGCGACGAGTAATGCTGACTACGGAATCGGTGGAACGGGCAGTATACCAAAGCTTACTTTGCCGTTGGCCGAAAATGTGCGCGCAGTTAATGGCACCTTCGGTATTGGCGGCAATGCGACGTCTCCTGGTTTAAACGACTGCGCTGGTGATAACCTGTTGGGTTGCGTTACGGTATTTGGGTACCCGTCTGCAAATACGAATCAATTTACTGCAGCCGATATCGCGCCAACCGTTACCATTGCCGGGGTCGCTGGGCAGCGCGTATCTTGTTCAGCCGACGGTGATCCCGGTTGCTACACGACGAGCGCGTTTCCATCAGCTGCAGTGACAGCGACCACGGGGCAAAACATAAGAACCGGTGTCACACTTGCCGGCGTTAGCGGCGCCCTCGCTACAAACTGCCGCAACGGAATCAGCTCGGTTTACAACTTCGATGGCACCAGCACTGGTCTACCAAATACTGCGGTCAGTACTGGTGCTGACTACGACGTCTGGGACACGGTGGACGACTCTAATGGGTTCACTGCGTTCGCGGTGACGAACTGGGCCGATAGCACACGCTGCGGCAGCAGTACTTGGAGCGATGCCACGACGCTAGACGGTGGCGGCACGCTTGCAGCTGGAGGTTGCGGCAGCAGCAGTACTTGTATTTACAAAGATAGCATCACCAACCTGTTGGTCACAGGCATCTTATCCAGCGGCGGCACTACGTCAAACGGAACACCACAGAGTTTTGCTTGGAACAGCGCTATGACAACCTGTGATTCTTCCACATATGGTGGATATTCTGTGGGCAATTGGCGCCTACCAACGCAAAAAGAATTGATGGCCCTCTATGCACACGGCTTAGTGTCGCGTAATAGCGCCGGTTTTGGCACTCTCACGAATCTGCGCAGTCAGTTCTGGTCGGCCACATCATCTGCCTCCAACACGGCTTACGCCTGGACCACTAATCTCGCCAGCGGCTACACTCCGACCAATACCAAAACCTCTACGCTCTATGTTATTTGTGTCCACTAATTGGGGTCAGGCACTTTCAGCAACCCTCTGAAAATACACCCAAGTTGAAGTCGGTTTAGGATGGGTACTATGCTGGTATAAAGCCGCGGCACGAACAAAGTCAGGGTCTTTGTTGTAGTCGAGAAATATTAATTACCTGATACACGCGTTGAATTTAAATATTTTATTCGACCATTAATTTGTTTCAGTAGCTCGTCTACTTTGCCGGGCGGCACGAAGCTACTTTGCATCATCTTCTTGACACTATTCGAGTGGAGTTGCACCTGTTTTAGCTTGGCTTCGACTCGTGCTCCATCTAACCCGCATGCCACCGATTCAGCGATTAGATCTTGTATGGTGATATGTCGTCTTTTTCCATTGATTGCCAGTGCAGCCTCGTCACTGTTTGATGATTCCAAGAATGTCGTCGGCAGTAGGTCATACGCAGGCGATAGAGTGTAGACCATGCCACCAACTGCAGCTGGATCTGGTATTCCAATGAGTGCGTGATTTTTGAGGTGAGCATCGCCGTTACCAAATATGAAGTTAAGCACGGTAAGGTCAATGAGTCTTTCAATAGCATTTTTGCGCAGTCGAATCGATGCGTGCAGTCGTATAGCGGATGCTATATCTCGAATACTGGCGTCAAACTTTTCGTTGCCGAGTATCGATTTGCCAAGAATTTGAGCGAGGTCCTCAACATGAAGCTTTAGTCCGTTTGGCTGCCTGTCAAAGCGCCTGGTGACATAGGCCAGGTTTCCATCTTGCAATTCTACTAGCGCGGATCTGGCTACATTTACTCCAAATGATGCGAAGAGGCGCATCCATAGGTGCTCGCATTCTGGCACTGCGCGTATACCCTGGACCTGTGGTTTTAGTATGAAATGCGCTCCGCTAGCAGGAAAATATACGGGCAACTTTGGCTGCACTCCAGGTAGCGCGATGCCGCTTGCTATCGAGCGGACAGCGAGTCGCTCAACATCGTCTGCTCCTAGATCAAAATATGGTGGTATTTCACTGCCAAAAAAATCCAAGGAACAGTGTTCATGGTAGTTGCTGTTATGGCCCGCGCGAGGTAGTGACTCACAGCAAATTAAGCAGCGGTCATGCTTGGATTTTCTGGATTTACTGGTCTCGACCTTGATGGAAAACGCAGGCGTAAACGTGGGCGATAATATTTCGGATGCTGTGATTTCAACATCACCTATTGAGTCGGCACAATGCGAGATCAAATAACTCACTAGGCCTGTATCGTTGCCAACATTACCACCTCGCGCGGCGAGTCGACTTAGCCAACCCTCGTACATTAACCCTTCGAAAAAAGCGTGCAGCCGCCCTTTGTTGACATGCTCGCTAAGTGCCGGGAGTAAGCGCAGACTCACCGGTCGCCCGTCACGAGGATACGAGGGATCATAGGTGAATATAAAGTCATCGGCTGATTTGCTGAGAATCCCAGCGAAGGTACCTGCGACATAGATTCGCGCACTTCCAATCATGGGGTGCCTCTGACCGCATCTGCTTGCGAGATGATTTGTAGCTCGTAGCCCAAAAAGCTGACCAGCTTTTGCAGGGTCGTTAGGGTAACACCGCTACCGCCTTGCTCGATTTTTCGCAGAGATTTTAGACTGACGCCGGCATCCATAGCGAGCTGCTCTTGCGTCATCCCGGCTTGGACCCGGATCTTTGCCAGAGTTTGGCCTAGTCCACCGACCTCTCGCCGGTGGTGGTGCCGCAACCGTGCCTTTGCAGGAGGCACCAGGCTCGCAAGGCTAGGATCGACCACGTTAGTAACTTTTTTCTTCAGCTTGGTAGCCAAGGCAGGATTCCTTGATGACTATATCTTTAAGGGTATAATTATAGAATTTTGAAAATAATTGGATCTATATAGATATAATACGTGGTATTTTCAAGTAAGTATATCGATATGGGTATATTAATTTTGTTTTGAAACGGGGCCAAGTGAAAGCGCTCAGAATCGCCCGCCGCGCAAGCCCCTAACACCCAGCCATCATTAAGCAATTCTCCCCAAAAAACTTTCCCCTCAACTTTTAGCCAAGAGCACCGATCTCTTTATGGTGAACAAAGAGGGGAATCAGTGGGTTAGATGGTTTTGGGGTTTAGCTAGGGTGCACCAATGAGGCGAGCAGTTTTCAACACATCAAACTC
>JAPLFY010000096.1 GCA_026390435.1 Pseudomonadota bacterium
TAAATTAAAAAGTAATTAGGCAATGAGATTAATCAGCTCCCGGTTTATAGCACGCAATGCCGCGCGATTCTTTGCGAGACGCAGGCGGCTTTGGATAGGGATTGGCAGTATTTTCAGCTTGTTGCTGGGAGTGCCTGACCCCCACTAAATAGCCGCTGAATCCCATCCTGCCAATGCATCGCAGTGGTTTTGCCAAAAGTCCTTTGCAAGGGATCGCACGACAGTAGCCAGCGTTCAGCCTTGGGATTGGTGTCGGCGCCGAGTGTTTCAAGAGCTTTGGCGTCTGAGGCATCTACTAGAGATTTCGATTTGATTTCGACGAATAGGTCACGATCTCCGGGGCGCTCGACTACGAGATCAATTTCCACATCATCTTTCGTTCTAATGTAGGAAAAACTCCAGTCCAGTCGTTTGTATTGACACCCTTTGACAAACTCAAGAATAACCCAATGCTCAAATGCGTCACCCCAAGCAAAGGTCTGCGGCAAGAGCTCAACTGATAAGGTGCGATCAAGTCCACGTTTAATTCCAGTATCGATAAAATAGAACTTAGGGAGTTGACGCTGAGCTTTCCTAACAGACCGAGAAAAGGCTGGGAGCATGAATCCTAAAAGGGTGTCTTCCAGAATTTCAAAGTAGTTTGTGACGGTCGTTGGGTCGACGCCAACTTGTTTCGCAATCGCTGCCTTGTTGACAATTTTGCCGTTCATTTGGGCCGAAATTGCCAGAAATTTTCTAAACGGTGCCAAGTTTTTAACCCATTGTTCCTGCTGAATCTCCTTTTGCAGGTAGGTGGCGACATAGGAATTCAAATATTCTCTGGCATCATCTCTGTTGCTTAGAAATGCTTCCGGTAGCCCACCGAATTCCAGAGCTTTTTTTAAATCGAAGTCATCTTTCATCTCGGCGGTGTTGAGCGGATAAAGATGGTAGAGCCATGCGCGCCCAGCGAGGAGATTGGCGCCTGCCTGTTTCAATTTACGACTGCTTGATCCCGTCAGAATAAATTGACGCTTTCGCTCCTGAATCTGCGTGTGTGCAATATTCAGCAGCTGAGGCATTTTTTGAACCTCATCAATGATGACCGACTTCAGTCGGTTTTCCGCACTATCGATGAGATCTATAAATCGAGTCGAGTCCAGCAGCAGCTGGTCCATCAGGGTGTTGTCGAGCAAATTGACGTAGACCGCGTTTTCGTTCGGAAACTGGTTGCGAATGAGCGTTGTCTTGCCGGTTCCGCGCGGACCGAATAGAAAAAAGCTATTTGATTTTGATAGGTTGCAAAGTCGTGGAATCATAATCCATATTTTAACGCCAATTATTGGGTAGGGTCAAGGGACTCCACCTAAGCATCACCAATCTTAACCACGCATCCTTTTCAGAATCGTCGGCCATCCTCGCAACTGCTCGCAGATCCATTGATTGAGCAGCCTGCGACGCTCAGCATCTGCCAAGTGATAAGTCTCAGCAGGTAGCGTCTCGCGGGCGCGGTGAGTTAAGTGCTGCATCGTGATGGCGGCGCCGACAGAGATGTTGAGGCTCTCGACCATGCCAAACATGGGAATGGTAAACAGCTGGTCCATGTGCGGCAGCCAGGCAGAGTCAATGCCAGCGTGCTCGTTGCCAAAGACGACGGCAATCTTTTCCGTGACGGGGAGTTTATCTAACGGCACTGCAGTGGGTGCCGGTACACCGGCGTAAAGGCGGTAGCCAGAGGCGCGTAGGGCAGCGACGCATTCCTCGACACTCTGATGCCGCTTGATCTTTAGCCACGCGCCAACTCCGCGAGCAACGGTCGATGTGCGAAATCTTTGTTTGACGCTAAGGACGTGACAATTGTGCACGCCAAAGGCATCCGCTGAGCGCAGGCATGCCGAGACATTATGCGAGTCATGAATATCTTGTAGGACTAGGCTAACGCGCTCGGTACGACCAGATGCTACCGCCAGAATTCGTGCCCGGCGGGCATCGGTTAGGAGCGGGTTTAGCAGATCCCAGGCGTCATCTGGATACTCTGTCTGGTCCTGAAGCACCCCTAGAGTATCTATGTCCACCAGCTCAGTGTCAGAAACTTGCCGATCTTTATCTCTCTGCATGAGCCTGCGATTCTTCATGGTCTGCTAGATCTGGGATCTCGTGGATGCGAGCTTCGGCACCGTCACGGGTGTCGGTCTCGATCTCGTCGATGAGCTGTGCGCCAATGGCTTGCATAGCGGTGCCGACCAATGGGCCAATGGCTGTTGGCACGGGCTCAAGGCCCTTTTCCTCGACAATCCAAGCCGATAGTTTGCGCAGGGCCACTTCCCAGTTGCGGTTCCGCTCGTCGCTGAGTTCGCGTAGGCCCTTCATACTGCTGTAGAGGCGCTCGTACTGAGCCGCTCTGCGTTTGAGGCGGCGTAGCTCGAGAGGATCGCCGACTTTTGCCTGCTTCTCTGCCGTAGCTTTGGCCTTTTCCGATTCAAACATCCGAGCCTGCCAGTCTTTTTCGCGCAGGCTGAGCTCCTGCGACAGTCTGGACTTATCTTCCTGCGCCGAACGCCTGATATTAGTCAGCTCGACGCGGAGTGAGTTGACCTGTGATTCCGTGCCGAGGCGCTGCTCTTCCGCGATACCGAGTTGCTCCTGGGTTTTGGTCAGTTGCCTTTCCAAATGGCCCTTTTGCAACTCAAGCTTTTCCTTAACCAGCCGAATCTCATGCTCTTTTTGCTCGAGGCGCTGAGTCAGGGTGGCGGTTTGCGCCCGCGCTTCGTCAAGCCCGAGGTTGAGGCGCTTATTCGCCTCGGTCTGGAGCTTTAATTGCTCGTCGTTTTTCCGCAGAGACTGCTCGAGTGTGGCGCCGCGTTGGCGTAATTCTTCGTAGCGATTGGCGCCTTCGACCAACAGAGCATACAGGCTAGCGGCACGCCGCCAGTGATAAACGGCAATCCCTGAAGCTACGACAGTCACGGTCATGGCAGCGGCTGGGAACAGTTGCACGGGCATTTTATGGTCCTTCCGGAGCAGCCTTTACTTGGCACACTTGGTACATAAGCAATAATGATCCGCCAAGGATCGTCTACAAGCAAGACCTTAATACGTGAAGTGCTTGATGGGTTCGCCTTTGACGCCAATTTCCGTCATCGCCCGGATGCCGATATCCAGATGTAAGTCGACAAAGCGGTCGGTGACAATTTTGTCGCTGGTCTCAGTCTTGACGCCATCTGGCGTCATCGGGCGGTCGGAGACTAGGAGCAGCGCACCGCGCGGAATTTCGTTGGCAACACCCACGGTAAATATCGTGGCCGTCTCCATATCCACGCCGATCACACGGAGTTCACGCAGCTTCTGTTTGAAGGCCTCGTCGTGCTCCCAGACCCGGCGGTTGGTCGTGTAGATCACGCCCGTGCGGTAATCCATAGAGGACTCGACAATCTTCTCCGAGACAAACTTATGCAGTTTGAACGACGGCATGGCCGGTGCCTCCGGGGCCATGTAGTCATTCGACGTACCCTCACCGCGGATCGCCGCGATGGGCAAGATGAAGTGCCCCAGCTCGGCAGATTCCTTGACGCCGCCGCATTTGCCGAGAAAAAGCACGCCCTTGGGCGATACGGCGCTGAGTAGGTCCATGATGGTCGCGGCATTGGCTGAGCCCATACCGTAATTGACTATCGTCAGGCCCGACGCTTTATGAGTGGCAGTCTGCATGGCGCGGCCGACACCCATGATCGGCACGTCAAAGCGTTTGGCAAACTTCTCAAGGTAATTTGAGAAATTGGTGAGCAGGATGTATTCGCCAAATTCTTCTAGCGGGGTGCCGGTGTAACGAGGCAACCAATTTTTTACAATCTCGGCCTTGGTCTTCATCAAAATGTCCCTTTATGATGGTAGATGATAAGCTATCCCAACAAAATTAGCGACTACCATCAAAGTCCGGAGACCCTATATGAAGGCGCAAGCAGCCCCTCGCCAAGCCAAAGTCGGTCCATTGGCGATACCACGCGAGATCACTCGTTTGACGCAGGCTTGGTGGCAATACGGCGTGTTTGGCCTGCCGTCAAGCCTGACCAAGTCGCTACTCAAAGACGCAAGCCTTGATTCGGTCTTCAATGAGAAGCGGTTGTATGAAATCTTTGGCGACAATGCACTGCGTCTATTTGATGCGTTAGGGCCGATCTACGGAAAGGCTGGCCAAATGGCTCTCAGCCGTATGTCGCCGAGTGCCCATGCAGTTGCTGATAATCTGCACCTGACGAGGCTTTACAAGGACTGGCCGGCGATGCCGTGGTCGCAAGTTAAGAAGCTGCTCGATGCGGAAATCCCTCAGTGGCGGACGGGTCTCACGGTCGAGCCCTTTCCATTAGGCGTGGCATCGCTAGCCCAGGTACACAGTGCGACTTCGGCGGATGGTCGGCAGTGGGTCGTCAAGGTCCTGAAGCCGCAGGCTAAGAAAAGAATGGCGGAGACCACTGCGGCATTGGAGCAGTTTATAAATTACGTGCAGCCGCTGGCATTAACTCAAGTAGCAAAGCGCACGCTTAAAGAGATGCGCGAGCTGATCAACAGCTTTCGCCGGGAAACCTCCCTCATTCGTGAGCGCGATACCATCATTCGCCTGCGCGAGAAGCTGCAAAGCCGCCGTCAAGGTGTGCTGATGATCCCAGAGGTAAATAGGGACTTTTGCTCGCAGCATGTGCTGACGGTCGAGCGTTTTGTCGGTGTATCGCTCGCGGAAGTGGTCAGCGGTAAGGTCGAGCTACCGCCGCAATTCCGCCAGAAACTGGCCAAAAGTGTGCTCTCTGAACTACTCGTGCAGGTGTTTGAGCTCGGCCTTTTCCATGCCGATCCACACGCGGGTAACTTGATTTTGACGGAAGATGGCGAAGTCGGGCTCTTCGACTGGGGGCTTGCCGGCGAGCTTTTCGAAAGCGACCGTCGCTATATTGCAGCGATACTCAAAGCGGTGATTGCTCTCGATCATGAGCAAATTATTGATGCGCTCGTGAGTATGGGCCAGGATGCCGGTCGAGATGTCGACCGCGAAGATGTGCGTCGGGAGCTAAAGTCTGTCGCAGCTATGATTAAGCGTGGTCGTGATGATCCCACTAAGAAGGCGTCGCTGCAGGAACTCTTGGAGTCCTGCCTGAACAGCGCGGGCAGGCTGGGGATTCCAGTGCCAGACGGTTTACTGCTGATGGCAAAGAGTTTGGTGACTATTGAGGGCCTGGCACGGGGTATCGATCCGCAGGTTTCGCTAGCCCGGGTGGCGACGCCGGTGTTATTCAAAGCTGCTAAGCCCGGCTGGAAAGAAGTGGTAGCCTTCAGTCGTCGATTGCCTGGGCTAGTGCGTATGTCATTTCAGTAAGTGAAGTGACAGTCCGAACTGAGACGCTGCCGATGAGAGAGGCCTAGGTGCATGGGACTTTGGATGCGGCAGCAGATGGAATATTTCGCACGGATTGCAAAAAGCAGTATGTTGACTGCGGCGGCCATGGCAGCGCTGATGTTGCTAGTGGCGAAGGCGCCCAATGCACTTGCGGCTGATGTGCCGGCCCTGGCTATCTTGGGGGATAGCTTATCCACCGGCGCGGCGACTCATCCGGCTCTGCAATTTGACGGGCAAGTGCTTTGGGACGTGTTCACTGGCAAGATTTCGGTGCAACCGACTACTGCAGCATTGCCTAGCGATCTGGCCGCTGGTCTGCCCGAGCCGCCGCCAGCTCCGCTGCGGATGTGGCCGGGAGTGCGGGAATTTTTTGGTGGGCCAGATTGGGTATGGCGCAACGCGCTGCAGGCTATTTCTCGCAGCTATCTCGATACGGCGCAATACTCGTGGGGCTATCAAACTGGCCTGGGTCTTAAACTTGCGCCAAGTAGCATCGCCCTAGTCGGAGAAGATGGCGCGCGCGTGGCAAATATTCCGCGCCATGTCGACCGTTTGCTGGAGTTGACGGAAGGTGGCCTGCCGCTGCGGGTTGCCGTGTTTTACACGGGCAACGACCTATGCGGTTCGAATATCAATGAAATTACAGCGCCGGCAGACTATGCCAGTGGTCTAGAGCGCGGTCTGCTCTATCTGCTGCGCCATGGAAAGGCCCCGGAGCAGGGGACAGATGTCTATGTCTTCGGCTATATGGGCATCCTGCAGCTGCTGACTTCGGAGAGCATTTTGGCCAAGAAGGTGCATGCCTTTGCTAGTGAAACGACTTGTAAGGATTTGCGCGCCGCTAATTTTTTACCGAATGCAGAACAACAAAAGGCGATGCAGGCAAGAGCGCAGTCTAAGACTGGGCAAGATGCAGTCGCTTGGTATTTTTCGCTGCTGATGCCGCCAAATCCAGCAGGATTCTGCGGTACTCTTTTCGCCAGTGGCGTTGGTCGGGAGCGCGAGCGTGAGGCGGAGATCAACACACTAGCCAATCACATTCGCGCCTACCGTGAGCAAACGGCGCAGGTCGTTGAGCGGTTAAATGTGAGAGCAGAGGTGGAAAAGGCGAAAGTCCGCTTTCACTACGTCGATGCGACTACCAAATTAACCTTCACCGGCGATGACGTTGGTGAGGATTGCTTTCATCTGTCCATAGCGGGCCACACGAAAATTGCTCGCGCGGCCATATCGGCTCTTGTTGCTCCTTGAGGTAAAGTGGCAAGATCGTTGATGGCGGTCTTGTTTCCTTTGCGCGCTAAGGACTCCGTGATGAGCGATCAACATCACCCTACTGATACCCATGGTCGTGAGGATGAGCATCATCATGAGCATGAGCATGACCACGCTCATCAGCATAAAAAAGGTGGTCACGGTCATCATGGGCATCACCATCATCATGGGACCGTGAGTAACATCAAGGTCGCACTTTTTCTGAATCTGGGCTTTGCCATCCTGGAGATCTTTGGTGGGCTTTGGACGGGTAGCGTCGCGATCTTGTCCGATGCTGTGCATGATCTTGGGGACGCTTTTGCTCTGGGCTCGGCCTATGTCTTTGAGCGTCTAGCGCAGCGTCAGCCGAATCAGCGTTTTTCTTATGGTTACCGGCGTTTATCTTTGCTAAGTGCGCTGTTTACAGCGGCCTTTTTGTTAGTTGGCTCTGCCTTTGTCCTGTCGGCGGCGATACCGCGCCTATTGGCACCAACCACACCCAAGTTAGGTGGGATGCTTGGTTTTGCCGTGCTCGGCGTGGCGGTGAATGGCTACGCGGCGTGGCGTTTGCTCCGCGGCGGCGGCACGATGAATGAACGGGTGATCTCGTGGCACCTGATCGAGGATGTGCTCGGCTGGCTGACTGTGTTGATTGGTACACTGGTGATGATGGTCGTAGATCTGCCGATCATTGATCCCATTCTTAGTATCGTGTTCACCCTGTTTATTGTTTTTAACGTCATGCGATCTCTTTGGGGAACGCTGCACTTGTTTCTTCAGGGCGCGCCGAAGGATATCGATTTAAAGAAACTAAAACTCGACATCACGTCGCTGGACGCAGTGCGCAGCGTGCATGATTTGCATATGTGGTCATTAGACGGCGAAAGTCATGTTTTGACCGTGCATGTCGTGGTCGAACAAGACCTCTCTCTCAGTGGTCTTGAAGTGATTAAAAAAGATGTACGCAGGCTGGTCGCAACCCACGGTAACATTCACGTCACCGTTGAGCTCGAACTCGAAGCCGTCGCTTGCCCGGCAGTTGCCTGCGTTAGAGAAGAGTAGTTTAAGCGATCATAACTTTTGCATGGCTCTGATAATCGGGCTGCGGCGTATGTCTGCAGCTAATCCTGGCAAGGGGCCGCCATCTTCCGGTAGCTCCTGGAGCAGGTCAGCAATTGGCCTGAATTTGCCGGTGTTCAGATCAAAGCTGGAAATGGCGCCGGTTTCAAAGCGGTACATCCAGCCATGGATGTCGAGCTCATCATTCGCCAGGGCTCTAGCCACGACTGGATGAGTACTGAGGTGTTCAATTTGTAGCAGTACGTTCGCTTCTGAAAGGATGTCGAGCTGCTGCTCCCTCGGGGCGTTAGCGTACTCTGCAAGTACGATACCTCTAGCTGCCGAGACATTGCGTAGCCAGCCGGTGAGAAACGGCAGTCCCTCGATCCCGTCGGGATGGTCTAGTGCTCCTGCCATCGCGCCACAGTGTGAGTGGCCGCAGACGATAATGTCGCGGATACCGAGAGCGTTGATAGCGTACTCAATGGTCGCCGCCTCACCACCCGCAGCACTTGCTGGTGGTACAATGTTACCGGCGTTTCTGATGACGAACAAGTCGCCCGGATCGGCTTGTGTGATTAGAGTGGGACAGATTCTGGAGTCGGCGCAGGTGATGAAAAGTGCTGAAGGCTTTTGGCCCTTCTCCAGTGTTTCAAAAAGGTAGCGTTTGCCGCGGAATACATGATTGCCGAATTTGAGGGCACCACTTAGTAGACGTTGCATTTGGGTATCTCCGTTTTCAATTTGTTAGATTTGAAGTTACACGCGGTGCCGCAGGACTTGTTTGAGCGTTTCGTGCATTGTTTATACTTATTAGCCATGCCAAGGAGTTGAGACTTGATGGAGCTGGCGCGTGAAATCGGCGTCTCTAGCCCGAGTGCTGTCGCGCAGGAAGCTCAGCAAAGCATTGGGGAGTTCACGGTAGCTAGAGCCATTTCGGCAGGCAATCGCTTGTGTAGCGTCTTTAGTGGCAGAGGTGGCCCCAGCGAGGGGCTTAGGCGGGCAAACGCATTAAACTGTGCCAAAGCCGTCGGATTAAACTGCTGGCGCCAGTGCGAACTGCGTCGGACTTTGCGACCATGTCGCGGCTGGTGGTCGCGCTGCTTTAAGTTGCTGCAGAAGTTATCGTCATGAAGTGCGGTGGCGCCCGAGGTCTCGGAATTCTCGGTGTCTTCGGTCTCAGTGTAGTCGGCTAATGCTTTGGCTGCGGAATGGCCGGTCACCAAGCCCAATATCAGGAGGAGGGCTAGGTAAGGAAATAATATCCTTAGGGCTTTTGGTTTCCTGTTGCGCATGTTCGCCAACTTCAGAGGGCCTTAACAGAATCTTCAACTTCCTATTATAACTCTGAATTTTGACAATGTCGAGATTGTGTTTGTAGCCGTGCAGGGCGACGGCATCAAATTAGCCTTGAATTGCAGTGTTTTCAGCTTACGATTTAAGCAGCGCGCGCGCTCTGTCGGGATTGGCCCGGATTGCCGCGTCGTCCGGGGCTAGCGTTAAGGCTTCCTCAAAGAGCGGTAAGGCTATTTTAAGTTGTGCTGCATCGCTGCTACGGCGCACCCAATTGTAAAACATGCGCATGAAGCGTATCTGCTCGATCATATGGGAGGGGTTACGGGGCAGCAATGGTCACCAATATGGTCCGTGGTTGCTTGAGTACCGCCTGCAAAGAGATTATGGCTGCATCCACATACAGTTGATTGCGATGCTCGTAGTGTTAGCAGCGATAGTATTACATGCTACTTGACTCAACGTCCCCGTGGGTCGACAGTAAATTCCGTTGCCAGCCGAAGTGGAGAGAGCGGCGCTAGCGGTACAAGACAGAGCCACCGTAGTCGAGGCGGGGACACCAGTACAAGTCAAGTTGGTCGCAGTCGTGGAAAGAACGCTAGAGGACGTGCTGCAAACACCCATGTTGGTAAATGCAGTACCAGAGCTACCAAGTTTGGTGGTGCCGGCGACGTCTAGAGTCGCAGCTGGCGATGCCGAGCCGATACCGACGTTGCCTTCGGCCGTGACGGTCATCCGAGGTGCCATGCTCGTAGCCGTACTACCGCTCGAGCCAGTTGGAGCAGTTTGGAAGATCAATGAGCCGGACTTACCACTGCCGGTACCGTTACCAGGTTGGAACGTCAAGTTGGCACCGGTGATGTTGCTCCCGCCACCGCTCGCACCTTTGATCGTGAAGTTTTGGCCGCCAGTAGCAACTCCACCTTCACCGGGTCCGAAGATTGCCAAGGAGCCATCGACATGAAGTCGAGCGCTAACCGTGGTGGTGCCGATGCCCAGATTTCCAGCAGTATCCAGTGCCATCTCTTGTACACCAGATTTATACCATTTCATGGCGCTGTTTGTATTAAACCATAAATTGTTTGACTCGTAGCCGATGGAGAAATCGTTTACTGAGTTAGTGCCGGCAGTGCCGGATAGTTGGATTTTCGCACCACCAGCTACGCCTGGAGCGCCCGCTCCAGTGGGACCCATGAAGATGGTCGATCCAGCTGCCCCGTTTAGATTCACGTTGCCGTAAACTTCAAGTTTCTGAGTTGGTGCGGTTGTGGTTCCTATACCAACGTTACCACTGGTACGAATGATATCGACGGTGTTGGAATGGGTAGCCCATGGAGACGTCGTTGTGCTCCATGTCAAAGCACCACCAGTATTATAAGTTAATACATAGCCGGCTGTGCCAGCAGTCGCAGGCCAAGAGTAGTCGACGCTGTTGATCTTCACCAAGTTACCAGTGGAGTTAACTTGGAATGGAGATCCTGAGCCGATGCTGAAGGTGTTGGCTGGGCTGGTGGTGGCAACACCTACGTAGCCACTGCTTAAGACGTTGAATTTAGCATTCACATCCAATAGGCCAACCGGGCTGGTGGTGCCGATACCGACGTTGCCATTGCTATCGATACGCATGCGCTCAGCTGGTGCCGCATTGTTGGCTGTCGACAGGACGAGAGCGCCTTTATAGGCGGCTGAAGTGATATCCGTGATGATGCCGCCTACGCCAGCAACATCAGTCATGCCGCCTGTCGTGCGGTTGGCTGAGAATACGGTTTGAGCTCCGGAGTTAACGGCGGCAGTGACTGTGTTCTGGAGATTTTGGACTGTCAGCGAGCCTGCACCTGATGCCAGCACAGTCAGCTTGGATGTTGGACTTGTGGTGCCAATACCGACGTTACCACCGAGTGGGTTGATTGCTAGCGGGCTGGTATACGTACTTGGAGCAACGTAAGAGGCAATAACACCGTAGTTACTAGTACTGTCGTAACCGACGACGGTCCGCTGGTTGGGATCCGTGGTACCTGCTACGCGCAATTGGGCATTGTCGTAAGTTGTGCCAACACCAGCCGCATCACCACCCACAACCAATTTGGTGGCCGGGTTGCTAGTGCCGATACCGACGTTACCAGAGACAATGAGGCCATTCGTTGTGGCGGTGTTGGTACCCGCATAAGAGCCAACAGCCATCGTGCCATTTACGTCGAGTTTGTTTACAGGCAGTACAGTGCCGATACCGACGTTGCCGGCAGTTAGAACAGTCAGTTTAGTGTTAACGTCGAGCAAACCAACTGGAGTTGTAGTGCCGATACCGACGTTGCCGCCGCTGAGAACGGTCATTTTGCCGCTAACATCAAATATTCCAAGTGGACTAATGGTGCCGATACCGACGTTGCCACCTGCTGGGTTAAGTGCAAGTACAGTGGCGGCACCTGAGGCCGAGGCCGCGACCATGCCGTAATTACCAGTGGTATCGAATCCGATGACTGTACGTTTGGTGGCATCGGTCGCTCCACCAACCCGGAACTGAGCGTTACCGTAGTTTGCCACGGTGCTGCCAATGGGATTTGCATCAATAGTTACGTCGAGTTTGTAGCTTGGATTGGTACTGCCTATGCCGACGTTGCCGTTGCCAAGGATAGTCATTTTAGTTGAAGGAGCGATGTCGGTCGTGCCAGATGTGCCGCTAGCTGTTGCGGTCTGGAATTGAATTGCGGAGCTGCCGTTTCCTGTTGCGTTACCGGAGGCGAGAATCAACGAGCCGCCATTTGCGTCAGTAGCACTTGTGCCAGCATCACCAGCATTGATGGTCAAGCTGTTGCCCGCTGCCGCAGTGGTCCTGCGGTCGACTTGGATAGTGCGTGCGATGTCGCCGCCTAAGCTGACGTCGGTTGCTGGAGTTGTGGTGCCGATGCCGATGCTTAGAAGGTTGTTGATATTTTGACTGTTCCAGTTGGAGCTAGTCGTACCTTGGAAGCTAGTAGCTTTCACTACGCCAGCAACGTCCAGGGCGACACTTGGGCTGGAAGAGCCGATACCCACGTTGCCTTCGATAATCAAGCCGTAGGTAGGCGCCGTGGTCGTATAAGTACCGATGGAAGCGCCGCCGCGTACTTGGAATAGTGACGAAGGTGACGAGCTACCGATCCCGACGTTACCGCTGTTTTTAATCGTCATAGCTACGGTTGGAGTAGCGGCTGCAGCTGTACCACTGGCGTTATTAGCAGCAACGTCGAACATAATGTCGCCGTTAGTGAACTGAATCAAGTTACCGTAGCCGTTGGCACTGTATTTATAGCCACCGTTGTAGTAAATGTTGTCGGTGATAAAGTTGTTGTTGGTGGAGTATCCCTGCAACATCAGGGTGCCAGATTTAATGGTTGCGTTAGTTGAAGTAGCAGCCAAATCTAGCGCTGCTGCTGGCGCGGTTGTGCCGATACCAACGTTACCGGCAGAGGTAATGGTCATGCGCGTTGCGAGAACATTCGCAGTAGTGCCTGTCGATACTGCCGCCGTGGCCGTTTGCAAGTTAATGCTGCCAGATCCACCAGTGCCTGTGCCGGTTCCTGCGGCGATCGTGAGGTTACCACCCACTTTGTCAGAATTACCTGCGGCAGCGTTGGTGGAACGCAATGTTCCCCCGGCCGGAGTGCTCGTGCCATCAGAGGTGCCTGCTACCAAGGACGAAGCAGTGAAGTTTGTCACGCTCAGCCCACTGAAGGTTGGGCTGGCGGAAGTACGAATGTCTTGCGCCGTGTCGAGGGTGATGCTCCCTGAAGCAGTACTGATGGAGACACCGGCAAAACTACCTGCAGACAAGGTTGACAGTGTGTAGCCGCTAGAGGCGTTACCAATTAACAACTGACCGTTGGTAGGTGTGCTGGTCAAACCAGTACCACCGTTGGCAACAGCGATTGCACCACTGGCAATGGTTGATGCATTGAGCGCCGGAATGTCAGTGGATAATAACGAAGTGCCGTAACTAACGCGGCCCGTCGCATTTACATATACTTTAGTATAGGTGCCGGCGGTACCTATGCTTGTCAGCGTTGGGCTTGGATAGCTGCCCGTCAAGTCGCCGGATGCCGCGCCCGTAGGTGCTGCGCCACTGACCCAGTCGAGTCCGCCACTGCCCGTTGCTTTCAGTAATTGACCAGCGGTACCTGCTGAATTTGGCAAGGTAAAGATGATTGAGCTGCCTAGTGTTAGCGGTGCTTGAAGGGCAACAGTAGCGGCACCACCAGAACTTAAGACCAGCTTATTGTTGTTCGCCACAGTGACGTCGCCACTTGCGGTGATCGCTCCAGAGCCAATCGTGCCGGACGTATTTATGGTCGCTGTGCCGGTGATTAGGCCGTTATTAATCGTGCCGGCGTTGATGATCGGGCTAGTTAGTGTTTTGTTGGTCAAAGTTTCCGTCGCAGATAGGGTCACCACCACGCCCGAGGTTGGGAAGGTGGCGGTGGAGCTGACGCCAGTACCACCGTTTGTTCGGCCCAGTATGTTGGCGACTGCTGCCGATTGCGATAAGTCCAAAGCGCTGAAGGATGGGCCAGAGCCGCTCATGGTGAGTACTTGGTATTGAGAGCCAGAAGCGGCCGAGATCGGACTCGATCCCTGTCCAACCAAAACACTATTATTAGCGAATGTAGTTACACCAGTGCCGCCGGCCGAAACACCGAAGGTACCCGTAATGGTTGTTGTCGGAATCGGAGGTATATCTGCCGCTGTTAGTGTGGTTGCGTAGGTTACGCGACCTTTCAGATCGACGCCGACTTTAGTGTAAGTCCCGGCCGTACCAACGGTGGTATTTGCCAGCACTGGGTTAGGATAGTTGCCGGATAAATCGCCACCTGCCGTACCGGATGGAATTCCGCCCGCAGCCCAGCTAAGGTTGCCGGCACCGTCGGTGCTTAATAAGTAATTACTTGTACCGTAGCTGTTTGGTAGCACGAAGTTCAGAGGTGATGTCGATTGAGTCGTAGGCGCTTGCAGCGTAACAACTCCGGTGTTACCAGGATTATTCAGTACGAGTTTGCCTGAGACCGTGCCGTTACCTTTGATTGTGATGCTACCTGTTGAGCTGATGGTCGAGCTTGTCGTGATCGAGCTAGATGTGTCAATCGTAGTTGAGCCTGTGATAAGCGACGTGCTGCTGATTGTACCGGCATTGATAATCGGGCTGGTTAGAGTTTTCGATGTTAAAGTGCCAGCTCCATTTTCGGTAACGATTGTACCGGAGGTTGGGAAAACAGCCGTCGATGAGATTCCAGTACCACCCAAAGTTGCTGGTAGTATGCCGGTGACGGATGCTGCTGTGCCTAGGTTGACAGCGCTGAACGATGGAGCACCGCCACCACTTGGTACTGTTAATATTTGGCCTGCCGTTCCCGCTGTGGTTGCGTTGAGAGCGTTTGTACCGCTGCCGATCACTACACCGTTATTGGTGAAGCTGACTGCTCCGGTACCGCCGACTGCTACCCCTAAAGTACCCGACGTAATGATGCTGGCTGTGAGGTTTGGTAAATCAGATTGGCTAAGCGTCAATCCCGCGATGATCCGGCCTTTGGTATCGACACCGACTTTGGTGAAGGTGCCGGCCGAGCCGAGCAGTGTGGTCAACGTTGGATTTGGATAGGTACCAGTTAAATCGCCGCCCGCACTGCCGGTTGGGGCTGCGCCACTGACCCAGCTCAGTGTGCCTGAGGCGTTGGTCGTTAGCAGTTGGCCAGCGGTGCCATAGTTATTGGGTAGGTTAAAGACGACATTTTGCGCGAGATCATCAGGTGCCTTCAGGGACACTGATAGGCCGTTATTTTTGGTGTTCAGTACTAACTTATTAGCTGCGCTGACATTGCCGCGGATGGTGATGTTGCCAGTTGATGTGATGGTCGAGGTGGTGTCGATAGAGCCACTGGTGCTGACAGTGGTTGAGCCACCGATCAGAGAAGCACCGTTGATTGTGCCGCCTGCCATCACTGTGCTGTTTAAAGTTTTATTACTAAGAGTTTCTGTCGCGTCGCGAACTACCACGGTACCGGAGGTTGGGAACACAACGGAGGTACTGCTGACGCCAGTACCGCCTCTGCTAGTAGGTAGGGTGCTGGTAACTGCAGAGATGCTGGATAAATCGATTGCACCAAACTCAGGACCAGTGCTGCCGACGCGTAACACTTGATTGAGACTGCCGGCCGCTGTCGACGAAAGTGCGCCGGTACCAGCCAATCCACCGATCACGACACCGTTATAAGTGAAGCTAGAGGCACCGGTACCACCATTGGCTACGATGAGTTGACCCGTGCCGATCTGGCTTGCTGCCAAGGTTGGGATGTCTGAGGCACTGAGATTCGTCGCTGTTTGGACGCGGCCTTTGGCATCTACGACGACTTTGGTGTATGTGCCGGCAGTTACGAGTGTGTTAGCCAGAGTTGGGTTTGGATAAGATCCAGTGAGGTCGCCACCAGCTGCACCGGTCGCTCCTAGACCACCCGACCAACTCAACGAGCCGGAACCATTGGTCGTGAGCAGTTGACCACTGGTGCCATCCGCTGTAGGCAGTACTAGGTTTAAAGTCGCAGACAGCGTATCTGGAGCTCTGAGGGTGACGCTGTTGCTGGAACCTTTGTCGTTTAAGATCAATTTGTTTGCCGATGTTCCGTCACCACGGATGCTGATGCTGCTAGACGCTACGATAGTCGATGTC
>JAPLFY010000065.1 GCA_026390435.1 Pseudomonadota bacterium
GGCGCACCTCTATCTATCGTGAGGAAATATATTGAGGCGCAGAAAACACCGCCATGAACTCGCTAACGCTTCGCGCTAGCTCGGGCTGGTGCCTGATATCCCCGCCATGAATGGCAGGGTTTTACGGCACCAAAGATAAATTTGCTACTTCGTGTCGACTGCTTTGGCTCTCACGCCTCTCGGGCCCGGTCCCCAATTGGAGATCCTTAAGCACCTTATCGAAGGTTCTTAAGCGGAGCTCGAGGCGGAGCCTCGAAGTAAACTTTGGTCGGGGTGACAAGATTCGAACTTGCGACCTCGTCGTCCCGAACGATGGGGACGCTACCAACACGAATATTACGGCGAAATCTGGGGTTTGGTCAATGCCGTCTTGCGGCGAGGCCGCAGCTCACAAGGGGCCTTGGGGTGTGAGCCTCCTGCGTTTTCGGACTTTTGCCGGCGGCGGAGCATTTAGGCAGAGGCACCGTGTTTTTTTACAGCGTGCAGCCGCCGCTTGGTGGGATCGCTGGTTAAGCGTCGACCGCGTGACGGCGGGCTTCCCGAGCGGATCCGCAGTAATTTCCAGGTCATCGTGGCGACACCCGTGACCTTGATGACGAGATCGACGAGGGACGCTTTCTTCTCGACCTACGCAACCGTCTGATCGGATTTGATATCAGCTTAAGTCCGCTTCGCGAGCGTATAGAAGACCTGCCGGTGTTGATCGAACTGTGTTTTTCGCGGCATGGGCTTGCAGTTCTCGAAGAAGAAATCGACCGGATCGCGAAGCGCTGCACAGAATTTTATTGGCGTGGCAATATCCGCCAGCTGATACAAGTTCTGCAAGCATGGATCGCCCAGACCGAGGGTAATGAGCAGGAGATTCGAGCGGAAAACCTGCCGGTGTTTAAGCTGATGATGGCACCAGGTGATGATTCTCTGGTGCCCAAGTCGCTTGGGGTTCATGGTATTCCTGCGGATGCTGGTAAATTCATCGAGAAGGCGCTACAGGCTGATCAGCCGTTACATGAGACAGTGGCTGCATTTGAGAAGCTAGTTTTGCAAGCGGCAATGGCGAGGCATGCGAAGTTGGGCGAGTTGGCGAATGCTCTTGGGCGGAGCACGCTGGATGATAAGCGGAAGAAGTATGGGATTTAGGGAGTAACGGCATATCTTGCGCAAATGGCAATTGTGCAACAGGCTGTTGCACAATTAGAGGGGGGCGGAAATGACTAATAAATTAAACAGTTCGGATGGATATAGTGAGTTTCTAAAGGGACTCAAAGAGAAAATCGCCCACGCTCAAGTCAAGGCTGCTCTATCGGTAAGCCATCAACTTGTTAGGCTCTATTGGCAAATTGGTCGAGAGATTTTGCAGCAACAGCAAGTAAAAGGGTGGGGAGCCCAAGTCATCGAGCGGTTGTCGCGGGATCTCAAAATCGCCTTTCCAGGGCAGCAGGGATTTTCTCCTCGAAATTTGAAATATATGCGTAAATTCGCAGAGATATGGCCAGATCCTGAAATTGTGCAACAGGCTGTTGCGCAATTGCCTTGGGGCCATCAGACCGTCTTGATGGACAAGCTGGACTCGGCTGAATCAAGGATTTGGTATATCCAGATGGCAATCACCCATGGATGGAGCCGTAATATATTGACGCATCAAATCGAAACAGATCTTTTGGATCGCCAGGGTCGTGCGCCAACCAATTTTCAGCAGACGCTTCCATCCATTCAGTCTGATTTAGCTCACCAGGTACTCAAAGATCCCTACAACCTCGAGTTCCTGACTCTTCATGAGGACGCGAAGGAGCGAGACTTAGAAAAGGCGTTGATCCACAATATACGAGATTTTCTTTTGGAACTTGGTAGCGGCTTTGCTTTTGTGGGGCAGCAGTTTCACCTTGAGATTGGTGGCGACGATTTTTATCCAGACTTGCTATTTTATCACCTTAAACTTCGATGCTATGTTGTGCTCGACCTGAAAATGAGAAATTTTGTGCCGGAATATGCCGGAAAAATGAATTTCTATGTTTCGGTTGTTGAGGACAAATTGCGGGACAAAGAACACGACAATCCGACCATCGGCCTGATTCTCTGCAAATCAAAAAACAATCAGGTCGCAGAGTACGCTTTGAGTGGAATTTCAAGACCAATTGGGGTTGCTTCTTATGAACTTTCCCCGGCAGTGAAACAAGCTCTTTCTGTAGAAGAAATTAAGCAGCACCTCAGTGAGTTAGATGTTGAGCAAAAATCAGATGAATAAAGTTCTTAAAAAAACAACCATTAAACTAACACGATTGTTTCGATGGAATCTCCGGTCTTAAGTCAGTTTATTATGCTAAGGCCGATCTTGTTTCATGTGCTGGCTCCGACACCACTACACCATTGCATCAAACGCCTGATTGACATCAGTTGGAGCGGCAGCATCGTAGCGATCGTACACGGCGTTAAAATTTTTCCATGAAGGGCAAATGATGTTGTTGGTTATGGTGTGTTAGATATCAAATAATTTGAGATTATTGATCACTACAGCAAATGCCTCATCAAACTCTGGAGCTTGCTTGATTGAAGCAACTGCCGCTGTCCATCCTCGCTTCAAAACGCCAGTATTTATCGAAGACAACTCATTGCCTATAGACTGTGGAAGTGAGTCGCCCCGGAATTCGAATGTGGATTTAATGGCCTCGCGGAGCGCAGTTAGATTGGCCGTGGGTAGAAACAGATGGATGTCGTAAACATCTTTGGCTCGCGAATTCCTACTTCCCAACTTCACTAACGCATGGATTTTTTCAGCTAGAATAGTTTCGACAGGATAGACCTGCCAGGTTAAGCTTCCCTCGCCAATTGTAAAAGATGTCGATATGGTGCGAGGCGCTGGGGTGACAGGATCGCCAATACCGATATCAATATTAACCAGTTGTGCCTTGATGATCTTGGGTGGTGGTTGACCTAGACCACCGCGGAAAACAAGGCCGATGCCGCCATAGTCTCCTTGTGTTTTCAGGTCTGCGATCGACTCAAATTTAAACCAGACAGAGTCCGCTAGATCTACAGACATGGCCTCTTTAATTCGTTGAATCGCTTCTTCTCTCGGCAGTCCCTGAATGACTGCATCGAGATCAGTCGTGTACCTTGAAGAGTTATAGACTCTAACCCCGACATACCCGCCCTTAAATATCAGGCTGCTGCGCAGTTTATCGTCAGCCATCAAGCGAACTGCAGCTCGTTCCAGGAGAAACATGGTCATCATTTGCGGTGCCGTGACACTACGTTCCTGAGCTACTCTATTGATTTTCGCTTGGATAGCCTGAACGTGCGGATTTTTTACGGTACTCATGAAACTGTAATTGCCTCCCAATGTGGGATCATTACCTTCCAAAGGCCGAGATTCACTGCTGCCTGATAAATTTTTTCTTCGGTTGTCTTTTTTTCGGCAAGAGCTCTTCTTGCCGCTACAAGCGCTGTCTGATACCCGACTTTTGAGGCATATCTAAACGCCTCCACAATTGCTCGCTCAATCGTTACTATTCGATAGTCCTGATGATCCTCAATAGCAACGCTGAGATCATTTTTTGTGTGGATGATTCTATAATTTGCAAATTTCCCGCGATTTTCGTGTGGTATGAGTATCCATATCTGTTGGGGAACCTGAGGGATCAACACATACTCAAATAGAGCTGAAAGCCCACCGATCACCGAGTCGTCGCCCAACCGATGGCACGCGACGATAAAATCTATTTTACCGTCGTCGATCTCTGTGTCGACGTGATGGTAGATGCCATAGTCGAGTTTAACAAGACGCCCCTGTGCCAACAGCCGGGATACCGTCGACTGAGAAACGCCAGCCTGTACCGCCTCGATCGTCCGAAATACCCTTAGGGATTTGAGTACCTCTTCCGCGCTATGCCGTTTGAGGATTATTGATTCTTCCGACACTTTCAATTCCTTGTGACTGAATTCCCCATATTTTTTTACTTATATGGATAATTCAGTTTTACGAATGACTTATACACATATTTTAACAAATATGGAGAAGCCATTCAACAAGAGATGATGGTACAAAGACTGGAACGAGCGTTCCAGAGGTTGTAACATAATAAATAGAAAGACCATTTCATGGCTCCAATTTGGCCAAATTGGCTTATTTCCGACCTGTACCTCGAAAGATGTCTTCCAGGTTCGTCAATAGGCTGAGGGGGACACGAGATATGGCCAGCTCACTTTGAGTGCTTTAGAGGTCCATAAGGCTGAGACCCAAAAAAAATGGCCGAAGAGGGGAAAGCCATGCCTAAGTACTGCGTAAATGACCAAAAATGTAAACGACCGAGAACAAAGGATCAAGATTGGCAACCCGCAGTAGTAAGTCGCGCCGGTGCCGCATGTCAGTTTTGTACGAAGGCTGGTTTTGATGCTTTGCCAGAGAAAGCCGCACAAAAGCCACGTCAGCGACCAGAAGCAGCCTATTTGCAAGCTGAAGCGCAGCACATCGCCTTTGATGACGAAATCGAGAGCTACGCAGAAGTTTTGAATCACATAGGTCGGGAAATAGACTCCGCTAGACGCGAAATAGCCAAAACCGCGAATCAACTCATAACCATGACCTACTGGGAGATTGGGCGCCGCATCATCGAGCTGGAAGAGCGAGGAAAGAGCCGATCAGAGCTTTATGGAGAACGGATCATAGATCGCCTCAGCATTGATCTAACCAGACGATTTGGAAGGGGCTTTTCTAGATCGAACCTCTATAACTTCAGGGCTTTTTACCTCATGAAAAACATTATCCAGATGTCGTCTGGACAATGTTTTCCGCTTAGCTGGTCCCATTACACTCGGTTGCTTTCCGTAAAGGATCACGCTGCTCGTGCTTTTTACGAGGAATCAGCCATTCGCGACGGTTGGACCGCTCGTCAACTCGATCGTCAAGTTGGCTCTAATTTCTACGAGCGGGTGACGCTAGCGAAAGACAGGGCGGCGCTGATGACTAAGGCCCAAAAGCCGTTACCGCAAGATGCTGTGTCCGCCGAAGCTGCTATCAAGGACCCAGTAGTCCTCGAATTCCTGGACCTCAAAGATGAATACTCGGAGAGTGATTTGGAGGCCGCGCTAATCGGCGACCTAGAGGCTTTTTTAT
>JAPLFY010000059.1 GCA_026390435.1 Pseudomonadota bacterium
GCGGGACGGGGGGGGGACCAAGGCTTCGACTACGAGCCCATTGACTCCGGGCCTGGCTGTACCTGACTCCACCACTGCCGGACGTGGTGTGGGTGGCGGTCTAGAGTGCTGGGGTAACATCACCCGGACTACCTCCTCAACGCAGGGTGCAGCTATCCATGCTGCAAAAACAGCTGCTACCGCGGGTCTTACTGGATTCGATCTTGCCTTTAATACTCGCGTGAACTCGGGTAACGTTACAGAAAAAATGCGCATTACTACCGGTGGCAACGTCGGGATAGGGACTACTAACCCACTTACTTTACTTGAAACAAGTGGAGCGATACATGCTCACGACGCGGGCCAGGCGCCAGACAATGGCTACAACGGCCTCATCCGAGTGACCCGGACCCCCGCATCAGGGCAATATATTAACCTAACCCGCAACGGCAATTTCGTCTGGTCGTTGGGTACTGTATATAACAGCAACACGTTTGCTATCGGTGCAGGTCAGGCTACCGACAGCGCTTTTACAGCACCGGCATTCAACATTACCACGGGCGGCAACGTCGGGATTGGGACAACCGCTCCAGCGTCAACTCTCGACGTCAATGGTGCGATCTACCAGCGCCCAGCCGCTGCGGCTAATACCAGCAAGTATATGTCAACAAACGCAGGAAATATTGCGGATTTAACGAACTTAAATCCCGGTCTTCTGGTGTTTGGAACCGGCAACTTTTACGGTTTAGACCTGGGTTACAATTCATCTAGCAGCAGATTTCGTACACGAATTTTCTCTCCAACTGGAACAGACATTGCGTTTGCATCGCATCCTTCTGGAACAGCACCCACGGGACAAGCGAGTTTCACGGACCTTGTGGTCATTAACAGCACTAACGGCAACGTCGGTATCGGCAGCGTTACTCCTGGAGCCAAACTCCAAGTCAACGGCCAAGCCGCCAGCGTAGTCGCCACCATTGCCTCTACCACCGTCGATTTCAACAGTGGTAACATACAGACTAACAGTGTTGCCGCTGGCACTTTGACCCTGAGCAACATGATCGATGGTGCTTCTTACACACTGATTCTTACCAACGCTACTGGTGGTAACTACGTGCTTTCGGGTTCTAGTATTACTGCATGGCACTGTGCTCCGGCTTGTGCTTCGAATACCGTGACTGTGGTGGGTGGTACCCATACGGTTCTGTCGCTCATGAAAGTTGGAGTAAACGGCTACGTGACTTGGATAAATGGCATGTAATCGCTGTTATCTCAAAGAACACTGAAAGTTTGCTATGAAGAATATGCGTCTACATGCAGACACCGAGCCTAGCGCACCTTTAAGGCGCGGAGCAAAGGCATGCGTTGTGATCATGCTAGCTCTGTTAACTCAGGGTTTTGGCTTCGGTACTATGTTTTGGTCTAAACAGCCGACCAACTATGCGTCATATCGCAATGTGATTATGAAAGATTCACCCAGCATGGGGTATTGGCGGTTAGGGGACGGATCAGGAACTACGGCGGCAGATAGTTCGCTGGCTGGGAACACCGGGACCCAGCATGGGGTATTGGCGGTTAGGGGACGGATCAGGAACTACGGCGGCAGATAGTTCGCTGGCTGGGAACACCGGGACGTACAACGGCACCTGTACGCTAAAGCAGACAGGGGCGATTCAAAACAACGCAAATTTTGCGGCAGCGTTCAACGGGAGTACCTGTTACGTATCGGCGCCGAACGGTTATGCCCAAGCAAGTATATCCATCGAGGCCTGGTTTAAGACCAGCGCCGCAACTGCTGGCGGATTGGCAACTCTGTCAAATGTACCGAGCGGGTGGGTATCACCGATGCTGACAGTGAATGCAAACGGGACTGTGTCTTTTTATACCTATGGCACTGTGGCTGACACAATCACCTCTCCTGAGGCTTATAATAACGGCGCTTGGCACCATGTGGTAGCCACCATTGGTTCTGCAGGTATGATTTTATACATCGACGGGACCCAGGTAGCGTCCTCAACAGCAAATCTAAGTCACTGGACCGCAGGTACCCAGTACTGGACTATTGGGCGAGGGAACGGTAGCACCAACCACTTCAACGGCACTTTAGACGAAGTCGCACTCTACACCACGCAGCTCAGCGCCGCCAAAGTACAGTCTCACTATCAGGCGGGCTTGCAAAAAGGCCTTACCGTAAATCGCCATTGCCTCGATATCCTCAACAACGGTAATTCTATCGGCAACGGTATTTACACCATCTATCCAAACGGTGGATCTACAGCACTATCCGTCTATTGCAATATGAGCGACCAGGGCGGCGGGTGGACTCTGATTGGGCGAGGGCGTTACGATTGGTTGTGGAATGAATCTGGGATGAGCACCACGACTGTTCATCAAAACGTGGGG
>JAPLFY010000145.1 GCA_026390435.1 Pseudomonadota bacterium
TTAGCCTCCCTGAGGCTCTTACCTCTGATATTTTCCAGCACGACCTTGCGATTAGCCCGCGTGATCTTGGCCGAGATCAGTGCCAAATGAGACAGCGAGATCTCGCCTGCTTCGAGCAAAATCTTTGCTTCTGGTATGAATCTAAGGGTGCGAGATGCCGCCGATCTCTTTAGGTACTGATCTTTGGTTAAGGCTATATGCCGCGCAAATTTTTCTACCGACATGCCGCAGCTAGGAGCAGCTCGGCGAAGCTCAAGGTCACCGATGACTCGCAATGACCGCATCGTCAGGGACTTTTCTTCCCGGTGTATTTTTTGAGCTTCGGCGATTAACTGAAGTAACTGCTCGCGGAAAGTCATCATAGGGCGGCTCCAACGCAAACATAAATTGCGGTTACACGACACTGACAACAGTTATGTACCACGAGTTTTTAAGCGTGAATCGCGGCCGACCTTGTCGATAAAAAATAAATAACCGCTCAGATCGCCAGAGATCAAAACTACTGCGTTAAATTTTCGGCGGGATAAAAAAATGGTCGACTATAAAATCCTGGAGAGCCAACTCAGCCCATTGCTGCGGATGGTAGCCAAGTTTTTTGGCCCATGCCCAGGCCCTAGCTGGACTGACCGTCTTGCCCAGGGCATTCGACGAGCAAAAACTGGCACCAGCCCGATAGCTTTATCCGCCCTTCTTAACTTGCATGTTGCATAAAAATAACGCTTTTTCGACTGCTAGCCGGACATGAATTAGCTTGCATCATTATGCTGAATCTAGCATAATTGATTATAAGGGGATTTATGGCAATCGACATTCATTCCGCTGCCCTTAAGGAACTAAAAAGGTTCCCATCGCCGGTCCTTTTCCGAGCCAAGGAGGCGTTCGCTTTCTTAGAGCTTGGAGAAAGGCTCTCCATGCCTTTATCAAGGCCTATGCCATCGATCTGGCCCGGCTGCCACGAGATCAGGATTAGTGACCGTCAGGGGACGTTTCGTATCATTTACGTGTTTGTCACGAAGGGGAATATCTTCGTACCACACTGTTTCCAAAAGAAGAGTCAGTCAACGCCACTAAGTGATATCGCACTGGCGAAGCGTAGAATAAAGGAGTTTTGCGATGGCAGGTAAAACAAAAAGGTTTAAGAGTAGCGATGAGCTTTTTACTGCCGCCGGATTATCGCCTGAAGAGGTCTTAATTGCCAATTTTCGCGTAGCCATGTGTATTGAGGTCTGTAAGCAAACAAAGAGACTTGAATTAACACAAGAAGCCCTGGCCACTCGTGTGGGTACATCGCAAGCTAATATCAGCCGCATCCTCAATAAAAATATCGGCAACCTATCGACCGACTTGATTTTGCGTGTTTTAGTGGCGGTCGGTGGCAAGGCGAAAATCGATTCGTCTGGCGCGGCTCATAGGAAAGCTGGGTAACGTCGGGATCATATCGAAGGCGACGTGTAGATGGCTCAAAAAGAGCCAAGCTGTCACCACGTGACAACTTCGAGCTGCCCCAAATTGCTGTGACCACTCGAGTCCCCCCGTTCAAAAAAGATCCCCTTTGTGAACGCAAGAAATCGACCGAAAAACCCCTAAAAATGAACGCGTTTTGAGAGCCATGAATCGAGGGGTTTTTTTGAACGCCCAAAGACCTCACCCCTCGGCGTCAGGTCCCATGCGGATCCTTCCCGGGCCTTGCCGCTGCGGGGCCGGCATCCCCACTAACAAAGGTTAGTTAGTCAGCTCTTTCCGTCAGCATCCTATAGAATGTTATAAAATGTCCTTGATTTTTAATGATATATTATATAATATTCTATAGTTATTAAACAACGTGGCGGGTCATTATGCAGGGCTGTCTTAAAAAGCACCATGGTCTGGCGGTCTTATGGCTGCTGACGGTGTCTTGCGGCAGCTCGGGGCGCCGACTATCGGAGCAAACACAGCCGGCGGATGACCCGGTCGCCTCGGCGGCGCAAGCCCTAGAAAGTCCGCTACCGGTCGGTTCTATTGGGAATGCAGGTATCCCCGGAATGGATTCACGCCAACTCTCGAGTGGTGGCAGTGCATTAGATCTATCACTGGCCGAAGGGATGGTGATTCCGACTTCGCTCAAGGCGAGTTCATTCGTCGCGAAGTTTCGCGCGAGTGATGCTAGCGCTACTTTTGAATGCGCCCGCGAGCTGAGTCCTGAGTGGCATCCCTGTCTCGGTGGAGACAGCTATGACTTTGGCCGCTTGATTCACCGTCAAGGATATAGCTTACGAGTGCGTGCTCGCACTCTCGACGGGCGGCTGTCGCAGTCGGTACTGAGTATTAACTTTGTCGCCGATCTAATGCTTGGTGCAAGTCCTGTTGTACCCTCAGGGGCGCCCCCAACTCAGGCTCCTGAAGTGAATTTACCGAAGACAGCTATCGATTTACCACTGCCTATTGATCCGAGTAACACGCCGGGGAATACCTCCTCAGTAAGCCGCAGTCTGCAGGTTGGGAGCTACTACGCGGTGAATGTGCCGCCAACCGCGAGAGTCATAACCTACGCGAGTGATAAGACATACAACGGCAGGCTACTCACCATAACCACATTGAATAATCAGTTATTTGATATCTTCGGATATTCCAAGACCTGCCAACTGCCGTTTGAAAAAGTGGTCACGGTGGCTGACGGAACTCATTACTGCGAAGCTACGCCAACCCCCGCAGATATCACGGCGAATGTACCTGTCATCGCACCGATGAACTTTGTCACCTTGTCTCTCGGGCGGGACCAGGAGCGGATGCAGGAGATCATGACATTTGGCGTGTTTGATGATGCCTCCGAGACGGAAGCAGAAGCAAAAATGGTACTGACTGAGTGCCGCCCGAATTTGGCGCACGGCACAACCGCGCTGCCAATGGTGCCGCAGTTTTATGGGATCGCAAAGGTGGCCAACATTACGTGGTGCCAATACACAGACACCTACGGAGCCTGGTGGTGGGGCGCAGTAGTGACTTCAAAACTGAACGACGCTACCGACGGGCCGCATATCAAGATGGTTTATCTTGCATCAGCCAGTTTGGGGATCGTCTCCCAGACTCAATTCCTTGACCGCGTTCGGCTGCAAGTTGGCCCACTGCTTCAGCCCATAGCAGCGGCGATGTGATCATTGTATTAAAAAGACCAGAATTTGCGCCATTTTGGCATCAAAATCTGCGACGGAAAAACCACTTTCTCATGTCCGCCTCATAATGTTAAAAGACGGGGGTAAAGATCATTTAACTCGAATTGGGGCCAGAAGTAAGACCATGAATACCTATGCCCATCCTGCTGATCGAACAGTAGTGACCTCCGAAGATAGCCAAAACCGGACCCTGCGTGGCCCGCTACTCCTAGCTACCTGTGTAGCCGCCCTGGGCGGATTTTTGTTCGGCTACGACACTGCCGTGGTCAACGGCGCGAACCAGTTTCTAAAAGCCCATTTCGTCTTGGGCCCCATGCAAGAGGGCTTAGCGGCGGCCAGCGCCATCCTCGGCTGCATTCCAGGAGCTATGTTTGCTGGCACCTTGAGTGACCGTTATGGACGTAAAAAGACGCTCTTTCTTTGCGCCTTTCTGTTTGCCGTGTCCGGCATATTCTCGGCGCTGCCGGAAACTTTTACCCAGTTTTTTATCGCCCGCTTCATTAGCGGACTCGGCATCGGTGCCTCGTCGATGGTCTGCCCGATTTACATCGCTGAATTGGCGCCTGAGAAATGGCGCGGCCGCCTCGGGACTTTGTTTCAACTAGGCATCGTGACCGGAATTTTTTTAACTCTCTTCATTAACATGCGCATCCAAGGCGCTGGTGATGCTGCTTGGAATACGGAAACTGGTTGGCGGTGGATGCTGGCGGCGGAAGTGGCGCCAGCTGCTCTGCTCATGCTGTTCTTGGTGAAGGCGCCGGAAAGTCCGCGATGGTTAATCCAAGTCGGCCGCGTTCATGAGGCTAAGCCGATTTTGAGCCAAGTGGTCGGACGTGCTGAAGCGGATCGTGAGATCGCCGAAGTGCAGAAGGTCCTGGCTGGTGCGGGCACCAAAGGTCGCTTTTTTGATGTTTTTAATCGTGCCTATCGACGCCCGCTGCTTTTAGCGGTGCTGCTGATGATCTTTTCGCAGTTAAGCGGCATCAACGCCGTCATTTATTATTCAACCAAAATTTTTGCCGCTTCCGGAGCGGATCAAGCTAGTGCTTTTAGCGGCTCGGCTTGGGTGGGCTTGGTTAATTTACTTTTCACCCTAGTGGCGATTGCATTCGTAGACAAAGCCGGGCGTCGCCCACTGCTACTCATCGGCACTGCGGTGCAGGCTGTCGCCTTGGCGTGGATGGGTTGGATGCTCTACAGCGGCCAGGGTGGTAGCGGGCTTCTTATTGGCGTGATCGCATTTATCGGCGCATTTGCGATGGCAATGGGCCCGATCTCGTGGCTCTTCTGCTCGGAGATTTTCCCGGCTCAGGTGCGCGGACGAGCTATGTCCATCGCTACCTTTAGCAACTGGGTATCCTGTTTCTTGGTGGCGCAGACCTTTCCCATGCTGAACGATAGCCCAAGTGTCGGTCCGGGAGCGACCTTTTGGATGTATGCGGCCTGCAGCCTACTTTCCTTTATTTTTGTTTGGAAGATGCTGCCAGAGACCAAGGGTCAGACGCTGGAGGCGATTGAGGCCTCGTGGAAAATCTGATCGGACGGGGCCTTCAGCAATCTTGATGATGAAGCGGATAGTGCATGCCCCTTAGCTTGGGCTTGGAGTATCCGCTTAATCTTTTATCAATCCCGAAATGGCCATCGCCGTCACTAAACTAATGGCAAATGCTTCGAGCCAGCCGCTTACTACTTCGGCTGTGCCGACCATGCGCAGGCTCTCTGCTGCTCTGCTGCTCTGGGCTTTAATTAGGCTCACCTCGGCAGCAAAGTCTGGGTTGTTCCAAGCTTGATTTACAAAATCTGAGATTATCGGCCCGACAATGGCTAATTCACTTAATTCGGCCAACTTTGGGTCGATCACGTTGGCTTTGACATCCCCAAATAGGCGAGCACTCTCCAAAGTCGCATGGTGGTACCCAGGGACGTAGCCATCGCGGATCACACCCAGCCCTGTGTAGATGCAAAGTCCGAGCATTCCGGCTAGGAGTGGCTGCACGGGGCGGAGGTTGATAGCGCTTAGGACGATTAGCGTGGTGGTTGTTCCGTACAGAACAGTATTCCAGTGATCCGCCCAGTCCCAGGATCTTAGGGTCAGAAATTGTGCGAACAATAGACACACGGTAACAATTAGTGGAGTGCCTAAAACACAGGCGAGTTGCTGATACAGCCCACTCCTTAGCTCCTTGACGACGATTAACGACCAAATTTGGATCGCGGCTACTAAGAGCAATCCGAAGACAGCCCAATGTAAGATCTGCGGCGCATCGAAACTGATGCGAGCAGGAAAGGGCTTCAGTATTGCCTCGCCAATCGTTTTGCTCGCTAATCCCGAGATCCCACCGCCACCGCCGGCGAAGGCATCCACCATGCCCATGATGCCGCCAAGATCGTTTGCATCAGTCAGGCTTTTGATGCGCTTTGCGGCACCACTGGCAGCATCTTGCGCAATCTGTTCTGCCTTTGTCCGCACCGAATTTACGACGAAGAGTTCAGGTAGGTAAGCCATGTAGACTAGGCAGAATGTTAGAACTGAATACAGGGACACGCGTCTCAGGTTGAAAGCGTCAGAGGCCATGTAAGTACCGTCCCAATAATAATCATGATTGAATTTTAGAACTATAACCATCCGTTTCTAAATAAAAAAGAACAATATCAATACCAAAGCACCATCCCTTTACCGTTCGGATCAGGGCTAAACATGCGGGCAATTTTTGCCGATCTCCCTCTCAGGAGATGCTGCATGCAAATGAAACTTCGAACATTTTTTGGAGTGACCGCAATACTACTGCTAAGCGGTTGTATTAACGGGCTGTTGCAGAATCCGGAAGATCCAGCCGTACACCGCGATGCGAACCATTGTTTAAATATTGCGCGGGAAAATGCGCTACATCCGGTGCTTGGCTGCGAATACGAGCGAAGCTATCAGGTACGAGTCATTGATAAAGTCACTAACTATGGCAAGCGCGAGTTCCAAGGGCGATTCAACGATCATTTGATGCGCTTTTTTGCCCGAAGCGCTTTACCTAAGGTCAATCTAGTTGGCAGCCGTGTCGATATTTGGTTAGCCGCTCCCGTGCTCGAGCCAGAAGAGGCCTTTCTCACGGCGGTGTTGGCATCTAGTGATGGCAATTTCTCAATCCGACTGCCTTTGAATCTAGATGCCTGGGCGATCACTGGGGACAACGTGGCTTGGCTGGGTAAAGATTTGCATCCTAGTCCGAGGTCGATGCGCACAGACCGCCTGATTCTAGCTCCTCAGCCGTTTTTAACCCCGCAGAAGCTGAACCGGTTTCTGAGTGAGACAGGAATTCTCACTCGTCCCGATAAACAAGGGCGTCCCCTGGTCCAGCTGGTAAGCGGCGATGGCACCGTGATTCGCCTAGATACGCTGCCGTTTGGTGCCCCACAGTTGGTTAGATTTATTCAAGCAGTACCGGACGTAAAACAATCATTGGCTGCGATTAATTATGAAACGGCTCCAGGTGTGGATACTTACCAGGCGAAAGTATTTAGATTCTCTATTCATGAGTGAGCAAAAGCAGCAGCTAACCATAACCAGTAAAGTGATATCAATATGACAACTCGCCGTCACCAAAAAGGGAAATTTACCCTGCTCGGACTGGGTTTCGTTGTGATTGGGATTACTGGATGCTCAGCCTTAACTTCTGCCTCCTCGATTGTCACAAAATTAAACATCGGAATGAATGGCATGCCGACCATCCCAGATGGGGCTACGGGCAACAACGACCCGATCTATCAGCAATACAGCTTAGAAACAGTCAGCTTAACTAAGGCTGATGGAACCTCGGTGGTAGCTTATAGTGGCGATGCGAAAGACCTGCGTATCATCAACCGGCCTCAGATCATTACTACGTACGATATGAGCACCGACGTAGGCACCACGTTTAACAGCATCGCGGTCACATTTTCGAGCACCGTCACTGGAGCAGGACGCTACCGCAGCGATCTATCAATAGCCTTAGAGAATCCAACCCTAACGTATTCTGTGCCATTTACGGTCGCTAAGGCTCAGGATCGTCGGCTCGATATCTATGTAAACTGGCAAAACACGGTGACAGAGTCGGATGCTGATAAGAGCGATAGCATTCAGGCTCCTGGCTTTGAGCTCAAGCTCACCCCGAATTAACCGGGTCCTTGACCGTTAAAGCCACCCAAGGCGCCAATTTATACTGTGTTTTAGTACCGCGATGATTAGAATGAGTTGTACGCATTCTAATTTCCCGTGGGAGTCGTAAGTTTATGGCGCCGCAGCATACGAATATCTTCAGCCGGATTTTTTTCGGTATCCTCCGTTTTATCCGCAATTATTTTATTTTTGTCGGTGTGCTAGTCACCCTCGGCTGGGTTGGCACCATCCTGCTGATTAGTAAGGGCAGCAATATGGAGATCGAGTCTCCACTGACGAGCCTAAGTTCGACGGAGCCCTCGGCTCTTTGGCTGGAGCTTTCCGGCAAGGTGTCCGAAGAGGAGCCCAGTTTCTCGCAACTGATTTTCGCTAAATTTATGGGCAGCGAGCACGAAGTATATCTGCCGAAATTAAGGCTGGCACTCAAGCGCGCTGCTAAAGACGACCGGATCAAAGAACTTATCATCAACGTGATGCCGGTAAGTGCCTCTGCTGCAGAATATGCATCACTGCGTAAAGCGATCGCCGACTACCGTGAGGCCAGCGGCAAACCAGTACGTGTTTTCATGGCTGATATATCCGACTGGAATTACTATATCGCTAGTGCGGGCACGAATATCACCCTTAATCCCACGGGCGAAGTGGCTTTGCCCGGACCAACCTTTCAGCTCATTTATTTTGGCGATGCCTTAAAGAAACTCGGCGTTTCCATCGATGTGGTGCGGGCCGGCAAGTACAAATCGGCATTTGAGCCTTTCATCCAAAACAAGCCAAGCGAGCCCACCTTAGAAGAATATAATAGCATGCAGAAAAGCCTGCTAGATCATATCGTAGCCGCAGTATCTAACGGCCGCGGCAAGGACGAATCTACGGTGCGGGGATGGTATAAAAAATCGTTCTTCACCACCGAGGAAGCTGTTAAAGTAGGGATTGTCGATAATGTCGGCTATACGCCACAAAAACCAGACGACGAAGACTATGAAGCGCCCGCGACCAAACCTGGGCAGCCCAAAGTCGAACAAGAGATAGCCGATGCAGTTGAGATTGAAGATTATCTCGCTGCGACTAAACACGATAAACATAAGCAAGAACAGGTGACCAATAAGGGCGGTATCGCGCTTATCGACGCCATAGGGCAAATCAACCTCACCTCACGCTCTGCCGGCCCAACCTCTGACGACGAAGGAATCAATCCCGACGACATGCGCCGTCAGCTACGCTGGGCGTTGGAGAATCCTGAAGTCAAAGCGGTCGTGTTACGTATCTCCAGTCCAGGTGGATCAGCAGTCGCCTCCGACATGATCTGGAACGACGTGAAGATTCTGGCTAACGCGAAACCATTAGTGGTGTCGATGGGGGCTTACGCCGCTTCTGGTGGCTACTACATCGCAGCACCTGCAAAGCGTATTTTTGCGGAGCCAACCACCATCACAGGATCGATCGGGGTCATCGGTATGCTACCAAGCGCCGAGGGCTTCGAGGATAAATGGGGAGTCAGCTTTCACATGATCAGTTCCAGCGATCGGAAGCAACTTCTTGATCTGGGATCAAAAGCAACCGCCGAGGACAAAGCTCTCCTCGAGAAGAATATTGCCGCCGTATACAAAACCTTCATCCAAAAGGTGGCCGAAGGTCGCAACATGCCAATCGAAAAGGTGGAAGCCATCGCCCAAGGGCGCGTATACACCGGGCTTCAAGGCAAAGACATCGGGCTGGTGGACGAGATTGGTGGTGCGGACGCAGCGCTGCGGTCGGCGAAAGAGTTGGCTGGCTTCGATAAAGAAAAACTCTATCCAGTCCTCCGCTACAAGGATAAGGGCTTTAGTTTATCAGATTGTCTAAAGCGTCCGAGCCAAATTGCCCAATGCTTGAAGCATGCCGGCGCTCGCTCAGGTGCTCCGAAATTGCTATCTGCAACCGCCTTAGACGGACCTGAGAAAGTGGCTCGCACCGTTGCAGCTTGGGCTTTAGCCCCCCAAAGAGAGCGCACTCTGACGCTGTGGAGTGGCTATCTCAGTCTGGTTTGGCAGTAACTTTTTCTGGTTTGCTCTTAAAGACTGTGTCGAGATCAAGATCGGTAAGTTTCTTGATCCCGGCCAGGAGTCGCCATAGAGCAAACATCGTAATGACCATACACGGCAAGACTACGGCTGGGTAACTCACAGCAGTCATCCGACCGAGCTCCTGATTGAATTCAACCGAGCCCGTGGGGCTGTTAATGATAATTTTTGCTAAGACGTAATTTAACACTGCGCTTAGTAAGAAGGAGCAGGCTAAAAGCCAGGTTGTGTTTACCAGGAGCTTATTAAAATGTTCAGTATTGCCGCGCGCAGCCAGCTCTTGGTCAACGCGGGCCACGTCCATCATTTTCTCATTATAAAGCAGCGTCCGAACCAGCGGCGATTTGGTGCGCAGCGATGCCAGGACAGCTACGCCCATGAGTGAGGGGATCACTGCCTCTTTGATGGCAAACCACTTGCTGTCCAGCTGCATCAGGCCAAAACTGCCTGTGGCCAAGATGCTGACGAAGCCCAAGATCGAAATGGGGTTAGCTTTACGCCGGAGGTAAAAGTCGTAAAGTCCGAAGGCAAGAGGGAAGAAAACTCCCAAGGCCAGGGCACCCATCGGACCGAGGCGGTTCGGACCGCTAAGTTTAAAGAGGATCAGAGCGGGTAGGGCGATATTAAAAATCAGGACGTTAAGGGGATTCTCGGTGACGTGTTGCTTGGCGGCGACTGCTTCAGACACGGCGACCTCCACTTATAGTTACGGATGATTGACGGATGCCGACTCAAGGGATAAGTAAGACAATCGTTTTTATCCCATGTTCAGGGCAGGAGGATACCCCGGTGGCGATCAAGAAAGCCAGTGATTATACTTTTGTGAAGCGTCGTAATGGCCGTTTTGCAGTGCACAAACGCTGCGGTGGCCTCGTCCACGGCGAAGAAAAAACCAAGGCTCTGCAAGCCGCAGGTAAAGTTAAAGTGCTGAAACCAAAGGCAAAAGCTGAGGCTGAAACCCCAGCTTGAAGCACGACTACAGCCCTGTGTGTCGCTGCCTAGAGATGGGTTGGGGATGGGTAGGGTGGTTGTGAGTCTCTGATATCGCTAGTAAAAAGCAACACACAGTGTTGCTTTTTGCGTTTTGGAACTTGGGGTCAGGCACTCCCGGCAACTCTCTAATATCATGGGTTACGATTCGCACGCGCTGCACCAGCGCCGGTCAGCGACTGACATCTCCGCTCGCCGCCACCGTGTCCGTCGACTTTAGTCTTCACTTGTTTGAGTCTCTGTGCAGTCACGGGCATTCACGCTCGCTAATCTGCGTAGGATCATCACGGTGAAGGTAAAATATCCGCTGCTAAGACCCACTTTAGACGTTGTTTTCAAGATGCTTTTTGCGCGCAAGCGTGGGCGCGGCGCACTGATCGGTCTACTAAATGAAATATTAAAACCCCAAAGTAAGATCACTACGGTCGAGGTCTTAAACCCTGACATCCCAAAAATTCTGGTCGGAGACAAAGGCACAGTACTTGATATCCACGCCAGACTGGCCGACGGTACTCTGCTTGATATCGAAATGCAGATGGCGTCACACGATGCCCTGGCTAAACGGGCTCTGTATTATGGCTCGCGGATGTACTCGTCAGAGCTTAAAAAGGGCCATTTGTACACAGAGCTGCGCCCGGT
>JAPLFY010000061.1 GCA_026390435.1 Pseudomonadota bacterium
GAATACTGGCGTGGTAATGGCCCGGGTACCGAGGGTGGGCACGCCAAGCGTAGGAACCCCCAGCTTAGACTCCCCTAGAGTTTGGAGGCTGTGGTCTGGCGTGACACCTATTGACCCTAGTTGCTCACCAGATTGCCGACTTACGGCATTGACCTTACCGTCGCCCTTGACCGCCCCGGAAAGGGCGACTGTTTTGCAGCCATGCAGCATGGTAGCGAAGGACGCCAACAATAGTAGGCATATTTGCCGAATGACCAAGTTCATGTACCAAAGCCTCGGGAAAATCGGAATTCACCTGAGGCGCTTCGGAATACCTTGGGCACTACTTTAATGCGAGCAAAATGGCCGCTCTATCGCCCGACTAATCAACCGATACAATCTTCTGGACCCGGTCACGCAGCGCGTCTAGCTTCTGACTCCGGGTAGTGCTCTCAACGGACACTTCTTCGATCCGAAGATTTTTCAGCACGCGGAGTAACTTCCCATCGAGGCGGCCGTCATGGCCAAGTTCGCGCAGCATCGACTGTGTTTCCAATACCTCATCGAAAAAATCGACAAAGAATTTTAGCCGTACCAGGTTGTGGGCTTCCGTGTGGCTATTCCAGGGTAGCACCAACATTTTTAGACGGTTGAGCGTACTAGGCTCACCAATCTCTTTCTCAGAAATTTCGCTGACTGCCATGGCCGCTATGAAATTCTGGCGCAGCTTTAGCATGAAAATCGCGTATTTTTCGAAACCGAGCACGCTCTGTTGATAAGCGGGCAAATCCTCGATACGAATAGTCCCTGCATCTACCGCGCGCTTGTTACGAAGACCGACAAGGAGAAGCTGCTGAACCCCGTCGCCGACATAATTCAGCACTTTCGGATCCGAAGTGTCGACCATATGTAAAACCGTGGCAAGCGCATAGAGATCCTGCATCCGCAAATCATTCGACAGTGGCGATGTCGTCAGCTTACTCCCCAACTCCATGCAGATCCCTTTAACGATGCGCATGAACTCATTGACGGCATCAAGACGCTGTTCTTGCAGCTTCGCATCGTCATCGAGACCTTGCGCCTTCCACAGTTGGAAATCAAAGGCGCGAACAAAATGCGCGGCGTAGGTTATTTTTTCTGCCTGACTGCCCGCAGCTTTCATCTTCTCAAGTGCAGTAAGACGCATATCAGCGGAATTACCATGCCGCAAATCTTGGTAGGTATTCGTTGAGGTAGTGTTCAGAGCTTCAGTAGTCGCAGCCATGCCCTTTGTGGTCTTGAGCATCATCTGCATATCTTCAGCCATTTTATCTGTAGTCTTGGCCATGGCTGCAGTGGTCTGCTGCATTTCAGCAGTCTTGCGTTCCATACGGCCGGTAGCGTCGAGCATCTCTTGCGTCGTCGCGTTCATTTCGACCGTGCTGTCATGCATGGAATCCATGTCATCTTTCACAGAACAACCGAACGTCGTCACCAGAACCAGACAGCTCAATGCCATTTTTTTCATAAAGCTAGTATCCTCGCTAAATTCGCCCTGCCTATAGCTGTTTCTATAGGCAAGGCGCAAGCAAGAAAACGGCCATCACTCAGGCGAGACATGGTCCCAACGGGGGTGGCAAATCAATCAAAAAAACAATAAAATCATTTATTTACATGCAGTAAAAAGTTGCTGTTTAGTCGTTAAACCAACGGCTATACTGGCCAGCTCCTGGGAGGCCATTTCAACACCCTAGGCCACCGGTTTGATCAAAAAACTCAGCAGTGATGAGAGCAACATGGAGGCCGCAACGATGGCACCAAGTACCGGAAAGCGATCCAGCCCAGCCGACCCCTCCCCAAGGATCATACCCCCGCCGTACGAGGCTACTGCAGCGAACAGCTGCTGTACTGATGCGATCAGAGTCATAAAGCGTCCACGCCGCTCTGAGGTCACGCTGCTATTTATGAGGGTGAGCGACGGGGTCATGCGGGCTGCACCGACCGCGGCCACAAGTGTATTCAAACTGATCGCCATAACTAAACTCGCCTGCTTAAGGAGACTAAACAAAATAATTGCAGGAATGGCCACGATAGATGAACTCACAAAAATGCGTCGTGCACCCCAGCGGTCAGACAAGCGTCCGATAGTCGGCGAGATAAAAAAAGAAGCCACACCCGCGAACATATAAACCGTCGGCAGATCACCCTCCGTGATCCCAACGACTGTCACTAGAAAAGCGCTAACACAGGTCGCGCGCAAACTGAGAAGCCTCACCATGTCCGTCAAGACTCCCGCCGCAACCTGAGGTCGCGCTAAATGCTCACGTATCGGGGGTAAAAAACGAACGGCGAGAATAAAATTGAGAGCGCTGACGACAGCAAGCAAAATGAAGGTCATCTGCCAACCGAAATGATTGGCAATACTTAAACCAATCGGCACCCCCACGACCGAGGCCACAGCAAAAGCGGCCATCACCATACCTGTGGCTTGGCCGCGACGACTAGGATGCACGACATCACCTATAATCGACAAAATGACTGCTTGCAGCAGACCGCCGAATATCCCTGTCACAACTCTAGCAGCGACGAGTGCCGAGAACGTTGGTGCCAGTCCACACAAAAAAGTACCGATCACCAAGCCCGCGTAAATGCTTACCAGAACCCTTTTGCGATCAAATCGGTCCATAAACAGTGCGGCGAGAAAACAGCTTACGCTCGCACTTAAAGTGTATACCGATACCACGAGTCCAAATTGTTTCGGGGCGATACCGAAAACCCGCATCAGCTGCGGGCCCAGCGGCATCATGATGACAAAATCCATAATGTGAGAAAACTGCACGCCTGCCAGAATTAAGACGAGCAGGAGCTCACGGCGGGGGGCCTGAGCATCACTGCTATGTTCGGCGGTAGTCATAGATCCCCAGTTAAAGCAGTATGAGGCCGCTCAAAGAAAGCCTCTTACACTGCCTGCTTGTCGGAGCGGTTACCAGCGCTTGTGGTCACTAAACGCTCACCATGATAGCGCTCAACGAAACCCTCAAGCACGCGACGCTGTTCATTGGAGAACTCAGCAAATTGAACACCCATACCAGGCACCAAATCTTTACGCCCAGTCACAGCGGCCTGCACCCAAATCACGGTGCCTTTAGCATTCAAAGTCTCTTTGCTATCGGGAATCGTGAAGGTTAAATCAATGTCAGACCCGGTAGGCAAGGATTTAGCCGTTTGGATAAACACTCCGCCAGTGCCAAGGTCACGGCAGAAGTCGAAAAGATAGCTGCCGTCAGCCTTGTAGTCGACGAGCAACTGGATTGGCACGCGTTGACCCAAGCGATCTTCGGCACTGCCAATGCTAGCGTCCGTGACTGAGGTTTTTCTTGTGCGAGGAGCGCCTTTAGACTGAGTGCCCGATTTTTTCTGCGCCATTGACCTTCTCTCCTCTTCAACAAACAAAAATGATTACTGCTGAGCCAGCCCTAGTTCTTGCCCTTGTCTTGGGCGTTCTCCCGTTTCGACGCATTCACTAATTTCTTTACGTTGAGATTATGCTCTGACAACGTTTTGGAAAAATGATGCCGCATCTGACCCGGTGTTAGCACATAATAATAGTAGCCTAAATTCGTTGGAGTTAGCACTGCTTCCAGCGACTTGCGACTGGGAGCCCCGATGGCTGTCGGCGGTAGGCCAGGATAGATGCGAGTATTATAAAGATTCTTCTTATCTGCCAGATTAGCCCAAGTCACATCGCCCGAGTAGTCAGGGATACCGTAGATCAAGGCCGCATCGATGCCAAGCGGTGCCTTATCGTTCAAACGCCGCCAGATTACCTCAGAGACAAGCGGCCTCTCATCATCCATGCGCGTTTCGGACTCGATAAGAGAGGCGAAAATGACCGCATCATTGATGCTCAAACCCTTGGCTTTAACTTGGCTTTCGTAGTCCACTGGTAGATTCTGCCAAAAAGTTTTAACCATCGTACCTAAAGCTTCACGTGCCGTAGGTAATTTATGAAAGGTGTAGGTCGCCGGGTACAGGTAGCCCTCGAGATTGGTCGCTTTGATATTCAGTTCCGCGAGAAAGTTCGGATCTTTACTCAAATTTGTGATCTCGACAATATGACCAATGCCATGTGCAGCCAGACGTTCGATTACTTCCCGGATACGAAAGCCCTCAGGAATGGCAATTTGCGCCACGATCCGGTTATACACGGTGCCTTGGATCAGGCTAGTTTCTACGTCGACAGGTGCCACATCACCAACAAATCGGTAGGTACCTGCCTGGTACTTCTTGTAGTCGCCACCAATACGAACCATCAGACTAAAAAAATTGGCATTGTTGATAACGCCAGAAGCAGCGAGCCTATGCGCCAACGCACTGAGGCCAGTGCCGCCCTTAAACTCGACAATCACTTCGCTCGGAAGCGTCACCTTCGTCTCTTGCCAGTGACTCAGGTGCACAATGAGTCCGGCAGCAGCGACAGCTAAAACAACGAGTAGAGTGAGACTAACCTTGACCAAAAGGCGGATCATCCCGGTATCCTTACATAGACAGAAAACCTTTAACTAAGGCCTCTATCATAGCGCAGAGTAAGGTTGTGGTGCGAGAGCGTCAGAAGACCGTCGGCAGGTCCTACCTCGCAGGACTCAAAGATCAGTCTAAGAAGGCCGGCGCCTAAGCTTGTACCAGGTTGTAAAACCGCCAACAATGAGCAGAATCGACAACGCTATCGCCAAGTCACGCCACAACTCTCGGCGCTTACTACCCACTGCTAACGGCCGCAGTATTTTTGCCGAGGTCAGCGTGAGTCCGTCGATCACCCTATCGAATGCCTGAGCATCACGTTTGTCGACATAGTAGTAGGCAACGAATACCGCCCCATCGCTGACCAGTTGCAACATGATTCGCGCCTGTAGCTGGGCCTTAGGCAGCGTCAGTGTCGCCACCCCGCGCAGCTTGCTCTGATCAAATTGCCAGTCTTGCAGACCGCCAGCCCTACCCTGCCCCGCCCCCTCACTGGTGCGCAGCAATGCTGCCATGCGAGCTATGTCTCCGAGCGTCGGGGTCACATCAGACTTAAAGCGCCAAATCAGCAGATAAGGAACGCCCTGTTCACTATAGAGAGCACTCGTCACCACTGCTTCGGCGGGAATCGACAGCCCCGTGCCACTCATGATTAGATTTTGAGCCTGCTGCGGTGTCTTTGATTTGGCTACTGCGAAAGGGAGGCGCAGGCGCACACCAGCACTGCTATCCTCGTACAGGCTATTAACGGGAAGAATCGCCCCAGCATCAGCTCGACACTCGATACCCGCCCCCATAAGGAAGGCGAGTCCCAATACCAATCTAAACAAATTACACTTAATAATGGACCCGATTTTAAATTGTCTCGAGCGGCAGCTGCGCAGCGACTTTATGCATGGCGATCTGATCGACTTCAATCGTCTCAAACAAGGCGCGGAAGTTACCCCCACCAAAGCCCTCGTCACCTTCGCGCTGAATCACTTCGAAAAACAGCGGGCCGGCCTTACGGTCACCAAATTGGCGCGACAACTCGTGCGAGAAAATCTGCAGTAAGTAGCCCTTCTCGCTGCCGTCGATAAGGATGTCTTTGCTCGCCAGCGCCTTCATATCTTCGCGGATGTTACCTTTAAACCCACTTTTCTTCAGACGGTCCGGCACCCGCTCGTAATAACTGTCGCCGGCGGCCAAGAACTTGCAGCCCTGGGACTGTAGCTGATCCATGGACTTTAAAATATTCGGACAGAGGAGTGCGACGTGCTGCACGCCCGAGCCATGGTTGTCTCGGCAATAGATGTCAATCTGACTATTACGGAAAAATGGCGCGATAGGCTCGTTGTTGGCGAACTTAATGCCGGATGCAGGGTGCCAGAAAACTTCCGAGTAAAGGCCACTGCCAACTGGCAGATTCGGGTTCACATCGTTGGTATGGAATTCAATCTCCCAGAACTTCTCAAAGCCCAAAACATCGCGATAAAACGACGTCAGTGGCTGCAGCGAACGGACATTAGCCGTGAAGTGGTCAATATCGGTAAAACCGAGCGGCGATACGTAGCTGCCCGCCTTTTGCTCCATTTGAAAGCTGGGACCGAAACCGTCATAACGGCTGTCGTCAATCAGACGATAGTTCACGTCATCCAAAGCGGTCGCCATGGCAATTTGCGCGATCTCGCCGTGATCATCGCGGGTGAGTTGCGGCTCATAAAGGAAGGTAGCACGGCGCGGTTTTAGAAAGGCCACGGCCTTATCTAAGCTGCTGACGCGGAAATTGAGGAAGCCAATGCCCTCTGGGTGCAGACGCAAGTAGCCCGCTGCGACAGACCAATCCGTCAAAGGCTGCGTCAGGATCACGTGAATCTTCGGGCCTCCCGCCATCACCAACCTGCGCATCCCATTTTGGGTCTCCGCTGCCGGAGTGCTCACGCCAATGCGCTTAAATCCGAGCGACTTCGTATAAAACGCCTCTGCGCGCGCTAAATCGCTGACGTAATGCTCATAGCTATGACAACCAGTTAGGGGTAACCCCATGAGACACTCCTCCTACCTATGCTTGACGGGCGAGTGGAAGTTACCTTTTCGACGGAGCCTGCGCAAGGCCACAAAAGAGGCGCTCGCGCCGACCCCGGGTTTATTAACTAGTAGTAAGAATAATAGTGTGTTACCATCGTCAACTGGTGGCGATTAGGAAATGAATAAGACGGAGGTTTTGCATGCACGTCGTGTGGAAACGGCCAGATGGTTTCCATGGCGCTGACCCTGCGGATTTCGTCGTGGTGAATGTAGGCACCCGAGCGAAGATCTGGCTGCATCGCAGTGACCGCACGAATTTCCCCTTCCGTATTGCCGGTGACTGGCAAGAGGCCGACTCGGGGACCCGTCTCAATCAATTGGTCAACTTACTGGGCCGCGACGAAGCTGCTTGGATCGATGCCCTGGTGAAAATATACGACGACACAATGGGAGACGACCCAGGTCGCTATATCGACGACCTGGCTCGCTGGGTGCGAGACCTGTGCAACCACCTCAAAGGTGACACCTGGGAACTCGACATTATGAATCACACTCTCACCGAAGTAGCCGATCGCTTGACGAGCCTGCGCGCTGCATTTATCGCCGCAGCGCCAAGTCACAATAATTAGTCGCTGCAAAGATGGATGCCGCTGACTACAAGTGAAGTCAGCTCGATACAATCCACCAGAAAAAATAATAAGCTTCCGACAGCAGACACCACGCTGCTATCGGAAGCTGACTGCTACTAAAAAAACTTATCCGATTAATGTTTGAGTTTCAGTTTTTTACTGAACTCATCCACGGCCTTTTCAGCCTTGTCTTTATTATCGCCGTAATGCTCTTGTAACTTACCAACTAGCTGATCTTTTTTACCCGCAATATTTTCAAGATCATCATCAGTCAACTTAGCCCACACAACTCGCGCTTGACCTTTCAGGTCCTTCCATTGGCCTTGGATTTGCTCCCAATTCATAACGTCCCCATAAATGATGGCATTAAATGTCCGATAGAAACCCACTGCAGAAATTTTCAGTGAGTCCTAATGCATTTTTGAAACTGCATCAAACATGCCAATCGCTGAGAAAAAATCTCAACCGGCTCGACTGGCACGATTGATGCAAAGATCGCGATAGGTTTCCCTGTTCAAATAGGAAGGAGTTCCAAATGAAAATCTATCCGGTAATTCTTTGTAGCTTAATCGCCAGCACCACCGCCGTGGCTCAGAGTGATAGCACGACTAGCAGCACCAGAGCGCACGCTGTCGTTCATCAGGCACCCAATCAGGCTGGTGTCCGAGTTGGTATGTCGAAAGTAGAACAGCTTGGCGATCCCGTTGTGACTTACGGGGTCTACACAGATTATGCAGTCGGCGACAATCTTCTCGCTGGCGGCGCGCTTGACTACTGGGACAAATCAACCGGGACAATTGCTGAAACTACAGTGCGTGCGAGTGATCTATCAGCAGCATTAGATCTTAAATACATCTTCACGAATGTCACCCAATCGTTTCGTCCATATTTGGTTGCCGGCGCTGCTGCTCACCGCTTCGAGATCAGAGAGAAAGCCAATCAAACTAAACCACTCGAATCTAGCTATAGAGATGCCGTCGGTAAATTTGGTTTGGACTATGGCGGAGGCGTTTCGTATCGCTTTGACAGATCTATGGATGCGGTCGGTGAGATTCGTTACCGCAACATCATGGATTCAAGTGTAGCTCTTAGTCAATTAGCGTTCACTGGCGGACTGAACTACATCATGTGAATTAAACCCATAAATCAGCAGCGAGGACAACATCGGGTCATTTACGAAGGAGATCATATGAAATTTTCCATCATTAACATGACGTTTACGGCGGCACTGACTGCAATCACTAGTTTAATGGCTACGCATGTGGCTGCAGCAGAGCCAGTCGCTGATGTTACATTGCAAGATCTGAAAGTTAAAACTTACGAAATTTTAGGCAAGGATACGGCCGCTGTGTCATTTGCTCCAGGTAGTTCTGAACTCTCACAGAGTGAAAAGAACAACCTCGCGGCAATCGTCACTGCAGTTAGGAACAACGCTACAATTTCATCGGCTATAGTCGCCGGCTGGTCTGATTTGGACTATCCCCAGACTAAAGGGCTGAAACTAGGCAAGGCTGAGCGAGCACTCGCTGAGGCACGCATAAAAAAAGTAACAGACGCCCTAAGTGATTTAGGCGTTAAATCAGTCAAAACCCACTCCATGGCTGAGCATCCAAGCTGGGTCGGTAAACTATTGAATACCGAAGACACCAAGTTAAAGGGCGAAGGAAAAATTACTGACGCAAATGATCACCTGACTGAAGCAATTGGCAAGGTGATACATGAAAACGGCGGCCCCAGTAAAGTCGTCGTGATCGTTCGTCGCCAAGGTGATGTGACTGCACACTAGTTTCTCGACAAAAGCGAAGCGAGTACTCGCCCAAGCAAGCTAGAAGAGACAAATGTTTTCACTAAAAAGTGAGATCATAAGTCAAGCGTGCAGGTTGGTGGCGAGTCACACCTAAGTGACGCACACCACCTGCAGCACATCCTAAAATCTAGAGCCTCCGCCGTAATTCCCCACCAAGCTCTTCAAAGCCTGGCTTGCCTAGCAGAGCAAATAAATTCTTTTTATAAGCCTCGACACCCGGTTGATCGAATGGATTCACGCCAAGCAGAAGAGCACTGACGGCACAGGCTGTCTCAAAGAAAGCAAACAGTCCACCAAGTGTCCGCTCGTTCAACTCACGAACTTGCAACTCAAGACAGGGAACCCCGCCATCAGAGTGGGCTACCTTGGTGCCAAGCATAGCGGCCTGATTGATCTCGGAGATAAAGCGTCCCTCAAGATAACCAAGATCGTCGTCGTTGACGGCTGCATGGGGCACACGCAGGCGGCGCTCAACTTGAGCAGGCCCCTGCGGCACTGGTGCCGACACGTGACCTATGCTCAGAAAGGTTTGGACCAAGTTACGGCAACCGTCCTGAACATACTGCCCCATAGAGTGGAGATCCGTCGTGTAGTTCAACCCTGCAGGGAACATACCGAGGCCGTGTTTACCCTCGGACTCGCCGAACAGCTGCTTCCACCACTCCACCAAACTCGCCAGGCGAGGCTCACTGTAAGCGAGCAAATCAATGCGCTTACCGGCATCGAAGGCCGCTTTGCGCAAACAGGCATATTCCAATACCTGGTGGGACGACGCCTGCTCCCCGTCAAAGGATCTAAACATCTCATCAGCGCCGTGCATCAAGGCTTCGATATCGAATCCGCCTAGCGCCAAAGGCACCAGCCCGACGGCAGTTAGTACCGAAAAACGGCCGCCAACATCATCTGGCACGACAAAGGTCTTGTATCCGGAATCAGCGGCAAGCTGACGCAGAGCCCCCTTCTTACCGTCCGTCGTGGCGACGATCCGGCGCGAGGCCTCAGCCTTGCCAAAGCGTTGCTCCATATATTCGCGCAGCACCCGAAA
>JAPLFY010000112.1 GCA_026390435.1 Pseudomonadota bacterium
TGATTAGTTGCTGAATTAACTCTTCAGCGCGAGCCGTGAGTTGATCCGCCGGAACCGTGGCATCAATCAGACCTAGGCGCAGGGCCTCTTCGGCTGAGGCTAGGGTGCCGCTCAGTAGCAGGCGCTCGGTCGCTCTTTGGCCAATGGTGCGCACCATGAGCTGGCCCCAATACTCAGGCACGGGAATTCCCAGGGCCACTTCGTTGAGACCAAATGTGCCAAAATCCGTCATGATCCGCGCGTCGCAGCAAAGAGCCGTCGCACAGCCGCCGGCTGGACTGGCACCGCGGATGGCCGCTACAGTGACCAGCGGTGAACGGTACAGGCGGGCCAGAAAGGTGTTCTGTGTCACCCAAAAGTTTTTATAGCGTTCAAAGCTCGTATTTGGGGCATAGAGCTCGTTAATATCGTTACCAGCAGTGAAGACGTCTTTTTTTAGTCCCGACTGCAGGATAACACCACGAACCTTCGGACTGCTCTCGAGCTCGCTAACTGCGCTGGCCAGTTGCTGCCAGAGTTCCAAATTCATCGAATTTACGGGCTCACGAGCGATCGTAACGATGGCATAGCCCGCGGTTTTGATCTCAGTGCTAACAAACGATTGAGAGTCGGACATAAAAAATTTAGCTCCTCGGCAAAGGTCCATGGATACCCTTCACCGAGGAGCTTATCATTGAGGAGCTTCGCAAACGACTGCCTAATTAGGCACTGGGACCAGTCTGCAAACCTAGAATGAAGTCGTCCACGCCTGAGTTAACACCGTTGGTGATTTCCTCTGGATTTTGCTCAAGAGCATAAACGATCGCGGAATGCATCGGCTGCTGGATGTGATCCAGTAAGTACTGACGGGCCGGGATGGTGCAGCGGGAGAGAATGCTCAGAGTTTCGGCCGGGGTATAAGTGGATAGCTGGCGTTGAATATCGTCCGCCGTGAAAGCCTTTAGCCTAATCAGGTCGTTCCCTAGAGCTGAGTAGGTGCCGTTGGACCTCGGATTAGAGTTGGAACCAAAGCTGGAATTGGAATTGAAGCCCGCGTTAGGACTACCATGCGGTACCGACACGGTCTTCGCAATGACTGCCGGGGTAGGGCGGGACGTGATATCGCTAGTGTCGAAGAACTGTGGCTCAGGCCGCAGAGAAAGATTACTGATACCGTGCGGCTGAACGATGTCAGGAGTTTTGATCGGAGCGGTTTCCGCCAAGGCAGCAATCGCCTGTTGCTCACGTCGTTTGACCAGAGTCTGACGACGGTGTTCGTACTCAACAATGATCTTTTGTTCTGCCTCAAGCCGTTTAACTTTCCGCATCTCTGCGGCGAAGGACTCAGCCGTAGCAGTTTCCTGCTCGAGTTTCACCATGTCGGCCTGCTCGATGGACTCAAGCTCGGCAAGGCGGCGCTGGGCCTCCATTTCTTCGCGAGATAGGCAGTCTTCCAGGCGTTGTTTAGAGGCGACGGCCTCATGTTTGCTGCGGAGGTCCTTGCGTCTGTTTGCTTCGCCAACTTCTGACTGTGCTCTTTGCACAGCGCGATGACGCGCGGCGTCCTCTTCCTGCTTGATGACTTGGTGGTGACGAATCCGGGCGGCCTCCGACTCAGCTTTGAGAGTCTCTTGCAGCCGTTGCTCTGCTTCAGAGAGTTCGTAAGCGACAGCTGAGCTCAGTCTGGCCTCCGCAACTTTCGCTTCCTGGATTAAATTCTCGGCGAGGCGATCTTCGGCGGCGCGCTCCTCAGCAGCGAGTTGTTCCTCGAGGCGTTGAGCGTCAGCTTCGGACTCGAAGTTGAGGGCTTGTTCCAGTCGATCTTGTGCTGCGGCCGCTTCAGCAGCTGCGCGAATCTTAGCCCGATTATTTGACGGTTCAACTTCAGCCTGGATCATGCGTTCACGCAGCGTGTGCATAATGATACGTTCGCACAGCATGATTTCTTTGGCGCGTTTTTTCGCCAGTTGCTCTTCACGCTCCATGGCCTGTTGTTCGCGTTGACGTGATGCATTGCTTTCTTCTGCGAGTAGCGCGGTAATGCGCTGCTGGCTTTGCTCGACTTCCGCAAGGCGGCGGTCCTCAGCGCGGATGACGGCCGCTTCGGCTTCATCTTTGAGGGTCTGTTCGTAGCGGGCATTTGCATCTTCGGCTTCTTGCGTCAGTTGCAGCTGCAAGCGTTCATCAGCGGCTTTTTGCTCTTCGCTGAGGCGAATCGCCAAACGTTCGTCGTAAGCCGCTTGCTCTTCGCTTGTGGCTTTCGCGGCACGCAAGTGTCGGCTAGCCTCGGCTTTCTCATCATGCTGGCTGCGCCAGCAATCGATTTCTGCTTGCTCACGTGCTTTGTCTGATGCCGCGCGCTCCTCTGCAGCCACGGCTTCTGCCCTCAGCTCATCGGCTAAGCGCTCTTCGCCAGCTTTTTCCTCGGCTACTAGGGCGGCAGCTAAACGTTGTTTGCTTAGCTCAGTTTCCGCAACGATTTGTGCCTTGCGACGTTGTTCGGCTAGGCGTGACTCTTCGGCGACTTGCTGGCGATAACGTCTTTCGGCAGCACCGTCTTCGTTGCGAAGTGCTGTTTCCATACGTTCTTTTACCGTTTGTTCTTCGTCGGATAGGGCCCCTGCAAGGCGCTGCTGCGCCCGTGTCTCTGCCTCGCGGAATGACTCAGCTAAGCGCTGTTCGGCAGCGAGTCTTTCCGACTCAAGGTTTGCATTAAGGCGTTTTTCAGCGTCTAGCGCTTCGCGTTTGCGCGTGTCGCTTTCTCGCTCACCAGCCATTTTCTTTTCTGCCGATAGGCGCTCGGCGTGGCGATTTTTCGCCTGCATGCGTTCCAATTGTAGTTGGCGCTGTTGGCGACGCTCGGATTCCGCTAGTTCTGCTTTGATCTTTTTTGCCATCCGCGATTTGCTGGCTTCTTCTTCGATCTGAAGGTGTTCGTTTAGACGGGCTGTGGCAGCCTCTTGTTCGGTCCGCAGTAGGCCTTGGCGCAAGTTTTGTAAGGCGAATTCTTCACGGCCTTTGAGTTCTGTCGTGAAGGAAATTACTGCTTGCTGCTGCCGCGAGCTCAGGACGTTGTTGAAATGCTTTTGATGAATTGGCGGAGGTGGCTCTTCTGGTGCATCGGCGAACTGCGGCTCGTCATCGGCCGCGTCTGCCATGTCCGTACATTCTATATTGGAGTCAGTTGATTCCATTGAGTCCGTTGATGCGAATGAATCTGCCCCCGGGCCTGGGTCGGCAGAGTCCATCTGCTCGCATGCCTCAGCGTTTGCGGCGCCAAAGGAGGTTGGCTCAGCCGCGTTGGTTGAGCTTGCGATGTCTTCTTGGCCAGCAATGTCTTGGATTTTCATAGTGCTCTTATCCGCTACTGGTGTGGAACCTGGGTGAGGTAGACGCGTCTACTCGCAGTATTTCGTGTAACATCTAATGAGAGCGAAGGGTCGGAGTTGGGGCTATGAGAAGCGGTGGAATTCCGCGCTTATAGAAAAGCGTAGCACCAAGGCGGCGACAGATAAATAAGGCGAATTTGCCGATCAAATACTGCCTATCGACAGTTTTCTGACGGTGCCGGTTACTGGGTAAAATTTGCCGATAGCGCCGCAGTCACGCTGCTCATGTTAAGCTGTTTACATACGCTAAAGTCTCGATCAGGAGGAGTCGCCATGTCGAAGGCTGATCAACGTCTACAGACCGAGTCATCATTTGTGCTGCCAAGTATCCATGAGTTCACCGACAAGATCTTATCCATGGTGCAGCTGAGTCCGGCTGAGCCCGTGCAGATCTCTGATGAAGACGATCTGCTGGATGTCGTGCGCTTGCACGCTCAGTGGTTGAATTCGCTGTCGGCTTCGGCGCTGCCAGTGCAAGGTCAACGCGCTTGCTTTCGTGGGCTGGATCTGCGCGGCATGTCTTTTGCTGAGCACGACCTACGTGGTGCAGATTTCAGTGAGACAAATTTAGAGGGCGCGAGTTTGCGTGGTACTATCTTAGATTTTGCTGATTTTACCAACGCTAATCTGCGCAATGCTGATCTACGTGGTGCTAAGCTCGGCGCGGCGATCACTACGGGTGCTAATTGGGAAGGTTGCGTGGCGGCCCCAGCATGACTCGAACATGCATCTAACCTTTAGGAAAGGCTTATTCTATCCCTTGAACTATGGGGCCTACTCTCTAAGGTTTCACACCCTACCTTAAGCTGAGCCCTTGCTCCAGTGATGATTTCCCATGAAATTCAAAATTTCCTATGGTACATTCCGCCACGACGCTTTATTTTTGATTTCTTCAATAATATCAACGAAGTAAGCTCGGGGAGCGTGGATGCAAAGGCACTGGATGGGTAGGCACCTGTTGATGTCGCTGATAGCCGGACTCCTTGGCCTCACAACCGGTCGTCCTGTGTGGGCGGCACCGTACCGTGTTGGGATCGTCCTGGATAAAGGTGGGAAGGACGACAAGTCCTTCAACGCTGCTGCGTTCAAAGGGGCGCAAGAGGCGGAAAAGAAGCTCGGCGTTCAGACTAAGGTCCTCGAAGGCCGTGACGACAACTCGTCCGAACCTATGCTCAGGTCCCTGGCGGAAAAGAAGTTTGATCTGATTTTCGCGATCGGCTTCAGTCAGGCGGAGGCGGTAAAGAAAGTTGCAGCGCAGTTCCCTGACCGCCATTTTGTGATTGTAGATTCTACTGTTTCGTCGCCGAATGTAGCTTCCGTCATCTTCGAAGAGCACGAGGCATCGTATTTGATTGGCGCCCTTGCCGCACTCACCAGCAAGACCGGTAAGGTTGGCTTTGTCGGTGGTATGGACATTCCGCTGATTCGGCGGTTTCAGATGGGATACGAAGCCGGAGTCAAAGGCGTTAAGCCACAAACGAAAATACTGGTTAACTACGCCGGTGTGACTGGTGAGTCATGGAATAACCCGCCTAAAGGCAAAGAACTGGCGCTGACCCAGTACAACCAAGGTGTGGACGTAATCTTCTCGGCAGCTGGCGCGACCAACATGGGCGTATTTGACGCTGCTGAGGAACAAAAGAAACTAGCGATTGGCTGCGATTCAAATCAAAACTGGATTAAACCAGGATTTGTTTTAAGCAGTTTGCTTAAGCGTGTGGACGTCGCCGTGTTTAAAATCATTGAGGATGCCCAAAAGAGTATCTTCCATAACGGCATTATCAAGTACGGTTTGGCTGATCAAGGCGTCGACTTTGCGGTAGATCAGTACAACGAGAAACTGCTTTCTCCTGAGATATTAAAGAAATTGGCTAGTCTTAAAGCCGACATTATAGCCGGAAAGATTAAAGTGCCGGATTACTACGTAGTGGCTAAAGCAAAGTGAGCAATACTCCCTATGCGGTCGAGATGCGTGGTGTTACCAAGGCCTTCGGCTCTTTGGTTGCGAATGAGTCTGTGTCCTTCTCAGTGCGCACCGGGACGATCTTCGCATTAGTCGGCGAAAACGGCGCTGGTAAGTCGACGTGTATGAATTTGCTTTACGGCTTGTTTCAGCCCGACAGCGGCACGATTCATATTCGCGGTGAACAGCGCGCTTGGCGTTCCCCGCGCGAGGCTATCAGAGCTGGCTTGGGCATGGTGCATCAGCACTTTATGTTGGCAGGACCGCATTCCGGCCTAGACAACATCATCCTGGGTGACGAGCCGGAGCATAAAGGTTGGTCCTTTCTGCCGCGCTGGGCTCGTCCCATCAGCCGCAAACGGGCGATAAAAGATTTAGACGACTTGATTACCAAGCATCAGATTGCTGTCAATCTTGATCAGTCCGTTGATGTGATGCCTGTCGGCGTGCAGCAGCGACTCGAGATTTTAAAGTTGCTCTACCGCAACGCCGGCATCTTGATTCTTGATGAACCAACAGCGGTACTGACACCTCACGAAAATGAGGCCTTTTTCGCTAGCCTGCATCATCTTAAAGAGCAGGGTAAAACGATCATTATCATCACGCACAAGTTGCGTGAGGTGCTTAGTCATGCCGATGATCTCGCGGTACTGCGGGCGGGCCGTGTGGTAGCCACCAGGCCAACCGCTGGTCTCACTGAGCAGGAATTAGCAGAACTCATGGTCGGTCGTGCGGTGCAATTAATCGCTGAGGTTCCGCCGGCACCGGCTCTTGGTCCCGTGGCTTTATCCTGCCAGAATTTGAGTCTGAGCAGTCGCGGCAGTAAACCGCGATTAAATAATATTTCGTTTACTATGCGCGCCGGCGAAATTGTCGGTATTGCTGGTGTCGAAGGCAATGGACAGTCTGAGCTCCTAGAGCTTCTGGCCGATCCTCGATTTTATTTTGGCCACGGCGAGGGGCGTCACCGACTGACGGCAAGTGGTAACCTATCTGTGCTCGGGCATGATGTGAGGAGTTGGTCGGCAGCACGGCTGCGGGACCAAGGTGTCAGCATGGTACCCGAGGATAGGCACCGGCAAGGTCTGCTACTGGATCAAGACTTAACACAAAATTTCTTGCTTGGTTTGGCCCAAGAACCACAGTTTAACCACTTTGGTTGGATTAGGGCAAAAGCGGCCACTCGTGCCGTGACTGAGGCTATCACTGAGTTTGATATTCGGCCGAAGACACCCAGCGCCTTAGCTAAAGGCCTGTCCGGCGGCAACCAGCAAAAGTTAGTCATCGCGCGGGAATTAGCCAGGCAACCCAAACTCTTGATCTGCGCTCAGCCGACGCGTGGAGTGGATGTCGGTGCCATAGAATTCATTCATCAGCGACTTCTCGAAGCCAGAAGCCGAGGAATGGCTGTGCTGCTGATTTCGTCTTCTTTGGAAGAAGTGCTAGCTCTGTCCGACCGCATTCTCGTGATGTACGAGGGGCATTTTATCGGTGAATGTGAGCGCGGTGTGGATGAAGCGCATCTTGGTAGGCTGATGGGAGGAGGCTCATGAGTAGCAATCTCAAGCAGCCATTAGTTGCAGCCCTTAGGCCGGCACTTGCCGCGTTGATTGGGCTGTCGCTCGGAGTTGCGCTGACCGCATTTGCCGGCGAAAATCCCTGGCAAGTATTCATGGTGATTTTGCGCGGCGCTCTCGGTACCCCGTACGATGCTGGTATGACCTTGTTCTATGCCACGCCGCTGATACTCACTGGCTTAGCAGTGGCTCTGCCTTATCGGGCAGGACTTTTCAATATCGGCGCCGAAGGTCAGTTGCTTATGGGAGCTTTGGCCGTGGCGGTTGTCGGCGTTCTGCTGCCGACTGTGTCCGCACCCATGAGTCTCTTAGTGAGTGTGCTTGCTGCTTTTGCCGCAGGTGCTTTATGGGGCGGCATTGCTGGATGGTTACGGGCTTACCGCGGTAGTCATGAAGTGATCACGACGATCATGCTGAATTTCATCGCGGCAGGACTTACGAGCTGGGTGGTCTTGGCTTTGATTCCAAGTCAGGACTCGCAGAATCCTGAATCGGCGCGCATCAGCGCTAATTATATGTTGGAGCATTTTTCTGCGTTTAGCAGCGCACCGGTTACGTGGGCATTGCCTCTAGCGGTGGTCACAGCGCTTTTAGTGTGGCTGTTTCTTAGGTTTACAGTGCGCGGTTATGAACTAAAGGCAACGGGCCTGAGCATCGACGCTGCGCGGTTCGCCGGCATCAATGTCCGCTTTATGCAGATGTTGGCTATGGCGCTTGGTGGCGGTATCGCCGGGCTTGTGGGTATCGCTGAAGTTTGCGGCAACAGCAGCCGCTTTCGTCTGGGCTTTTCTCCTGACTATGGATTCATCGGCATCCCTGTGGCCTTAATGGCGCGGGCTCATCCACTCGGTGCGGTCGCAAGTGCACTGCTGTTCGCTGTCCTGCAAAAGGGCACTGCCGAGCTCGATCTTGAGACCACTTACGTCACGCGCGATCTAGCCGCTATCATACAGGCTATGGTGGTACTGGCTGTCGCAGCGGAGGGCGGTTTTACATGGCTAAAGTGGCGGCGTGCCAAGCCTGAGGTAAAAAACCATGCTTGAATACTTATTAGATTTAGCGGCAGCGACACTGCGACTCTCGACACCGCTGATTTTTGCGGCGATGGGTGGTCTGATCAGTGAGCGCAGTGGTGTGATTAATATTGCGCTCGAAGGCAAGATGGTGGTTGGTGCCTTTGCCGCAGCAGTGATCACGCTTTCTACCGGATCGCCGTGGGTTGGCTTAATTGGCGGCGGTTTAGCTGGAGTTTTGTTGGCAGCCCTTTACGGTGTTGCTGTGTTGCCGCTGAAGGCGAATCAAATTGTCGCCGGCACCGGTATAAACATGCTGGCTTTTGGCATTCCGCCGTTCGTCGCCAAGATTCTTTACGATGTGACAGGCTCCACACCGGCCATTAGTTTGGCCGAGAGGTTCTCTGTGGCTCCTATGTTTCTGGCTGTACTTTTACCCTTAGTGATCTGGAGCTTTTTGTCGCACACCCGCGGCGGTTTATGGCTGCAGTTTGCCGGGGAACATCCGGCAGCTCTGGCAGCGGCTGGAGTGACTGTGCGGAGGATCAGATGGGCCTCGGTACTTACGGCCGGATTTCTTGCTGGGGTAGGGGGTGCAACCCTATCGATCTTTTTGTCCTCAGCATACTCACGCAACATGACTTCGGGTCGCGGATTTATTGCGTTGGCAGCTCTGATTCTCGGGAAATGGCGACCAGTGCCCGTACTTTTTGCGTGTTTGTTTTTCGGTCTTGCTGATGCCGTGCAGATGCGTTTGCAGGGTATTCAAATGGACGGGTTCGGTAAAGTGCCGGTACAGTTCATTCAAATTCTGCCCTACATGATCACGATTGTAGTACTCGCCGGATTTGTTGGCCGTTCACGGGCTCCGCGGGCGCTTGGAAATTCTTGAAGATAGACGGTTCCTTCGTTTAAGGCGAATCACCGCGATGATTTTGAAGACGGCCCTGCGCCAATAGGTATTCAGCGGGATTTTTAGCAAAATCAGGATAGTTATCCGGAGTGATTACAAGGCAATTAGCGTTGCTAAATAAGGCGCGGAATTTGACTAAACCATGTGGCGATTTTCTACGTCCTGATTTGACTTCAATAGCATAAATCTTAGACCCATGTTTATAGACGTAGTCGACCTCAATCTGGTCCTGGCGCCAATAGTACAGTTGGCCGTCTAATCGGATAAGATCGAGTCCAACAGACAATTCAAATAGGCGTCCACGAAGATCTGGAGTCAAGGAAGTTTCACCCCGGGCAAACGTGCAAAGTGCGGGGCAGAGCGGCAGGATCTTTGGACTCGACGATTTCTTCTGCAATGGATTAGTGGAATACTTCTGCAAAGTCCTAATTAAATAGGCGCCCTCAAGTAACTCGAGATAGTGCTTCACCGTCTCGACGCTGCCAGTATCTTGCAGCTGGCCGACTAATTTGCGCAGACTGATCTCGGCTGCTGGATAACTACAGACAAGTTCAAACACCTGCCTAAAAAGCGATGGTCGCTCTACTCTACGCAGTTGCATGATATCTTTGTCGAGCACGGTTTCGACGATTGACGATTTGATGAACGTGAGCCAGCGTGACTCCTCACTGCGAAGCCGGTTTGCACCGGGATAACCGCCGTAGATTAGGTAATCATCGAGCGAGTGACCGAAGGCTCGTTGCGATTCTGGGAAGTTCCAGTGATAGGCTCTGATTAGTTCAAAGCGACCGGCCAGGCTTTCCGATAGCCCGGACTGCAATGCTAAAGAGCTAGACCCTAGCAGCACGACTTTCAGCCTGGTTTTGCTGTGGAGGCTAGCGTCCCAAAGCTTTTTGACGACTTCAGACCAGTTATCTATCTTCTGAACTTCGTCCAAAATGAGGATCGCTGAGTCACCGAGTGCCTCCGCCTCCATCCATTGACGCTCGATCCAGCTCCAGTCGCTGCGAAATACAGCATCAGCTGCTGCATAATGAATGCGACTGGTTTTGGGTAGAAGAGCCACGATCTGTTTAACGGTAGTGGTTTTCCCTACTTGTCTAGGGCCGAGTACCACCTGAATCAAGGGTTCCGGCTCCTGTAGCCGGGCCAGGATCGTCTTCGAATAGTCTAATAGAATTAGATTGTTATATCCATTTTTAGAATTTGTCACATTGACCTTACAAAAATGTCGAGTGATCCTTACATTTTCAGATTAGTTGGAGTTGCGCCCGATATCAAGGGTATGCGCCGGCATATTTATCGGTATCGATTTTGCGCATCGAGGAACAGTTCTTTCCTGTGGGAAGAGTAGAGTCCGCATCGCGATTGAAGTCGCTAGTATGCAGGGCAAATCAGCAACACCAAAATAGAGCAGCCTAAGTAGCTAGTCGCTGGCGCGAAAGCGCCAGCGACTAGTTAGCTTTCAATTTTTTTGCGGTAATGACAGTCGGCATCCGCATGTATGGTTCCGAGTTCTTCGTGGTCACTTTTTTCATACTGTTTAAAAAGGGTGCGGCGCGTGATTGTTAAAGTCCCTTCTTCAGCCTTACTAATGCGAGGCTCGGATATGCCGTGAACTGACCAAGTCGAGCTTACATCTGGGAAGGAAAGTGCGTACGACTCGATCAAGTATAGGGACTCTTGCGAATGGCTCCAATGCGTTGATCCAGCTACATTACGAAACGGTGGTTCGTTTGGATTCGAAGAGATCAAAAGTCTCATGTTAACAAGAATTGTGAACTAGTATATAAAGCAAGTCAATGCATGTAGGTACTAGAATGGTATGGATGCCTTAACCAAGTATCTACGATTTTGAAATAACTACGGGATAATTATGCTGACGGCAAATAATGGCGATATCGCCAGTTTCGTGCGTGAACTAAACCGCTTCGAGTGCCGTCTTTCTGTCACAGATAAAATCTGGGACATCGTGATGCCAATAGATGGTGGGCGCTGGACCTGCATAGCAGTCCAGAAATATCGCGACACATATTATTTGCACGGATCGGATCGCAAGCTCGCCACACTTGAATATACTGCTGGACAGGACTTGCGCACTGCCGATGCGGCGTGGAGCATGTCGGGCGCATTCGATACAGAGACATCTATGCGACGGTGGAAAGAGCTGATCGCACATGCGCGCAAGTGGCTCACGCGCGTGACGCGGGACTGGATGCAGGCAAATCGGCTGGTGGAATTTGAATATCCCTTAAGCCTCCGCCTTGGCACGGTCCCTGGCCGTATTGTCAGGGAGTTGGTGCCAGATATTTACGATATTGCGCGGGAACTAGGAGCAAGAAAGACACGGCAGGTGATCGATCTGGTTGAGAGCGGGCAGTTCTTAGGTGGATCGGCGACCGAAGTCGAGACTATGACAGCCAACCGATACTTCGAATACTGCCGCATCGCCTACATCGCAGCCGCTCGCAAAGAGGACAAGGTTGACAAGACTCTTAGCGGTCGCGCAATGTACGAACGTTACGCTGATCGACGCGACGAAGGATTGCTCGCCATTGATTCCGACTCCGAGACTGAGTTTGCTGACTGGCTCGATGGACGACACCCCAAACGCACCCAAGGTGGCCATCCTTGGGAAATCAAGCGTGGTGGTAACACCACGCATATTGATTTGTCGGTTTACCGCCCACGCTACTCGTCAGACAAGGGCTATATCATTGAGCTTAGCGGTGAGTCATTTTCACGCATGGTTGAAACGCTGAAAATGCTTTTGACTATTAAAGCAGCTGGTATGCCCATCTCTATCGCCAATCCGGAGGGTGTAAGGCATAGATTGGTGGGGAGCGACCAAATCGGTATCGTCCCGGAAGATGAGTATCTCCATAGGGCTAATCAACAATTCGACAAACGTGATCGGGTGTTTGATGTCATGCACCTATCGGACTTGGGGCGAAAGAAGAGAAAGATCCTGCCTTTTATTCGCTGGCAGCCGCTGCCAGTGTTGATGCCGAAGCGTTAATGCGTCCATGAGATTCGTGTTCTTATCCACGTTTAAGACGGCTGTCCAAGGTAAGGGGCAGTAAGTCAGACTGAGCAGCGTGATGGCTACGCTCCCTTTGGAATGCGGCCTGGCGGATTACCTATGACGCTTGACCCAACTGCTTTAGTTTCTCGCGAATGGAACGGAGTTTTGGCTCGAGGTCACTTCGCTCGAATCCGTTGGGAAAAAGGATGAATTCCGGCTTGACGCCAAGAGCTTCGGCAAGAAGGATGGCACGATCCTCGCCTAGTCGGGAACGCCCACTCTCGATATTGGAGATATTCGAGACGGCGATGCCGGTAATCTTCGCGACCAGTGCCTGAGTCCAACCCTTTTTGGTACGGAGTTCCTTGACAACTTGTCCCGGGGTCAAGACAGCTCTGGGTATACGCTTCCTCATAATTTGCTCCTATAATCATGTGGCGTGATTCGTGAGACGTTTACGACCTCAATCTTCCCTCCAGGATCGACCTGATAAATCACGCGCCATTTTAGATTCAGCCTCGACGAGCGAAATTTTGCCCACTGACCGTGGAGCTTTTCATCGTGATAACCTTTAAATTCTCGAAGAATAGAGGTGCCGTGCTCCTCGACGAGTCGCGCCCAAATCTCATAGGAAACAAGGATTTCCTTCGGCGCCTTTGCGAGCTCCTTCTGAGCAGACTTGGATTCGACGATTTCGGCTTTCATTCTTGCTCCCCGCAAGTTATCGTTCATAATAACTTATACTAAACTATAAGTCGAGGGCATGTCGGGATAGGGACTACGTCTCCGACCTATACCCTCGATGTCAATGGCACCATCCATTCAGGCACCGGTGGTTTCCAGTTTCCTGACGGCTCGCTGCAGGCATCTTCAGCCTTGCCGACTCATGCGACGCTATGGTGGGACGAATCAACGATATTAAGCGGCGGCATCTTAGTTTACGAAGGCGCAAGCACCCAAAACGGAGGGAATGTCTACCAAAATGCCTGCAGCAATAGTGATAGCGCGCAGCAGACCTTTGTCATTGCGGCAGGCACTTATACGCTAAACATCTTGGGTAGAGCACAAAGCAATTTAGACTTCTTGGGGTCGGGCACTTATGGCAACTCATTGACACCATTAGAACACCACAAAACATGACTTCAAAAGATCTAGGGCTTTCGTTAGCTTAGCGCCAGTGCCCGACCCCCTAGCTACCCCTAGCTCAAAATAGAGCAGTTGAAGCTATGTGGCTCTCAATTTTTTTTGCGGTAATGACAGTCGGAATCTGCATGAATAGTTTTGAATTCTTCGTGGTCACTTTTTTCATACTGTTTAAAAAGGGTGCGGCGCGTGATTGTTAAAGTCCCTTCTTCAGCCTTACTAATGCGAGTCTCGGATATGCCGTGAACTGACCAAGTCGAGCTTTCAACTGGGAAGGAAAGAGCGTACGACTCGATCAAGTAGAGGGACTCCTGCGAATGGCTCCAATGCGTTGATCCAGCTACATTACGAAACGGTGGTGCACCGTCCCGTCGGCTGGTCGTGTAGTGTCCTGGAATGGAATACTCGATACTATCGAGCGTTATGCGGTCACAATTCGGCTGCGAGATTGAAACATCTGAGTGGAAACTTACCTTTTTGTTCCTGCACTCACCGTCCCATGAGCCACTGAAATTTTCACAATATGGAACAATCATCGGCGATAGAGAAGTATTTTCTGCGTCTAGGTCAATTTGTGGATACTGGAGCACGGTTGCAGACAACGTCACTGTGGGAGTTAAAAATAAAGCGATTACAAATAAGATTTGTTTAAGCATTAGTTGCACCTCTCGGTACAGTAGCAGTTCGTTTGGATTCGAAGAGATCAAAAGTCTCATGTTAACAAGAATTGTGAACGAGTATATAAAGCAAGTCAATGCATGTAGGTACTAGAATGGTATGGATAACTTAACCAAGTATCTACGATTTTGAACATATCTCACACGTTCGCAACCGATCTTGAAGCCAAAACGTATGCATCTCACTCTCGTAGCCCATCAATTTCAATGTGCTCAGATACCAACAGCGCGTGCCAATCGAGCCAGCTTTTTATCCCTTGTCCAAAGGGCGGCGCCACTAAGCAAACTAGCCGACAGTAAATGAGCGTCGATCCACCCGATGCCCTTGCCGAAGAGTTCGTAGTCATCGATTAAACCGAGAACTTCTGAGTCTTTGGCCAGCTTGGCCTGCGGCAGAAGTGGGAGTAGCCCAAGGATTTGCTGTCGCTGACGATGTCCACCGCAAGCAATTTCGCCAATAACACATGGATGGGTTAATACTTGACCCTCGGCGAGCAGTGCTACCAGATCACTATTGGTGGATCTAAAATGATCAATCCATACTGAGGTATCAACTAGGACCATGACGCCCTCGCTTTAGTTTGCATAGGCATTACTTAGCCTGCACGCCGCCGAGAAGGAACCTTCGCCCGTTTGTCACTACCACCAAGCAAAGCGAGTCGTTCGGCCGCGGCTCGCGCAATTAACGCCTCCAACGCCGCATGGACTAGTGCGGTTTTCTCTGTGATATTAGTCAACTCCATAGCCTTTCTTACAAGATCATCCTTTAGGATCATGGTGGTTCGCATAGGTGACTCCAAAGAAAATATGCATGAAACATATGCTATCATATGCATATCTTATAAGCGATCACTTGTGACTTGGTGGGGTCGGGCACTTATGCCAACTCATTGACACCATTAGAACGCCGTAAAACATGACTTCAAAAGATCTAGGGCTTTCGTTAGCTTAGCGCCAGTGCCCGACCCCCTAGCCGCATGTCTCATGGCGGATACTTCGTCGGAAAGGTGCGCGGATCGAAACGGAACGTAGTGCCAAGCGTCGGTAGTTTCTGATTGAGGCGGATGTACAGGACGGCGCCTTCGTTGATGGCGAATCCCCGTGGTGATTTCAGTTTAGCCTCTGGTCCAAAAAAGTGTACAACGTGCCCTTTGACTTGTTGACCATCTATTTCGGCAACCATACGGTCGTTCATCTTGAGGCCCCAGGCGCGGCCACGGTCGAGATAAACCCAGGCGCGGTCACGCCTTGCCACTTGTGGCCAGTCGCTTAGCAGCAGGGTTTTGCTTTCGTCATCAAGTAATTTTGTCAGCGCGGCTTCGCCGCTGCCGCGACAGTTGATCCCGCTATTGCTGCTGTCTTGGCAAGTCCAGTCGCCTTTATAATCAACAGGAATGTGTTTACCATAAACCGTCTCGGCAAGACTTGCATTGAGAGTGAAATTCACCGGAACTTGCGGCTTGAATTCCGCGGCTGAAGCGTGATCCCAATTTAGTATGAGAGTGCGTGTTGGACGCCGCAGAGCTGGCGGTTGCCCAAGTAAATCGCGCACAAGAGCGAGGTGATCGTGTCCGAGAGCTCGTGCCACCGTGTAGCGAGGACCGAGCTTCTCTTCTAGCAATTGGTTGAGGCAGAGGCTGCTCCCCTCGTTTTTGCGCGTAACTTCTTTGCCGAGTGCGAACGCGACATGCATCGCATCCGGAGCTGGTTTACTGCCTCCTGCAGCGGCTGTGAGAGCCTGAGTTGCCAGAGCGGGGATTTTAGAGTTTAGGTAAGCGGTTTGCGCCGCGGTACCACGTAATTTTTTCCATTCGTCTCGACCGATTGCCACGTGTGCCGATCCCAGCACTGTGTTTAGCTGCGTGTCGGTCACGGTGACGAAAAACAAGTGACGGTTCATCAGCGTGCACCAACTAGGCTCCAATGTTAGGGCCGGGGCACCGGTGCTGTTTTGGGGCTGACCAGCGCTGATTTGATCGGTAATGCGGCGGTTGTTGATGGTTGGTTTAGCGCTTTGCAGTGCTGCCGTAAAAGGTTGCGGTGTGGTTAACCAGCTGGCTGCGAGAGTTTTAGCTGTTGCCGTTAAGGCGGCCCTGGCTGCGGCTGCTACTTCGGCATCGATGCCGATTAGGCGCCAGGGCATGCTGAGACCGGCGGGGTAGGGGGCGGCGGCCTTAGGTGTTTCTGCTTGAGGGTCAGGGGGTGTAGCGGGGGTGGCCCCCAGGCACATGAGGAGGCCCAAGCTGGTCACGGCGGACCGGCAAAGTCTGTGTCGATGTAGGGAGGGGTAACGCATAGTTTCGCGTAATAATTATCGGCAGCTACGGCCGTAGACTTAGCTTGGGGTAAGGGGTTGCGGGGTCGGCGCCAGACAATTGTACGGTAGAGGCTAGGTATGCGGGGGATTTTTGTGTATTGTTGTGTGCGTTCCAAGTTGAGTAGGCAAGAGGCAACCATGTCGGTACTGAAACCCGCAGGCGATTTAAGCCGCGGATTTAAAGCTTACGTCCAAGGTGTGCGGTGGCTAAGAGCCAACCCGCGCTACTTTTGGTTGCTGACTTTGCCATGGCTTGGGGGGCTGGCTAGCGTGGTGGGTGGGATCGGTTTGATCATCACTTATGCTCCGGAGCTGACGGCGGCCTTATTATTTGCCAAGCCATTAAGTTGGCCGATGCTCGGTCTATTTTATCTGGCACAGGCCTCGCTACTCCTCAGCGGCGGTATCCTGGTCCTGGTGGGCGGCGCCTTAATTATGAGTATCGCCGCATCACCCATTTATGAGCTGATCTCGGCTGCGGTTGAACGCGAAGTGACCGGGACTGTGGTGACGGCACCTGGGTTTGGCGGCACCCTCCGGATACTGTGGTTAGAGTGTAAAAAGGTGGTGTTGATCCTCACTCTTTCCGTCTTGCTTTTGTTGATCCCCGGCCTCAATGTGGTGTCCGGCCTGGTGGCGGCCTTCTTGGCTGGGTGGGATTTGTTTGACTATCCGATGGCACGACGTGGTTGGCCACTCAAGGCGCGCTTGCGTTTAGCGCGCCGCGAAGGATGGGCTGTTATGGGCCTTGGTCTGTGGTTGGCGATTCCGTTTACTCAGATGTTGACGCTACCTTTAGCGGTAGCGGGAGCTACTTTTTTAAACCTCGACGCGCTTGCGCGCGATAAGCAATTAAATTCGATATATTCCTAAGGAGGATGTGGATGTTAGCAGGTAATGAGAGCCGTAAGGCGATTGAGCAGGCAGTCGGTTCGATTGAGAAACAGTTCGGCAAGGGCGCTATCATGCGTCTGGGCGAGAAGAATGCGCTTAATGATCCCATTGAGACCATATCTACAGGAGCCCTATCGCTCGATATTGCTCTCGGTATTGGCGGCTTACCGCGTGGTCGGATCGTTGAGATCTTTGGCCCAGAATCCAGCGGTAAAACGACGCTGACTTTGCACTTGGTAGCAGAGGCGCAAAAGCGCGGCGGCGTAGCAGCGTTCATCGATGCTGAGCATGCATTGGATACCGCGTATGCGAAGAGTATCGGCGTTAAGCTCGAGGACCTGTTGGTCTCGCAGCCTGACACTGGTGAGCAGGCGCTTGAGATCGTCGACATGTTGGTAAAGAGCAATGCGGTTGATGTAATCGTGATCGACTCGGTCGCTGCTCTGACACCTAAGGCTGAGATTGAAGGCGAGATGGGTGACACCCATGTCGGTTTGCAAGCTCGTCTGATGTCGCAGGCGCTGCGTAAATTGACGGGATCCGTTGCGCGGTCGAAGACTATGGTAGTCTTCATCAACCAGCTGCGGATGAAGATTGGCGTCATGTTCGGTAACCCTGAGACCACCACCGGTGGTAACGCGCTGAAGTTCTACTCCAGCGTACGTTTGGACATCCGCCGCATTGCTTCGGTGAAGCAGGGTGAAGAGGTTGTCGGTAGCCGCGTGAAGATTAAAGTGGTGAAAAATAAAGTCGCTGCGCCATTCAAGATCGCTGAATTCGATGTCATGTTTGGTACCGGCATTTCCCGTATTGGCGACATGATCGACTTGGCCGTGGCTAAGAATATCATCGCTAAGACTGGCGCATGGTTTGCTTACAAAGAAGAGCGTCTAGGTCAAGGTCGTGAGAACGCCAAGGAGTTCCTCGAACAAAATCCGACGATCGCTGCTAAGATTGAGCAGGAAGTGCTCACTGCTTACAACATCAAAGGTGACGGCGATGCTGCTGATGCCAAAGCAGCAGCTAGCAAAGATAGCACCAAAGACAGTAAGGCAGACTTGCCGCGCGCTGGTGCAGCTGCTGCGGGTGCTAGCCCAGCACCTGTTGCTGCTAATGGCACCACCGGTGCTGCTAAGTTCGTCGCTAAGAAGCCAGGCGCAGTCGCTGCTGATAAGTGATCTCGGTGAGTTAGGTGATTAAAGAGATGCCCAGTCGGCGCGATGCGTCCTCTGGGCATTTTTCTTAATTTAAGCGGCTCATTTGTGACGAATCAATTGTTTTTCCCACGTATTCCAGTCGCGAACTATATCGGGGAGTGGGGGGACAGGCCTCTGCTGCTCACCTAAAGCATCGACTATCTGGGTCATCGAAATTGCGCGTTTGTGTTTATCGCGCACCACGCCCTTGACTAGGACGCGGCTACAGACAGACTCTTCGCGAATGAAGGTGTGTTCGACGTAGAACCACTTCTCATCCCAATATATCAGCTTGGTCGATAGCTCGAACTTTTGGAAAAGCTCTAGCGAGCGGCGGAAGGTCACTGCCGCTGAAGCAATAATCGGAAACCAATTATTCTTACGAAATACCTGCAGCATGCCGGTACGTGCCGACCAATCGTAGCGCCCGATGTCGCAGATGGTCAGGTATCGGCCATTATTCAGATGCTGAAATGCATCGACATCACCAGGGAGCACACGCAGCGGTGTCCGCACCTCAGCCATGGCGTCGGAGCGACGGGCCAGAGTTGCCGTGGCAATGATGCGGGGCAATCGCAACCAGACATACATAGTGGAATACCTTAGCTAGCGATTACCTTAGCTTGGTCAAAGTTGGGTGCCAGGCCGTATCTAGCTTGGCCGTGGCTAGGCCTTGCTCCAGCCAAATCAGCGGGCTTAGCGGTTCCGGTAGCTCCTCATCTAAGCCGGTTTGAAAGACGTGGTAGCCGCCGTCTTCCGTGGCGACCTGAGCTAACTTATGAAACGTGCGGCAGCTATCGCGGTCGAAGGCATCTTTAAGCAGTCGCCAGGCGGCCTCAGCGGGATGTTCATTTGGCAGTAGCTCCGTCGCGGGAAGGCCTACGGAGGCACCCTGGCGGTGCCCGTCCCGCCGAACTAGCAGCTCTGAAACCTCGTTCTTCGTGCGGGTAAGACATACGGCAACCCGCTCCGGGGTGGGATTTGGCATCGGCGATCCTCCATCAAAAAAAAGCAATGTAGCGACGTCCCAGAAAGAAAGCTTCATGAAAGCTCAAGGGCCGGCTGAGAAGCACAACCAGTTGTCAGGACTGTTTCTTCATCTCGCTGATTGCATTATAGTTATACCATCCTATGGAGAAAAATACCGCCCCGGAGGTCCGCTTGTTATTTTGGATCGGCGAATTGCTTGAGAAGTATTTCGGACCTTTTCGCCTGCTGACATCGCATTTATTCCTCGGCGGGCTCAGCGTCGTGCTGTGCTGGCTGGTCACCTTTCTACTGCTACCAAAGCTGGCAAAATATCTGCCGAGGGACCGCGGTCGGGCACATGCCGTGCAGAGTTCTGCGGCTCAGGGTAAGCCGACTGGTGCCGGTGTTATTTTCGTCAGTATATTTACCGTCATCGAAATATTAGTTTTGCCTCCGTCGCGGCAAGCTCTAGCAGCAATCTTACTGAATTTTTTAGCCATGCTGTCCGGTTGGTTTGATGATCGCGCCGTCAACTCCTGGAGCGAGTATAAGAAGGCGCTGATCGATGTGGTACTTGCTGTGGTCGCATCTGCGATGCTATGCGAGGCGCAACCTGCGGAAATCTGGCTGCCGTTTACTAAGATGACGCTGAGTATTCCACCGTGGCTGTTTATCCTCAGTGGCACGGTACTGATTTGGACGGCGATCAACTCTACCAACTGCACCGACGGTGTCGATGGGCTGTCGGGGACCCTGACAGCGGTCGCCTTCACCAGCCTAGGTGGGCTCCTATATTTCATCTTGGGTCACAAAGAAATCTCGTCCTACCTGCTGCTGCCGCATTACCCAGATGGAGCCATCTGGGGCATCATGGCCTTTTCGCTGGTCGGAACGATCATGGGATACCTTTGGTACAACGCCAATCCCAGTAGTTTGCTTATGGGGGATGCGGGATCGCGGTCGCTTGGATTTTTGCTCGGTGTCTTTGTGATCAAGGCCGGTAATCCGTTTATCATCTTTATTGTTTCGGGTGTACTGTTGGTGAACGGCGGTACTGGTTTGATCAAGGTGGCTCTGCTACGCTTTTTCAAAATAGCTATCTTTCGCACCGTGCGCTTTCCCCTTCATGATCATGTCCGCCACAACAAAGGCTGGTCCAACACGCAGGTGCTGGTGCGCTTTGCCTTAGTGCAGGTGATGTTGACGATGGTGATGTTGGTACTACTAATCAAGATTCGCTAATTTGATTGGCGCTTAAGTGCCCACCCCTCGCATCTTAAGCTTCATATTGTCGCGGCGAGATGCTTGGGCGAGCGCTTGTTCCTTGCTGATCGCTCCCGACTGATAGAGTGCAAAAAGCGCGTCGTCGAAGGTTTGCATTCCATAAGATTCACCATTACTGATGATTGTGTGCAGATCATCGAAGCTACCGTTTTTCATAATCACGTCACGAACAGTCGCATTATTAATCAGAATTTCGTGAGCTGCGACGCGGGCTTTACCATCGATGCGCAGTACTAAACGTTGCGATACAACAGCGACTAATGTGCTCGCAATCATTTGTCTGAGAATTTGATGCTGATGCGGTGGGAAGTGAGAAATGAGTCGTGTCAGCGTCTCGGTTGCATCAGTCGTATGTAGCGTCGACAGCACGAGATGGCCTGTTTCTGCTGCCATGAGCGCGGTTTCAATAGTGGCTTGATCACGTAGCTCACCCACCAAAATAACGTCTGGATTCTGGCGTAGGGCACTTCGCAGGGCTGACGAGTATGAATCAGTGTCGACACCTATCTCGCGTTGCTGAATAGCTGACTGCTCGTCTACAAATAGCGATTCAATCGGATCTTCGATGGTCACAATGTGCGCTGGACGTTCGAGATTAATGCGCTGCACCATCGCCGAAAGTGTCGTTGATTTCCCCGAGCCAGTTGCGCCTGTGACTAAAATCAGACCTCTTTTTTCATCAGTTATTTTTGATAGGACTCGAGGGAGTTGTAGCTCCTCTATAGTGCGTATATGGGTATTGATAACACGCAGTACTATGCTGTAGGTCTGGCGTTGGCGAAAAATATGCGCTCGAAACCGGTTGCCATCGGGCGATTGATAGGCGAAATCAACGTCACCGCGCTCTTTTAGACGTGCGCTCAAATGCTCTGGCAGCACCTTCTGCACCCAAAGTGCCATGATTTCTTTAGTGATCTCTTTGCCGTCGATTAACTGTACAATGTCGCCATTGAAGCGAAATCGCGGTAAACCATTTGTTTTAAGCAGAACGTCGCTTGCGCCACCGCGCACGGCTACTTTTAAAATACGGTCGAGATCCAAGCTGACCTCCACTGGATGAGGCTCTATTTAGTCTCTCGGCTTAGTCGGCGAACTGAGTTAGCTAAAAAAAATCAGCAATATTTGGTCAGTTTTTGAAAGTGCGGCGAAACATACTTTGATTATCGAATGGTGCGGCGGCGACCGCGTCTCGCTGCAGACATAATTCTTGCGACATTAAGGCTATAATCTTACAATTTTAAGAGAGCCGGCCGTCGCTGGTCTCATGCGAGGCAATCCAGCATGCGGGTCAAACAAGCTGCCTTTATTGGCGTAACTTTGGTGGGCGTGGTTCTGGCGCTGCCTGTATTTGCAAAGCCAGCGAAAAAGGTAGCACACGTCACTAGCCAAGGTCCGTCCGGCTTTAGTTTAGAACGGCTGCCTAAGGGTAAAAACGTTACGATGCCGCGTCCGGCCACAACCTACGTCCCGTTAACCGCAAGAGTCGTGTTAACTGGCACCGACATGCCACAGACGCTGCGGTTTATGCCGGTTAATTTAAGTCAGGGTATGCTCAGGTCGCTGCGGCTCGCAATTTTCGATCAAAACTCGGAGAGGGTACAGTATGTTCGGGTGAGTCCCGACACGCCGTTCCTCTATCCGATCAAAGATCTGGAGCCAATTACTGTGATTGCGGAAGCGATCGCTGGAGTTACCGACGGGCTACAACTTCAGGTGGAGAGTGATAAGCCGCTTGATGTCGCGCACTAAGGGAGCGATACCATTTTTTGCTGACCTGTGTCCTTTCCAGTCCTTTTTCGGTAGCGAAAACGGCTGAAAATATAATGCCGGCCGATGACCCCTCGGGACTCATCGGCCGGCATAGCATTACCCATAAATCAGCCGCCAGTTGCTGCCTTCGGCGCAACCGAAAGATCTGGATGCGGCGTATTGTTGGTGGACGGCGGTAGCAGTGGCAGGGAAATTTTCGGCCGTTCACCCGTCAGTGTTTTGAGGAATGCGACAATGTCGCCGGCCTCAGCATCGGTCAAGGTTTGACCGAGTTGGACATTGGCCATAGTTTTGACCGTCTCTTCGAGAGTCCAATGCGAGCCATCGTGGAAATACGGTGCAGTTAGTTCGATGTTACGCAGCAGCGGTACTTTGAAGACAAACTTGTCAGTTTCGTTTTTCGTGACGGCAAAGCGACCGATCGGTGCGCCTGGGCGGTCATTTCCAGCATATGGTTTTACCAAACCAAACTTTTGGTACATGCCGCCGCCGACGCCGGGGCCACTGTGACAGGCGACGCAGCCTTTGTTTTTAAATGTTTCGTAACCGCGGAGCTCTGTCGCAGTTAGGGCTTTGTCACTGCCTTTGAGCCATTGGTCAAAGCGTGAATTAGGAGTCACCAGGGTTTCTTCAAAGGCCGCGATTGCATCTTGCACGTTAGCAATGTTTAGCTTGTCGGTGCCGTATACTTTCTTGAATTGCGCCCGGTACTCAGGGATCGATTGCAAAGTGTCCGTAGCCAGCTCATGCGTAGATCCCATTTCGCCTGGATTTGCGATAGGGCCGCCCGCTTGCTCGCTGAGGTCTTTTGCGCGTCCGTCCCAAAATTGGGCTAGGTTATATTTTGAGTTGAATACGGTTGGCGAGTTGATAGGACCAAGCTGCCAGCCGTGGCCTATGGAGCTTGGTAGATTGTCGGCGCCGCTAGTCATTAAGTTATGACAAGAGTTGCAGGAAATGGACCCCGACTTCGAGAGGCGAGGCTCGAAATATAACATCGTGCCGAGGGAAACTTTCGCTGGGTTCGTGACTTTTGCTGCTTCAATCGGGGTGATCGGCTCTGATCTTGGCTTGGCAGCCGTCATCGACAGCGCGACAGAACTGATCAGAATGGCTGAGCCTACGACATGCTTCATTCGGAAATCTCCGCTCTAAAGAAAGATTCAACAATCTCCGGGAATTCAGACTACTTAAGGCCGCGCCTTCTGTCGAGGCCTGGACGTGACTAGAGCTGAATCGGAGCTCTGTTTGAAGACTTGAGTAAAACCTATGGCTTGAAGCACAAGATTGGTGATTTTTCAGGTCATTAATGGCTATTGCTGTCTGGATGCTCGTAGTCTGGCCTCGTAAATATACGACACTACTGAATTAAATTTTTTTTCCTAAATGAGTCCGCCTCCTCTACCGATTAGGTCGTCTCAAACGGAGCAGAAATCTGCGTCCGCATTCGCTTCGGCAACTTCGGTAAAGATTAAGGGGAGTATCACGCATGCGCACACGAAGTAATTTAACCTCACTCGTCGTCTTTGGTTTGATCGCCGGTTGCGGCCTAACCCAAAGTGCAAAAGATGCAGCCACTTCTGAAATGGCTGCTCTCGAAGAATCGAAACCGTCAGACTCGACTGGAGCGACGGCCAGCGTCGCATTACTGTTTGCCTCAACCTTCGGCACCCCGAGCGAAGGCGGTCTGATGCTAGACGAACCGGTAGCAGCTCAAGATTCCGCAGCGTCTGGAACTAGCATCGAGATCAACGATAAATTTTCGCTGAGCTATGCCAAGTTCAACATTGCTAAGATCCGAATGAAAGCTGAAAGAGATCAGAAGGAAGAAGAGAAGACGCTAGAAAAGTCTGAAATCGCTGACGAGAAGACAGCGGTATCGACCCTCGATCGCCTCGTTGGTGACCTATCTTCGTCGTCGACAAACTTACTCGACCCACCAAGTGGTCAGCCTCAGCCGCCGCTGCCTCCGAACGGACAGCGTGCAAAAAAAGAAGCTGAGCGGTCAAAGGTAAAAGAAAAACTTGAAGACCTCAAAGGACGCGAGAAAGAGCGACTTGAAAAAGGCCAAAAGCAAGATAAAAGCACGAAGTTCGTCGGTCCTTACGTCTACGATGCAGTACTGAAAAGAATCGAAGGCGATGCTCCCAAAGTTGACTTGGTCGACGGTAGCTACAAGCGGGTAGAATTCCAGATGCTGCGTAACTTTGGTGCCCCAGAGGCAGATCCACTTCTGGGACATGTATTTGCCATGAAAGGTAACTTCACTAAAAATGACGGGCAGAAAATTCCCGTGGAAATCGAATGGAGTGTTGCCTTGAATTTCCGGATTGCGGGTGAGAAAGGGGCGTCCGTTAAGACGGGCGAAGACAATAGTCTCATCGTCGATTTCAACATCGGGAAATGGTTCGAGGGAATTGATCTCGATACTGCACTGATCGATGCGGAAGGGACGATGTACATCAATCGGACTAATAATAGCGAGATTATGAAGAAGCTGCTCAAGAATATGAAAATTCATTCCGGCTTCGGCAAAGACAAGAACAAGGACGGCAAGCTAGACACTGATGAGCGCGCTGGTCAGGGTCAAGAAACTAGCGATGCCGAACCATCGGCATAAGTCATATTAAGTTAGTGCGGGCTCGGCCCAGATTCGCCG
>JAPLFY010000023.1 GCA_026390435.1 Pseudomonadota bacterium
CAGACCTCAAGCTTCCGGCTCAGCAGGAAAAAGAACATCCCGCTCCTCCATCACCTTTTCACAGTCATAGCTATCGTCAATGGGCACTAACAAAATCGGGCTGAGATTTTCATCCGGGTTTTGAGTAGGTGCATTTTGTTTACGTAGTGGCGGAAACGGTGAGCCTAAGATCAGTTGCTCAGAATGATCTGAGACATAACCACTCAGTGTTCCGTCTGTTTGGGGTGTTAGGGCGTAGGCAAAAATCTCGCGGCGGGCAATATAAAGCTCGGTGTCAAAGCGGTCGTAAAGTCTGATTTTGACCGTAACACCGGGCTTGCCGTCGCCGTCATCATCGGCGATGCGGGGGTCTCTTGGATCCGTGGGCAGTGGTTGATCTGGATCTTCCATGCGGATGCCAATGGGGGTAGGGGTTTCGGGGCGCCACAGCGATAGGCCGTCTTGATCGCGGCGAATGTCTACCCATGCATCGCGAGGTATGATGGCGCGGGTAAAGGCGTCGGGCACTTCGCTCTTAAAGGGGAAGTTTGATTTGTGCGATGCGTGGCAATAGCGGCTGCTCGATAGTAGTCGCCCTGTGTCATCAAGTTTAAATTCGGTCACACCGTAGGTGATGACCAGAGTGCGCATCTCCCAAAAAAGAATCTTTGCGGTGTAGGCAACGATGTCGTAGTGCGCATAGCGGCCTGCCACCTTGGTCTTTAACTCAGTCTCTTGGGAGTCTTGATCAGCGGTAGAATCGGTGCTGCTGATTTCGCTAGCCAAAACAGGTCGCGGTAAACAGACCGCAAAACAAAAAGTTATCAGCAATCTAGCTAGCAAAAATCGGGTGGGCCGCATCATTAGAAATACTCCAATTAGGTAACACCACCGACTGTCACAGGTCGATGTGATGTCGCTATGTACCAGCGCCTAGCCTACATATCTTGTTGTTTTTTCTTACTGTTTTTAATGCTGGTTCTGCGATTCACTATAAGCACCCGTTATTATTATAATCTTGACCTTGCTGGCGGAGGGCGATATGACCCAATTCAGAGCGAGGTAGGTGTATATGTCCAAGCTTAGTAGAGTTTTACTCGCACTTTTTTTGACTGGACCTGCAGCAGTTAATGCTGCCGAAAGACGGGACGCCGATCCCATTTGCCTTGCGCGCAAGTGCGCTAAGACCATGCTGCGCTGCGGCCTTGATAGCGAGTGCCGCAGCTGGCTCAAGTGCGTGTTGGATTGTCACGGCGATAAGATCCGCTGCCCATCGGTGTGCGGCTTTTACTATCAATCCGCGCAGATTAATCAGACCAGCCTTTGCATCTTCGAGAGTGACTGTGTGGATCTCGGTTTTGGTCAGCTGCCAAACTACGAGCACACGGATGGCGCCTTGGTGACTCTTGGTGAACTCGAGGGGACTTGGTGGTTTAGCGCGTCCCATGGTGGCACGCATATTTTTGATTTTGACTGTCAGCGTTTTGATTTCAGCGGCGGTGGCCGTGATTTCGTCCACGTTGCCTACTCGGTACCGCTGACGCTCAATGGCCAAACGCGGATGACCGGAGCCAGCGGCGTCTTTCGCCAGCTAGACTCGGGTGCCATCGAGGTGATTTACGATAATTTTGCCGGCTATCACGAAAAATGGTACCTCGTCGATAAAACCGAAGACACTATGTTAGCGCATGTTTGTATTGGCGCAGATTCGATCTGTTATGACTACGGGACGATTTTACTAACGAGAAATGGTTTAGATTCGATTGATTCGCGACTAAAAGATCAGTTAGACAGTGTTACCCGGGCGCAGTTTGGTTTTGGGTGGGAGCAATTTAAGAAGGCCCGCACTAACTGTTCTCATTGATGATTTTTTGCAGCTATAGTGCGCCAGGCACTACCTGTCATCATGACGCGATAATTCTAATGTCAGCGGTATTTGCGTCGCTATCCATGTCGGCCCTCTCAGTATCATCGATACCAAGGTGCTGCGAGAACTGATCGAAGAGGAACTGCCGCTGAGCCATGCTGCCGCCCAGAATGCGCAGTCCGTGCAAGGTGCTTTGATTGTCTTGGCGACTCCAGCGGAGCTCCACCATGATATGGCGCATGAGCTGTCTGTCTAATTGCTCATTGACGTCCACGCTTGATGTAGTGATGCTGACAGCGAGTACGGTGCGACGGCCAAACATGTTAGGGCTGATTGCCTTGAAGCCATGGAGCGAGAAATCGGCGATGCTGAATTCAACCGAGTCATTTGTCAGCTTGATATAAGCAAGTGGTTTGACGACGCGACGTTGGTCTACCCGGCTCATGCCCATTTGTTCTAAAAACTGTGTCTCGGCTTTTCGTAGGTCTGCCTGAGCTGCACTGAGTGGATTGAATTCGAATGCGTTCTTGAGCGTGCTTTGATGTTTGATGGACAGAGAAATAGGTAGGAATTCTTTGGTATCGAGACCAAGGCGTACCAAATGTTCGACCGTGGTTTCGCTAAGGTTCATTTTAAACGGGCTGGCCGCGGACTCAAGGCGACTGGTAAAGTTGACGCCGGATCCGATCATAGTGAAATCGAGGTGACGCTCATCGCCAAGGTTACCAATCAGTACTTCTGCCGAATGTATCCCGATCCGCACTGGCATCACGAGTCGGGACGGGTTGGCGACCGCCGCTCTTACTGTCTCGCGCTGTATCTCACTTGCTGCTTCAAATGCTGCGAGTGCATGATGTTTTGACGACACACCATTGTTGCTAGTGAAATAACAGAGAACGCCGTCGCCAAGTGATCTGTCTACTAAACCGCCATTCTGTTCAATGATGGTGACAATCTCACGGAGTCGATTTGACAGCGCGGTAAAAATATCTGTAGCGGAACGTCCCGCAGCGACTAGGGAAAAGGAAACGATATCAACGAACACGATTGTGGCTTCGACACGACTTAGATTTTCGATCTGGACATATGATGATGTCAGTAGTCGATTGAGCTCAGTTCGGTATTGAGTACCGGTTAGGGCTTGCTTGATCTTTCGACTGCGTTCCTCACTTAGCCGGAGTCTGACACCGATACCGATTAGATTGGTGACTCCCATCCAAATAATTCCAATATGGGCCAGTGCTTTATTGAGCATCGAGTCACTCAATAGGTCAAATACCGTTGTCGTTGTGACAATTAATGCGGTTATGCCGCCAGATTGGCCGAGGAAAGTGATAAAAATCGACTTCAAGTGGGCGAAGCGAGTGTGGCGCGCTAAGAGCCAGACCCAGCCCGTCCAGCTGACGACGATGGCCGCCAGAAGTCCAACGGCGAACGGCCCTGATAGAGCGATCACAATGGCTGCTAAATACATGCCGAGCAGGTAGTTGTAGCCGCGACGAAGTCCGGGAAAGTTCTGATCAAGCTGCAGGGTGTCACGAAAAAACCCAACTATCAGCGCAAGTGAGATTAAGTAAGCGACGATGGTGAGTTTAAACCACAGCGAGTGATCCCAGTTTATTCCCGGAGTCAACCGCTTGTAATAACCTTCAAGAAAATAAACGACGATCAGTAAGGCTAACTGGACCCCAATTTCAAAAAGAAAGCTGCGTGAGCGCAGTGTTCGAAACATGGCGAAGTTAAAGAAAATGATCATGATCGAGCAGCCGAAGAGTAGGCCCATAAGGCCATCTCGCTGCTCACTGATCACCATGAACGTAGTCGCGTCATAGACATGTATACGAGCTATTGTAGTGCCGTAGCCCACGGTTCTTACGTATACAAATCGCTGAGTCGTCCCGCTACTAAACGGGAAGTGGAAATATAGGCCGGGAAATTTGCTAAAACTTTCTGGGTGTGTGACTCCAGTCAGAAAATGGTCAATCACTTTACCGCGCTCAACCAAGAAGTATTCGATCTCGTTGAAGAACTGAAATTTTATCTCAGCCACGTGATCTTTCGCTGTCTGATCTGCGGCTACTTCAATACGAAGCCAGCGAGTCTGGGGTGCGACAGTGGGGGTGTTGAGTGCTACCGTGGGCCTGATTTGCCAGTCAGTGTCAGCAAGGGTGGTCGCCGCGGCTACGTTCTCGACGGCACTATTTGTACTGAACATGACTGGTGTGCGGAGTGATTCATCGTTTTCGAGGACCTGGCCGAAGAAGGCAATAGCTACCACTACCGCGCCGGGAGAGACGGCCATGAACCGCTGTATATAGGTTCGTAAGGAGGAACGCATCTAGGCCGGCCTCCTTACGGCGTGAGATGGGCCAGTAGAAGCAAGCATCAAAGCGACGCGAAAGTGTGCCTGTTCCTGGCTGCTGCCGACTATCTTTAGTCCATGCTCAAAATAGTTGTTATAGCTGCGGCTCCAACGCACCTCGATCGTCAGCGAGCGCAGTAATTTCTCGCTTAGAGCATGGTCTGTAACAGACTGGGAAGAATGAATAGTGGCCTCAAAAATAGCGTGTTGGCCTAGGAATGTTGTCGACCTAGCGCGAAAGCCATAAAGCGAAAAGTCGAGCACTTGATGCTCGCCGTACTCCCCGACTAGAGTCAGTAGGGATTCTGGATGCACGGCATATCGCACTTCGCGTGCGCTCATGCCAAGCTGGCCGTAGTGCAGATTCATGGCGCGGTCGACTGTTCCTGACTCATTCATAAACGGATTGTGCTCGAAGGCTTGCAGCAATGAGTGCCTATGTTTGACGGCAATGTTTATTGAGGAGAACATACTAGCGGGGAAGTCGTTGGCGATCAGTAGCGTATAGGTCTCATGGCTAACCATGATTTGAAAAGGGCCACAGGCTTGCTCGAGATTGCTAGCGAAATTTACACCCTGGCCCACCATGGTAAAATCTATTTGCATCGCTCCGGCAATATTGCCAATGACAACCTGGTCGCTATGAATCCCGATGCGAACGGGCATGAGTATGCGCTCTTCCTCTAGAGCGAGCGCCACTTTGGCTTCGGCCATGATGCTCTGCTGAATGGCTGCTGCTGCTCGAAATGCCCGCATCGCGTGGTGTTCTTGTCCGTGCCCGTCCCCGAAGAAGCAGAGCAGTCCATCGCCAAGGGAGCGGTCGATGGTGCCTCCATGCCGCTCGATGATTTCTGTAAGTGATCTTAGGCGCTTGGATAATTCTTTAAATGTCGATTCAGGACTTCGATGCTCTGAGATCACTGAAAATGAAATAATGTCGATGAACATGATACTGACATGTAATTCCTCACTATAAGTTGGCGAGCTTAATTCGGGCCTGAGCGCATCACCACTTTTCAGTTTATTGAGTACATCTAGGCGCTCTGTATCCAGGGTCCGGGTGCGCCGCGCAATTTCCCCGGCAAGGATCACCGCTGCCCAGAATTGACCGATCGCATAGGCGTTCTCTAGATAAATTGAATTCGGTAATATTCCGGAAATAGCCAACAGCGTGAGCAGAAATGTGCTCCAGAAACTGGATCCCATGACAATGATGGGGCGCATATGCATGATGCCTGTATACGGGCTCATTAAAAATGCTGTGAGTTCCGCGACCAGAGCTACTAAGCTTACGGCAACAATCACTGTGTGTAGACTCGATGGGACGGCTGGCGCTAGGACCATGAGTGCGAAGACAACCATGATTTCAGTCTTCCAGCGGCGCATAAGCGTGGCAGTGCTTGGAAGTTTCGGGAGGATTTCCAGAGCAGCAAGACCGAAAGAGAGGATGGCAAAAGTGGATGCCTCTATGATTAGTAGCTGGTGTAGGTACGGTGTTGCCGTTAGCCACGGTAGATAATGGAAAAGGGCACCATTGGTGCAGCTAAGGACGAGTGCTAGGAACGCCTGAAAGCTGCAACTATAGAGATAAAGTGGCTGGTGCAGCAAAAAGTACAGGACTAAGGCTATCGCCATCATGAACAGGAGGCCGCCGTTTATAATGCTGAGAAATAGCTGACGCTCAGTGATTTTGTCGCGATAATCCTGTGCGCTGAGTACATATAACGGTAATTTTAGTAGTCTGGTGCTGAGTAGATGCACATATAAGAACTGCCGATGTTTTGGCGAGGCAGTGATCCGGTAGACAGGTTCTGAGGTAGATTCCCAAGTCGAAGGTTTGCGGCCAGACGAGACCTCTCGCGGCGCGTTTTTGGCATGATCCTGAAGGTAGAACTCGACGTCTTGGACGTACATTAACGGAATGCCTACCACGGTAGTTTGTGGCTCGTCAGCTTTACTGTCCGTGGCGACTGGCGGAATTTCGACACGCATCCAATAGTGATAGTTGCGAATCTCGCCCTTGATAGTCTCGCCTCTAGGCAGCGTCGTCCAGGCACTGTTGGGCAGGGATGTAATTTGCGCGAGAGTTGGCGCGGCTTCGCCTATGTCAGTTTTGACGTAGTCAAAGGGTTGGGATTTTTGGACGCCGAGTTGCTGGCTAGCAATCAACGCACCGACGAGGAAAATGAAGATTGCAGGTGCGCAGCAAGCGATTAGACCAACGAAGCGATTTCTAGTGAACAGACCCAAATACTGCCTCGACTACGGATCAGGAGAGAAGTTGGCTCCCATGAGCCGCTTTTTCTTCTGCCGTTACCTCAACTCATCAGATCGATTGGCAGGTTGATTCAGGCTGATTCATTTGAGCTGGCAATTGACGGTTTATTGACTCAATTGAATCAAGGTTGTATCCTTGATTCAAGGACCTCTGTGGTTTTTGTTTTTACCTATAAAAACAGGCAAACGGCGAAACTTGAGGCCCGGCGGAGGTGTGGATATGAAAATAGACGCAAGGGAATCGTACCAGGTTGAATTTAAGAAGGAGGTTCCCAAGAGCCAGCAGATACTTAAAACCTCGGTGGCGTTTGCAAACGGTCATGGAGGCCGAATATACATCGGCGTTGATGATGGCGGTACCATTGTCGGAATCGAGGAAAATAACGCTGAAAGCCTTTTAGAATATCTCGAGAAATCTATTTACGAATCCTGTACGCCGCCCGTATTTGCGACGGTGAGTACTAGGAGGTATCAGGAGAAATTGGTACTCGTCATTGATGTAAGCCGGGGCAATCAATCCCCATATAGGATTGCCAGCCTTGGAATGGATGAAGGCGTATTTATCCGGCTTGGGCGCAATACCGTAAAAGCGGGCGTAGAAGCGATACAGGAATTGCAGTGGCGATCGCGAGGGATTAGTCATGACGCTATACCTGAATACCATGCGGAAATGGATGCCTTTGACACAGCCAAGGTACTCCGCTTTTTACGCGCAAGAAAAATGGGATATTCAGAGCGCGAGGTTACTGATGACCTATGGATTTCGTACAAATTAGCAGATAGACACCTGGGAAAACTTATTCCGACAAAAGGCGGCATTCTACTCTTTGGCAAGAATCCCAGCCAATATTTCCCTGAGCAAATTGTGATCTGTACGCAATTTGCTGATAGTGCTGAGCGCGAAGTCATTGCGACCGTAGATTGCCAAGGCGATCTATTTGCGCAATTGGAACAGGCTTGGGATTTCGTCACCAAGCGTATTCCTACGGCTTTTAAGATCAAAAATTTAAGACGTGAAGATAAAACTGAGATTCCACTGGAAGCTCTACGCGAGACTATCGTCAACGCTGTGATTCATCGCAGTTACGCTATTCCATCACCAATTAAAATTGCAATCTTCGATGAGAAAATAGAAGTATTCAGTCCAGGTAATTTCCCTGGGCCTATACCTGAAAATGAGCTTGAGTCAGGAATCACCTACATTAGAAACAGTGTAATCTCGAAATGCTTTCGCGAGCTTGGTTTAGCTGAGAAATTAGGTACCGGTTTTATCACTATATTTAAGAAATATCGTGAATTTGGCCTACAGCTACCAACTGTGATCGAGGGCAACAATTACGTTAAAGTGATAATGCCGCGATTGCCTTTGCTGGAGCAACCAGCAGGATCTGCCGAAGAACAGCGGATTATGGCCCTTTTCCCAAGATTTAAAACAATTACGACCGCTATTGTATTGAGAGAGACTCATTTGGCCCGGGCGACTGCCGTGCGCCGGTTGGGTAAACTTGTCACAGAGGGTCATTTGGAGCGGATAGGTGAGGGTGCGAAGACGATTTACCGTCTTGCTGACTCGTCGCGATCCGATAAAGGATAAATACTGCTAAACGACGGCATACCAAATCACCCCGATAGCGAACACGCCGGTGATAGCCGAAATGCGCCTGTGCCAATGCAGCCAGACGATGGGTAGACCTATAGCTAGCCCTATGGGCCAATCTGCCTGAAGCTGCTGAGTTAAGAAAAGTAGCGTAGCCGCCAAGATAAGACCTAACACCAGCGGCCGCAGGGCCAGTTCGATGCGCCGGACGTAATCTTTTTGGCGGTTGCGGTAATAAAGAGCCGTACAGATAAACACAATAGTAACGGGTCCAAGGTACATGCCAAGAGTGCTGACGAGAGCTCCCGTAAATCCAGCAACCTTATACCCGACCAGGGTAGCCATCACCATATTGGGGCCCGGTACAAACTGCCCGACGACATAGGTTTGTACTAGGGCATCCGCTGTCATCCAATGGTATTGGTCGACGACGACCGCTTGTATTTCCGGCAGCAGTCCCAGCGCGCCGCCGAAGGCAAGTAAACTGACGTGGGCGAATAGGCTGAATAATTGCCAGTAAATCAAAATAAAAACTCCCACGCTAAACAAAGCGCAGCAAAGCTCCCGATGAGAGGCAAAGCTGGCAAATGGTAAAAACTGGTAACGACCAGGGCTAATGCTATGGCGTAGCGACCGATGATCTTATGAGTGGCAGCGTAGCTCTCTTTCTGATCGCGGCGTGAGCCGGCTTTTAACCCTGAAGCCAGCGTCCAAAGAAACCTCGCCGTCAGCAGAAAGGCACCAATAGCAAATCCTCGAAAGAGCTCTTTGACGTGAGGATTGGTAAGTGGTGCCCAAGCAAAGATCATGATCGCCATCAAAGCGCCAGGAGTTATGAGTAGCATCAGTGCGGATAGATTCACCCACCGCGGTACTAAGCGAGATCCGGCGCAGGCGGCGAAGTTAACGAGGTTGGGACCAGGCAGCATCTGCGCCAAAGTTAGGAGCTCTTGAAACTCATCAGCGCTGACCCATTGGTGTTGCCGGACCATTGCCTCTTCAAACATCAGTAGCCGCGACGCCACGCCGACACTGAGCGCACCAATTTTGAAGTTCAACCATAACCAGCTGCGAGTTGCTGCGGTTTGCATGAGAATGTCCCGATTGGCACGGTTTATGGTGTTCATGGAAATACAGTGATATATTATCTGAATCATTCCAGTTTTGCATGTTAGGTCATATCATTACCGCTGCTGCCTATGGAGCTGTTTATGACATCAGCACCGACTCTATCCCTTGCCGATGCCACAACCATGGCGGCTCGTTTACGTGAGAACGTCGCCAAAGCGGTATTTGGTCAAGAACAGTTGATTACCGAAGCGCTGTGTTGCTTGCTTTCCGGTGGCCACATTTTGATGACGGGTGCTCCAGGCCTTGCCAAAACGACGTTGGTACGGGTGTTTGCCCGTCATCTGGGTGTCGTCTTCGCGCGGATTCAATTCACCCCAGATCTTTTGCCATCGGATATTGTGGGTTCCGAAATACTCAACATGGACACGGCAACTGGACAACGACATTTTAGCTTCGCTGGTGGACCCGTCTTCACCAATTTACTCCTCGCCGATGAGATCAACCGTGCGTCGCCACGGACCCAGTCAGCTCTGCTGGAAGCTATGCAAGAGCGCTGCGTGACGGTGGCCGGCAAGCAACATATTTTGCCGCAACCATTTATGGTATTTGCCACCCAGAATCCGTTTGAATCAGAGGGCACGTTCCCTCTGCCTGAGGCACAATTGGACCGGTTTCTGTTGCATACGTTGGTGTCCTATCCTGACGCTGAGAGTGAGAGCCGGATTCTTGCCGAGCATGCAGCCGGACAGCTAGTTGGCGAGCAGCATGGTGTCCAGTCCGCCCAGCACGAGCAGACGTCTCATGCACAGATTGCTGACCTCATTGCTTGTGTGCGGCATGTGCATGTGGATGAAGCTGTGATTACTGGTATTCGCGATCTCGTGCGGTCGACTAGGCCGGAAGATGATCTTTGTCCAGATCAGCTCAAACAGGTCATCTGGTACGGTGCAGGGCCCCGGGCCGGGCTGAGCTTGATCTCGGTGTCACGAGCATTGGCTTTGCTTGAGGGCCAAGATTCGGTTCGTTGGGAGCACGTGCGTCGTCTCGCCAGGCCGGCACTGCGTCACCGTATGTGCCTAACAGCGCAGGGCGCACGTGACGAGATGAGTGCTGACACGGTAATCGGCAACCTCTTAGAGCGCTGCGAAGAAAATCACAAGAACTTAGCTCGTGGTCTAAAGAGTTCATAAATGTCTGAGCTAGATCTACGCGATGTATCCACTTTGGCGGCGCTGCAACCAGCGGCTGCTAAAGAGATGCATTATCAGGATTATAAAAATCGGCTACGCCTCCAGGGCAGCCAATATATGAGCCTCAAGCGGCCGAGTCGCCTCGCTGAGTCTAGCCGGGATTATGTTGCCGGAGATCCAGTCAATTTGATCGACTGGAAAGCTTATGCCCGCACCGATCAGTTGATTGTGCGGGAGGTGCGTGACGAGTCGTCTTCAAGCGTTCTAATCGGGGTGGATCTATCGCCCACTATGTTTTGGCCGACAGCTGATGTCCCGGGGCCAAAAATAGCAACAAAAGCTGAAATTGCGATGCGGTTGGCTCTGCATCTTGCTTATGCGCATCTACGGATGGGCGATCAAGTCGAGATTCGCTGGTTAGTCAGCGGATCTGCGACCATCCCGACCCACTTCGTTAGGCCGCGGCGTCCAGCCGCGATCAAGACTGGCTTTGTGCAGCTCGCGGCGAGCGGATTTCGTGCCGATCACTGGTTTACTGAGGGCGGCAGCGCTAACTCATTGCCGACTCGTGTGGATCTTGCGTTTTGGTTAGGAGACGCCTTAGGCGCTGCCGATGTGGCGGGTTTTCTGAGTAGTGGAACTAGGTCGTTTTTTCTGCACACTCTGAGTTCTTTGGAGCTGGCAACCGACTGGCTTGACGACGGCATATCTTATTTTGATCAGGGCCAAGAACTCAAAGAATACCAAGGACAAGTATTAAAGCAGCGGGATCAGTACTTGCAGCAACTCAACGCGTGGCGTCTGAGTTTGCAGCGAGCTCAGCATCAGCGCGGTGGTGAGTATTTAACTGTAAGCGACCGGACGCAAATTGGTGCTTATCAAGCGGCACTCCAAGCTTTTATCAAGGCGGCTGGTAAGGTATGAGCTTTGGCAATCTTATAATATCTACTTCGTGGGCCGCGCTAGGGACTGCTGGACTTGGTCTAGCTGGCCTACTGATTTGGTGGCTGAGGCGCAAGCGTCAGCGCCGAGTTTGGCTACCGACTATGCGTGTCATGCGCTTAGAACCGCGGATTCTGCCGCGTATTGTTTTTCGCTTGCCGCCGCTACTTGGATTTATTTGCTTTGCGATTTCGGCCTTGGTTCTGCTGGGGTTTTCTCTAAAACCTAGGTCTGAAGTTTTTACACCATTTGATCCCAATCAAGCTCGCATCCATATTTTTTGTGACATGAGTCCGTCCGTGGCAGCACACGTCACGATTGAAGAGTATGCGACTCACATAGCTGGGCTTTACGAATCCCTAAAAGGGACAGGTCGGATTAGTCTGTCCACGTCACATTCGGCGAAGATTATCCAGCCCGAGAACGCTGAGGCAGCGGCGCAGGTCCTACGTGGACTTGGATTTCAGCGCGCTGGCGTGCGCCTGGGCTCAGCAATCAAGCAGATGGTTAACGCTGGTCTGGAAGCGAATCGACTTTTTATCGTATCTGACCGTGACCAGCATTCGTGGACAGACTTAAATTGGCGCTACCTGCTCGATGAGATGGACGTTGTTTATTATGAAGTGGCCGGGGGCTCCCAGACAAAATCTAATGTCTTTATTAACGATGCTCGATTTCTTTCATCTCCTGCGCTTCTGACTATGGACTGGGACGTGGAAATCATGCGGCGCGGTAGTGAGGAAGCGGCACAAGGGCGCCTCACCGCGACGTTTATGGGCCATGAGTTGGCGGCTGTGCCTTGGAAAATCGCTGCGGGTAAACAGCGACTGAACGTGCGAATGTCGTGGCCGGCATCCACAGTTGCTGAGATTGATGTCTCTGCCGCAAGGGATGTGCCCTTAGTGTTTCGCCTGGAAACAGAGGGCGCTGATGCTTTGGCAGCGGATAATGCCTACCGTACTGAGATCAAAGGTATCAAACAAGAGGTGCTGTTGATTAGTGAGAGTGGCGGTGAGCGGCTACTGGAAGATCCAGCGGCTGAATTGTCGGTGTCTCTGGCCATTCAAGGTTTTAGCGTCCGTCGCTACGATTACTTAGGTGACAATTCGATGGACTTGAATGAGTTTCCCCTAATCATCGCAATGGGTGGACTTGGCAACGACCATTTTTGTCCTCGTGCCGTGTTAAGTGGGCGCCAGTCACGAAGGGCGCGTCGGAGCACTGAGGACGCGCGGCGTAACCACAGTCGACCATTACCTAAAGTTTGGCTGGCGCCGGCGCGTCTTGATGCAGATTATAAGCAGCTTTGTGAATGTTACGTGAGTTTGCAGATGGCTCCGGAAGGCGTCACGCCGGCTCCTGATCTGTGCAGTCAGGTTGCGAGTCGTGAGCAATGGACTCAGGCGCTAAATGCGATGGGTGCCAAGCCGGTTGGAGGCAGCTTTGGCAATCAGAAGCAGGTCCTAGCCTATGCTCAGCGCAACCAAACATCGGGCTTAGAGGTCCTTAGCTTCACCGTGCCGCTCATGCCGCTTATGGCAACTGGGATAAATCATGCGGCTATGCCAATCATGATCAAAGAAGTTTTGACCTGGCAAGGTATCATAGCAGCCCAAGGGCCTCAGCAGGCTAATTGGCCTAGAGTAGATGATTATGCGACTAGTGCTTGGGAGACCAGTGGTCCGAAGGATTCGGATGTCCTGTCGCGAATCAGACTTAGTAACGTCCCGATCGGAGAAAGTTTGCTGACTGAGATAGATCCAGTGAATTTACCCCAGCGTTGGTCTGCCGAAAAGGACACTGTCGGTAAACAATTGCCAGCAAAAAAAGACCGAGAGGACCCATTGCCCTGGTTAAAATTGGCCGCATTAATCTGTTTGGGAGCTATGGGTTTAGAAGGGATGTGGACTGTAGGCGCGCGCGTCTTGCGGTTCATGAAACAGCGGCCACAAGTTGCATCGGTCTTGCTAGTCACCTTAATCGCCAGCACAAATGCGATCGGTGCAGTCGAAATTGCCTTGTTAGCTCCACGCGGCGGGCGAGCAAGTTTTGCTACTCTTGCCCGCGAAGTTTCGCAGCGTACTAGTATAGAGATGGATGTGAAGCCAAATATCTATCCACAAGTATCATCCGAGGCCGCTGCAGAGCCTTGGTTGTGGACCGATAACTTGCAGGCGATCACCACTAAGGCCGGCCTGTTGCAGCCGGAGCTCGCATTGTGGCTGAAGCGTGGTGGTCTTTTGATTCTAGAGTCGCCTTGGCAACCAGCCCAACTAGAGACCATGGTGTCGAGATTAGATCCAGGTGCTGGTGCATCCGGGGCTAATAGTTGGCGTCCTTTGCCACCGGATCATGAGCTTATGCGCAGCTTCTATTTGTTAGATGCTTTGCCGTCATGCAACGGTGAAATTTGGCGCGGTTATCAGTTTGACGGTCGCTTGGCGATTTTGGCGGTTCCGTATGGTTTCCTGGAAAGCTTGCGTGACCAAAGTGTGCCGATCACCTGTGCTAATCCACCGGATCAGGAACGCTCGGCACGAATATTTGTCAACATGATCATGGTTGCATTGGCGACGGATTATAAACGGGATCAGATACATTTACCCGAGATCTTAAAAAGACTGAGGTGAGCTTGGAACTGAGCTCGGAACTGATAAAAGACGTCCTAACTTGGCAGACCGCAATCGGGGCTGGGACCATCCTCATCTTGTGGATCGCATGGGCTCTGACCATTGGTAGTGGGCGTGCTACGATGGCGATTGTTTGTCGAATTGCCTGGCTAGCCCCTTTATTCCTCAGTTTTTTTCCTGCTACCGAGACTGAGCAATTACCGCGCACTCTGTCACTCAGGCCGGTTCATGTTTTAATCGACGACTCTGACAGTATGCGGCAAGCGCCAGATTCACCGGCTGATTCGCCATTGGCGCGGGCAGAGGTTATAGCCAAAGAGGTGGAAGGCGAGTGTGCCCGTCTCGGTTGTATACCGAAGTTTACGCGTTTGAGTGAACAAGATGACTCAACTCGGCAGGGTTACACTCCTCTAAGTAAAGTTTTCGATTCATGGATTTACCGTGTTGGTGCTGAGCCGTGGCTGCTCGTTAGCGACGGTGGTGATTCCATGCCTATGCAGCGTTGGCCAAACAACCTACGGGGAGTAGGTGCTCCGGTTGCTAAGTCACAGACTCCGCGCGGCCTGATTGTTGGTGTGAAGCAGGAAAAACAAACAAATATTTGGATCAAAGATACCGACATTCAGCCGTTCGCCTTCGAGGATAAACCTCTGGTTTTTACCGTGAATTTGATGCGTTCGGCGCCAGATCTGACAGCTGAGCGCATTCAGCTGCAGGTGTTGAATGGTGATGTGTCGCTCGCAAATGTGAATGCTGAGTTTAGCAGTAAGAGTGAGCAAGCACAGGTAACTGTGACCTTACCGGCATTGCCGCGCGGCCAGCACCTGCTGACTGTCCGGGCGCTGCCGACACCGAATGAGGCCGCCCTCTGGGATAATACGGTTTACGTCCAGACGGAAGTGCTACCGAATACAGTGGGTGTGCTGCATTTGCTGGGGAGTCCTAGTTGGGATGGGCGCTTCTTGCGGCGTTATCTCAAAGCGGAGCCTAAATATGACCTAATCAGTTTTTTCATCTTGCGTGATCCTTGGGATACTCAAAACGTCAACGAAAGGGAATTGAGTCTGATCCCTTTTCCCGTCGAACGACTGTTTCGCGAGGAGCTATCGCATTTTCGTGTGGTGATTGTGCAGAATTTCACCCTGCTTCAATTTCTGCTACCGGAATACCAACGTAATTTAGTGAAATTTGTCCAGGATGGAGGTGGTCTTCTATTCGTTGGTGGGCCACGTGCGCTTACGGCTTCTGACCTGAGCAGTTCGCCTCTGCGAGACATTTTGCCCTTCGAAGTTAAAGAGGGTGAATACAGTCCTGGTCCTGCCGATTTTTCACCTTTTGGTGATGATTTCTTGGCCGCGACACCAACACCAGGCAACGATACTGGCCCTTCTTATGATCCAAATTTGGCTTTTCGCATTGAAATGGCTAAGCCAGAGCCCGCCAAGCGGGCGCTAGCCAATGTTTACGAGGACTGGGATGCCATCTCGGGGCCTTTGACCAGTTGGAAGAATGCGAAAGGTCTCCATCACATGGAGCGCGTGCAGCTTAAAACCGCAACAACGACAGTGCTGCTCAACGCTAAGGCAGATGGCAAGGATATACCGCTCGCTGTCGCATCTTACCCTGGCAAAGGGCGTGCACTGTGGATCTTCAGCGACGCGCTCTGGCGTCTTGGTCTGACGCCAAGTCCGACGACCTCTCGGCAAGTTTATAACCAATTTATGCAGGGTGCTATGACCTGGCTTATGCGCCAGGATTTGAGGCGGCCGCTGGTTGCAACCAATTTTACCCTACGCGGTGGTCAGCGGGTCGGTGGTAGTTGGCGGGTGACGATACAGGGGCCCGCAGCCCGTTATTTTCAGCAGAGTCCGGATTGGCGGCTCACCGTCTGTGGTCACAAGATCTCCGCCGACGAATTGATCGCAACCAAGCACAGTGACGAGGAGTGGGAGATAGGGGGCGCTCTGCCGCAGGGACTTGCGAACAATCAGCGCTGCACTCTTGAAGTGGAGGGTGAGCATGCGGCCTTTGGTTCGGTTAAAGCTAGTGTCACGGCTGCCTTTCCCGAGATCTACAAGGATAAAGAGATCGGCGTGGCTCCGCAAAAATTAGAGGAACTAGCTAAGGTAACCGGAGCGGCTCTTAGTTTTCTGCCGTCGGGACCGGGTGAGTCTCTCCAGCAATGGCTGGCAGCAGCGACGGACAGCGACGGGGTAGTGCTGCCCAGCCGTTTCAAAACTTTGCGTAACTTTTACTGGATATTAGATACCTCCTGGGTATGGTTACTGCTTTTGGGGCTACCGCTGGAGGTAGTCATAAGGCGCTGGGATCAGATAGTCGGTGGCCCTCGTGTGGCCGCAGATTAGATTAGGCAGGTTGTGTTTATTGGGCTTACATTTGCCTCAAGATGAGGTTAGAAGAGCTCCCTGTGTCGAAGGGGATATGCGTTTGAGTGGCTACACCAGGTCAATGATGCTCTTTAGAAAGATGGCCAAGTTTATAGTCGTCTTGGCAGCGCTATGCTGCACTGTGGATGCTCAGGCTGCTGGTCGCAGGCGCTCGCGCAGAGCTTCGGCCCAGCTCTATAATCCGCAAGATTACCTGCGCGCCAAAAATTCGGTCGATGCCCAGGTGCGCAGCGACCCGGTGGCTCAGCAGGTGCAGGGCCCGACGATTGGTCAGCTCACTGGGGTTACTTGTGATGCGGCTTTAGTACCGACTGCTCAGCAGCAGGCAGGGTTCGGTGATAAAACCTGCGCACCGGGGGATGCTCATTGTAGTAGCGCTGTTTATCGCGATTCAGTGGCCGGTGGCGGCCGAGCAAACATGCCAAGCGCCAGTGAACTTGCCGATCAACTCCTAGGTCTGCTCCGCGACAACTGTCGACCACTCGGCAGTGAAAACAAGCGTGGATTTTCACCTGCAGTCGAGGTGAGCGTGGCGCCTTCAGCCGCAGCGGATGGTGCCGCGAGCACGAAAAGTCAAGTCTCAGCAGCTATCGGTGTCAACGGAACATTTTAAAATCTAAGAACGGTGTTACCTGACATCGATAGTTACTTTTTGGGACTGGCCACCACGTTTTAAATCAATATCAATGTGGTCGGCGCCCTTTAGCGACCTTAGTAGGGAAATCGATGCTGCGACGTTATTTAGCTCGCTGCCATTGATACTGGTGATGACATCGCCGTCTTGCAGTCCTGCCTTCGCATAAATGCTGCCTTCGTCTATCTGAGTCATCCGGAATCCAGCGATGGTGCCATTCTCAAGATACGGTTCGGCTGTTGCTTGCATTAGTACTTTAGCCAAATCGTCTTTGACCATCTTATCTCGGTACAAGCCACTGACATTGATCTTGCCACCTTTGCGCTCAAATCCTTCTTCTTGGTAGCGATCAGCCGGTAAGTTCATTTTTTGATTTGCCGCAGTTTTGGCAGCACCCTCGTCCATGAATTTGCCGTGATAAACCAAATATCTTTGGCCGCTGCGATCAACGGCCTCGATGGAGTTTTCCGACACCGCGATTACTTTGTATTTATCCATGATAATGAAGTCTTTTTTGACGGCTTTGACCGCGCCCGACTCTTCTTTGATCAGAGCGACGTTATTAGCGCTGGTCTTTTGTACGATAGCGCCGACGATGGCGAACCCGAGCTCGGAGTCCTCCTTTTTAACGGCATCGTTGGCCCTGCTGACCGCGGTCAGCGAAAGACAAAGCGTAGCAAAGATGTATGTCCACTTAGTCATGATGTCCGTTGCACCTTGAGAGCCAATAGGTACCCGCCTAGGGTCATCGGCAGGCCAGACCACAAGTTTAGGGACGGTTGGGATAAGTCGGTGGGCTAACTCGTGCCTCGTGCTAACATTAGGATATGGCGGCTAGTTTCCCGGGTCGGGTGACATTAGCCACTAAGCCCTCGGTTACACCAGGCACGCTCGGCGCGGGGTAGGCAATTCATGGTGGTTAAGCAAAAGCGGGTCCGCAAGATATTAACCAGTAAAATTAGGCAGTTGTACGACATCGTTGCTGATATTGACGGACTGCTGACCGAAATGGAGACGGATTTTTACCGTGTCTGTATTTTCGGATCGGCCCGAATTGGGCCAGATAGTTTGATTTATCGCCAGGTTGAGGCGTTGGCGGAAGCGCTGTCGCGCGTGGGCGTCGATATCGTCACTGGTGGCGGACCTGGCCTTATGGAGGCAGCCAACAAAGGTGCCAAGGCGGTGAGTGAGGGGGCATGGTCGATTGGTTTGCCGATCGAGTTGCCGTTTGAGTCTGATGCCAACTCGCATCTAGACGTGAAGAGTCAGCACCGACGATTTTCTAGCCGTCTGGATGAGTTCATGCGGATATCGCACGCAGTGGTCATCGTGCCTGGCGGTATCGGGACTCTGCTGGAGCTCTTCTATACTTGGCAGTTGATGCAGGTGAACCACATCAAGCAAAGGCCTTTGCTGCTTCTGGCTGATGACGATAGCTGGGAGACGTTATTAACTTGGTTGCGGCATCATCCCCTGCATAATCAGCTGATGTCGGAGCGAGATTTTGGCATGTTGAAAGTAGTCAAATCGGTGGACGAGGTGATGAAACATCTCGACGTCGATATTCAACGTTTTCGCGGCGAAAATCGCACCAAACCAAAGTATAAGAAAGTTGCCGAGACACCGCCGGGTGATTAGTATGTGCGGAGTTTATTTGGTCCTCGGTGTCGATAATTTATCAAAGTGTAGGACGGATCTTGATATGGCAACTAAGACACAGCGAAAAGTCTCAGTTTCAAAGATATTTCAAACAGTCATTCACTGTGCCTTGATCAGCGCGAGCGGTATGGGCAAGCGTTGCCGCATGTCGGAGATTCGCTTCTTTGTCGATCTCTATGCCGGCTTTCTTTTTACTGGCAGCGCGAGAGAAGCAGTAGTCATTCAGTCCGTTCAGATCATGCGACTTTTGGAAGCGCTGGAAGCCGACGGCTTTGTCAGCATCGAAAAAGAGGGAGCTCAGACCTATTACGCAATCACCACGGCCTGTCACGTAAACTTGTTGAAAGAGATGCTGAGTACCGATCAGCGCCTACCGATGGAGGAGGTGATCTTCCTCAATTATTACATCACTACTTATCGTCGTTTGTTTTTCGTCGGAGGCCAAGAACTGCAAGAGGCTGATCGGAAATTGATCGGGGACTTAATGGAACCTGGTCGTTTTGTTGAGCGGCAAATAGCCCTTCTCGATGATAAAATTCATAAGATCGAGGCGCGCAAGACTGACTATGCCAAAATCCGTGCCTTCTTGGACCGAGAAGACGTGGCTAAACTTAGCATTACGGAAAAAATTCAGCAGCTGCCTCTAGGACCAAATATCCCTCAAACCTACAAGAAATCACTCCGGGATGTGTTGGCAGAGTTGCCCGAACCTTTGCGCCAACGCGAGATAGAGCGGGGATTTGACCAACGCCTGCAGTATTTTTATGTGCCTTATTTACGGTCTTTGATCAACGAACGTGGATTGCTCACCAGCCTGTTGCCGGATGCAGCTTAAGGGCACTATGGGGCACTATGGGGCACTATGGGGTCAGTCCCCTCCGCTAACCTAAGGGGTCAGTCCCCTCCGGTAACTTCTTGAGCTTAAGGGGTCAGTCCCCTCCGGTAACTTCTTGATATTTTAATATCAGGAGGTTACCGGAGGGGACTGACCCCATACTTTATCGCGAAACGGTCGATTGGTTTTCACCGCAAAGCACCTGAGGCCATGATAGTGAAGTGGCACCACAACAACCAATGATGGTCTCTGGATGGCCACCTCCCCCAGGGAAGTATGCGCCACAATGCCCGCAGTCATATCCTAAGTCGGTAGCATTGGCAAACCTAGCCCAAATGTTAGCAGTAATTTTCTACTAAAGTGCTTCATGTGGATTCGTGGCCTTTGCGTTTGAAAAGCTCCGGGGACCTATATAACTAGGTCCAAACCGCCTTATTATAGCATTCGTTACAAACTAACTTCAATTTATATCAACATTAAAATTTTTTCATACCGTGAGCGTGACAATTTTCGTCCGTGCTGTTGGGTGGCTCCCGTTTTTAAATCGTCCACAAACTACGGAATCTGTAAAAATATTGGACAACTTACTTCTGTAAATAATGAATAAATCCAATCATTTCTGATTTTTACGTCATTTGACGACGGCCGAATGCCTTGGATCAAAAATTGCACTCTAGGATATTGCTTAGCCTAGAACAGTCTAATGTACCCAGTCGAATTAGAGGAATTAAATTAATGAAAGCAAAGCACATGAATTCGAAGCGAATATTTTTAGCCATTCTGACGCTGTCAACTTTTGCTTGTGCTAAGTCAGCGACATCAACCAATCACATTGCGTCTGCTGGTGGCGAAAATATGCTGACTTCGTCCAAGTGGAGCCACTGCACGGCGGTTTTGGGGCGTGGCAGCGACATTTTGTTCGAAAAGCGCAATGTTGAGTTCACCACTGATGGCCATATGGTGATGGAGCCTGTGTCTCTTTCCGTTGATAGCCTTTGCAATGACAACATAACGCTTGCTGACGCCACAGCCAAGTTTGGTGAAAAAGCAGGGCTAAACGGCAAGATTGTGCTTGGCTACCGTGTTGGAGCAACTGCAGATGCTCGTGGGCATTATGACTTTGACGTTCTTTACGGCGCTGATGGCATGGGTACAAACGAGTATACAAAATCAGTCATCGAGGGAGATAAGCTCCGCATATCCAAAGTGTGTAACTTTGAAGATGCTGATGCAGGTCGTTGCGAAGAGATCAATGGTCGTACTCCAGAGTCAAGAGCCGACCGACTCGATCAGGATGAAAATCTGTTCGTATTCACGCGGCGCTAAGGTCGCGTAAGA
>JAPLFY010000124.1 GCA_026390435.1 Pseudomonadota bacterium
CCTTTACACGAACTATGCGAAGAGGCATTGGACCAACCCGGATGAAAACGATCCTGTTGGGCTCATTCTTTGCGCAGGCCGGAACGCTGCAGTGGCGGAGTATGCGCTCGAAAATCTTCCTCACATAAAAGCTGCCGAATACATTCGTCAGTTACCCGACAAAAAGATGCTTGAGCAAAAGCTGGCAAGAAGTCGGTCACTTCTGGAGGCATCAAAGCCACTGCCTGTCGACGCACTGCGCAAGGATGATGCCGAATGAAGACCGAGACGCTCCAGTCCAAAATTATCGCCTACTTTCGCGTATCAACGCGCAAACAAGGCGATTCTGGACTGGGGCTAGAAGGGCAGGAGGCTGCAGTTCGGGACTATGCGCGGCAGCATGAAGCTAAAATCCTCGCAGCATACACCGAGGTCGAGAGCGGCAGGAAGGCCGAGCGCAGCCAATTAAACAAAGCACTAGCACATGCGCGCAGATCTAAAGCCACTCTCATGGTGGCAAAACTGGACCGGCTTTCGAGAAATGTAGCATTTCTTTCAGCATTAATGGATAGCGGGGTCGAGTTTGTCGCTTGCGATAACCCATTCGCTAATCGCCTTACCATCCATATTCTGGCTGCTGTTGCCGAAGATGAAGCTAGACGCATCAGTGAACGAACCAAAGCAGCGCTTGCCGCATATAAAGCGCGCGGCGGAAAGCTGGGTGCCGCGCTGACGCAGTGCCGAAAGCTCACCGTAGCGGCAAGAAAAAGAGGAGCCGAAAGATCTGGAATTACTTCGAAGCGACTTGCAACAGAGGCTTACCGCGACATTGAACCAACGCTTCAAGAGTTCAAAAAAGCAGGGTTATCTCTCAGGGAGATGGCGAGGAAGATGAATGATCTGGGGCACACCACTAGGCGTGGGAAAACTTGGAATCATGTGCAGATTAAACGGATCATGGATCGATCAGACTTCTTAAGATCACAGTTAACACAATAATCCATTTTTGGAAGTTCTTGGATGATCTTGTCAGGTGAAGGAAGTTCTGCTTTGGTGTGAAATACGCAGTCACCCAAGGATCTGAAACCGCAGCGATGCCAACCGCCGCATCACCACCGGGCGAACCAACAGAATTTTTATACTGGCGGACAGCCGCCTCACGAGGCGGAAACCTCCAGCGGCGGGCGTTAACAGACATAATCGGACCCATAAATCCCACTGCTCATTTTGGGTGCCAAAGACCTCCAAAGCACACAGGACGGACCTTGCCACTTGGCGCTATCCCGCTATCCCGCTATCCATTGCAGTGATCGCTTTTATAGCTACGGCCTCAGCTGACCCAAGTATGAACAAGCAACAACCATCTAAAGTTTGCCCCAAGCCCTGCGACTACTACTGGCTAGCATCGCTGGATAGTCCTTCGTCTCCGATTTTTTCCCGAGACGCTACCCTCCCATGCCGCCAGTTTAGCTACGGCTATTCCACTATGATGACTTACCTACGGATGGGTCCATGGGGGAGCACAACATATCTAACAGTCACCAATCAATTTTCTTTCTTACAGTCAGATAGACGGCGATCTTGGCATAGCTGAACACAAGTCGCCCCGGTAATCACACCACCGGAGGCTGTAAGAAAGCCGACGCAAGCAGGCGCCGCTACATTCATAACGGCACATATCGGCACGGAATAACCAGTTGTGGCAGCGTAAACAGCTCCAGCAGAAAGCGATACACAATTAAGTTTTGTCCAACCACCTTGTTCAGCCTGACCAGCCAACTGAGCGGCGACAGGCTTAGCCACTGCCTCAATTGCCCAATCAAAACTGGGGGTAGGAATTTTTACATCACATGATCCGTTGCAACACCAACATGGCAGCTTTGGTCCCCACTCCTTGGTTGTATTTGGGAATTTTCTTATATCTGCGTCAGCAACCGTTACCGAACTCAAATCTAAGGCTAAGTTCCTGTTTAGTGACTTACTATATGCCACATGTATTCCCACAAGATTCAAGCCTTTAAGCACCGCTGATCCGGACATGCCAACGACCGTATCACACTCATAAGTCATTGCTGCAAAATCCGCCATTTTCTCCTCAATTTTACAGCTGCTCTGCAACCAACTGTCGGATTTTTCATCATAGCCAGCAACAATTATTGCATCGCTTACACTAGATTTATTACTGATCTTAAAATACTTCGCGCTGACCTGGTCGATCTGAAATGTCGCAATATCTTTCTTGACGTCAAATGAAATCGGTCGAATTACCTTCGAGACAACGCCATCCGCAGTGGTGAAGTGAAACTTCGTTACGTTATCCAGTCCCACATCACTTAGGCAATGACCGGCGGTAGAAATAGTGTTTGGCGAACTCATCGAAGCATTACACTTATGAGTGCCGACGTCCAGCAAACCAATTCGGGACAGGATCTCTGGATCTGAGACTAGAACACGGTCATCAGTCCCGATTATTTGCTTAACCTCGGATTTTTTCGATGTGCTTTTACAGCCCAAATTTGTGAATTGGATCATCAAAAACATAATAAGTAATCGCTGGGTCAGGCGCATTCTCGATCCTTGATTAAAATTAAACTTATTTGAAAAGTTATCTCGAATCAGCGCTGTGGTCAACGCGCTCTGATTGCTAGGAAAATCAACGCTAACGGAGCCAACTCCCCATCGCAGCTAACCATGCGCACATAACACTGCCTCGTCACTTCAATCGTTGAAAATGATCAGTTGTTTAATATTTTTGGCCGTTTGTGGAGGTGCAGTAAATCTCACGCCATTAACTGATGAGATTTACGGCATTGGGAGTAATCTTAGGACCTCCTTTAGATAGCCACATTGAATCCGAGTCTTGGATACACATATGTGGATTCAAGCCGCCTATCGCCGACCACCAATTCTTTGTTGGTACCGAAAAGCCAGAACCGAATGGCAAGGTCGGTAAAAAAATCGACTTTGCCGTAGCTGACAGCGAGACCTTGCGACACGTCAAAATAGCTCTCGCCGGTGCTCGAAGTGCTTGTGCCATTGTGAAAGGCCATATATCCAACCTGCAGGCCCAGCCTAGATTTCAATGTAGGAGTAATCGAAATTCCACCGGCATAATATGCCCCAAAGTCTACTACTTTGCGACCACGTCTAGTTCCTTCTGTGTCGGAATAAGTGGCATTTTGGGAGCCTACAGTAATACCCAAAGAGCCACCAGATTCGCCGTCCACTCTCTCTACCCGTAAACCCTGACGCATATAAACTTGTTGTTCGAAGCTCAGGCCTAAGCGCCATTCACTTTTTGCAGAAGTTTCACATAGAGCGTTTGTGCTGAAGAGTAGGGAAAGGGCAAAAACACTCAGAAATCTCATAATCTTATCTCCAATTGCATTTAAGCCTGCACAACTCAAAACGTAGCTAATAAATTACCATGTATCTTGACTACTAGCGACAGGCTGCTCGGCGATGGTTGTCGCAAAGAGTAGAACAACCTACCGGTACAATTGAGTCGGTATGATAATCAGCGTTGATGGAGCAACCTCCCATTGTTGCTAATGATGCAAACAGCATGGTGACTCATTTCCAAGGCTTCCCAACCGTAGCCCCAGTCCAATCGCAAACCTTCCGCAGCAGATCCTTCTGAATGTACTTATAGACCTCAAACCGAATCGCCGCGTCGCAGCTCACATACTTTTTCACGGTCACCGGTCCAGTCGTGATCGTGAGTCGCGTGCTCGGACTGCTGCATTGAACCTTTTCCCAGACTGTATAGATCCGACGATCTCCCGGCAAAGCATTGGCTCCGCCCATCTCCCCCTGTCTTGCCCGGAGTACTTCTGCAGTAACCCATGGAGCTGCTGCCGCAGCGATGCCCACCGCCGCTTCACCACTAGGCGAAGCGCCAGAATTTTTATATTGGCGAACAGCCGCCTCACGAGCAGCAACGCTAGCCAAGCCAAGACCAGCGATATAGCCAAACTCTGCTGTTCGATTAGCCGCAACATCACGCCAATAGCGGCTGGTGTAAGACATATCAACCAGAAGTGGATCTCCTGGGCGCAAAAGTGCCTCTGCACGAGATTTGGCCTGTGAGGGTGTGTAAGGTACCCCCCATCCCTTCAGTGCCTCTGAAATTTGATTTTTGAACGCTGCAAAACCTCCACCCCGACCCGCAGCGTCCGCTGATGATCCAGGACCTTCCCATGGGTAGGCAAGTGACCAGCGCTCAGAATCACCGCGCGGCACGCCAAAGAGTTCATGGGCCATGGTTTTGAATTTAATGCCGGCATTCGCGTAAGCATAATCGGATCCATAAATCCCGCTGCTCATTCTGGGTGCCAAAGATCCCCACAGCGTACAATACGGTCCCTGCCACTTGGCGCTATCCATTGCTGAGGTCGCTTTTTTTGCCAGAGCCTCAGCTGACCCGAGTATCGGCATGGAACAACCAACTAGAGCTTGCCTCCAGTCCTGCGACATACCGCTGGTCGCATTGCTGGCTGGTCCTTGGTCTCCGATTTTCCCCCTAGATGCCCCGCCCATGCTACCTAAAGCATCCATGGCAGCGGCACCGCCGCAACTTACCGGATTTGATGCCGCAGCCATTTGGGTAACGGCCTCGGGATCAAGGTAGTCAAGCATCCCGGTATCCCAGAAAGGTGCAGCGTCGCGACTCATTGCCACTGGGCAGGTCATGGGTACCCCTTTATAGGGCCATGAGTAACCACCAGGGCTTTTGCCTTGCTCCTTAAGAATAGGCCCGCAGACGGAAAAATGCTCAGCCATAGTTTCTGAAACGGCCGCCGGCCAGACGTTCACTTCAAACGTTGTCATCGTCTTGTTGTGACTTCCGCGAATGCGTAAGTCTTCAAAGGGAGTCAACGCTGCTGTCCGCATCAGATCTTGGGTATTGACCGAGCCAACATCCATTCCGATTGCTCCCAGCGCGTGTTTTCCACTCATCACCATCGCGGTGATCTTTAGTGCGCCATTTTTGTCCATGAAGCCTGCAATGCCCTTCGCTACTCCGCGCGAAGCGGAATAAAGGCCGTTGTGAGCCGCAAAGGCTGGATGCGAATCGTTGCCCTTTTCATTGACCTCAATAAAATATTTTGGCCAATAATACTGGGGATGCGGATGCTCTACTTTTGTGTTTTGCCGCACAAGGCAGCCACCAAAAGGGTCGTGGGAAATACACCGCGATTTATGGGATGTATCCATATTCTCTGTATAGGCATTGATCTGCTCCTTGGTCAGTACATGACAAGCGGTGGGATAATCTTTCTTTAGCGCCAACTGTAAGCCAGACTCGGTCATCACCCGCTCAAGGCCACGGAGCGCCTTCTGCAACTCTTGTAAGAAGAGCTTGATATTCGCATAATCAGCACAGTTAAGTCCGAGGTTAGTAACTATCTCTTGGGCCTTGCGCGTGGTTTCAGCGCTATCCATCACTGTCCGCACGAAGTCCTCTGGGTCTCCCTGCGCGAATGCCGAAGATGAAAATACACACCTCAATGCTATCGCTGATATTAAACAAAATTCTTTAATATTTTTACCAAACATAAATCCCTCGCTAGCTTAACGGCGCAACACCTGACTGCTTAACGCCCGTGGCCTTCGTTATTGGTTTAGCGTGAGGCGTGCCCTGGGCACCACTTGTCCAACCCATTGGCGACTGCTCGTTCCTCGCCAAAGAAACAACTTGCCGTGCATGTGCACTGCCAGCTCTTGCCGCCGATACTCCAGATTTGCCAGCAGACGACAGCAGGGCCTGGGTTTTGCCGAAAATTGCTCCCCCGACCTTAAACGTGGCGCCGCGCACGACACCGCTAACCAAGGAATCCGCGACCGCGGCCGACATCCGGTTAGCAATGCCGCCAGCAAACCAAGCACCAGCCGGGATAAGCGCCAAGAGTGCAACCCAGATGCCGAGCTCGACGTTGAGGATGACGTTCATGAGGCGAGAGGAGTCCTCGACAATCCTTGAGGCAGCCTCAAAGCTCACCGCATTGGCCAAAAATCCTGGCTCTGACTCCAGTAGACGAGCCGTCTCACCTATTTTATGCGTATGAAAAAGAATCGAGTTTGAAATCCCACGCGATAGCTGGATCACAGCTGGCATTATTAAGGTTAGCCACCACACAGACCCCCACATGAGAAATAGCTTGAAGGTTCCAAGCAGCATGCTTAGGACAGCGACCGGGGCTAAAATCTTCAAAAGACTTTGGACAAAAGCAATGTAGTACGGGAGAGAGAGCAGCTTTTCGTTTAGTTCTTGGAGAACGAAGCCGGTTTTTACTGCCCCATCGATATTGAGCGCGCGAGCGATCGCTGACGGTGCACTCATCAGATCAAAGGTTGCGCGAGTTAACCAGTTGCCCGCCCCGTCAGGCCCGCCCTCAAAATGACCAGATACCGAGGTATCCGTGGAACGAGTGATCCGACTATCCAGGTAGTTACCACGAGACTGCCAAAAATGTGCGGGCTCGCCCGCAATTCCCATTGCTGTTTTTTGGATCGCAGCCGCAGTTGCTAGATTCAAAGCTAGCGATTTAACCCGTTCAGCCTCGTTCGTATTGGGGTCAGGCCATGTGGTCTTAACTTTATCCGGTGCCACAACCTCCCCTGAGTTAACGGCAAGATAGTTTCGCTCCTCAGTGCGTGTTACGCCCTTTTGCTCAAGGTGCTGACGAAGCCTTGACCGCATATCAACCAAGAGATCGTAGCAACTAACCTCGCGCCCTCGAACCGTAATCTTTCTCGACCGCAATGGGGATGGATCGAAGCGCTCTTCGTATATCTGCCCGCCTGTGGGCGAGGCCCGCAGCTTGCCACCAAAGAGGTCGGCTGCAGTCAATGGGTCGCCGTCCAAGTTAGGGACATTGGGAATACACGAACTCAAAACCGTGTTGAGATCGTACTGGAGAACCGGATCAGATATTTGATGTTCCCTGTCAATTTCGGACACGAGTATTACGCGGCGTCTAACATTTTCTCTTGAGCAAAATCAACTGGAGTCTTGTAACCGAGCGATGAGTGAAGCCGCGCTCGATTATAAAATACCTCGATCCACTCAAAGATTTTCGCTTTAGCTTCTGCCCTCGTGGCAAATTGTTCATGGTGAACAAACTCAGTCTTTAGCGTGTGCCAGAAGCTCTCCATAGGCGCATTATCATAACAGTTACCGCTACGACTCATGCTAGCCACTAGGCCATATGCGGTAAGCTGGCCTTGAAATTCATAGCTGGCATATTGACTGCCCCGGTCGGAGTGAAATATCGCTGCTGACTTCGGCTTTTGACGTATAAGGGCCATGTTTAGTGCATCAATGACAAGTTTTGTTTCCATGTTGTCGGCCATTGCCCAGCCTACAAGCTGCCTAGAGCACAAATCTAAAACCCCAGCAAGGTACAGCCAGCCCTCTCCCGTCGGGATATAGGTGATATCGCTTAACATCACTTCTCCCGGCATAGATGCCTCAAATACCTGATCCAGTCTGTTTTCGGCAATGGGCAGAGTGTGCTTTGAATCAGTGGTGGCGACTCGAAACTTGCGCTTCGTCTTTGCCTTTAGGCCAATCTCTTGCATTAACTTCGCCACGGTGTCCTCACTCACTTGATAACCAAGGCCTTTGAGTACTTTGTAAATGCGGGGACTACCGTAGCTACCCCTTCCGCCAACAAAGGCCTTCTCGATGGCAATTTTGAGCTCTAAGCGAGACTGCACTTTGCCGCTACGGTCCCTGCCAACCCAGGCATAAAATCCACTCTTTGATGCACCGAGCACCTCGCACATCAGCAGCACATCAAACTCTTCCCGATGATCGCGGACGAAGGCGTATTTCACTTCGGGACGTCCAGACAATACGCCATTGCCTTCTTTAAGATATCGCGCTCCATTGTCATACGCCGCAGCTTGGCCTCGAGCTCTCGATTCTTAATTTCCATCTGCGTCGCTTGATCGCTCTTCTTCTGTGACGATGACGGCAGCTTCACTCTTGAGGGGGATTGCTCCGTACTAGCTGATGTAGAGACTGTACTACAGTCGTCGAGCGACCATGTTCCATCGCGGAACTTGCGCACCCAAGTATCTAGCGTCGTACTCGCAATACCAAGGTCAGCGGCGGTACGGCTGACACTCATACCCTCGTCTATGACGAGCCTGCCAGCTTGCTTCCTAAACTCCGGATCATGCTTCCTAGGCGCCTTAACCCTCTTCGACATAGTCTACCCCTTGGCTGTTGTACTTGAGCCATTATAGCTCGTTTTTCAGTGGTAAACTCGTGTCCGTTTTATTGAGGAACTTCAA
>JAPLFY010000088.1 GCA_026390435.1 Pseudomonadota bacterium
ATCTGACGGATTTCCTGGTGCGCAAGTACTATGGCGCGGCTGGCATAAGCTTAAAGACTTTATGCATAACCTGGCTCTGATACAGGAGCCTGAGACAACTTATGTATAATTGCCAGGCGTTCACGCCGGGGAGGACGTCAAATTCTGAGTACTTTCGTTACCAGCGGCGGCCTCTGCGCTTGGCTTAGCTGGCTGGGTTTGATTTCTTACATTCGTTTCCTTCGACGGAACTCCGCAAGCCAAGGCCAAGGCTGCGGTCCAGGTGGTGATGAAAAAAGGAGTGCACGTTAAAGAGAGCCGCATAATGCCTCCAAGTCGTTGTTGTGCCACCCTTATCGGCATATGACTGATTTTTCTTTAGAAGATTCTAGAAAGAACCTAATGTCACATGAAAATTCAGTGCTTTATCTGGGATTGGTTCTTAGCGAGGTGAAATCTCTGAGTGAAATCTCTAAGCGACTTTGTCCCCTGAACACAAAGCGAAGTTTGGGGGAGCAGTATGGTCCAGGGAGGACTAGTCATGTCGACTCGGCAACTTTTAGAACCCAGAAGTATTCAGGACTTTAGGGCTGGGCGAACTACTCGCAAACAGGCTGCTCTAGTTTTAAACATCAGCCAGAAATCAATCAGGATTTACCCATGGGCTTCCTTGGCACAGGAAGCGACGAACAATAAAGAAGCCCACAAACAAAAAGTCGCCTTATTGACGACTCTTTGTTTGTGGGCCCTAGCTTTACCCTTGCGGTCTATACCGTCCTGCGGGTTCTAGCGCGGAAGGATTACTTCCACTCTTCGTGAACAATGTTGCCATCGTTGTCGTATACAACGACGTGACCGTTGCCTAGATCTGACATGGCGAACATGACGGCGGTGCTAGCGAGAACGGTACGGACTGTCGATACGATTTTGTTAGAGACTAAATTCATACGGATCTCCTTGGGGTTTCTTCAGAGTTTTAAAATACTATGAATTTGTAATGTTTTTAATAAGAATGATCAAATTTTTAATAATAAATGTATTATAAAGATAAATTGTAACGATATATCAGGGCATTATAAGAGCAGGGCCCTGCTTTTACCCTTGCGGTCTATACCGTCCAACGGGTTCTAGTCCGGAAGGATTATTTCCACTCTTCGTGAACAATGTTGCCATTGTTGTCATAGATAACGACGTGACCGTTGCCTAGATCCACTTCAGAGATACATGGAACATATGCGGAGTCGGCGCCGGAAAAAATTGGTTCGCAGTATTCCAGTTGATCGGCCATTGCAGCTGATGACATTGCGAACATTACGGCGGTGCTAGCGAGAACGGTGCGGACGGTCGAGACGATTTTGTTAGAGACTAAGTTCATACGAATCTCCATCGGGTTTGTGAACGAGAGTTTTTCGAGACATCCCCTTTCTAAGGTTTTTTAATAAAAAATGCAATAGTAATAATATTAAATATAATATTAAGAATATTTTTATTAATTAAATCAATGATTATAGTCGAGGAGCTTGGCCTGTTTCCCTATTAGAGTCCGCTTTCACATGGCTTGGAGCGGACCACGGTAGCATCCCGGTCTAATGACTAGCGGGACACGGCTTAGTTTGGAAGTAGCAGTCACTTCTGAGCACAAGGTCTCGTTCTACCTGGGTGACTTCGCCGAAAGGTTCTAGGGCTTTGAATGCCGTGCGAATCGGTACGTTAAATGGCGCCGGAAATTCTGGTAGTTCGCTGCCAGGTTGTTGGATTTCCATGACTACTGCCTTAACTCGGTGCTCTTTAGCCGCCTTTTGCGGCGAGGCGAGCAGCTCGTCCCAAATCTTGCGTTCCGGGGGGCTCAAGGTCGACGACAGCAGTGCCGCATGGAAAAAATACTTCTCCGAAGTTTCCGTAACTACCGTATCGTCGGGACTTGTCCAAGCATTGACCTCGTATGCCGTGACCATGCGTGGAAACTGCGGAGCGTAGGCGTTGAGTAGGCTGGATTGGTTCCAAGTAAATAATTTTCGGCTGATCACATCGATACTGGAGCAGGTGAGGCCGCCGATGATCCCTGCTGCAATGATCAGATTACTAAAGCGCTGTGGCGCCACTAGCGCACCTACAACCGCTGTTAGTACCAATGCTGCGACGTAGCCAGCCACAAATCTACTAAACACCATATTGTCGTAAAAAAGTGGCCATGCCAGTGCATAGGTGCCTAAAAACCAGAGCAGACTTTGCCAATGTAATGCGGCCTGCCGTCGTCCCCAGACAGCTAAAGCAGCCAATCCGAGGCCAGCCCAAACGGCTAAACCTGGACTGCGTAGGAAGACGATCGGCGCCCCAGACCAACGCGCTGCAAATGACTGATTGCTACGAAATGCTACCCAATGCCAGTAATCAAGAGTGAGTTTATCCGAGTAGAGGGTAGGTAGGAAGCGGGCATCGGACGGAAACAGCAGAGTGCCTGTCAGTACCCAACTCCTGATCAGTGCGGTCGCTAAGCAAACAGCAGCTACAGCGATAAGAGCGGGCGGCAAAGACCATTCCGCGCGGCGCCAGTATAGATTGAGCACCAACACGACAAATAGCGCTATTGCTACGTGGATAAATGTAGGATTACACGCGAGTAGAATCATTCCTAAAGCGACGGTGACAGGCAGCAGGCGCTTTGGCATGGCGATGCATGTGATCAGTATTAAATAGGTACCGGCAAATATGATCGCTCCGGGTTTGGCTATGCTGAAAAGTTCGCTATCAGGAACTAGGCCTGGGACTGCCGCCAAAATTGCAAGGGTAAGCCAGCGCGCACGTTTGCTACCTAGCTCGCGGAGTCCCAAGTAGGTGCTAGCGCAGATAGGTATCACACTGCTGAGATAGATCCAGCATTGACCGACGCCTATGGCGAAGAAATCACTATTAAGAAATGCACGTGGCCAAAGGAAGGCATACTCGACAGTGCCACCAATGACCAAATGTGGATCGTAAAATTTGTAGTAGGGATGCCCGTGCATCAAGACTAACTTTGGAATTGCCAAGTGATAGCTCAGCTGATCGTATAACCTTTGCGGATGCGCGGCGAAGATGAGCTGCATGACTTGCAGGAGGACGATCACGCCTGTCACGAAAGCTAGCGGCTTAGTGCCCGGCTCCAGTCGCGGGATATCGCGTAGCCAAGAGCGGCCTCTTGCCCCGACAAATAGCGCGCTAGTCACGACTGCTGCCATAATGCCCCTGAGTAAAGATTGGTCGGCTAGCCGAAGTAGGGACAATATCAGCGCGCCTGTGCCGCAAAGCGGCAACCAGATAAACCAAGCGAAAACCAAGCTCCACGGCTTTGACATCCCCGAGTTGCGCAGTAGAGTAGCAAGTAAAATCATGCCGGAGGTTTGCCAGATGAGCACAAAAAGCAGTGCCGCAGCTGCCGTGGTTATCGGTGCCATCACACTCAAGACTTGATCAATTTCAGACATTATTTCTCTCCGGAGTGCTGCTTTGCGACGGAAACAGAGTACTGAGGTCCGTGTGAATACACAAGCAACAGTGACTCAGTAAACTGGAGCGAGGGAGCTCCCTTTTCATGACTCCCAGGCCGATCCTAGCCATACTCTTGCCCGCTACAATATGTGAGTCTGCCGATCTCTGCCGGATGATCCGCCGAGGCAAAAAGCGAGCTGCGGCTCGTTGTCGCCCGCGATCCTCGCTGCGCACCAGGCCACTCTAATTTAAAAGATGTCGGCAGAGATCGGCGGCGGGGTTCGGAGCTGTTCTCGGCTTTGTCTATCACGGTGCAAGCGCGATGTTCGGGCTTGGGCCCGATATCCTTAGCAACGTGCTTTATGAAGCACCGCTCCTGGCACCTTTACTTTTTGTCGATGTAGCGTTGTTAGCTATGATCGCCGTGTTAGGTAGTGCTAAGTACCAGCACGTTTTCATTAAGAAAATAGATAATTCTATAGGTTTCTGAGCATTTTGATGGTACCCGGACAGCCTTGTGTCATGAAACGGAGGCTGTCATGAAGAGTAGCATTTGCGCGGTTTATAAAGTTCTAGTCGGTGCGATGATCAGCGCTTCGGTGCTTGCGCCATCTGCCGCACGGGCTAGCTCTGTAAGTAAGACCATTGTTGGTGACCTCACGGTATATTCGTCCGGGCAACCAGAGCAAGTTTTGGTGTTATTCCCGGGAGCGTTCATTGCACCCGAACGTTACCAGGGGCTGGCTGAGGCATTGGTAGATGCATCCGACGGCCGGGTTGAGGTGGCCGTAGCACAATTTTCGGGTGGCTTTGCGAATCCGATCCAAGCAACGGGCCGAATCGATCAGGCCATGGCCTTGTTGGCTAAGCAGGGTTATACCGATATCGCGGCCCGTACTTTCGTTGGCGGTCATTCTGCTGGTGGCATCGCAGGGCACCCGGCGGTCACTAGTAAAAAACTCGGGGGTCTTGTGCTCCTTGGTAGTTACTTGCCCCACTCAGCCGTATTTGGCGCCTCACTGACGACGTATGAGCGTCCGGTTCTGACTCTTGGGGGCGAGCTCGACGGTTTGACGGGAGTTAACTATCTAGCGCGGGACAGCCGTGCTCTAGGCTTGCTCGCAGAGCGAGACGGTGCGGTTGTCGCAACCAAACCGGTCATCGTGATTCGTGGTTCCAGTCACATGCAGTTTGCCGATGGGGGGATGCTTGCCGGTGATATGACGCCGGAGAAAGACATCGCCCTGACGCATGCTGAAGCTGCGGATATTATCCTGAACTTTATGGTCGCAAACTCGACGTTATCCGCTCCTTCCGTACGCGAGTCAGCGTCAGCATCTCTGGCGGCCCAGGTTGCGGCTACGAAAATACTGCTTCAGCCGCTACTCACTGCCTGGGACGAGACCGATAGTGTCTGCAAAAATTCTCAGAGGTTAGTAGCGCCTCTTGCCTCAGGTGGTTGGAATCAGCTCGGCATCGTAACCCGTGTCTATGACCGACAGTCGCAAATTTTCCGCTTCATTGCGGATAAATCAGCAGTCCGAATTTTAAAATCAGGCATGGAAAGTTCACTGACTCATCAGATAGAGATCCCCGTCTATGTGGAAAATCCGCCGGATCCTCTCGATGTCTCTACCGATCATTATCTAGCATCACCAGTGCTCGCTTGTAAAATGCGCACACTCCCCTCCATCGCCAAGGAGACTGGGCTCACACCTCGCACCGATGATGCTAAGGCATGTGCCGAACTTAACGTAATCGCTATTCGCGAGGCACTAGCGTTACTCGATGGCAGCCCTTTCAAAGACCGCTTAACGCAGAAATTTGGCGACCCAGCGAGCTGGAATGCTACGCATGAACCAAGTGGCGAAACTGTAGACTCGTGGCAATACGGTCCAATCACTGTGCGCAGTGAATCTAAGTCTTCAGGTCAAGGCTGGGTGTCTGGAAAATTCGCTTGGACAAAGACATCCAGTGTCTCGTGGCAGCTAGACACTGTCGAGCTGATCACTGGCACGGACATATTCTTCAAGCCATTTGCCGGTGCCCACTACTGTAAAATCATTTCGCCTCTCAAGGTTGTCGAGTGGGCAACTTTGATCGGTCTTAAAAAATGATTCTCGAGGCTAAATCCTAGATGCACTGCATCTAGGATTTAGCCTCGAGACATTCGCGCAGAGTGACGAATTTGTAACCCTTCTCTTTGATCATCTCAATCATGGTGGGGAGTGCCAGTGTCGTCACTTCTGAATAGTCATGGTTTAGATCGAGCATCGATGGATTGATGCTTTTTCCGGCGCTGGCTTTGATCAGGTCGAGTTGTTGTTTGACGCGGGCAATCACCACGTCACGATCCTTCTCGCTTAGCGACCAGTCTGCCCGGTCAGCGTTCCACCGCAGGGTTTCAAAACCAGCGGCGATGAGTGTCTGTTCCACCTGATCATTGATTAGGCCGTAGGGTGGACGTAAATAATGTGCTCCGTTGAGCGCGCGCTCGTCTTTGCCGACGATATCAAGGATTGCGTCGCGAGTCTGGATCGCTTCTTTTTTGACATCCGCGGCCGAAAGTTGGGTGAGATAGGGGTGCGTGAAGCTGTGGTTGGATATCTGGTGTCCCTGTTGGAATGCGCTCTTGATTAGGGCGCGTTTTTCAGGGGTAGACAGTTTCTTGCCGATGACAAAAATCGTGGCCTTAACCTGCTTGGCCTTCAGTATGGCAAGAATATTTGGCAGATTGTCAGAAGGCGCGTCGTCAAATGTCATGGCATATTGATTAGGCAGCTTACACGCATGGTGAACGGTTATTGGGATTTGCAGGTTTGTTCGCAGCAATGCAGAATTAATGATGGTGCAGTCGCCGATGGTACAGTAGCTGAAATTCTCAGCAGCATCCGGACTTGTCTTAAGGTCACTTGGATCATTAGATTTTTGGGGGGTGGTGCCAATACAGGCGCTAAACATCAACGGAGCGATCACTGCCGAGCTCAACAGGTTATAAATGCTACGCATAAAGAGATGTCCTCTGTCAGCAATTGTGGTGATCCGAGTCCATGGATCGCACAATTATATGCCAACAATTCTATTGCGTACACAAGTTGCTACCACCCGAAAATAGCAAGATTCATTCGGTCATAATTGCGCCACTCAATGATCCCGAATTGTTATTCCATTGATAAATGTCCATAACGGCAAAATATAGTCGTGTTGCGCCCTGAGGTACTACCACTTTGTGGTGTTCACCGGTGCTCGTTAATCCTGTGCCGATAAAGAATACCTGACCAACAGCCGGACTAAGCGATACATAATCTCTTGCTTTTTGAGTTGAAAAATCGAGGGTGGCAGGTGCTGGCATACCAGCTGGATCACTTTCGCTTAGAAAGACTCCGATCAGACTGTTAATCGGAGCAATGATGTCAGACTTGCCCAAGGTTGCACCTTTTTGGTGGTGGACGATTTGGGATAGTGAACCATTGCCGTCCGTGGGGGCATCGACTCGCGAAAAGGTGATCGATCCTGAGACTGAAAAGTAAATCTGTTTACCAGCGGTAATGCAGTCACCAATAGGTGCCACTAAAATTGGTGAATTTTTCGGTGTCACATCAGTCGGTGTCGGGGGATCGTAAGAGCTAATCCGGTAGGTGAGGGAGCTATTGGCTGCATTGCTAGCAAAATACGGATTAGCTGTCGCTGGAACCATATAGGTTTGACTACACGGTTTGAGTACTACGCTCGGGCCTGGCTCTGCGGGGGTAGGGTGGGGCGGCAAAGGGGCGATATCCGGCGGCGGAGCACTTACTATGGGAGTGTCATCTTTGGTTGGCGGTGTGTTCACGACTGGCGGTGTTTCTGGTGGCACGGGCGTACTTGCGACGGGAGGTGTGTCTCTAGGAGGGTCCGCGACTACGGGTGGGACGTCATCTTGATGTGCGCTCGGAGGGGGTGTTGTAGTGATGATTGGGGGAGTGATCAGAGGCGGGACTTCGTCCGTGGTTGGAACCGAACTGATGCTTGGTGTGCCATTCTCAGCCGCCGGGTTCGGATCTCCGTTCGCGATTTCCGGTGGCGCATCCTTTTCTGGAGGTGCTGTGATAACTGGTTTTGGCTGGTCAGGAAGACGATCGTCACCCTGGCTGTTTTTTGCATCTGTGACATCGACTACGGGCGTGGTTTCTATTTGTTGATCGTTCGGAACTTGAAGAGACTTAGGTAGTGCTTGCAAATCTGCCGAGGTCCGCTCCACTTTTGACTGCGCGCTTGTGGCCGGTTTGACCCTTTGGCTTGGTGCAGGATCGGCAGAAAATTCAGCTCTACTGCAGGCCGCTAAGGCTAAGACGGAAAGGGCCCACGGTGCGATCCAAAAATGTTCTCGACGAGCATGGCGCATAAATTCCTCCAAGGCTGCGTGCGATGCTGCTCGGACCAAGTGCCCGATCACCACACGTAAAGGTCTTCGGTACTTGGTGGATTCAACTTTAGAACGATTTTTTTAAATCTTTTCGGGGCGCTGCATGAGCCGGCTCAGTTGCTTGGATGGAAGACTGCCGCGTCGCTGATTTTTGACTAAATATTAGCTATTTAGTCTTCATTGACTAAAGCGTGCTCATACTTGGACTTTGAATGGGTTCTTTAATATACTGATATTGTTTGTTTATTTTGGCGTTCCGATTTCTGGTCTGTCGGCACGTAACTTGCTCCAAACTGAATAAGTCGTTTTACGTTTATGCAATCGGATACGGGTGACTATTGGTCAATCTCCTTAACAAAGCCACTCCATGCTTACTGACAGCAGTCATTATGCTTGTCTGTTGCAAGCCTTTGGAGGCGCCACCTGAACCACCTGTGCCGGCGCGATCGGCACAGGGATCAAAAGCCAAGGGGCCGGCAGAGGGAGCCACTCAATCCGAGACTTCGCAGGGTGAAAGAGTTGGTTACCCTGATTACTCACCTGGACAAGGTGGCAGTGCAGTGCCTAAGGCGCCATCAAATCCCGCCAATACAGCTAATAACGGCGCATCAGGGCCAGGAACTCTACCTGTGCCGCAGTCCCCGTCGTCAGGGAGCGGCAATAATTTTGGGTCATTGATTAATACCCTGGTCGGACTGGGTACCTCGGCTTATAAAAACTTTTCATCGCAGAACAGATCTGGTGGGAGTGTGCAAAGTCCGCCAAGCCAGCAATCACCACCATATGTGCCTACGCCCGTGTCGACAGGGCAAAATCAGAATACAGCAGCAAATCCAACGCCAGCTCCAACTCAAAATCAGAACTCGATGCCTTCAGCGCCGTCCGTCAGCGGCATACCTGCTCCGCTACAGGTGAATGCTGCCGGCAGTGCGCGCTATCAAGTGTCAAACTACGGCGGAAGTCTGCAGGGGAATAAGGCCCGACTTGCTGCAGCAGCAGATAGTGCCGGTGCGAATATGCAGGAAAAAGCTCTAATCATTGCGATTGCTATGCAAGAAACTACCTATATGAGAGGCAGTGAACGCGATGGCAGCAAGGACGGCACATCATCAGCTAATATCAGCATTTTGAATATGAATATCGATATGGTTCAGATGCTTGGCTACAGCCGCGGTGACGGTGGGGCATATCTAAATAGCGATGAACATCTAAGCGAGGCAGTTTCTTATTTGCTGAAAGCATTTCGTACTTGGGGTGTCGAGCGTACCCTTAACTTTCAGCGTGGTGGACGCAACGCTTTTAATGATGGTGTCAGCTACGGCGCAGGTGATTACAGAAATTCCATAGCGACTATTTATAACAAGATAGCTCAGGATCAAGCCTTACTCACCGATGGTCGTCGCGTTGAAGTCAATTTAGTCGGCGTCTAAGCCGTCAGTGGCTCAGCTGCAGTTGCTGCTGGTGCGAAATTTTATTTAGCGCTAGTGACCAGTGATTAGTGACCAGTTATCACTGGATCGGTCGCAATAGATTCGTGCTTGGTATGATAGTGAAAGTGCTTGCGCCGGGAATGCGCCACAGCATCATCATTGCGATGTATATCGGTGGCCCCTGGAAATAGTCTATTTGCAAATTGTGCAATCCCGCAGTTAGCTGCACCGTCGCACTTGTGGCAGTAGTGATTGCTTGGACTCGATCGTTTGCCACTATAAGATTGCCATCGATATATAGGTTCGAGCCGTCGTCGGACTTGGTTTGAAACGTGTAGGCTCCCGTCACGGGGACAACCAGTCTAGAGGTAAAGCGAATCGCATACCATGCAGTTAGATTGGGATATCCGGGGAAGCCATTTTCATAGGGGGTGTTGGGTACGTCGAGTCTGGGCATGAGTATACTGGCTAGTGGCGTGCCACTAAACCACGATGACGTCAGCTTTGCGTTGTTAACGCGGCTGGCATAAGGAATTTCATAGACCGATCCGACGATCCCCTGGGTACTGCCATCATCCGCGACGCCTAAATCACCATCAGCCTTGATCTTGGCGTTACAAGCAGCTTCGGACCCACCGCTAGATCGAGCGATGACTTGAATGTCGAACGCCAAAGGAGCGCTGACAGGTGCGGTGTAGGTAACCTGAAGGCTCCCGTCTGTGCTGACTTTAATGCTGCCGAGGTTCACTGGTGGAGTGAGACTTGACGTGCTTAGTGTGAAAATGGCGGGCCCAGTGCCTGACCAAGTCAGTTCTGTGGATTGGGTTGCCCCTAAAATAGTTGTGGTGGAGCTACAGCCTAATGGCGCGGCTGTAGGCGCAGGAGTGGGGGTAGGAGCAGGGGTAGGAGCAGGGGTAGGAGTAGGTGCAATCGCAGTCGTGCTAGTGATTGTTGCGGGAGGTTCTACAGGGTTTAAGGCCGCAGTGGTTTTAACTGGCGCGTAGTTTTCGACGCTACTCGCTGAAATTGTTTCGGCAGCGTAACTTGTGGATGCCGATTCCGGCCGCTTGGCAACGCCGTCAGCGCTCTGCTCTGACGCTGCGGCTGTTGGGGCCGGGAGTTGATTGGTTTCTTGGGTAAAGTTGCCCTCGGGCCCGCAGCTGAACAAAGTGAGGGTAGCAGCACAGATGATGTGTCTCATGGTAATCAATGCCTCCTCTAAATGGCTTCGATAACGATTCGGGCTTGTGGATATTAGGGTTAGTTTAGCCCCCTTCCCGAACACAGCGCCCACGCTCGGACTAGGGTCGTGATAACTTGAGTAGTATTTTTTGGGGAGAAAATATGGATCTTTTCTCCTTAAAAAATAGGTCTTTATATAAATGACTAAAGAAATTGCAAGTTGGCGTTTGCCGCAGATATCCGCATTCTGATGTAAAAAAATTTAAAATGCTGCCAATAGCTAATGATGAAGTAACTGCACTGTCGTATGGTGTGGTGCTAGGTCCACATCCATTACCACAGCCGCTGCCAATCATGATTTAGCGGCTAATACGCAAAAAGGCTCAATGCATGCATAGGTCAATTGGACGCTCGCTCGTTACCATCCTGCTGTTTGGTCAATTGGCAGTTGCGGTATCTTCCTGTCAAACGCTGCAATCCGTTTTTGGTATTAAGGATTCGGGGACTTCAGAATATAGCCAGGCATCCTACTGGCAGAAGCTGACGGCTGAATTGGACCAGGCAGCTGCATCTGGGCTTGATATGAATAAAGAGCTGGCTGCTAAGGCGCCTCAACTTGTGGCGATGGTCCGTGAGGATGTAAAGCATGCCGCACTCTTTGACTTTTGGGGCACCAGTATCAATTTCGATGAAGGTGCCAAGGCCGGTATTGTTCGCCCGGAAATCGTAGCGGCTATTGGTCAAGTTGCGGCCCATCCGATGGCAGGGCGTAATGTTCATGCTGGACTCATGCACACTTACGGTTATCTTTTGAGTAATCTAGTAACTCCATATGGATTTAAGCGTGAACGCTGGACTACACCTACCATCGACGATGGATTTGGCTGGCATAGGGGCTCTGTTTCGCCAGCGCCGGAGCACGGCACCCTGTTAATTAACCTGACGGCTATGATGGGCGCCATCGCCTACCGTGGCGAAAGCGACATGCTGCGTGAGTTAACAGCGGCTACTGCTGGTGCTTCGCCTGATGTCCGCAACTTAGATGTGGCTACACTTAGCGTTCGACGCTTGGTGGAAACGGTTAATTTGAGCGCGGTTTCAGGCAGCAAAAGCCGCACCGTTGAGCTTCGAACCGATGTGGTGCGTCTGCCAAAAGTTGCTGCAACCAGCGCAAATAAAAGCGCCGTCTCAGGCGCCCAGCAGGCAAGCACTTTGACTCACTTATTGATTTATTCAATCAGAGACTCTGCGGTGCGCGGCAGTCGTTTGATTACAGCCTTTCCGATGACAGAGGGAGCAGCCGATGGTGTGTTTAAGGCGGAGGACCTGGGCGGGGATAAGCTAATTAAGACGCGCTACAATGCTTTCGTCGCAGGATTGACGGGCAAGGACTATAAGGGTCTGCGTGCGCTGCAGGCCGCTGCTAAGAGCAAGATTTAGATCTTGTCGCGTAGATGCTCAAATAGTTCTTTGGTGGTCGGGCTTTTGAACTCGGCCATTTTTACTATAAGTTCCCGCGGATTTTTCTCAGCCAAGAGCAGATCCGCATGAACAGAAGTGATGAAGCCCTCGTGCTGGCTATGAGCAAAGAAATTCAGTAGTGGGTCGTAGTAGCCGGCTACGTTCAGTAGGCCGCATGGCTTGGTGTGTAGGCCCAGTTGTGCCCAGGTCAGTACTTCAATAAGTTCTTCGCACGTGCCAAAACCGCCAGGCATTGCAATAAACCCATCTGCCAACTCGGCCATTAAGGCTTTTCGCTCGTGCATGGACGATACAACGTGAAGCTTTGTTAGTCCGCTGTGCGCGACCTCTTTCTCAACTAAATCTGTTGGGATGACACCGATCGCATTGCCGCCAGCAGCTAACGCTGCATCCGCAACGGCTCCCATAAGTCCGATGCGTGCGCCACCGTACACAAGATCAATGCCCTTTGTCGCCATTAGGGTGCCGAGTTGCGTTGCTGCCGCGCGGTACTCAGCCCTCTTGCCATCCGCTGATCCACAAAATACACAAAGAGCTCGCATAAATTCCCTCCAAGCCACGTGGAACTGACCCATTAAATAGCCGATATTTGCCCCTGTCACAAACGCTGTTGTCGTTTTATAATCATTCCAACATGAATTTTCCATCATCCTGGATAACAGACTGCAGGAGCCATTTATGGTGCGTTCGATACGATTTAAGCTTTTGCGGAGCTGCTTGCTTTTTGCAGTGTCAGTTTTAGGGTGCCGTCACGCTGCAGAACTTGATGGTAGCGAGGTAAAGTTTGGGGATGGACCTGCTCCTGCTCCTGCTCCTGAAGTCCATGGCGATCAGGAGGGGGCGGACAGTACGGTGCGGGTAGGTGGTGCTAAGTACCTGGGTGATGACATAGATGTTGTCGATCTTCATATGCATCCCGGTCGTTATGAAGATTTGGGCCCAGTGGGTAGAGATTTTCTGCGTGCTTCTTTACCGAATGCCTTGCCCGTGTCCTTGAAGGACCGGACCTTGTCCGTGGCTGCAAGTTATCTGCTGAATCCCTATGGAAATTTTATCGGTATTAAGACGGAATCGGAAAAGGCAGGGCTCAGTCGTGTCGGTCTATTTGCTGTCTATGCACCTGATACGTGGGGTGTCACTAGTAACGAGTCAGTCATCTCCTACCTGGATGATCCACGTAATCATGACTATAGGGGGAGGCCATTTTTCTTCGGTTTAGCGAGCCTCCGCTTGCAGGATTGGCCGGCAAAAGAGGAACAAGCTCTGAAGCAGTTACGGCAGGCCTTGAAACATCCCAATATGAAGGGGATCAAGCTAGCCTTTATTCATAATTCGATTCCTCTGAATGATCCTAAATACGATAGTATTTATGAAGTTGCCCAGGAGCGTGGTGTTCCGGTGTACCATCACATCGGTTCGTCGCCCTTACGTCGGCTCAAAGATTTTCCCGACAGAGCAGCTCAGCTTCAGTATTTGCAAAGCTATGACCCCGCAGGTCTTGAACGTGCAATCAGAAAATTCCCCGAGGTAATATTTATCATGGGTCATATGGGTTATGACTTTAACGATGAGGGCTATAGTTTTAGTGATAAAGTTTTTGAGTTAGCGCAGCGCTACCCAAACGTCTATCTAGAGATTTCAGCCTTTGGCGACGCTCTACACGATCCCAAAGGTGTGGAGATGTATGAGATGCTTAAGTCCATCAAATCTAGCGGTTTGATTTCGCGGACTCTATACGGATCTGACGGACCGTCAGTTCCAGGGGGGACAAAAAAGTATCTAATGTCCACGCTGAGTAACATGGAAAAGTTAGGCTTTACTCACAGCGAAGCAGAGGCTGTATTAGGCACAAATACGCGCCGGGTTTTTAAAATACTTTATTAGGCGAGCATCTGTTGGGGCTATTTTGTTCAAAAATATTTGTTTAGCTCTGGTTCGAGCCAGGACGAATTATAGCCCACTGGCAATGACAAGCTGCGGTAAGTCGGTGACACCAGTTTCTATCACGATCGCTTTCAGGTCTTTGTCCGTGGTGTTGATGTAAAAAGATTGGCTTAACGTCAAGCCTAGGGCGGTGGTTTGCGCGCCGAAATCAAACTTAATCGTATAGGCGGTGTCTGTAGATAATTTGAGTTGGGAAACGTTACCTGGTATCGGTGTCACGCTAACGGTGCCTGTGACCTTTGTTCCGGCAGGTAATGTGCTGTCTGATGAGTTTGTGACAGTAGCAGTTACATTAGCAAAGGTTTTTCCACTGCCGATTTCTGTTTTAAAACGGCTAGGGGAGGCTTTAGCCCACATTGCGCCCGGTATTGGTGGATCGAAGCTAACGGTCTTAGTTGTGCCATTTTTCATTGTAGTCAGTGTTTTTGTCTGGCTAATCGTACAATAAATGTCCTTCCACGGGCCAGCTTGGTCCAGTAATGCGGAGCGCTCATCATCGCTTGGTCCCACGGACTCGGAGCTTGAATTGTTTGCTTGGACTTGTTTCTCGGCATCGGCGCGCCCTGTGTCACCAAGTGGGATAAATCCGCCTACATTGCTGGTGAAAGACTCGAGTCCAACTTTGATATTTTGTTTAGCCCCGGACATAGATGCTGATACGTCAACAGTTGCTCTGACTACCGCAGTGTAGTTCGCTATCGATTTTTTTCCGCTAATCGAAACGGGTAGGGAGCGCATAGACTTTTGAAATACTGTTGCCGTTGGCTCAGGTAACTTACCATCTGGAAAGCCGCAGTCGCTGATTAAGGCTGCTATTGCTGCGTCATCAGCGGAGGTATCTACAGGCCCTTGAACCACGTCGTCTGACCCATCATTGCCCGCGGGCTGGTTGTTGTTATTAGTGTTTCTTGCTTGAGTCGATCTCAGCCCGACTAGCTTATCACTAGTAGCGCCACTATTTTTCAATACCGGTTTCGCTGGGCCTTGCTCGCTAGAGCACCCCACCAGGCTAATTGCCAAAGCTAGACTTGCGATTAGAGTAACGTGAAGCATAGCTACCTCTTGGTGAATAACTACTGATCGGAAGCTGATTTCCAGATCTTGAGGAATAAATTTAAGTTCATGATTTGACTGAGTATAATGGAGGTAATTAACGCCGCTTAAAGTGCGGTTTCTGAAGTTATCCTTATCCTTATCATCCTTATCCGTAGAGGCAGCTACGACACAAAAGCTCGACAACTCACACGGCGGGAAACACCAGTGATTTGCTTACGATGGTCTTGGCAGCAATCATCGAAAGGTTTATATATAGGCAGTGTTGGGTTGGGATTAGCTGCGCGATTTAGATTGTAAATATGATAGGAAGGTAAACCTATGATGATCAAAAAACTTCTTACATTAGCATGTGGAGTGACGATCCTTGGCAGTTCCGCCAGTGCCAGCGCAGGGGGGGCACCTTATGGGGCGATCCTTGCGGGTGCCAGGAATGCCAGGCACCAAGGTGGCAATTATCCTGGGTACTGCGATTACAGCAATGCCTCCAACAATGGCGGTTGGGGGTGGAATCCCGTGACCAATTCGTCGTGTCCACCGGCACATGACCAAGGCTACTGCGACTTCTCCAACGCTGCGAACAGCAACGGCTGGGGATGGAATCCAGTAAGCTGTCATTCATGCCGTTAAACAGAGGCCTAAGGATTTTGGTGATGACACAACCAAGTCACTGACAGCTAGTCTGCGTTGGCGTATCAAACCTAATATCCACCCCATGTCTAATCAAAGACTCGAGCCACGACTGGTATTTCGGTGCAGTTAGGTTGAGGTGTATAAAACCGGCGATGTTGCGCCCCAACTCAATATCTGCACGTAGCTGCGGGCTATTTAAATTTTTTGCAAACGCAGCCGCTACATCCTGCTGTAAAGAATCTCCGGTAGGGATGGTCGCCACCTTCGCATGGATTGACTCGTCCAAATACTCTATCGACAGATGAGTAATTAAATTTGACACGCCGGCAACCGCGTGGCCAATCATCAGCGGACCACCTGAATCACCATGGCCGGTGCCGGAGAATTGTCCGGGTGCAGATTGAATATCTGTGCCTGATTCACCCAGAAAATAAAGTAGCTCGTCGTCAGTGGCGACCATTTTATCTTTGGTGCCGTAAAACCCTGCCATTCATGGCGGGGATATCAGGCACCAGCCCGAGCTAACGCGAAGCGTTAGCGAGTTCAGGGCGGTGTTTTCTGCGCCTCAATATATTTCCTCACGATAGATAGAGGTGCGCCGCCGCATGATGCGGCAAAGTAACTTGGGGACCACAGGCTCCCGCCCCACAAGGCGCGCTCTATACTCGGATAGCCTTTGCTCCTAATCAGCCGCGAAGACACCCCTTTGAGGCTGTTCACTAGTTTGGCGATGGCCACCTTTGGCGGGTAGGTGACAAGTAGATGTACATGATCATCTTCGCCATCACATTCGACTAATGTCGCTTCGAAGTCATTGCAGACTTTGCTAAAGCTTGTCCGAAGGTCGTTTAGAATCGCCGCAGTGAATACTCGGCGGAGATACTTGGTGACGAAGACCAAATGTACATGTAGATTGAATACACAGTGTCTGCCAGTTCTAATGTCTGATTTTGTCTCCATAGACCAATAGTCATACAGCGGAACATCTCAGCAGGATATTAAATTGTTGACCACTTGGAGATTTCGCATAAAGGATAGTGGCAGCGCCGGGCGAAGGCTGAG
>JAPLFY010000149.1 GCA_026390435.1 Pseudomonadota bacterium
CGGGAAGCCGATATACACACCCGGCTCGGATAAATCTTTAGTCACACCGGAACAGGCACCGACCTGCACTTTATCGGCGAGCTTTACTTTATTAGTGACACCCGTGTGACCACCGATGACCACCCAGTTACCAATATGAGCCGATCCGGCCAAGGCGCCGTAAGCGCAAAGGATACAGTGCTCACCTGTAGTAGTGCCGTGCCCAAGATGAGTATGATCATCCATCTTGGTCCCGCGACCAACCACAGTGTCTTCGAGAGCACCCCGGTCGACCGTGGAAAGCGCACCAATCTCGACATCGTCACCAATAATCACCGAACCAATCTGCGGTATTTTCGCATGGCCATCGGCGCCGGGGGCAAAGCCAAAGCCGTCGGCACCAAGTACGGTTCCGGCGTGAATCAGAGCGCGTTTGCCTAATTTAACTTCGGCCTCAACGACTACGTTGGCTTTTAGAACGGAGTCTTCTCCGATTACTGACCGCTCACCGATAAACACACCTGGGTAGAGCACAACGCGTGGGCCAATTTTGGCACCGGCACCAACATAAACAAAAGGATATATAGTCGCAGAGGCATCCACACTAGCACTTGGATCGATGTGGGCGCCTACCGCGCGCCCCGGAACTTCCGCTTTAGGCGGAAAAAACAGCTGCGCTGTGCGAGCAAAAGCCCAGTAAGGATTCTTGTGCACCAACTGCGCACCCTGCACTTCACTGCGGGGCTTCGCAACAATCACCGCGCTCGCCGCTGTAGTAGGCAAAAAACGGGCGAAATCTTCACTGGCGATAAAGGTCACACTACCAGGCCTAGCCGTAGCAATCGGTTCAATCGCCTTTAAATCGATATCCCAATCACCGTTGGCTGCGCCGCCCGGCGGTGGGATTAGGTCTGCCTGCAGGTGTTTAGCCAGCTCGCTCAGCCGCATGATGACTCCCGGAGTTAGTCAGCGATTAAGGGGTCACAGACGCGGCAAAGTCCCGCGCCAATTTGCTTGCCAATCCAGTATAGCCGGATGGCGTCAGTGCGGATAATTGCTTCTTCACGTCGGCCGGTAATTCACTACAGTCCGCAATGACAGCAAGCAGGGTCTCCCGCGTAACGGCCTTGCCACGTGTGGCGGCTTTCAGGCGCTCGTAGGCATCGACGACCCCGTGGCGGCGCATGACGGTCTGCACCGGTTCAGCTAGGACCTCCCAAGCATTATTAAGGTCACGGGCGATAGTATCTGGATCAGCCGTGATTTTACCAAGGCCGCGCAGTAGCGAACGCCAGGCTAATTCGCTGTGCCCAGCCATCTCGCCAATGGCGCGCAGCACCGTCGAATCGCTGAGGTCGCGCTGCCAGCGTGAGATCGGTAACTTTTCGGCAAAATGCCGCGCGATCGCCGAGGCTAAACCCAGATTGCCCTCGGCGTTTTCGAAGTCGATCGGGTTAACTTTATGCGGCATCGTGCTGGAGCCAACCTCGCCTGCCTTCAGCCGCTGCCTAAAGTAACCAATTGATATATATGACCAAATATCTCGACTCAGGCCAATCAGCAGGGTGTTGATGTGAGCAATCACCGAGGCAAACTCGACGACCGAGTCGTGATTCTCGATTTGGGTCGTAAGCGGGTTGAAGTTAAGACCGAGGCGGTCCTCGACAAAACTGCGCGCAACTTCCGGCCAGTCGACCCCAGCAAATGCCGCGACGTGGGCGTTGTAGTTGCCGACAGCACCGTTAATTTTACCATCGATCGGGAGGGCGTTGAGCAGGATCAACTGACGCTGCAGACGGTGACCAAAGACCGCGATTTCTTTACCCAAAGTAGTCGGGGTGGCGGTCTGCCCATGGGTCCGGGCCAGCATCGGCACGTCGCCATACTGAACGGCCTTGCTAGCTAGGTCCGCTAAGACCTGCTCAAGCAACGGCAGCAGCCTAGTGTGGCGTAGCTCTTTCAACATGAGGCCGTAGGCCAGGTTGTTGATGTCTTCCGAGGTGCAGGCAAAGTGGATAAAGGCCAGGGTTCGGTCCGGCGCTCCGGCGGCCCTAAGACGCTGCTGGAGAAAGTACTCGACCGCCTTCACGTCGTGATTGGTCGTGCGCTCAATGTCCTTCACTTGCTGCTGCCAGTCAGTTCCCTCGCGACGGGCCAGGGTAGCCAGAAGCTGCCGGCATTCGGGAGACAGTTCGATATGGGCCTTGGTCTGCTCGATAGTGCTCAGGTGAAGCAGCCACTCGGCCTCGACCTGCACCCGGTAACCGATGAGCGCCCCTTCGCTCACTATGTGCCCTAGGCCTGCAAGCTGGGGTCCGTAACGACCGTCCAGAGGCGTGATGGCCCAAAGTTGCTGATGTACCGATTGAGCTGCCTGTACTGACTGAACTGCCGCATGATCCGCATCCACCGAACGAGATGTCACTCTGCTTCTCCTATCAACCTGCTATCAACCTGCTGTCGATCTGCTACCGAGCTGCGCAAAGTCGTTCCATATCATGCCCCTGCCGTGACTTCCAGTGGACAGCCGGCATTGGGTCGTCTAAAAAAGTGGCGAATAGATAGGGCAATTGTGAGCATTTTCCGCAGAAAGACATTCCGATGATCGCTACATCCAAAGATAGCAAGACGGTGGTCGCTGGCGTCAACTCTACTCCTGATGCTCCGGCTACGGTACTAATCGGGGCCCAATGGGGCGACGAGGGCAAAGGCAAGTGGATCGACTCGCTCGCCGCAGATGTGGACCTCGTCGTGCGCTATCAAGGCGGAAACAACGCTGGTCACACGCTCTACGTGGACGGGAAAAAGATCGTCCTACATCAACTCCCGAGTGGGATCTTTCATGAGGGCCAGGTCAGCGCTTTAGCCGCCGGCGTCGTGGTCAATCCTGCACAACTAGTCATTGAGATGGATAAAGCCGCAGAATTTGGCGTAAAGCTGACGCCAAATCGCCTTTGGCTGTCAGGCCGCGCGCACGTGATCACACCCTGGCATATTTTTTTAGACGAACAACGCGAGAGCCGCAGTCATGGCGCCATCGGTACTACCAAGCGGGGCATCGGTCCGACTTATTCGGACAAAGCCGCACGCACTGGCCTGCGTTTAGGCCACTATATTAAGTCTGAGACGCGGACGCGCTGGGTTAAGCAGATGCGCGAACTGCATCCAGAATTCAACAAAGTTTGGGCTGACCGGTCCGAGGCTTGGGCAGCATTTGAAGCAGCCGCAGAGAAGCTGGCACCATTTGTAACCGATGCGGAATCCAACATTAGAGCTGCTGCTCGCGAGTTTAAAAAGATTCTACTCGAGGGCGCCCAGGGCGCATTGCTCGATATCGATCACGGCACCTACCCTTACGTGACTAGCAGCACCACTGGGGCTGCTGGCGCCTGCCAAAGTATCGGCCTCTCGCCGCACTTTATCGGTCAGCGACTTGGGATTGCCAAAGGCTACGTGACGCGCGTCGGTGCAGGACCGTTCCCAACAGAACTACACGACGAAATAGGCAAGACCCTTGCCGCTAAAGGCCAAGAATTTGGCGCCACCACTGGCCGCCCGAGGCGTGTTGGCTGGCTCGACGCGGTAGCTCTGCGCTATGTTTCCGAAGTTAACGGCCTGAGCGGTGTGATTCTAAATAAAATGGACATCCTGACGGGCCTCAAAGAAGTGAAGATTGCGGTAGCATACCGTCACCCGGAGCTTGGCGAGCTGCGCGAGATGCCGTGGGACACCGAGGTCCTCGATGCATGTGAGCCTGTCTACATCAGTATGCCCGGCTGGCAAGATCAAGTCCCGAGCAGCGGCCGCATCAGCGATTTACCGAAAGCAGCGCGTGATTTTGTCGCCGCAGTCGAAGAGCACATCGGCACACCAGTGCTCATGGTCGGTACCGGACCCAACCGGAGCGATGCCCTTTATCGCTGAGACCACGGCGAGATATTAGTGAGCTTATGTCGGCGCTAGATGCATTTACCCGGACGCGACTCATCCGCTTCGTGGCGGCCTTCAAGGCCGATCACGGGCGCGACGCATCGGAGCGCGACCTTACCGATGCTGGTTTTCCTGCGGCAGTCATTGACCGGCTGGTTCGAGACGGTGCCCTGACAAAGTACCAAGTCACAGCAGGCACTGGTAACCGCGAGAATCGTTACAAGCTTGGCCTAGACCCGTCGACATGGCGGCGGATTTGAGGGGGTCGGGCACTGGAGCTAAACCCCTGAAAGCACAAGGAATGCCGCACCCAAGATTTAATTAACAACAATAATTTCAGATTGTTGTAGCGAGTGACTGCCCCCGTCTAACGGTGGCTACGACCTCTATCGACAGTCCGGTAAGCTCTGCAAGGCGCGCATCCGGCAGTGATTTGGTCTCAGGCGCGCTTAGCAACGCCATAAGTACTGATTTGGCTTTTTCATCGCTACCCTCAGCCTTACCCTCAGCCTTACCCTCAGCCTTACCCTCAGCCTTGCCCTCAGCCTTACCCTTCGCCTCGCCCTTCGCCTCGCCCTTCGCCGTAGCTTCTGCCATCAGCGAATCAAAATGAATCCGTGACTTCTCGCGTACCCGAGCGATCTCGCGAGCCTCATCTTGCGCCGACAATTCTTCGAGTGCGTTCTTTGCATCTTTAAGCTCTGGTATCGACATACATGCCTCCTCGACAGCCTGGCTACTTGGATCAGCAAGAAACCCTAGCCATGCTCCCAGACTTACATCATCCGCAGGGAGTTGTCTCTCCCGCCACAGGCGGAAGGCTTTGGAGATCTCAAAAAACTTGATCTGCATTTGCTCACGCAGCTCAGCAAAAACGGCGGCTCCCGTGTCGTCCTGCTGCAGGGAAAAGCTCACCTCAAAGTCGCTCGGTCTAGAGGGGAAAATATCCTCGGCCACCAGAAAGATGACGATGACCGGGCGCAGCTCGCTGTAAAAGTGGCCCTTTTTCAGCTCTGACGAGTACATCCGTGAGCCATAATACAGAGCCCGTTTAGCCAGTGCATCGTGTGACGACATCTGCATTTCGATATCAAGCAGAGTACCGTCGGCCAGCCTGGCGTGGATATCAAGGACGGTGCCTTTGTCTCCGACCAAGAGCTTTGGGATATCAGGGTTTAAGACCTCGACCGTAGTGATCTTACTTTTGGGCTTTAATATTTCGTTTAGCAGACTGATGAGAGCGCTGCGCCCACGCTTGCGCGCAAAAAGCATCTTGAAGACGACGTCTAAAGTAGGTCTTAGCAGCGAGTGTTTTAACTTCATCGTGATGATCCTACGCAGATTAGCGAGCGTGAATGCCCGTGACTGCACAGAGACTCAAACAAGTGAAGACTAAAGTCGACGGACACGGTGGCGGCGAGCGGAGATGTCCGTCACTGACCGGTGCTGGTGCAGCGCGGACGAATCATAACTCATGATATTAGAGAGTTGCCGACAGTGCCTGT
>JAPLFY010000044.1 GCA_026390435.1 Pseudomonadota bacterium
GCCAAAGAGCGACCGAGCGCCTGCTACTGAGCGGCACCCTAGCCTCAGCCGAAGAGGCCCTGCGCCTAGGTCTGATTGATGCCACGGTTCCGGCGGATCAACTCACGGCTCGCGCTGAAGAGTTAATTCAGCAACTAATCAGCGTTCCGATGCCTGCCCGCCAACAGACCAAGAAGCAACTTCGTGCATCCTTCGCCAAAGACTGGGAAGGTTTCTGCCACAAAGAGGCAGAGGGCGCCTGGCAAATGCTTTCTAGTCCAGCAGTGGTCGCAGCATTAGGCCAGGTTTTGCAGCGTTTGAGCAAACCAAAGTGACCTGATTTTTTGCTAACGGTATCGGTGTGCAAATTATCAGTGCGTGACGATCTCGCTGCGAGCTTCCCTAAGCCGCGGGGTCGTCGCCTCCAACTTTAGTTGTGCCGCTCTGCCAGCTATACTTCGCACAATGACAACAGCTTGTCCGTGGAACAAACGCACGTCCTTAGCCACAAAAGGATCGAGTGAGTTGGGATCGCCGTTACCGACCCCGACGATCTGACCAGGTCCGGCAAGCTGGAGTTGCACCATTTGACTGCCGTCTGGATCGACGGTGCCATGGTCGTCGCGCGCTGTAACGGTGATGAAACTCAAATCCTCACCGTCGGCGCGAATTTCTTGGCGATCAGCAACAAGCTCAAGATGTGTCGGAGGTGCAGCCGTGAGAACCCGAGCCTCGCCGATCTTCTGACTGCCTCGGTAGGCGACTGCCGTCAGTTCTCCGGGTTCAAACTTAACGCCGTCCCACCGCAGCCTGTAGCTGCGCGTTACGCCGTAGTAGGAACGATCGAAGTTATGCGAGGCAGCCAAATTGGCCGGTAATGCACTGTTAACTGGAAACTTGGTTTGACGCCCCAAAGAGCGGCCGTTGAGAAACAATTCAGCCGAATCACCGCTCGTGTACACCATGACGGGAACCGTCTGGCCCATTTTGTTGGGCCAATTCCAATGCGGCAAGATGTGCACGGTATCTACCTCAGGACGCCAATAGCTACGGTATAGATAGTAGCGATCCTTAGGTAGCCCTACTAAGTCGACTGCGCCAAAAAATGAGCTGCGCGCTACTTTTTCGTACGGCGTGGGCTCACCTATATAATCAAACCCACTCCAGATGAATTCGCCAGCTATAAAGGAACTCACTGCCGATGCCGATTCACTCATCAAGACCGGCATATCAGGATAAGCCTGACGACCGGGTATATACTTACGTCCGTAGTTCCAGCTCTGCACATCAAGGTAGCGGTGAAGTCCTGTTTTTATCGACTGTAGGATGTGTGTGGCCATCGTCACGGGACGAGTCGGATCATTGGCGCGCACGTAACTTGCGATAGTCCCCACTTGCTCAGCGCTACCACCAAACACGTTGGCCTCGATATCCCAAATTTCGTTGCCAATACTCCAGATCATGATGCTTGGATGATTGCGATCTCGGCGGACAAAGCTGCTGATCTGACGTTCAGCAAAATCGTTGAGACTCACCTGGGGCAAACGGTCTGCTGTTTGGTCCCATTTATCGAAACACTCAGCAAACACCAAAAAACCCATTTCGTCAGCGAGTTCTAGAAACTCCGGAGCTGCCGGATTGTGACTGAAACGGACGGCATTAACGCCCATGTCCCGCATGATTTCCAGCTGCCGCTGAGCGGCTCGGCGGTGGAATGCAGCACCTAGAGGTCCAAGATCATGATGCAAGTTAGCACCGTGCAACTGCACTCTTCGGCCGTTAAGCAGAAGTCCCTGGTCTTTAGTGAACTGGAGCGTCCTAATGCCAAACTTTGTGTCGTAAATGTCGCGCGTCTTACCCCCGACCTTTAGCACGGAGACCGCGGTATATAGGCTCGGCGTCTGCAAATCCCAAAGTTGCGGTGTCCCTACGCTTAGAACCTGCGTGACAGTAGCCGAGGCTGAAGCTGGCACAGTGACGGTCTCCGTGCGCTGGGCGACTGGAGCCGCCCTTGGGCCTGGGGCATAGATATCAGTCGTCAGACTGACCACGGTGGGCTCAGGTAGATTATTGTCGATGGTAGTGCGGATGGCCACATCGGCTGCCGCAGGACTTAACTTTGGCACCGTGACAAACGTTCCCCACTCAGCAACATGGACTGGGCCCGTAACAGTCAAGGTGACTTTGCGGTAGATACCAGCGCCAGGATACCAACGCGATGCGTGATTGCGAGTATCCGCATGCACCGCAATGACATTATCGCGGCCAAAATTCAGATAAGGCGTCGCATCTACACGAAACGAGTTGTAGCCATAATCCCATTCGCCGGCGAGTTGGCCGTTGACGTAAACTTTTGGGAAAGCCATGACGCCATCAAAATCGAGAAAGTAGCGCTTTCCCGCATCCGCCTCAGGCGGGGTCAGGTGATAGCGGTACCAACCCTCTCCGTGCCAATTAAACTTACTGTTGCTGTCCCCCTTAGGGTCCATTGGCCCAGATATGGCCCAGTCATGCGGGACTCGCACCTCGGCCCAACTGGTATCGTCGAGGTCCGGGCTAGCTGCACCAGCGGGATTGCCACGGACAAAACGCCAGGGTTCCACGAGACGCATCGTGAAGCGCTGCGCTTTGGCAAGCGCCGCTTGCTCCGACATGAAAAAAAATCCAAATACATACAAAATTCTTTGTAATTGCATTAGTTTATTCATGCGCTAGTACCTCCGTAGCGGCACGTCGAAGTCAACTTAGCAGTCCATAGAAAAATGTAAAAGATTCTTAAAATGAGAAGAGCTGGGCCCGTGCTAAAGATTGCCTTAGCGAGGAAGCTCCAGTATCTTATTTCAAAAGCTCAAGCGCCATTAGACTTCAAAGGACCGAGGGATCGAGCATGAAGAAATTGCTGATTCTCCTGACCGCCGTTGCGATTACAGGGGGCAGTTACTTCCTTTTAACGCAAGTGAACACTCGGCATGCCGCCACGGCTGCCGTGCCAGCTAGCTTGGATGTGGAAGAGTTCGATACCCAACCGGCCGAGGAATCAGCGGGCACGGAATATTACGAAAACGATTACGATCGCTACGACGATCCGACCAGCGGCATGGTAGACGATCAGGACTCAGAAAGAGAAAGCCGCCAACTGCAGCAAGCGAGTGCCGCTGATGCTGAACCCATAGACGATGCCGACGCCCCGAGCCAAGCTGCCAAGGCCCCGTCCACGACAGACGAAAAAAATAGACCGCGGAGTCTTTAACGACTGCGCGGTCTCGCAGAGAACCATGCCACCGCTTAAGGACGCCTTTGAAGGGCGCCCATACGGTGACTGGCAATTCTCTCTTTATCGTAACTTAGGCTCCGCGACCCATCTTACGCAGCTGCTTAATGCGGCGCTTACGAGCGGCAATGGCCTTCTTCTTGCGTTTAACGGAGGGCTTTTCGTAATGTTGCCCCTTCTTCAAGTCGCCGATCACACCAGCTTTCTCGACTTGTTTCTTGAAAATGCGCAGTACCTTATCGATCGGCTCCCCGTCCCTAACCTTAATACCCGGCATAGATTTCCTTTCGCGTCCCTGGGCAAAAACAGAAGCCGGACCATAACAAACAATATTCTTAACATGCAACTGTAATCAACCTAGGGCTTAAGTTCGCTAATCCTGGGTGGCGCCCCCCCGTCCCCACGGTCAACCTGATTATGATTCATAAATACACCAAGGTACAATGTAACGCCTGATCTTTTCACGCCTGTCAATGGCGAGAATCAGCCGTTCTCAAACGACCTTAGATGCGTCACGCTAGATATACAGCCAATGAATACAATTCGAGGTCTCGTATGAATCCAAGAGCGTTTTCGCGTCTTGCCGGGGTCGGTCTTTGCTTAGTTTTGGCTAGCTGCGGTAAGACCGCGGTGCCGAGCTCTCACACTGCGGGGATGCCCTGGGCAAAGGACTATACTGAACGCCATTTACGCATCCCCACTCCTGACGGGACACGGCTCAGCTCCAGCGTTTTCATGCCCGATGCAAAGAAATTCCCTGGCAAACGACCAGTTGTGATCCTCGGTAGTTCCTGGGCCCTAAACGAATGGGAATACGACGGCCAAGCTCGGCAATTTGCCGCCGCGGGTTATGTAGTTCTGAATTACGCACCGCGCGGCTTCGGCTTGTCGGGTGGGCGCGTCGGAGTAGCTGCTGCAGCCGATATCCACGACGTCAGCGACCTCATCGACTGGCTAGGTGCCAACACCAGCGCCGACACCAACCGCGTGGCCATGGCCGGTGTATCCTACGGGGCCGGCCTTGGCTTGCTAGCTGCAGCCCATGACGAGCGGATTAAAACAGTCGTTGCCCTGAGCGGGTGGGGTGATCTGATCCAATCCCTTGCCCCAAACGATAGCCCGCGCCAAGTTTGGATCTCACTTTTAATTGGCACGGGCGCTATATTCGGCCGCCTCGATCCAGATCTCTATAAACGCGTGGACGATCTTTTTAACCATCATAACTTCGAAGATCTGCGCGCCTGGGCCCGCGTCCGCTCGCCACTGAGTTACGTCGATAGGCTAAATGCGCGGCAAGTGCCCATCTTCGTCGGCAACAGCTACCAAGACAATCTATTCCCACCAAGTCAGATGCGCGAATTTTACGACAAATTAACCGGCCCAAAAATGTTTTACATGGACCGCGGAATACACGCTATGACGGCAGTACCAGGACTCTTCGGCATGCCAAGCGAAGTCTGGTTTGACGCGCATGCCTGGATCGATCACTGGCTGCTCGGTAAAGACACTGACATCGTGCGTCGCCCACCAGTCAGCTTTGGTACCGACAGGGGCCGTGAGTATTACAACGAGATGCCGCAGCCGAGTTCTGCAGAGTCAGCGGTGTTTAAACTCACAGCCCTCAATAAATTGGTTCAAAAAGAATCTGCGAGTAACGAAAGCACCCTGCCAAATATTGTCATTCGCTTGATCGGCAACATCGATTCATCGGCAACTTCCGGCATTCCGTTGCTATCAGACACCGCAGATGCCTTCCTTGGATTGCCGGTACTTCAGGACATGAAACGTATCGATAAAAACTATGCCGCAATCTACCTCAGCCAACCAGTAGGAAGTGTGACATCACTGCGCGGCTCACCACGCGTGACGATCCACCTCCAACCGCACCAAGGCCCTGTCCAATTGAATGCCTATCTGTACGATGTCGATGATAAAAACATCGGCAAATTAATCACCCATGGCACCTTCACCCGCTACGAGGCATCCGCAATCGCTAGCACTATACCACTTGAGCTACTAGTCGCTGCTTATGATGTACCCGCCGGCCACCGTATCGCTGTAGCCATCGACACCCGCGACCCGCTCTACGTGAACCCTGCCACCGCGGCTTACCAGCTCGAGATTGATCATTCGGCGCATTCAGAGACGACCGTAGCCTTACCGATCGTTCCATTCTAAAGCGAAAAGTTAAGGTTCTCAGACCATTGCCGGGAGCAACTAGACGCGGTACTAAGCATAACAGCTTAATTAATCTCGTCCCGTTTGTTGAGGTCGGTGGTCGATGCTAAAGGTTTATGCTCGCGAAGGGTCGGGGTTCAGGCCGCTCGGAAAAATACTGGCCTCGATGGTCGTCGCTTTTTGCTTTGCGACGCAATCCCTGACCGCTGCTACGGACAGTATTTTTCATCCACCTTTAGATCCTGCTAGACCTCGGTCTAGTTACATCGCTCAGGCAAAGCGAGGCATGGTTGTCGCCGCTCACCCACTCGCCAGCGCTGCCGGCGAGGCTATGCTCAAGGCTGGTGGCCTTGCTGTCGATGCTGCCGTTGCTACTTCATTTGCACTTGCGGTCGTGCGTCCTCAATCTACGGGGATAGGCGGCGGTGGCTTTCTCCTCTACCACCAAGCCATTGATAAATCGACGCGGGCCTATGACTTCCGCGAGCGCGCGCCCGCCTTAGCTACTCGCGATATGTTTCTCGACACAAAAGGAAATCCAACAAGTTTCCGCTATAACGGCATCGACATTCCTGACTCTGCCGTAAATGGTCACTTAGCAGTGGCTGTGCCTGGACTAGTTCGCGGCCTGGTGGAGCTTCATGCAAAGTACGGCAAGCTACCGCTGGCGCAGGTCTTGGCACCTGCGATAAAAATCGCCGAGTCAGGATTTCCTGTTTATCCAGCCTTAGCGAAACTTTTGCTGCAGCGAGAATCTGTTCTTAAACACTTTCCTGGTACTTTTAAGATATTTTTTCGCCGGGGCAAACCGCTACAAACAGGCGATCTACTCGTCCAAAAGGACCTCGCTTGGACCTTACGTCAAATCACCGCGAGGGGTGCGGCAGGTTTCTACGACGGTGCCGTAGCTAATTTTATCGTAGCTGAGATGAAGCGCGGCAAGGGCCTGGTGACAGCAAATGATCTAGCGAGCTACACCATGCGTGAACGTGAACCGCTTGCCGGTGCGCACCGCGGCCACCGGATTATTTCCATGCCCCCCCCATCGTCCGGTGGAGCGGTCATACTGGAAATTCTTAATATTCTGGAAGCCAATGGGCCTAATCAGGAGCAAAAGCTCGCCTACGGCTCGACGGGAGCCGTGCACTGGCTAACTGAAGCTATGCGCCGTGCATTTGCTGACAGGTCGGTATTCTTGGGCGATCCAGAATTTACCAAGGTGCCGCTCAAGGGACTTATCTCAACAGAATATGCCGTTTCACTTAGAGCGAGCATCAATCCGCTCAAAGCAACTCCGTCCAGTGAGATCAAAGGGGGGGATCCAGAAAAATTTGAACATCCATCCACGACTCATCTGTCAGTGATCGATAGCCAAGGTAATGCAGTCAGTAGCACTCAAACTGTAAATTATTATTTTGGCTCCGGAGTCGTGGCAGAGGGTACAGGCGTCTTACTTAATGATGAAATGGACGATTTTGCCAAGAAAAGCGGAACTGCTAATGTCTTTGGCCTAGTAGGTAGCGATGCCAACGCGATCAAGGCTGGCAAAACCCCACTGTCGTCCATGTCACCCACGCTTGTATTTGATCACAACGGCAAATTACGCCTTGTTCTCGGATCACCTGGCGGGCCAAGGATCATCACCGCTACCCTACAAACCATCATCAACGTACTAGATCATCAAATGAGTCTCGCTGATGCCGTGCACGCGTACAGGATTCATCAGCAGTGGTTGCCAGATAAGCTTGAAATGGAGCCTAACGGACTCGCCCCAAACGTAGTAAAAGAGCTTAAGGCGATGGGCCACAACGTGGTGGAGCATATTGGCATGGGGGATGTGGAGGCTATCGAAGTGACCGAATCTGGACTAATCGGCGTGTCAGATACGAGGTCCGATGGTAAGCCGATGGGTTTTTAGACAAAACTCATCAGAATTGTGAATTAGTCTGGTAGGTCAGTTCTTTTATTCAGTCACGACCGCTACCACCCAAGGTGCGATGACGAAGGATAAAGAATAGAATGGTGATTACACCATGACCACCTGGACGCTACCCATGACTAAACTCACTGTGCAAGCAGTGCTCTCTACCGCTTTGCTTGCTACCCAGGCAAGCGCACGGCATATAGAAACAGTCGATCACGGGGCTGCCTGGCGACTTGAGGCTGTTGGTTTGACCGCGAACACACGGCAAGCCTCAGTGACCCTTCGCCCTGTCCTGCGCACGATTGATGGCTGGAAACAACCGAATGCCGAAGATTGCGAACTGAGAACGTCGCAGTATCAGTGCCATGTAGCTGGTTATGGTGACTTGGTTGTGGATATGCAGCCCTCGGTGCACGTGACTTTCACGGCAACTAAGCCAACCTCAGTCATAGGGATCGGCCTCGGCGGCAGCATGCATCTGCCTGACACTAAAGGCTGGCTGTCGAATGGGTTTCAATCTTGGTCGCAGACTGGTGTCATTGCGCTGAGAAAGCCCGTAAGTGAAGTAGAGCTAAACAAAGCCCTCGCTCTCATCGGCGAGGACGAGGTCTATCGCCGCGGCCGCGAATTTTCCTGGTGGTATAGCTTTGCTTCAGGGGGCCACGACAGTTTTCTTGCAGGCGCCACGACGGCACAGCATCTGAAATCATGGGTGCAGCTCACCAAAGGTAATCAGACTGACGATATTAATGTGAGGATCATCAGTGGGGCGACCGAAAAGCTAGACGTACAACCTGGTGAATCGATCGCGAGTGAAGCATGGACACTTTATCTGGGTCCCGAATTGGCAAAAGGCATGGCAGTGTATGCCGCTGCCATTCCAAGTCGCCATTATCACAAGCCTCAGCCCGTGCCAGTGGGCTGGAATTCTTGGTATGAACTCTGGAACACGGTCAAAGCTGAGGACGTGCTGGGCAATGCTCACATGTTCAGCCAACTGTTCCAGTCACGGCTCCCCTCCCCCAACTTACCCGCATACATCGTGTTAGATGATGGCTGGCAGCAAGCTTGGGGCGATTGGTATCCAAACAATAAATTTCCCCGCGGGATTAGCAGTGTAGCCAAAGAACTAAACGACCAAGGCTTCACCATGGGCATCTGGCTTGCACCGTTGCTAGTAGCAAAAAACAGCCAGCTAGCCCGTAATCATCCAGATTGGTTGGTCCAAGGGGCACGCTACTCGCATCCGACCACGGGTGAATACGGTGTGCTTGATGTCACCAACCCCAAGGCCGCGGAACACTTACAGGCTACAATCAGTCGCATAGTTGGATGGGGCATTAAGCTCCTCAAGATAGACTTCTTGTTTGCCGGTACTATTGAAGGTAAGCGCTATAAACAAAGTACTGGTAGCGAAGCTTACGAGAGAGCTCTCGCACTGATCCGAGCAGCAGCCGGGGAACAAACTCAGTTAATGGCCGTGGGCGCTCCGCCTATTCCCAGCTTAAAATATGTCGACGGCTGGCGCGTCGGCGGCGATATCGCCTTTACCCCTTCTATCTTTGGGTGGCCGCAGCCTAATTTTGCCTTTATCGCTAACCAAGCGCGCAGTGTCGCGGGACGCTATCCTTATTGCTTGGCTACGCTTTGTGACGCTGATCCCGTGCTACTCAGATCGCCTTTACCCGCCAATGAGGTCAACGTCGGTAGCTGGGTAGTCGCCGCTACCGGCAGCGCCCTATTTCTCTCCGATGATCTGCGCCACCTAACAGCAGAGAGGGCTTTTTGGGCCTTGGATCACGAGCGGGTACGCGTCGCTACGTCGGGAGAGCCGGCTGTGCCGGCGAGTTTTGTCCCGCCGCAAGTTCCTGATGAATTAGTCAGTATGAAAGACAGCTTATATACCGCCGAGCATCACGTGCCGAATCTTTGGATCATGCCGAACGGCGACAAAGTTGGACTGAACTTTAGTCATTCAGCAGCAGAGATAGCCGGCAGGAAAGTCCCGCCCAAGTCGAGTGTGGTGATTAAGTAGTATCTGTGGCGAAAGCGCCAGAAACGATCCTGACCGGAATGAAGGATCGCAACGCTTAAAGGCCAAGTTTTCATTTCGCAGTAAACGCAGTACCAAGTTGGTCCGCAGCGAAAATCGCGTCTTTCACCATCTGCCAAGTTAGGGGAAATGGCTCGTTATGCGACGTCTCTCCTTCAGCGGTTGCAATCTCGGCAATACGCCGCGCTTGCTCCAAACTTAGGTTTTCGATACCAAGCTCCTTGAGCGTCACTGGTAAGCCTACCGATCGATAAAAAGCCATGACCTCGTTCAAAACGTGCTGTTCACGCCCCTCAAGCACAAGCTGCACGAGCGTGCCGAAAGCGACCTTCTCACCATGAAGACAACCGTGCGTTTCGGGAGCTACGGACAGGCCGTTATGAACAGAATGGGCAACGGCTAAACCACCGGATTCAAATCCGAGGCCGGACAGCAGCGTGTTAGCCTCGACAATGCGTTCTAGGGAGGGTGTTACTGCTCCCACACGCGCTGCAGCAACCGCACTCACACCGTCACTAAGCAATGTCTTGTAGCAGAGCTCGGCAATCGCCATCGCCGCTAAAGTGCTGCCACCCCCAACTTGATTGGCCTTGTAGGCGCGGTGCGCCGTTTCCGCCTCAAACCAAGTCGCGAGGGCATCGCCCATCCCGGCAATCAGGTAGCGCACCGGAGCCCGCGCGATAACACTCGTGTCCACCAAAACCAAATCTGGATTTCGCTTATAGAATAAATATTTTTCGAAGACACCTTCCTGACTATAGACTACGGACAAGGCACTGGTTGGTGAGTCACTAGCCGCTATAGTTGGGCAGCAGACTACAGGCAAACCCAACTCGCTGGCGACTGCTCTGGCGGTATCGAGCGCTTTACCACCACCGGCACCAACGATGCTTTTAGCCTGAGTGCGCCGAGCCTCCGTCTTACCGCGCTCAATCTCCGCTATTGAGCACTCTCCACCAAATTCGAGCACATCGAAAGCCATCCCCTGGTTACCGAAGCTCTCACGCCACATGGCTTCCGTCTCAGCCCTCGCTCTTGCCCCAGCAATGATCAAAGTGCGTCCGGTCAACCCCACCCTTAGCATCTCATGGGCCAATTCACGTGTGGCATCACGACCTTGTACGTAACGAGCGGGCGCACAGAATATATTTAGCATGGTATGGACTCCGTCTGGGACATTCCGCTGGTTGATTCTAAAAATCGCAAAGAACTCTAAAAAACTCAGGCAAACCTGATGTACTATAGTGTCAGTTGTGACATTCAGCTAGGAGCAGATGCATGCTTACCTCAAATATGAGAACGCACGTAATCCCATTTAGCGTCGCTATTTGCGCGATCACCGTCCCAATCAATGACACCCAAGCTAAACCATACTTCGCAGAGATCAGCACCAGCGCGAGTATCGATTCAGGATCAGTTAAAGTCGGTGATGCCGACGAGCAGAGTAAAAGCAGTTTTAATGCCGATATCTCTTGGCTATTTTTGATCAAGCAATTTGAAGTCGGACCTATCGTCAGCTACATCACCAACAGCTCTAGCGGCACCAATACCAGTGCGCTAGATCTGGGCCCGATGTTCAAATGGAACTTTGGCGTGCTTGGCGCCGACTCAACAGTACCTTTTGCCTACGGTGCCCTGCAATTCGGCAGCAGTCAAAACACCTATGGTGGTTTTACTGGCACTTACAATGGGACCAGCCTATCTGTAGGTGGCGGCGTAAACTTCATGATGGGGCAGAATGTCAGCTTTCAGCCGCGACTGGAACGCTATTACTCATCGAGGACTTCCAGCGGCGGCAGAAATGTATCCGTGGTGTCGAGCGGCTTTAAGATGCTTTTTGGTATAAGCATTTTTATTTAAGTTGCAGCACGGTCACTTATGACTGGGATCATTGGCCAGCCGCTACAACCAAGCGTGGTATCTTTGCGTCGCCGGTCTCAATGACTACGGCGCGCAAATCTTGGTTGCTCGTGGATACGTAAAACGACTGAGTCGGGTTAAGCCCTAGATTGACTGTCTGGGCGCCAAAATCAGTCCTAATCGCATAGGCTACGTCAGCTTTGACACCAATCTCAGGAAGATCCCCAGAAATCGGCGTCACCGTAACCCTACCCTTCACTTTAGTGCCCTGAGGCAGAGCTGCATCATTCGAACTCGTGACCGTTGCTGTGATGTTGTCAAAAGTTTTACCGTCGCCAATTTCGGTCTTAAACCGAGCAGCTGTGGCCTTGGCCCAAATCGCGCCTGGTATTGGGGTATCAAACTGAACGGTTTTCGACTTTCCACCCTTTGAAAAGGTAAGAGTCTTGGTCGGGGTGATGGTACAAAGGACGCTTTTCCATGGACCGGGGGCCGAGGATAAGTTCGACTGTTCGTCTTCGGAGGGCCCTGCCGACGATGAGTCAGAATTATTCGCCGCTACCTCACGCTCGGCATCGGCGCGCCCGGCATCAGCTGGTATCGAAACACCCGGCACAGTAACATTAAACGCCTCAAGTCCGACTCGAACGCTTTGGGTTGCACCCGACATCGAGCCCGCGACATTTACTGTAGCGCGGACAACAGCCGTATAGTTTGCTGGAGGCAAGATCGCCACGATGCGGTTGGTAATTCCGCCAATGATGCCCCCTATGATCGGAATCGGTGGTGGCGGTGGAACCATGGAGGGATCAATGGGCTTGGTTCCCTTAATCGTCACCTGCTGTGAACGCATCGACTTTTTAAACACGATTTCTTTAGGATCAGGCAAAGTCCCATCGGGAAAACCACAAGATTTAATGATCGCAGCAACCTCGGCTGTGCCATCATCAAGCTGTGGGTCACCAGCCTGATCATCGGGGTCCTGAGTCTCATCGACGCCGTCAGCGGCAGCAAGCTTTCTTTTAGCCGTAGATTTGCCGCTGTTTGGCGATAGATTTTTATCACTACTTGCAAAGCTAGATGAAGCGTTGGGTTTATTAATCTGTTCACTTGAGCAAGCGAAAAGGCCAAGGCTTAGACCCAGACTGCTGACGATCGCAATACACGAAGTAGGCTTTAAAACCATGGCGATCCCTCCCCTGTATACCTCTTGTCGGCAGGCACCTGGGCGGGCTTGAGGAAAAAATATAAATAGCTAAATATACTAGATAATACGTCCAATTAAACTAGCGCCGCTGACCGCGTAGTTTGAATCCATCCTTCTTCTGCAAATCAGCAGCCCACGTCAGCCCTGACAAAGACCTCGCAATACGATCTTCTGATCGTAAGACAGGAACTTATATGCGGTCAGATGCTCGGTCGTGACCTGAGCGATGCGGCCCTTGCAGGCTTCGCCTAACTTTTCATAGGCCCGATCGACGTATTCTGAATCCATCTCGAATCCCAAAATCACAAAATCCTTCGCCTCGGCGGTTACCCATTTACCTTTGCCGTAATGCGCACTCGGATCCATCGATCCAATATACTGCTGATGAATCGAATAAGAGCAGCTGCTAGTCACCGCACTGAGCAGCACAAGGACGCCGATACTTAGCCTGCGGCAAGCATTCGTCACAAACATGCTCAAACCTTCCGTTTCTTCTTAGTACTGACGCTAGCAATTTTGCGCACGCAGTAACCTTGGAGACTGACTTTTTGCACCACAACTAAACCGATAAAGTAATTGACGTCTTCGTGCTTGCTGAGGACTCCTTCGATAGCGCCGTCCTTACAGCGACTGACAAAGTCAGCACGGGCCTCATCCAAATAGTCTGTATTAAACGGAATGCCAATTACGATCGGTGAGCTAGTCTGTGCCTTCACCACTGATTGCCGCAAGGGTGATTCCGGTAGCTGACTGATACTGACCGAGCGAACAGTCATGCACCCTGAAAGACATTGCACTACCAAGACCGCGAGAGCAGATCTATACAACTGCTGCTTCATAGAGATATCTCCGGTTCCAAACTACCATCCGCACCACTTGCCACGCCGTCTACTGAACGCGCGACCCCGTCAGTGCTGTCCGCGACCCCTCTCCCATTTACACAATACCCCTTGGCCAGGGTCTTGCGTTCCCAGTAGAAAAATCCGAAGTATAGTGTCGTTAAGTCCTGAGTCATAATTCCGCGCACACTGCCGCTGGGACACTTATCGCGTAACTTACGGGTGAGCTGCAGAACTTCATCATTATCGAAGTTAAAACCCAGGATGATATTCTTCTTAACCGTAACTTCAACAGGACGCCCACGTTCACGCGGAACGTTCGTCTGAGATACGGCGCGTGTGTATGTACATGCACTTAAACAAAGAGTCGTGACAATCGGCATCAAAGTTAAAGACATCCGCCGCGCAGACGACATGAGGACTCCTGATTATTTAACGCAGACTGCTTCAATTCTCACGATCTCGCCCTTTATCACTGGATAAGCTCTAGTCTCTCTGATCGAAACTAGGTCGGTGAGGCGTCCTCCTGAGCATTTCTCGATTAGCATATCGGGAACACCTCTCGCATAAGCTTCATTGAATACTGGCGCTCCGGTGCGTGGACCGAACTGAAAGTATGTAGTGTAAGCGTGCGACGCTTCCCCAAGATTTTTTGCCGGACCCACTGACTTGGCAATGTCACCAACTTCATTAAAGTCGACCGTGGTCTCGCTTACTTTAACGCTGACTGGTGTCCCGCGACCAGCGGGCACATGTTCGACGTCGCCTAGTTGAGTTCTGTGCAGTACCGCGCACCCCCAAAGGCCGAGCGCCGCAGTGACAAGGACAGTGTTCTTCATCGCCGTAGACTGCTGAAGGCAACGCACGCAACACCCATACCAATGATTCAAATTTAAAATAATTGCCTGTTTAGGATAATTGCCCCCACCAACGTCGGTCAATGAGTTTCGACAAGTGCTGGCACCTCAGCTACCTAATGTTGCGTTCTGATGTTGCCGATTCGTCAATTAAGACTCAGCGAGGGGAGAAGGTTATGGCCGCCGGCAAAGCACCAACGGCTGATAGTACTAAAAAGATTGAAGAACGTGAATTTCCTTCGGGAAAACTTATATTTTCCTCTGGTGATACAGGTGGGGATCTACTCTTCATCGACGAAGGCCAAGTAGAAATCTTTAACGTTAAAGATGGTCGAGACATTAGATTGACCTTGATGGGGCCCGGAGAGATCATCGGCGTCATGACTTGCCTCACCGACGGTGCTCGCATGGCATCAGCTCGGGCGCTGATCAAGACCCGTTGCCGGCTGGTACCGCACACCAACATCATGAAGACCATCGAAACTCTACCGCCTTGGTTAAAAGTAGTGCTGAAGGAGTATTCGGCGCGCTTAGAACAAATGAACAGCGCATTTGCCGATCAATCGGTGAAGATTAGCGAACTCGAAGAGAATCAATTAGGGCATCTCTACTATGCAACGCTGATGGTTTCCGCCATCAGTGGCATGGCAGACCACCTAGCGATCACTCAGGAATCCGGAAAAATTGTCGTAATCGACGATTTACTACAGAAACTGGAAATGGTCCTTAACATGGAACGACCGCTAGTAGACCGCGTGTTCGGTGCATTACTCGAATCTGGCCTAGTACGAGTGGAGATTGAACCCGAACGTAAAAGGCAAGTCATCAAACTTGCAGCTGCGCAGAAACTATCTCACTTCGTCCAATTCGTTCGCGATACTAAACACGGATCTACGAAGAAGTACTTAAAAGCCCGGTTCAACTATAAAGAGACGAGGCTGCTATCCGCTTTAGTTAAATTTTCGCAGCGACAAGGCTTAGCCCTGGATCAAAACTGCACCTTAACTTTTGCGCAACTTCAGCAGGACCTACAAAAGGCTCTCGGCGTCCCATTCGAAGAGGCTGCACTGAGCAAGGCGGCAACCCTGCAGTTAATCACGATTACAGATAAGCTCGGAGCCGTCGAGTTCAAGCCCGTGACCTTAGCTCGCACCATTGCCTGTGTCGAAGCCATCCTCAGGCTTGAGGAATTAGATCAAGAAAGAGCTTGCCTTTAGGCAAGGAAGGCCGTTACCACTGTGACTTCCCTTTAGGTACTTTTATTCCTCGACAGAGGTCCCGAAACGCCCCATGCTCCTGGAACAACCAATAGACGCCGTACGCAACCGTAAGACCCTAAGATTATTTGTCGTAGTGGACGACACCCTAGACAGGCGCTACAAGGTCGTCAATCCGAGCGGGGAAGTGCTGATCTTGCCAGATCTTCTATTTGAGGAAGACCCGATCACGGTGACTCCGGATCAGTTCGCGACCGAATTCACACCGGAACAACTAGCGGCATTCGCGGAGTATAGCGAGAAAGCCGCAGTGCAGGCGGCACTAGCCAAAGCAGCCGCTGCCCGCGCTCCAGAACCGCGCCGTGTTGTTGCCGAGCCAGCTAAGCGACCGAAGACAAAGCGGCAGGCAACTCCGGTACAGTCTCGGAGAGGCTTAGGGGCATCTTGGACGGCTCCGCGCCTAACGTTTTATAAGCATAAAATCGAGCCCTTACACCCGAAGCAGTCATTTAAGATCACCGTCGAAGGCAATGGCGAGTTTGAGTTGACCAAGGAAGAGTTCGTCGCTCAGTTCAACGACGTCATGATGTCACCTTCTTACCGTTCGGACGGTCTGTACACCTACCCGCAGATCCCGGAGAAGATGCAGCGCTACCGGAAGTCGTGAGCCATTAAGACGGATCCCAAAAAACCCAAGCGACTGATGACCCGGCACGGTTTCACCGAGCTAGCCAAGGAGCATGATGAGCTGATCCTCGTCGAGCGCCCCAAAGTCGTGCAAGGGATCACCATTGCAGCGGCCGAAGGTGATCGGTCGGAAAATGCTGAATATATCTACGGAAAGAAACGCTTACGCGAGCTGGACAAGCGCCTGCGGTACCTTGGGACCTTGCTTAAGGACGTTCAACTCATCGATCCTGCCACTCTCCGCGGTGACCGCGTGTGCTTTGGCTCTACCGTACTAGTGCGCGACGAACATGACGTCGAAAAGTCCTACACTTTAGTTGGCGAGGGCGAGACAGAGTTTCTTGCCGGCAGTATTTCCTATAAATCACCGGTAGCGCGGGCACTAATAGGCAAACGTGTCGGTGATGTGATCGTGGCCCAAAGACCAGCAGGCGAGATCGAACTCGAGATCATCGGCCTGTTATTTGCTGGCCGACCTTGGGAAAATCAGGGCGGCTGATCACTGATCACTAATCACTAATCACTAATCACTAATCAAGGTATGAGTCGCCCATGACAGCCGACTAGAGCCTAAGCTAACATAACAGCGGACTGTCTCGTCTAGACCCCGGAGTGATTCCTATGAGTTCTATGAAGGCAAGTAAGACGACCGCACCTGCGTCCAAACAAAGTCACGACAGTGCCACACCGCCAAACCTGGTCCAGTTCATGCTCAGGCACTGGCGGGTGCGCCCGACGAAAGTGAAGCCACTCAAGCATCTAGCCCAACACAAGGCGCGCCGGGCCGCCGTGAGCGAGAAGTTCCCTGGCGAACTCATCGTAGTACCCACCGGTCATCGCAAGGTCCGGGCGAATGATCAGTTTTACCCGTTTCGCCCTGGGTCTGACTTCTTCTACCTAACGGGCTGCCATGAACCTGACTGCGTTCTGGCTTTGGTGCCCACCGGCAAGAGCGGCCACAAGGCGGTTTTATTCGCCGAACCCAACCCAGGCAAAACGGATGCTAGCTTTTTCACCGACCGCATCAACGGTGAGTTGTGGGAGGGCCCGCGACCTGGACTGCCGGAAATCCAGACCCTCACTGGTGTCGAAGAATGCTTGCCACTCAGTGAGCTCGACAGTTTCCTCCACATTGAGGCTAAAAAGGCACCTGCGGGCCACCGCATCTTGCTCGACTTTTCCCCTAAATGCGAAGAGTTGCTGGCTGCTACTAAAAGCGCCAGCAAAGTCGCCCACCAGCGAAACAAGGACTTAGCCCACACCTTAAGCGAGCTAAGGCTGCTCAAAGACAACACGGAACTAGCAGAACTAGCTGCCGTCATCCGCGCCACCAAGAATGGCTTCGAGGACGTGATCCGGGTGCTAAAAACGGCCAACAGTGAGCGCGAACTCGAGACCACCTTCTGGGCCAGAGCGCGCCAAGAAGGCAACGACGTCGGTTACGGCACCATTGCCGCTGCCGGCGAGCATGCCTGCACTCTGCACTGGAAGCGCAACGACGGTAAACTGCGGCCACGCGACCTGCTGCTCCTCGATGCCGGGGTGGAGGGCCACAATCTCTATACCGCTGACGTCACCAGAACACTGCCAATCGGTGGCAAGTTTAGTCGCGAACAACGGGAGATTTATGACCTCGTGCTCAGGGCCCAAAAGGCTGCCATCAAGGCCGTCCGGCCAGGCAACGACTTCATGGAACCCAATCGCGTGGCCATGGAAGTTCTAGCTTTAGGACTCGAGGAGCTGGGAATTCTCCCCATGTCGGCGGCGACAGCACTACTGCCTGAGAATCAGTTCTATAAACGCTACACGCTGCATAATGTCAGTCACATGCTTGGGCTGGATGTGCACGACTGCGCCCAGGCTAGGAGCGAGGCTTATAAGTTTGGCAAATTGACGCCAGGCATGGTCCTCACCGTAGAGCCGGGCCTTTATTTTCAGCCCGACGACTTAACGGTGCCGGCACGTTACCGCGGTATCGGTGTCCGAATTGAGGATGACGTCGTGGTCACCGCCAAAGGCTGCCGCAATCTATCGGCCGCTGTCCCGAGCGAGGCTGACGAGGTGGAAGCCTGGATGCGAGCGGTATGGAAGCGAAAAAATTAGCATCTTTGTTGGCACCGGCGTTAAGATCCGCATCGGCATGACCCACTCACCTTTCAGACAGGCACGGGAGCCGACGCATGCGACATATAGTAGTTACTGGTGCGACAGACGGAATCGGCAAGGTGACTGCTCGTGAGTTAGGCGCTGCAGGTACTACCGTTTGGATTGTCGGCCGCAACGCAGAGAAGACGGCTGCAGTCGTCAAAGAATTAACGGCATTAAAGCCCGGCGCCACCTTCCAAGGCCTCGTCGCGGATCTGGCCCGCCCGCAGGAAGTAAGCCGACTAGGCCGCGAGTTACTGGACAAGCTGCCACATCTTGATGTGCTAGTTAATAATGCGGGCGCATTTTTTAGTACTTTCGAACAGACACCCGAAGGATATGAGCGCACCTTTGCTCTCAACCATCTCAACTATTTTATCCTGACACACCACCTGTTGCCGGCCCTGAAAAAGGCGCCCAAAGGTCGAGTTGTGAGTGTCGCCAGCGATGCACACCGCATGGCGAAACTAGATTTCGATAATTTGCAGGGCGAACACGGCTATAAGGGCTGGACTGCCTATGGTCGGTCCAAACTTTGCAATATTTTGTTTACCAGAGAACTTGCTCGGCGCCTGGCCGGCGGCACTGTCACGGCGAATTCCTTACATCCCGGATTCGTCGCCTCCAAGTTTGGCCATAACAATGGGGGCGCGATGAATCAACTTTTAAAGTTTAGCCAAAAAATCTTCGCTATCGACGAGAATGCCGGCGCTAAGACGAGCATATATCTGGCGAGCTCGGCCGAAGCGGGCAAGTTTAGTGGGCAGTATTTTAGCCGCTGTAAACCCAGCATACCGACACCGGCGGCGCAGGATGACTCGGCCGCACTGCGTCTGTGGACTATTAGTGAACAAATAGCAGCGCCCTACCTCTCCTAAGCTAGCTCCTCCCTTCTGCCGATACGTAGATTGGCGGGGGGTATTAGGATATGAATCAAGGCCTAAAGCGCATGCTGTCGCGCATTAGCGACAGCCCTAAATCTACGTTAATCGATCGATATCTTGTTTTGGTAAGCGAATTACCAACTGATATCGAGAAAAGCGATCATGTCCTAGCGCTAGCAGAGTCCCTCGTCGACAAATCACCCAACAACGCACTGCGCATTGCCCGAATGGTGCATAACGCCGAGCCAGGGAATTTGCGTGCCTTTGATGTCCTCATCGCAGCCTTTGAAAGCTTAGGAAAAATAGCAAAAGCTGGCATCTTACGCTTAGAAAAGGAAAAGGTAGAGAAACTTGGCGAACCACAAAATATTACCGAAATAATTAGCGTCGACTCAATTGCGCCCCCACCACCACTGACAGCCGGGGACGAGGACCCTAGGGAAGACGGCACTTCCATTTACAATTTAGCCTCTGAGCTGGCAGCACTCGCTGGGGAAGACTCCGAAGCTGGCGTCCAAGCAGAGATTTTTTTTGGCGAATCCCTTGCAGCACCTGGGGGCAGGGCTGAACTAGATTTGACCCCACCGTCTCCCAATGCCAAGAGTCGACTAGGGGAAAGTCCGCGTGAGGAGGCTCCGCCAACACCCAAGAATCACTTAGAGGCAAAAGCCGCAACGTCGCGACAACCCATACCATGGAAAAAAAATGACGAGTTATCAGCGCTAGAGTCAGATCAAAGCCCACTTCGTAACCAGGACCCCCCCCCTCTCACCACGACCGCTGACCCCGACTCAGCCGCATTGGATTGGCGGGCCGCAGATCTTGAAGCCTATGCCACACCACTAATTGATGGTGCACCTTCACTCCCTTTATTAGATCTGAAACACCCCTCTGACAGTGACTTGGCGAGACATCGGCCCAAACGACCACGCCAAAAAGGGCAACTGATCGAGGTGTTAGGCCCTAATGCGTCGCTACCGCAAGTTCCGATGCTGCCATCGCAGTTTTGGGACCCACTCAGGGCGCAAGTTGCCGGAGCATCATGGGACGCGCCACTGGCCAAACATAAACAGCGTCGAGATTCAATTTTGGCAAACCTTGACGCTCCGAAGGTCCCGCCATTGACCGTACCAGCCTCGCTGGTACAAGCCATTCAGGATAACTTCCAGGCCCAAGTAGCATCGGCGCCAGACGTCGCTCTGCTGCAAACTTGGGATGTCATGCAAGCCTTATGGGGCGACAGACCAGATGCGGTTTGTGCGAAGCTCCTCACGGACCTCAATTTAGCACGCGCGACTAAAGGTTTCTGGGGCATGTATTTAGATGCCCTGCTAGCTAGGGGCGCCGGTCGCAAAGTACTGATCGAAGTGGCGACGGTCATCGCCAAGGAGCACCAACTAGCCTGGGCAAGAATTGCCTGGCAGCGACTTCCCACAGCCTGGCGCTCTCTTGGTGTGCGCGGCTTTGTCTGGCAGGAGGACGACGGCATTGACGCTCTGTTACAGCGACTAGCCAAACGACCGCAAATCACCATGCGGTCGTTGCTGCTGCGTTAACAGCCTATTAACAGACCACCAACCGCGATCCACCCAAGCGTTAGAACGACTTAGGCGCCCCGCTAAGTAACGATAGTGCGATCAGCATAAATGCGATCGTTAACAAGGTACGTCGCTCGCTGCGCAGAGCCGGTGAGAAGTTGGCAGGCCACTCAATGGTGTCCAAAGTCGGCCACTTTGTCGGAATCCAAGCCGGAACGACCGTCATGTAATCCTCGTATGCCTGGCCAAAGCGGCCAACTAACAGGCGCTCTTCGTGTTTGACGATGCAATAGTACTGAAAGCTAAACAAAAACGCCGCTAGGGCTATAATCCAAGTCACCCCACCAAACACGGCCAGCCCAAGTGTGATGAAAAAGTTGCCAACGTAGAGTGGGTTACGGACGAAGGCAAAAGGTCCACCGGTGATGAGTGCAGCGCCAGCTGTCTCGACATTACGGGTGCGTGATACCGAACCAATAAAGGCCACGCTATAGATCCGGATCAGTTCACCAACCACCGTCAGCAAGGTCCCCAACACCGCTGTGCGCACCGTCGGCTCACAGGCGAACAGCACTAATACGATGAGTGGGATTGGAGTATAGTCACGCCACTCAAAAAAACGCTCGCCGAGATCGACTGCGGACCAGTCTTTCCACGATGAACTAGAGTAGCTGTAGTCGCGATCGCTCTGGTCGGAGGATCCAGCGGCGCCGACAGTCGTACCTACTGCGTTGCTATTTTTATGTCCGGATTGGCCTGGATCCTGTGGGGGCTGTTGATTATCGTCGGTCACTGGCTCGGTCCTTCATTACGTGGGCGTGGCTAATAAACCAAGTTTGATTTCGCTGTTACTGTTCGACCCGACGGCCCTGCGTGGCCTTCTGGTCTGGCTCGCGCTCAGGACTGAGTCTGCTCTGCAAAAGCCACAGGAGTGGCTAAAGATAACCGACTGACTGCCTCACTGGCAACCTGAGAATCCTGCCAATCCGCATGCTTGAGACCGATAAGCGGCGGTTCCAGCGGAACCAACTGCAGCTGCAATGGCTCGGCAAAGGTCGTGCCAAAAAGACCTTCAAATAATGCGCGCGCCTTCTTGCTAGTAGAAAAAAGCATCAGCTCCCCGCTTCCATCGCGCCAAAATGCATCGACATAGCTAAGTGCTGGCAAGGCTCTCGCCATGAGCTCAGCCTTGACCTCGTCCCGCAAGTCACGCCGCTCTTTCGGGCCTGGGGTCTTGCCAGTCTTGGCCGAAATGTCAAAAAAGCGCAGTTTGTAAATCAGCTGTAGAAGCGGTCCAGGTACATTGCGGCGCTCAATTCGCAGCCGCAGGAGCAACCCGTCGTCAATTTGGCAATCACTCAAATCCCAGACGTGATCTGGGGGCAGATCAACTTTGACCCCGTCGATACCGACCGGCCTGACCCAACCGCAGATTTCTTCCTTGCGTACCCCCTCCAAACTCACTGGGGCCGCCTGATACGGGGCGAATAGGTCATTCAACTTGCCGAGACTGGGGCGGCGACCATCGCCCAAAAGCAGATACCTGGACAGTGCAACACTACCTTGTTGAATTCCCAAAACTTTCGCCCTCTCTACAATCAATGAAGGGCCTTATGTTACTACGCTGAGCGCTCGCGTCTACGTGCTTTTAAAGATAGAGCCGGGATTGCCGATGAAATTCTTGAAAGTAAGCTGCACAGAACAATTAGGCCATAAGAAGGCGACCTAATGCGTAACGATCAATCCACCGACTTTGCGACCTATCGCGAAATTATGGGCGAACTCCTTCGTCCCATTGAGGGCCATGGTCTGGACGTCGATACCTTGAAACGCCTACATGAAAGCAAACTGGTCTACTTAGAGAACCTAAGGGTGCGTTGCTTTATCGAGCTGAACTGCGACACACCCGGCCATTTCACCATGAATGACTACCAGTTAATCCTCCAAGCCCTGGCGGAGACCAATAGGCACCTGCGAAATTTGATCTTGCTCGCCATCAGCAGCAATCTAAAAAAACGCACGGCCGTCTGAGGCACGCGGCAACTTGGGAGACCAAACTGCCCCAGCCCCCTATAGCGTCCGGACCGAGTCTGCTATAATCATTGAACCGGTCCAGGTAGCTTTGCAAAAATGACGAGGGTCTCATGCGCCGTCGCTTGCTCGTCGCCGATGATTCGTCGACGATCCAAAAGGTCATTAAAATCGCCTTTAATCGCTTCCCCGTGGAGCTGATTGAGGCTAGTTCCTTCCTCGACGCCCTGACCTCGATAGGCCAAGATGCTCCTGAGGCCCTGATCATTGATGCTAGTCTGCCTGGAGCCCGCAGTCCTAGTGATTTCGAACGCTTGCGCCAAGAGGCCAAAGGCGCTCCGGTACTACTTTTGATCGGAAGTTACGACACGGTCGATGAGGCTGCCTTTCGCCAAGCCGGCTTTCACCATGTGCTCAAAAAGCCCTTTGAATCTGCCGACATCATCGCGGCCGTCGAAGCTCTGGTTCAGACGCCCCTGAGTAACCCAAGCCCTACGCTGCCGCCGCCGCCAGTATCCTCACCACCTCGGGCCACGAGCACGGTACCGCCTCGCTCCTCAATGCCGAAAATCCCCGCACCGCCGGTGCCCGCACCGCCTCCGATTGTCATTGACCCTGAGCCCATGGACGTCGGTGCTACCGACTTTACCGCCCACGCCCAATCGTTAACCAGTCAGGACCGCGCTCGTCATGCCACAGTCATACATAGCGGCGGTTTCCCGGGCCTGCCTTCGCTCGACGACCTTAGCTCCGACTCGACAGAACCCTTTGCCGACATGGCAGCACTAACTCCACCAGTACCTCTAGTCCCTGAGGGTCAGCGCGGTCGACGGGTGTTTAACCTAGAAAATACCGACCCCATTGGCAATAAGGCCGGGGCACAAGCAGGCGTCGCCAGCCAGCCGGTATCTCCCTCTATTGCCGAGATAGACTTTGACCTTAGGCTTGATGAAATGGACTCCGCGATGTCCCTAATGCCCGGACCAGGCGTGCCCTCACAGACTCAATATTATGCAACGCCTCCGCCGCCCGTCCAGGTGCCACCAATGGCCCCACGAAAGACATACGAATCAAATGATAAATCGACCCAATTTTCTCCGGATTTAGTGGATACAGACCCAAAATTCAGTGGGCCGCCGCCTGCTCAAATGCCCAATTGGGTCCGCCAAGCAGTCGAGGACTACTGCGAACGTCACTTCAAAAGTTTAGCCCGCGAAGTGATTACCGCCGAACTCAGGCGTCTGGCGGATGAGAAAGCTCGGCACCTCGTTGACAATTAGTCGCCCTTGAACGAGGATCCGGCGACAATCCGGAGGGACCCTAATGGCAACGATTCACGCGATCCAGCTCACCCCAATGATCACCCGTGCTCTTGAAGAGGACTGGGGCTTTGGCGATTGGACCACGGACCTTTGTGTGCCAGCTGACAAACAAGCTCGCGCTCGGATCATCGCCAAGGAACCCACTCTGGTGGCTGGTAGCGAAGTGGCGCGAGCAGTATTTCTCGCCGTCGACCCAACACTGCGTGTTGAGATTGCGGCTGAAAACGGCGCGAGTCTGCAAAAGGGCGATTTAATTTTAGAGATATCGGGCTCAGCAAGATCGATCCTAAAAGGCGAAAGAGTCGCACTTAATTTTCTTGGTCATATGTGCGGAATTGCCACACTGACTAGAGAGTTCGTGAAGCAACTCACCGGCACCAAAGTGCAACTGCTCGACACGCGCAAAACAACTCCTGGTTTACGCCTTCTCGAGAAGTCAGCAACCGTCGTAGGCGGTGCACGCAATCACCGGATGTGCCTAACTGACGGTGTCATCGTGAAGGAAAATCACATTCGCGCTGCTGGGGGCATCAGTGCCGCCGTAAGTCGCTTACTTGAGAGCTTGCCGCCTACGCTTAAAATAGAGGTCGAAACGACCAATCTCACAGAAGTGCAAGAGGCACTCGACGCCGGCGCTGATCTAATCATGCTAGATAATATGCCCATTGCCGAAATGGCATTAGCTGTCCGTACGGTCCGCGGTCGGGCGCTACTTGAGGCATCTGGCAACGTCCGTCTAGACACCGTGCGCGAGATTGCTGCAACTGGGGTTAATTTTATTTCCACAGGTGCCATCATTCATTCAGCTCGCTGGTCCGACTTAAGCCTGCTGTTTGAGACTTGATGCTGCGAGAGTAGAACCCACGGAGCAAGGAGCTCAGCTTGACGATGCCGACCATGCCGGTAGTGCACCTGCTCACAGTCGATTCGACGTCTAATTATGCTGCTCAGTTGCTTAAACAAAGCTCTGCACCGGCTACCCCTGTTCCACCATTTTTAGTCTGGAGTGAGCAGCAAACTGGGGGGCGTGGGCGCCGCGGGCATGAGTGGATTAGCCCAGTCGGAAATCTCTACCTAACGATGGTGCTACCGGCGCAAGCAGACCCACCCACTAAGCAAGGACTGCTGCCACTCAAGGCTGGTGTGATCATCGCTCGCCTGTTGCAACAGTATTTTGGCCTGCGCCTGACGTTAAAATGGCCCAATGATTTACTGTTCGGTGGTCGCAAACTCGGCGGCTTGCTGCTGGAAACCTCAAGCAATGGCACGCAATTTGGCGAGTTATTAATTGGGCTGGGACTCAACTTAAATCATACGCCAGATATTAAAGGTGGCGATTACCTACCTACATCTCTGAGCGAGATTTTGGGTAAAGACGTTGCCATCAATGAACTAGTGCAATTATTCGCTAGAGACTTCCTAGCTTGTTGGCAAGCGCTAGCCACTGCATCGGTACCCGAAGCATATGCCGAGTTTGGTGTCGGTCCAGATGAACTCTGCTTCCAGGATTCACCTGATGCGTCACCTGATGCCTCCACTGAGGCCTCACCTGATGCCTCATTTAATTCTAGCGATGACGCAAACATTGGCCGGCGATGGGGACGACTTGGCGTCTTACGTGACGACGGTAGTCAAATGATGCAGGTGTTAGAACAAGAAGAATCGATAGCTCTCAGCCACGCCGATCACGGCTGGCGCTGGTCATTCCAAAGTAAATATCCCATGCCTCTCGCCGTCGCTGATATCGGCAATACTGCGGTGAAGATTGCTTGGTATGACGATGCACTCAGCCCAACGCCAGACCGTGTCTTGGTACATGCGTATCAAGAGAACGACGACACGTTACGGCAAGCTCTGACGACTTTAAAACAGCACAGTAGCTACCCATACCCAACGCTCCACATTGTCTCCGTACGGCCGGAGCAAACGAAATTATTGACGCGCCTGGCACAGGAATGTGGGTGGTCTGCGGTGACCGTTCGTAAGAGACCCGTACGTCGCCACTGTAAATTGCACTCGCCTGGTTATTTGCTCAAGGATTTAGGGATCGATCGTTTGGCTGCGATTGAAGCGTGGTTATCAATGCTCACATCTGAACAACGGCAGTTGCAAGATCACTACGGCATCGTAGTCGCAGCGGGCACCGCAACCACGATCGATGCCGTCGGAGTTGATGGAAGGCATTTCGGTGGCCTAATTTTGCCCGGACTTACCTTGGCCATGCAAAGCCTGCATCAAGTGGCGAGTCTACTTCCAGAAATCGCCGCAGAACAGGCTCTCACAGCAGAAATTGCCGAGCAGGGACTTGGACACGACACACGCACAGCGATGATGTGCGCCGCCGTTGAGATGACTCTCGGAGCGATTAATCAGACTCGCACGAGACTGCAAGGCGACATGCATCTGCACGAACTTCCGCACGGCATATGTATGACTGGCGGTTGGGGTGAACGGCTAGCACCGCTGATCGGGACAAATTACCAGCCAAATTTAGTGTTAAACGGAGCTCGAGTCCTAGTGCTCGGTGGTTGGCAAAAGCCAAATTAGGATGCGCCCTGCCGGGCGCACAAAAAAAGAGAAGCCCACCTCAATGAGGCGGGCTTCCACATGCGGAGAAGATAAACCTTGGTGAAAAGAGTTGTTGCTTTCCTGAGGGATGACTTTCGCCTGACACTCAGAGTCTCGGATCAGGGCCGCTACAGAGTGCGGCTACTCGGGACCACCAAGGATGATTTTAGCAGACTCAGAGGACTTTGCACGGAAAGACCTGTAACCCCTTGATTGCCCTCAAAGCCGCGTCAGACAAAGGATGTAAGCCACTGAGATTGCGCTAGTCTTTGGTTTATGAGAGACAGGTAAGAGGCCGGGCGCGTTCTTTAGGATAGGCTGCGCCCGAGAAGCCGACTGGGTCCAACCAAGCCCTTCAATATCACTGGACTAATCGTTCCAGCCGGATGGTTGGTCGCAGCACCAACCACGGATAGGTAATTTTGGCTATGTCCCAAGCGCCGACCTTGGGCGTCCAAGTCCTTCTCCCAGAGGATGGGGAGCGTCCGCCCGATGAAGCGCCGAGCATAATTTGCCGCCAGCTCGTCCGATAGACGTCGCAACTCTGCAGCGCGCTCTTTGATCACCTCAGCGGGTAGGTGACCAGGCATCCGCACGGCCGCTGTATTCGGCCGCTGCGAATAGGGAAACACATGCAGATAACTCAACTCGAGATCTTTGATCAGAGCGACGGTATCGGCAAAGTCTTCCTCGGTCTCGCCAGGAAAGCCAGGAATCACATCAGCGCCGATACTGGCATCGGGGAAATGCGCCCGAAAGCGCGTCACCGCATCAGCATAACCGGCAGGATCATAGGTCCTACGCATCAGTTTCAATATGCGGGCAGATCCAGATTGCAAAGGGAGGTGCAGGTGATCGCAAACCAGCTCGGGCTTTTCGGCCAGCGCGGCGACCAATTCCGGTGTCAATTCTGCCGGCTCCAGCGACGAGATACGCAGCCGTTTCATGGCCGGCAACGCCAGCAGCTCGCGGACAAGGCCGGCGATCGGATGCGCCACATCTGCCGCCTCGGCAAGGTCACGTCCGTAGTCTCCGATGTGGATACCCGTCAGCACGATTTCCGGCACACCCTCGGCCAGCAGGCGTTCGCACTCAGCCATGACTTGCGCCTGCGGTACACTGCGACTGGCTCCGCGTGCGTAAGGGATCAGACAATAGGTGCAAAAACCGTTACAGCCATCTTGGACCTTAACAAAGGCCCGCGTTTGCTCCGAACTTGCGCGGTCAAAGAAAGTCACAGCCGACTTAAAATGAGTTTGCTTATTGTCCTTCACCGCCGTGATGCCTTCCGGCAGCTTCGCAGTGACAATACCGGATTGCCTAGCCTCCATGTTGGCGACTACCGTTTCCACCAACCGCTCCTTGGCAGCATTAGGCACCACGAGGTCGATCTCATCCATCGCGACTAGCCGCGCTGAGTCGGTTTGAGCATAACAGCCAGTAAAAACGAGCAATGTCTCGGGGCATTCACGCCGCAAACGGCGCGCCAAATAACGCGCCTCCCGCTCGGCATTGGCAGTGACGCTGCAGGTGTTGATGACCGTAATATCGGCCTGTTTGGGATCGGTCGTGAGAGCGTAACCCTTCGCCTTAAACTGATTTTCTAAGGCATGGCCATCGAATGTATTGACCTTGCATCCGAGAGTTTTAACGTATACGCTTGCCATGATTTCGCCCGTGTGATTCGGATGATGCTCACGCGGATCAGAAGACCCGCGGCTCGCTCGCCACCCCCCGTGTATCCTCAGTTACCGGAAAGCCAGGGCACCTGGCAAGTCCAGTCTGCTCAGCCGACGGTCTTCAGTGATCTCAGGCAGGTAGAGAAATGGTAGGCGCCCACTCTTAAGGAGATCGGCAGATGCTCGCGGACCTAGGTTTTTATTTGTTACTTCTCTGCTTTCTGAGCACCTGTTACGGGGTCCTTTCGGCGGTACTCGCCGCATATTGGCGACATCGCCGGCTGTACCGCTCGTCGCGATTAGCGCTCACCGCAACGTGTGTGATGGCGTTGTCTGCGGCCGGCCTGCTTTGGTACCTATTTTTTCACCGGGACTATTCCGTTGCTTATGTTTTTAAAACTTCGAGCAATGACCTGCCGCAGATTTATACCCTGACAGCTTTTTGGTCTTCACTAGAGGGATCACACTTTCTCTGGACCTTGTTACTCTCGATTTACGCGACCATTGCACTGTGGACCTACAGCCGCGACAATGAACACATCATGCCGTACGTCTCGGCAAGTCTGCAGGCTGTTTTGGCCTGGATGTTTTATCTGGCAATCAGTCACTCCGATCCATTCCTGCGCATGTTCCCTTCCGCTGCTGATGGACAGGGCATGAATACCCTGCTGCAGAATCCGTATATGGCGATCCATCCCCCTACCCTTTTCACAGGCTACACGGCGCTGGCTATTCCCGCTGCTTATAGCGTGGCGGCTCTCGGTTACGGTGACATTACCGAAGGCTGGCTCAAAACGACGCGCCGTTGGACCTTGTTCGCCTGGTGCGCTCTTACTGCCGGCATCATCCTTGGTGGTCACTGGGCTTATGTCGAGCTAGGCTGGTCCGGTTACTGGGCCTGGGATCCGGTCGAAAACTCCAGCTTCATCCCTTGGATTTTCTGTACCGCACTCCTGCACTCATTAGTCGTCCAAGACAAACTGGGTCACCTGAAGCGGCTGAGTTTAATTCTGGCCTTTCTGGCTTTCTTCTTTAGTTTCTTTGGCACGTTTATCACCCGTTCCGGCGTGATCAGCTCGGTCCACTCGTTTGCGGAATCCCCCATCGGCCCCAACTACTTGGCCTTCTTGGCTAGTATGTTGCTGATTGTCGCGGTGCTTTATGGATTCCGCGCGCCGTCCATTTTACCTCCCGAAGCTGACAAAGCCTGGGGGGTTTCAAAAGAGTCCGCCCTCGTTATTACGCAGTTTCTGCTGCTAACATTGGCCGCCATTGTTTGCGTCGGGACTCTGTACCCCATCATCTCAGAGGCGATCACGAGTGAACGCACCACGGTACAAGCCCCTTACTTCAATGCTTTTGCACCGTGGATCGGACTGGGTTTGGTGATGGCCATCGCCCTCGGCAACATGATGCGCTATCAATCCGCTAAGATTCCACATGGCGCCAAGCTCATGACGATTGCCGCTGTTTGTGCTGCGCCGATCGCTGCTGTTTTAATCATTGGCGGCGATGTCATGCTGACGAAAAAGCCATTTAACTTGGGGGCGCAATTAGTCGGACTCTGCCTATGTGCGTGGTCTGCTTGCTGCCTGACGGGCGATCTGTTCCTGAGAATTAAGGATCTACGCTACAAACTCGGTTTATTCTTCACCCGCAATCTCGCCTACTTTGGCGGCTACGTTGCTCACATTGGCTTAATTATCGCGATTGCCGGCTTTCTCGGCAACTACCGCGGTATGCAAAAGGTGGCCACGCTGAACCAAGGCGAATCGATCGACTTCTACGGCTACAATCTGAAGTTTGACGAAATCAAAATTGCCCAAAAAGACAATGCTACGCTCTATCAAGGATTCATCAATGTGAGCCGTAATGGGTTAGAATTGCCACCGATTCACCCAGCTCGCAGCAAATACCCGACGTCGTCCAACCTCAATCACGAGATCGCACTCATGTCGACTTTTTGGCATGATCTCTATGTCACTCTCTCTGATTTTGACCGAGATACAGGCAAGAAAGCGACCTTTGAATTCCACATCAATCCAACGGTCCGCTTCGTTTGGATAGCGGCTTTTGTCATGGTCACTGGCGGCTTGCTCGCAATTTCTGACCGTTACCGCGGCAGCAAGAGTCGAGACGCCATTCGAGCCACGGAGTGAAGGAGATCATCATGTTCTTACCGAACGCGCGCACTGTCATCCGCGGACTTTTATTTGCGGCGCTCATAAGTGTCGCAGGGAGCTTTCCCTGTCTTGCTGGGGAGTCGGGTCCGGTCGATGAAGATGCACTTAAAAAGGCATGGCCCTCAGATGGTCCCCAGGGGGAGTTATTCCACGAGGTGTCTTCCTCACTTCGTTGTCCTACATGTACCGGCATTAGTGTACTCGAGTCTGATGCGCGCTTTTCGCAACAGATCAAAAGTATCGTACTGGAGCAGGTTCAAGCCGGCAAAACACGAGAACAAATTTTACAGCACTTTACCGAGCGCTACGGTCCGTGGATTTTACGCTCACCGCCAGCTAAGGGCTTCAACATATTAGCCTGGTTATTGCCGCTGAGCATTTTACTCGCTGGTCCCCCAGCGGTATGGTTTTTTGTTTGGCGTAAAAGACGGGTCGTGAGCACCCTAGGAGTGCGTGCCGCTGACGACATCATCAAAGAAATGCAAGCACGGCTTGAGGAGATGCGAGCGTGATTTATCTCTCGGTAGTCATTAGCCTGATACTTCTCTCGGTACTACTGGCGCCTTTTTGGCTGGGGCGCGGTGGCCTGCTGCAGGCGGGATCTTCCATCAATTCGCCCAGTGAACTGCAAGCGATCAAGACTGCATTGCTGAAGCGTTATATAGACGACGAGCTGGCATTTAAATCCGACAATTTATCGCCACTTTCTTGGGAGCAACGCAAAAGCTTTCTGACGAACCGCTATATTGACGCATCTCGCCGCCTCGACTTTCTCGAACACACGCAGCAAAGCGGAGGTGCACTGTGAGCACCACCAAACTTTGGCAAAATCTGAATCTCGGCCTTACTTTAACTATCGCTCTGCTAGCTACAGCCGCCCGGGCTGAGGTTTACGTCACCCCCAAGCACTTGCTCATCTTGCGCGAAGGCCTGGACACCATTTATGGTAGTTATATCTTCGCCTTGCAAAATACCGGGGAGAAGCCTGAGCATTTCAAAGTGCCCGTGATGCTCCCCAAAGAAACGGAAGACTTCACCCCCCAGGAAGGCCTGGAGCCGAGCGAGCTGACGCTCGCCCAGAACGGCAGTGTCGTCGTGGAAAAAGACGTCCAGCCAGGTGTGAATCTCATCGGCATCGGCTTTCGTCTGAGCGGTCGCTACGGCAAAGCCACTATGACCTTTAATCCGGTCATGGACATTGACAGCTTCATTCTGCTGCTGCCGCGCGGCAGCGCTATGCAGGTCGGTTCCAACTTTTTAAAACCAGGTGATTCCGACAGTGCGCCGGATCCACAATATATGCCGTGGACGACCAACGCCCCCATGAAAGCTAATGAAATTGTCAGCATTGAAGTCTCTGGCCTGCCCGAAGGGCGGTCGCGTCTGTGGATCCTTGGCGCCATCGTCGCCGGTATGCTGGTGCTACTAGCGGGATTTCTGGCGTGGCGTACGCGGCCGAAGATCAGCACCGATGGTGGTAGCTCAGTGCTAGTGGGTTAAGGAAGAGCAACGGAGTTGCGAGTATGTTTCGCGAGAATAAATGGACATTCACTGCCTTAGCGGTGATCGGATTAACGCTACTTTTCACGCGTGGCGGCATCGCTTCTTTGATGCCTCTCATGCGCGCCATGCTACCAGTCATTATCGCTGTCATTGCTTACCGCTTCGTACGCGGCAAAGTCAGGGATGTCATGGGACAGCAAGGACGCCCTGATCAGTTTAACGGACGCAGCGACGAGAGACAGAAAATCATCGACCTATGCCCAAAGTGCGGAACCTACCTGCGCCCAGGTCACCGCTGCCAGAAAAGCTAAACTTAATTGGATAAAAATGTACGGAGTTGAACGATGCGGAGTCTGCGGCTGGCGTTGTTTCTAGCTACAATAGTAGCGGTAAACAATTGTGGCAGCGAGCCCCACAGTCGACTCAAAGATTCTGATGACATCATTCAGCAGTGGCGGGCGTTTGCGCCGGTCTGCGCTGGTTATCCAGCCAAGGCAAACTGTGATGATGGCGACATGGCTCTGTTCGGCGGCCTGCTATGTGCTGCAGGCGAAAGTCTAGGCTGCGACTTGGTGCGTGATGCCCAGAGCAGTGATGGCCAATGGTGGCGCTCGCCACGACGCAACCCAGGCAATTTGGGTGAGAAAAACTCATTCTCACGCGACATGGCTATGGGCGTCTTACTTTATTTGCAAACTGCCCAGGACACCGACGCCGCGCAGCGTTGGTTAGGCTGGATTCAAAATAATCGCCCCTGCGCCGTAGGCAAAATTCGGGGTCACTGCCCTGTGCCTGGACCGCACCGATTCTGTCGCGACGATGGCGATTTTCGTTGCGTTCTGACCCCAGCTAACTGGGCCCTAATGGGACGTGTCTGGGACGACCTTGGTTTGCCGCGCAGCCTCGAGATGAAGGCTTTTGCAGAGAGTGATGATTTAGTCTTAGCAGCTCAAGCAGCCCACTCCCCTAGCGGCTATGCGCTACATCTGATCAGCACCGAGGTCTGGCTCAAACAACGGCTGAACACTTCTGAGCGCGTGAGACAATCTGCTGCAGGCACATTAATGACTCGGCAACCGAGCAATCTTTTTTTTGAGTTTCTAAACCAAGGTCCAGTGCCAACACTGCGCGATCAGCTACGAAAAATCTGCCCCTCTGTCAGTAGCTCCTCCTCCGCTCGCAACCAATGGGCATGGGAGCGCGATACCAGTGAAAGCGCTTGGCGCGATAGCATGGGCTGGGACTGCATATTCATGGCGAAGCTGTTGGCGCTCTGAGATATCCGCCGCTGTAATGACGTAGAGCCGAGCAACAACAAGGCTCCGATGAGCAGTCTTTTAATTTCCCGCAAAAAATTATAGACTTTGCTTATTACAATCATAAATCGCCAAGGGTCTACCGGACCTTAGTCCACAGTAGTTTACTCAGAGGAACTGGTATATGCGCGCTTCGAGCATGAATCACTTGGCTTTAATTGCAGCTGTTCTTGTTGGCGGCTGTAGACACCGAGGATCTGCCGGATCAGAGGTTCGTGAGGCGCCAGATGTCCAAGGTCAGCCCGAAAAACTCGGCATTAGTGCACCTTACCGCTGGAACGATGTGAAGGATGCGACATCGTTCAGCATCGCGACGCCATGGTCAGACACGTATTGGCCACTAGCAGACCGCGGGTTAGCCGCACGTTGGGCGGCAGAAGGCCAAGACGATAAAATAATAAAAGATCCGATATCACTTAGCGACACAGTGTTCTCCTTACGCGACGCCGCTAGGTCAAACGACCCGTTGAGTACAGTGTACTTGTCCCCGGCAGAAAAATACGACCTGATCGCTGGGCGGTTGAATGCAATAGATCCGCAAGTATGGGCGCAAGTCAGTAAACTCAAGCAAAGCGTGGATGCAACTTTAAGCGAAACGCTGGCTGAGATGCGCGCTGCAGACAAAAAAGATCGCGAGGACTACACGCGTTATCAAGAGACCATCGAACAACTCATCCGATCTCTCAATGAGGTAATGACCGCAATCAATAAAGCGGCCACTCCAGAAGAGGCAAAAAAATACGCGCCTGAAAGAGACGCACTCGTTGAAGAGCTAAACCGGAATGGCGTCGCAATTTCAGATTTACGCGCCCAATCTATGGAACGAAAAAAATCATTTCGCAATCTGCGCCGGCCAGTCACGTTAGAAGAAATTGAGCTTGCAAATGCTGTGACCCAGTATCTACCGATGACTGGTCGTAGCTGGGAATCATGGGACAGTTTTGAACTCAGCTCTATCGAAGACTATGGGTGGATGGGCCACTGCCATGGATGGGCACCGGCGGCATTGGTCGAGGCCGCACCAAAACACGCTGTCATGGTGCGCCAGGGACAGCGAAAAGTTCTATTTACCGAAGGTGATTTACGTGGACTGGTGACCAAGCTTTGGGCGGACCAAGCACCACCATCAAAATTTGCTGCCCGGCGCTGTAATTCAGATAAAGTGGACGCAAAAGATCTGCGAATTAGTGACGGCAAAATTTGCCTAGGTACCGGCTGCGACACCGATGCCGGGACGGTAATTTATGTGACAAACAATAAGTCTGAGTCTGGATATATTGAGTACCGTGACTCGCCCATAGTAGGAAAAACAAAATTTGCCCGCTTTACGAGTAACTTTGACAATGACCACGTCAGTGTTGCCATTTTTGAGAACGCCGCAAATCTAGCAAAATACTTGCGCGATCCGTCGTCGGCACCACCGCCAAAGTTGGGGCAATTGCACCTCACCATCGGCTGCCGAGACGTTAATCCGATGACTCTCCACCTAGCCCTGACCAAGCTCCTAGGCGAGCAAAAACAAGGCTTTGTTTTCGACAAGGATCGTTATAGCCAGGTGTGGAATCAGCCAGTATTTGGCTATGAACTACAATATCTACCCATCAAAACAAAGACGGGACTGTCAGAGCCAGGCATCCCGGTATCAATCGATGACGTAGATGACCCGCTCAAAGACTTTAGAGCGGTGCGCGCCGCATATTTGGTCAGTATCTCGGCACAGATTCATTACGGTGTCGAGTACGGCCCATTGTTGACTTACGACCCGAAGGGCGCAGACGAAATGACACGCACGCTGCAGACAGTCTATACCCTCGAACTAGATAGCAGCCGCAACATCATCGGCGGCGAATGGGGACGCGTCGCTAGCAGCGGAGACTCCACCTTTGAAGCGGCCTCGGAGCAACCTGACTTTCTCTGGTACCCAGAGCCGAAGGCAACTTTAAAGTCATCGCCGTTTGACGTACCACTACTGCGCAAACTACAAGCGTGCTCCCAGGCGGAAGCGACTAGCAAGATCACTTTAAAGACTCTAGGCGCCACGGGAACACTAAAGCCGGTAGAGGTATCGTACTCAGATTGTGTGATCTAAGCACCGCCACCGACTAGTACGGTCGCCCCAAACGCTGCGAATAAAACTGCCGCTGCTATGCGAACGTATTTCAGCGGTATCTTTTTTATCAGACTTTCCCCGAAAAAGACGGCAAGTCCGTCTGCAACCAGCATGCCTAAAGTTGTACCCATGGTGACAACTACTGGCGCCTGAAAACGTGCGCCCAAAGCGATCGTCGCTAGCTGCGTTTTATCGCCCATCTCGGCGAGGAAAAAGGTAACCAGAGTGGTAAGAAATGCGCCGTATTTTGATGATTTGTCGTCATCGTCCTCTTTGTCGGGGATCAGGATCCAAAGCGCAAAGACAAAGAATAGCGCGGCAAGTATGTAGCGCAGCGTCGTTGGCGCCACCAGCTGTGCCACCCAGCCGCCAGCCCATGCAGCCAGTCCGTGATTTAGTAGGGTCGCTGCCAGAATACCGCCCATGATGACCCACGGGCGACGAAAGCGCAGCATCAGCACCAGGGCAAGTAATTGGGTCTTATCGCCCATTTCGGAAATCGCAACCATCAGAAACGAACTAAACAGTGCTTCCATTTGTTACGTCCCCGTCATCTTCACCGACTGAACACAGGTAGTCTGGTCCTTGACGACATCGTCCTCGGCAGAGAGGTCCCTTTTAGTGAAACCTAAAGTAATGTGTGGCCGATAATCATCGGCGTCAAAGTCAGCTGGGTTGCCACCTTTAGCGACAAAAGCGGCAGCGATCTTGCGCCGAATTTGCAGCTGCTTCTCGGCCTTAATGACGAGAAAGTAGGAATGCTCTAGCTTGCCGTTCACCAGCGCTGAGCCCTCGCCCACGCAGATCGCTTCAAAAGGCGCACCGACGATGTTTTCGCCGCGGGCAATGGTATTTATCTCTGCCATCGACAAAATCGGCTTCAGCACATTCTGGAACTCTTTGGCAAGAATGACCGTGATGTGCGCTTCGCCGCGATTATGAATCGGTAGCGGCAGTTCAGCTTCAAGTTGCCGACGCAAAGCCTCGAGGGGACGATAGTTGACCGTTTGCACTAAATAAGAATCAAAGGGACCCGGGCCGACATGGGCGACAAAATCTAACTGGCTAGCTTGGAAGACGGAGCGGTTTAGCGTAAACGGCCGGTCGCGCAGCGTATTGCGCTCAATCGGTGCCTCATCAGCATCCTGCCCGTGCACGCACCCCAGACTGAGCAGCAGCAAAAGGCACGCAATTAGGGCGGCCGGTCGACGTCCGAAGATCAGGATCATGAGCAAAAAACCTCCAGGTAACTTGAGAGGTTAAATCTAAAGGTTGCCTCGCAGCAACAGTCTTTTTTATCGATCTGGTCCGCAAGCTCACAAAACTGGCGGTCTAGCCAATTTTATAAATTTCTGATAAATCTCGCCTGATGAAACGATCTGGGGGTCCGTTATGACTAGCAAAACGTCTGGCATCACTACCAAAGCTAATCTGATCACTTTAGCCTTGATATGCGGCAGTTTTGGCTGCGGACGCAACCATTGGCCCCAAAGTATTTTTGGTAACCAGGGTAAAAAACATGAACCCGTGGTCACCGTGCTGGCAACCCAAGCGGAGCACTCCCCTGCTGCCTCTGAGTACGACTGGCGTTTTGCCGCAGCTGATGACCGTGCTACTAAAGTGCAAGCTACGGCTGCCTCGACAGCCCTGTCTGGGACCGTAACATTCCGTAAGGATGGCCTATTCAACCGCGACTTCCTCTATGGATTCGACCTGCAATACACCTCCGGCGCCGACACCAAGTTGTCGCTGATCCCCCAGGCGCAGTCACTCGGGCATGTTCCATGTTTTTTCCGCCAACTAGGAGACGAGCTGCAGCTAGTAGCCGACCAAACTAGGCTGTTTGAGAGCAACATCAATCACCCTGAGTTGCTGATTTCCACATATAAAGTGCTTAAAGAAGACGACGAGACTCTTACCGTCAAATTTGCCTCTGGTGGCCTCGCGATCAACGAAGCAGTTAACGGCAAGGGTGCCGATGCACCCAAGCAGGTCTGGCTGCGTTCATTGGACTTCGTAGCAGACGGCGAATATCTGCTACAAGAATCAGCCCTACTGCTCAAAGACGGCAGCATTCAGACTTATATGGAGTCGGTATTTCCCCGCGCGAATCTGGTCCCCGAAGGCTACAAAGGTCTCGAAGCCAATCCTGCAAACGAAGCCCTAGCGGAACGCTACCGATTTATCGCGACGGAAAATGTTTACGTTACCAAGAGCAAGACAAATGGCGTACCTCTGCGTGTGCAGACCACATATGCCAATCGCTTTAATATCGCGGACGACAAAACCATCGATTGGTATGTGACGCCAAACGCGCCGGACGAGCTGACAGCCATATTCAAGAGCGGAGTCGAAGGCTGGAACCGCTACTTCACCCCGCAGCAGGGGCGGCCAGTCATGCGCTTTATGGGCCGACTACCGGCAGGCATCAAGATCGGTGATCCTCGGTACAACGTCATCAATTTCGACTCTGTGGCACAGGCCGGAGCTGCTTATGAAAGCCAAGCTGTCGATCCATACACCGGCCTGCAGAGCCACAGCCTGATCTACATGCCGTACGCTTGGTACAACATAGGCTCACAACTATGGAAGCAACGGACTGGCGAGAGTGACGATAAGCCCAGCGAGGCGCAGGTCCGCGCCAGGGTCGCGCCGAAAGCTCCAGAAGTGATGTTTGGACCTGGCCACCGGGTGCTGAGTTGCGTCCGTGCGATGGATGAGGTCTCGCTCACACCGGATTTATTGGCCAGTGCCATTAGTGCGGAAAAAGACAGCCCAGGCGATGCCGCGGTGCCGGTGCCACGCAGCGTCGACGAGTTCGCGAGAAGACTCATGATGGCCACCATCTTCCACGAAGTCGGTCACTCTCTCGGGATGTCGCACAACTTCAAAGGCTCCCTGACCTTTGACTCCAGCCAAGAGCCGAGCGAACACAATCCCGTGACCTCGTCGATCATGGATTACAACTTTTACCAAAACGAGCAGTCGTTGTTCACGGACATCGGCGGCACTGATGGCCCCATCCTCGAGTACGACAGGCAGGTTATCAGCCAGCTCTACAATAGCGGTAAGGACGTCAAAGTCTCAGACCAAGTGGTTCCGGCTTGTGATGACGCCGAGGCAGATGCCACGGTAGGTGGGGTCGATCCACTCTGCCTGCGTTATGATACCGAACTTAACCCGATCGTCGGCCTACGCCATTCCCACCACAATGTGACCGCCGCCACCGGTGGCGAAGGGGTAGAGTCGAAGACCTTGACCGAAGCTCTGTTGGCACTACGCGCGCCGATCGCCGCTAAGTTTGCCGAGTCTGTAGGCAAGCCAACGTCGCCTGCAGAAGCAGTGCTCAAGGCCACGAAGCTAGGCGATCAAGTCGGCGACCTAGTGAATTACTATCTCAGCGCTGGGGCGCAGGCGTTGCGCAATAATGTCGCGAATAACGGCAAAGCCCTGCGGGTCTGGAACAAAAACGTAAAGTTAGACGACGAAGCAGGCTTCCGGCGAGAGTACGCCCAAATATTGACCGAGGTCACAGCTTGGCGTGCACTCCCCGATGCCCCATCCCGTGCCATCAAGTCGATCCGCGACATAATCAAAGACACCGTCAAGCGTGCTGCACGCACCAACACTCTTGCAGCTGCGGGATCACTGCAGTCAACTTCTGCAACGCAGGCAGCCGAGGCATTCAGTGCAGCCGTCGACACCAAAGTGACTGGGATCTTGTCCAAACTGCGCACTTCGATATACGGCACACTCAAGTACGACGAGAAAAACCTCTTTGCCCTAAGCCTGTCATCTGACGGAGACCTACCTAACTTCGAGGACCTGGCATTCTCCACATTAACTGCGGGATTAGTCGTTGGCCTAGACGGAGATGGCGACCACGTTGCCGCTGAAAAGGACGAACGACTGGCGGCGGCGGCAGCGCTAGTGACTTACCTGGATGTCGTACCTGATTTTGATGCCGCCCAGGCAACCCTGGCGGCAAAAGCAGCAGCCGCTCGGGCAGCCGGCGATGCTCGTCTACTAGCGTCCGTAAGAGAAGTGCAACAAGTGCTCAAGAAATAGTCCTGAAACACCTAAGCTCTAGATCTCAAGCGCCACAGCCAATAAACAAATTATGGTTTGCGGCGCTTTGCTGACTACTACCTCTTTGTGTTATGAAAACAGTAAGAGGTCGAAATCATGGCGGACTCCGATCCAGCATCTCAGCCCAGCACCAGCGTTGCCGCTCCACAGAGTAGCCCTAACTCCGGTATCTGGAGTCAATTAGAATCGTGGTTGGGTAAGCGTTTAGGACACTTGCAGGGGCCCTTACTGGTTGTTTTGGGAGCGTCCCTCTGGGCCACCGATGCGCTGTTCCGGGTGCCAGTGACCCATCGCTACAGCCCTCTGCTTATCGTCACCATCAATCACGTGTTCTTATTAGTCCCTGCTCTGTTCATCCTGCGAAATCAGCGTGAGGCCTTGCGGCTGCTGTCACTGAAGGAATGGGCCGCTTTAATCTTCATCTCGTGTTTTGGCTCGGTACTCGGCACTGTGGCATTCACCGAGGCCTTCGTTGCGACATCAAATTACTCGGTGCCAGTTCTGATTCAGAAGATTCAGCCATGCTTTGCGATCCTGCTCGCCCGAGTGTTGCTGCGGGAAACGGTCCGGCCGTGGTTCTGGCTGTTTGCCGCAGTTGCCGTCGCAGGTGCCTATCTACTCTCGTTTGGTTTCACACCGGCGTGGACCAGCTTAAAAGGGCAAGATCTCGCAGCGATTACTTATGCCCTCCTGGCTGCCATGATTTGGGGTAGCTGCACGGTGGTGAGTCGGCTCCTGCTGCAAAATCTGAGTTTTACCTTTGTGACGGCGGCTCGATTTGTCTTAGGTGCCATATTTGCCTTAGCGCTGACTAGTGTCTCAGTTCTCTTGCATAGTGATCCCAACCAGCTGGCGACGCCGGTTTGGCTAGATAGCTGGCATTTTTTCGCGATGGCCTTCATTTCCGGCTTAATACCGATCTTAATCTACTACCGCGGCCTACAGTCCACGTCGGCCTCAGTTGCTAGCCTTTGCGAGCTGGCATTTCCGCTCGTAGCCATCATGCTCAACTGGCTCTATCTAGATTCGGCGCTCAATGCTGCGCAATTGCTCGGAGCGGGCCTGATTGTCTTTGCCATCACCGGGATATCGCTGAGGCGCTAAATCACCTGCACGTAGTCGGAGGCGGCCAAAATTACGCTTGATCAAGTCTTTAGCATAGGCTGTAGTTTGCTCAACAGTCTCAAAGCTGAGAAGGGCACCCATGTAGTAGGTGTCGTTTTTTCCCTGCAAACTTTCCAAAAAATCATAATAACCCAGGGACAGATCTTGCGTCGTAACATGCGGGAAATATCGCCACTCTTTTTGCGTGATGATTTTTGTAATCTTGCCGTTAATTTTGGCGATGTCCTGCTGGGCCAGAGTTAAAGCATCCGCAACTTTCATATTTTGGCCAAGCAGTTGATACAGCTGAAATACTGGCCTATCAGTGTAAGGCTGCACCATAAAATTGATATGACCGATGCTATCCATCGTCGCGTGATCCTTGAAACTAGCGGTAAAAAGACCCTCACCCTCAACCAGCGTGACTAAATAGCGGAGGTAACGGATCCTCTGAAAGAGGTCCCGTTCTAGTGGCGTTGCATCCAGGAATTTTAAAGTTTCATCTAGCGGCATCGCAAAAATCACGCGAGCAAATCTTTCGGTCACTCCGTTCGCTGTGATTTCAACGTCATTGGCACCAGCTCGCCGAATTTGCGTGACCGGACTTCTAAGCCGCACCACAAGATCACCCGCCATCTGCCTACAGATCTCCTGCCAACCATTTTGAAATAGACTCCACCCTTGATGCTCCCCGAGGGACAGACCACTCGCAATCAGCTCTTTCAGGATCACTGGAGCCAATTTCATTAAATAAAGAGCCGGAATATCTTCGTAGTAACCATAGCCGCAGCCAGTTAAGAACGAGTTGATGCAATCTGTCGCCGCTTCGATGTGGTGAACGCTGGCGAATTCCTCCATAGGTCGAAAAAGACAGGGATCTTGGTTGGCAAAGCCAACATCTCGTTCATGAGGATGGGACGTCCCACCGTAGAGCATGCGGTATGCTGCTATCAGAAATGAGACATATCCATAACGCTGCCTGATTAGTTCTTTATAGGTCAGGACTGTGCCATCCCGCTCAATTACCAGTGGCTTACTTACAGCAAAAAATTGTTGCCCATAACGGTCGGCCATCTGCGTAACGTTGGTGAATTCATGATTAAAAATTAGAGCACCAAGTTCATAAGGACGCTCTTCATACTCAAAACTTTTAATCTTACCGCCAACATCTGCGTCTCTCTCGAATATGACTACATCCTCATAACCGAGTGCCGCTAGTTGCTGAGCAGCAGTCAGGCCGGAAATTCCACCGCCGATTATGGCCACTCGCAAATTTTGCCCTTGCCGCGACGTCTCAGCCATAATTGAGGCTCTTCCCGCAACTCACTCAGTAAAATTGCACTACAAGTTTGCATGCATTTTTTACGCCAAATTACTGCGGCATCATTATTCTCGCCAGTGTTGCTCCGACTGCTCAGATCATCACGAAGATGGCCATGCTTCGCGGCAGCGCGCGGCCTTGCGCATAGGAACGGTGCCAACTAGATCTTATAATTATGAATACGCACTCAGGATGGTTATAGTATTATGAAATATTTCTGCGTTATTGAGCGATCATCATAAATCGGAGCCATCATGATTAGCGACGTCAGTGCGAGCTTGCCTTGGATCCGCGGTCGGATTTTGATAGACGGTGAAATCATCTCTAAAGGCTACGCTATGCGTGAGGTTTATAGCCAGTGTAGCGAGGATGGTCAGCAGGTCTTAATCGGTGAGACTCCAAATGTGGATGCTAACACTTTTATGCTGGCTGTTGATTCAGCATCGAAGGCATGGAACCGCGGCCAAGGCAACTGGGCCTTGGCACGCATGGAAGAGCGACTTAATGCATTAAGTGTTTTGAGAGGAAAAATGTGCGCGGCACGAGAGATGGTATGTCGCTCTCTGATGTGGGAGATTGGTAAGACCTGGACTGATGCTCAAGGCGAGTTTGATCGCACGATCCAATATATTGATGACACTGTTGAGGAGGTGAAAAGGCTCGATCGTGACTCAAGCCGCTTTCAATTTGTCGGCGGACTGATGGCGCAAATTCGTCGGGCTCCGCTTGGCGTGACCTTATGTATGGGTCCGTTCAATTATCCACTGAACGAGGTCTTCACAACTCTCATCCCAGCTTTGGTCATGGGTAACACCGCAGTGGTTAAGATTCCACGCTACGGTCAGTTGCTATGGGATTATTTACTGGAGGGCTTTCAGGATGCGTTCCCTCCAGGCGTTGTAAACATCATTAATGGTGCCGGCCGCAATACCGTGGGTCCAGCGATCCGCAGCGGCAAGATCGATGTGCTCGCCTTTATCGGATCAAGCTCGGTAGCAAACAAAATAAAATCATCTCATCCCAATCCGCATCGACTACGCAGTATACTCGGATTAGATGCAAAAAATCCCGCGATACTGCTACCAGACGCCAACATCGACTTAGCTGCTGCCGAATGCGTCCGCGGCGCTCTCTCGTTTAATGGTCAGCGCTGCACTGCACTGAAGATGATTTTTGTACACCGTTCCATAGCAAAGACATTCAACGAAGCTTTAGTTCGCAAGGTGGAAAGTTTGAAGTGTGGCATGCCTTGGGAGCCAAACGTGCAGCTAACACCTCTGCCCGATACAGCTAAGCCAGCCTATTTGACAGATCTGATTAAAGATGCCATCAGCCTCGGTGCCGTGCTAGCAAATCCCGAACATGGTGGCAAAGTTGAGGGCACGCTCTTTCACCCCGCTGTTCTGACTGATGTTCCATTGACAGCAAAAATTGCGATAGAAGAGCAATTTGGACCGGTGATTCCCGTTCACACTTACGATGATCTGAGTGAAGTTGAGCAGTACATCGTGGAGTCACAGTACGGTGCTCAGGTAAGTATCTTTGGCCACGATCCAGAAGTCGTGGGACCATTAGTTGATCGCCTGGTGAACCAGGTGTGTCGCATTAATTTAAATACGCAGTGCCAACGGGGGCCAGATGTTTTTCCGTTCACGGGAAGAAAGAGCTCAGCAGAGGGTACATTAAGCGTTCATGACGCTTTACGCTCTTTTAGCATTAGGTCTATGGTTGCGACCAAACAAGATAGTGTGGGTAAGACTGTGGTACGGGGCATCTTGGACAAAGATTCGTCGCGATTTCTGACGACGAACTTCCTGCTCTGAATAATTCTCAGGCTAAGTTAAAATTTAGTACCAAACTGCGGCACCAGGCCTCAGGAGCAACAATGGCACGGACCACCCTAGCCAGACGGACTACCCGCCTACTTCGCTTGGCAATTGCGAAAGAGCAGGGCCGCCTTTCCTGGGAGCAGATCAACCAGATCCTAGACCCACAGTGGCGTCAAGTCGCGCGCTTAAGCAGCTATTCTCCTTCGTATAGTCGCCGCGGCTTTCTCCGCGGAACTGGTTATGGACTAGTCGGCGCGTCCGCCCTGTTGAGTGGTTGCAGAACCACGGGGCGTGACAGCAGCCAACTAGCGAGCAGCGGTTCGGCAAGTCTTGGCCGAATTGTCATAGTCGGCGGCGGTACTGCCGGCTTAACTGCCGCTTATAGACTGCTTCAAGCAAATATCAAAACTTGCATATATGAAGGCAGCGACCGCCTCGGTGGCAGGATGTACACCCAAGAAAAATTTAATTCTGACGGCATGTTTTGCGAGCGTGGCGGCGAACTTGTGGACTCGGTCCATGCCGATTTGATCGCACTTTGCGAGGAACTAGATTTAGAGATTCAGGATTTGAATGAAAATCAAGGACTCGTTAAAGACATCTTCCTGTTTGGAGGAAAGGTCCGAGACGAAAAAGAAATTATTGCTGCCTTTGAGCCTCTAGCTCAGAGAATTGTGCGCGATACTGAAGTGCTGAAACTAAGTGACTCTGTAGCCGTACCAACGTACCGAAGTCGACTTAGCCGGAACCCAAACGTCATCCGCTTAGATCACACTACCCTAGCTCAATATTTCGCCTCACTAGAGGTCGACCAATGGTTGAAAGATCTTTTGTCAGTAACATATCTCGGTATGTTCGGACGCGACTGCGATCAGCAATCGGCCCTCAATTTCTTAACTCTGTTCAATCCAAGCTCAGACGAAGGCCTACAAATTTACGGCGAAAGTGATGAGTCTAAGCGAATCAAAGGCGGCAGTGAGCGACTCCCAAGAGCTCTTACTAAAGCGATCAAAGATGCAACACCCATCTATACTCAACATCGACTGGTGGCTGTAAGAGATAAAGGCAGCCATTTTAACCTAGTTTTTGACCAGAATGGCCGCACTGTGGAAGTGAAGGCAGACCGCGTGATCATGGCCCTGCCGTTTAGCACTCTGCGTCTCGTCGACTTAAAAGGCCTCGCTTTATCACCTGCCAAGCAGGCTGCCATCAACGAGTGGGGCTACGGCACTAGTGCTAAGTTTATGCTGGGATTTAAATCTCGCCCCTGGCGCACAGGCCTCCGCAAGTCATCAGGAAGTGTTTACACGGATTACGCCAGCCAATGTTTTTGGGAGACGAGCGGCTTACAACCTGGTCCATCCGGAATTATCACGACCTACCCAAGCGGTAGACGTGGACTAGTCGTTTCAGCAGGCCTGCAGCAAGAAGCTCTCGCCGATCTCGATGCCATATTCACCGGGACACGGCAGGAATTTGACGGAAGTAAGCTCCTGCAACACTGGGCATCGCATCCATATACCCTTGGCTCTCATACCTGCTTGCTGCCTGGGCAATACACCACAATCAACGGCGCAGCTGGCGAAGCGGAATTATCCGGTCGCATGCTGTTTGCCGGCGAACATTGTAGCAGCGAATACTCGGGCTACATGAACGGGGCGGTAGAAAGCGGTAATAAAGTGGCCAAAACAATCATCAGCGACAGCCAAGCAGCTACCGCTAGAGGCTAGCCCATTATCACTTGCCTAAAGTCTCGAGAAACTTGGTATGAACCGCACCCTTTTGGAACTGTTCGTTAGCCAGTAAGCGTTCGTGGAAGGCGATATTCGTTCGTATACCGTCCACCTTCATCTCAGCTAGGGCACGGCGCATCCGCTGCATACACTCCTCGCGGTCGCGCCCCGTAGTGATCAGCTTAGCAATCATCGAGTCGTACTGGCTAGGCACCGTATAGCCTGCATAAACCATGCTATCTATGCGAACGCCGGGTCCACCTGGTTCATGGTAGGCAGTGATCTTACCGGGCCAAGGAGCAAAGGTCGTCGGGTCCTCGGCATTGATCCGACACTCCATGGAGTGACCTGTGATCTTGACCTGATCAGGAGTGAACGATAAGCGCTCGCCCTGAGCAATTCTGATCTGTTCCTTGACCAAGTCAATGCCGGTCACTTGTTCTGTGACCGTGTGCTCAACCTGCACCCTAGTATTCACTTCCATGAAGTAAAACTGGCCATCTTCATCGAGGAGAAATTCAGCGGTGCCAAGCGACACATAACCGACAGCTTTAGCTAAGCGGAGGGCCGCATCGCCAATGCGCTGCCTCAGCTCAGGCGTCATGACTGGGCTTGGGGCTTCCTCTACCAGTTTTTGGTGGCGCCTTTGAATCGAGCAGTCGCGCTCACCAAGGTGAGCATAATTCCCGTGTTTATCCGCGACTAATTGGATCTCAATATGGCGCGGACGCGCACAGTAGCGCTCGATAAAGCAGTCTGGGTTACCAAAGCCAGCCTGGGCCTCGACCTGCGCCAATTGAAATTGGCGCGACAAGTCTTCGTCCCGCGTCACCACCTTCATTCCGCGACCACCACCGCCCGCCGCGGCCTTGATGATCAGCGGATAGCCAATTTGCTTGGCGATAGCGAACGCCTCTTCGTCGGTACGCACTACCCCGCTGCTGCCCGGCAGCATCGGGACGTTTGCACGCGCCGCCAAGGCACGGGCCTCGACTTTGTTACCGAGCGCAAAGATGTGCTCCGGATCGGGACCGATAAAGTTGATTTTGTACTCGCGGCAAATGCGAGCAAATTCCGCATTTTCCGACAAAAAGCCGTAGCCGGGGTGGACCGCATCGGCCCCCGAGACTTCGACAGCACTCATGACCGATGGAATTCTGAGATAGCTTTGCACGCTAGGACCAGGCCCGATGCAGATGCTTTCATCTGCCAGCTTAGCATGCAGTGAATCGCGGTCCACTGTCGAGTGGATCGCGACTGTCTTGAGCCCCATCTCGCGGCAGGCCCTGATGATACGCACGGCTATCTCGCCACGGTTGGCAATGAGTACTTTTTTCATCTTTAGCGTTATTCCAACACGAATAGCGGTTGATCGAACTCTACAGGCTGCTCATTATCGACCAAGATTTCCTTGATCACACCGTCAAATTCCGCCTCAATTTCGTTCATCAACTTCATCGCTTCGATGATGCAGAGGGTGTCACCCTTTTTCACCCGCTTGCCGATCTCGACAAAACTGTCGGAGCCCGGTGAGGGTGAGCGGTAGAAAGTGCCCACGAAAGGCGACTTGAGGACGCGACCGCTATACGCGGGTGCTGCAGGTTTACCACCTACTGTGGCCGCAGCGGGTGCACCCTGCACAGCCGCGCCAGCAGCTTGCTGCATATAGGCCGCAGGGGACATTACAGCCATGCCTGCTGGTACACCTGGAGCCGTTGCGGTCACGCTGATGCGTAACGTCTCGTCTTCGACTTCAAGCTGATGAATACCGTGGCGACGCACTAACTCAATCACTTTTTCTAGTGTTTCAAGCTTCATAAGTTATTTCACCTTTTCAACGTATTCACCGGTACGCGTATCGATTTTTAGCATGTTACCTTCGGCGATGTGGAAGGGAACCGTCACGACTAGGCCAGTTTCCATGACGGCTGGTTTGCCGCCGCCGCCAGAGGTGTCGCCCTTGATGTTGGGCTGAGTTTCCCGCACGCTCATTTCCACAAAGTTAGGCAAGGCCACAGTTACCGGCTTACCTTTGTAGTAGGTCACGTTAACAACACTGTTTTCGATGATGTAGTCTTTAGCGTCGCCAATCTCATCATTCGTCAACTGAACTTGGTCGTAGCTCTGCTGATCCATGAAGGTGAAGTTTTCACCATCGTTGTAGAGATATTGCATGGCCTTAGTTTCGACATCAGGGATACCGACCTTATCACCCGACTTAAAGGTCGCTTCGATCACCCTTCCCGTCTCTAAATTCTTTAACTTCGTCCGCGTGAAAGCCGCGCCTTTACCTGGGTTGACGTGCTGAAAGTCGACGATCGTCCACGCCTGGTCCTTGAAATCAATCTGCACGCCTTTTTTGAAATCGGTGGTAGAGTACATGCGCTAGCCTCATTAACAGTCTGATAACATTAGGTGTACCGGGGAATTTTCCCGTAAATTATCCCCCAGACTAGCTGCTTAGCGCGGGAAATTCAACTATCGTCACCGCTGGCTTTGAGTACGGGGCGCAGGCGCCCCCTCGGCGGCCACGCTGGAGACGGCCGAGAACGCTCCGAGCTCGGCTGCAAATGCGCCTCGCTGCTCGGCGGCGTCCCGATTTGCGGCGATGCTAGCAACACGTGCCGCAGCACGCGTCTCAGTGGACCACGAAAGTGTCCAAGGTCGACAAAGCGTTCGCGCTGAATGCCTTCACCGGGGCGCCTTATTGCCCCGCCCCCCGTGGCGTGGACGACATCGCCCCGCGTCAGCGTGTCTTGCATGACAGCGTTTGGGGCCGACGAACCATGCCCCAACTCGCTACGTCCCAGCGCCACGCGCGGAGGATGAACACGTTCCAGCAGCACCACGTGACCGTCATATACCAATAAATCGCCAGGGACGGCCCGCCTTGGTTCGTCGCCGACATCGACTAACTGATACCGCTCTTGCAGAGATGCCCCAGACAGGCTCAGCATCCGCGCAGTCTCGAGATAAGGATATGGCAGACCAGCCGTGCCAAACACAAGAGAGGTAAAATGGCTGCAATCCAGACTACACTCGCGGCAAATCGCACACTCCTTGAGCCTCTGGGCTGCCGCAGGACGACGCGCGGTAAGGCACTGATTACAAGCCTCGCAGCTGGCACTGTCGCCAAGCTGATGCCCCCCGTAGACGTAAGACACTTGAGCCTCGTCGAGCAACTTACTGGCGACTTGCAACACAGTCTGACGCCTTGCAGCGACAGGATCTGCCTTTGCTGACGACGTTTCTGCAGTAGCTATGCCACTACCTAACGCTACCAACCCGATGGCTATACCTAGCAACATGGCTAGACGTGGTATCATGTTAGAAAGATCTCCTAATGGGCCTTGGGTCGCTTATCGGCCTCGCAGCCTGTCATCTGGGGGCGCATCCTTCGCGCCAATACGGCCACCCTATTGAGCATCACTCCTCATTTTAAACAGATTCGCGCCGTGCTCGCTGTTGAATTGGCGATCTTAGCGTGCCTATTTGTTTTTGCCTTCTTCTTCTGGCATCAGTTCTGCAGTGACTCTCTAGACTCTTGTTTGGCGGGAGATCAGGGCCCGCGCGTGATCACCTTTCTTATCCTGTCGGCAATTCGTCCCTTTGTCTTCACGCCACTGGCCTTTATGGCCATACTCAGCGGCAAAGCCTTTGGTCCATGGCTAGGCACACTGCTCACCGCTGTTGGTAGTTTACTGTCTTGCCTGAGCGTCTTTGGCATCGGCAAACTACTCGGGCGGCGTTACACCAAACCGTGGCTGAGCAACAATCTTCCCGCGACGTTTAAATTCATTCGGTCACAAGATTATAAGGCGGTTTTCGCGGCGCGATTGTTGCCCGTCATGCCGTTTGACGTCCTAAGTTTTCTGTTCGGCGCCTTCGACTTTCGCCTGCGCAGTGTCGCCATAGCCTCCTTTATTGGCGTTTTGCCCGAGGCCTACCTGTACGCCAAATTAGTGGATCCGGCAGAAACAGCGATCGGATCAACGATGACTCTGCTCGAGCTCACCTCCGTGAGCATCATCGTACCACTTCTAATTTTTGAATTCATAAGCCGTAAAAATGGCAGCGGCATGTGGCAACGACTCAAAGCGGTGCTGGCCGAAATCCGCTACGAAGCGCGCACCAATAACGACATCGTTAAGCGCCGCGTCTTTGATCCAGATCAGACACCGGTGCTGCTATTATATGGCTTCTTTTCCTCGCGCCGCACGATGACCCAGCTCGAGAGGCATTTAACATTGCGTGGCCATCAGGTGATGTCGTTCAATCTGGGCGGACTCCTCGGAACCTTCTTTACCGCGGACATAGTCGAAACGGCGAACTTCATCGATTACAAAATCAAACGGCAATTTGAACGCCACGGTTTCAAAAAAATTCAAATTGTTGCCCACTCCAAAGGTGGTCTCGTAGCCCTGTGGTGGGCTCTTAAACTGGGCGGCCACCGCTACTGCGACAAAATCATCACTATGGGAACGCCCTATGAAGGGACATGGCTAACGTATTTGGCGCTAGTCACCCCCCTCGGCTTTCTCTGGCGCGATGTCGGCCAAATGCGCCCTGGGTCGGCCTTTCTCAGCGACCTCAAAAACGCCGAAGTACCTTCAACTCTTAAGATTTACTGCGTCCATTCCAGGCGTGATCAGATCGCCAAAGACGGCGAGGGGGTATTCCATCCGACGCCGCCTAGCCCGCAAGTGACCGCGATACCCATGCATGACATTGGTCATTTTGAGATGCTCTACCACCCCGAGATTGCTGATAAAGTCGCGGACTTACTGCGTACCAACGAAAGCCAAGCCGTGGCTGCAGCCGCAGCTTGCCAATAGCTGCATTCCTCTTTAGTCTCAGCCGGCCGGAGGCCGATCGCTTATGTACCAGTCAGCAAACACGAGATTAAATCAGACTCCCCGTGAGGAACGTTACCCATACGACGGGCAGGTGCGAGTCATGGTCAATTTTGATCCGTGGCGCCTCGTGGTTACTCTGCGCGGTTTGAATTTATCGAGAACTGGCCTCTGCGCCCAATTGCCCGCGGCCACTAGTAACGAGACACGCCGTGAGAATGTCGATGCCGAAGCACTTTTGGCCGAAGGCGATCTGTACGACATTCAACTGGACCATGACACCTCTCACCTACCCGCCCCACTGGTCAGCGGCCGCCTAGTCAGGCGCGCACGGACTAATGCGGGTTGGGAGTTGGCCTTCACCTTCACAGCTAGTGACGTCGGTTTGCTCGGCCTGGTCCACGAGATCAAACGAGACTCTCCATGACCACGATTGGCCAAGGAACGGCTACGAAATCCGAAGTCATGAAGCACGCAGAGGCCAACCTCGACACTATGCGTCGGGTGTTTACGCTGCCGGAGAACGAGCAATCGACGCTGGTTCGCCTCGACCGCGAGATTTCGGAAAACTTACTTGGCTTTCTCAAAGACCGCGTCATTGCTGGCGACATTGCTCCGGCCAATCTCGAGCGCGACTTCCAAGAAACAAAACTACCCGAGCATCCTCTGTTCGTTTCAGAGCAGGTGGATTTCCTTTTAAATAAAGTAGTGGCGCAGTCTGTGCGCACATCCTCGCCGAGCTTTATCGGTCACATGACCTCAGCTCTCCCATACTTTATGATGCCGCTGGCCAAGATCATGATGACCTTGAACCAGAACGTCGTAAAGATCGAGACGTCGAAAGCCTTCACGCCACTGGAGCGTCAAGTCATAGGTATCCTGCATCGCCTCGTTTATGAGCGTGATGATGCTTTCTACGATCAATGGACGCAGAGCTTTCAGCAGTCGCTTGGAGTCTTTTGCTCAGGCGGTACGATTGCGAATGTAACAGCACTCTGGTCAGCTCGTAACCGGATGCTGGGGCCGCGCGGTGATTTTGCTGGTGTCGCTGTAGAAGGTCTGCCGGCAGCACTTCGGCACTATGGCTACGACGATCTTGCCGTCATCGTATCGAAACGTGGCCACTACTCATTGCGTAAGACCGCCGACCTGCTCGGTCTAGGTCAAAAGCAATTGCAGGCAGTAGCCATCAACGCGAAGCATCAAATAGATGTCGACGCATTGCGACAAAAAATTGCCGAACTGAAGAGCCGACGCATCGGCGTGATGGCCATCATTGGTATCGCTGGTGCGACGGAAACCGGCAGCGTTGATCCACTAAGCGAGATGGCAGATATCGCGGCTGAGGCGCAGGCGCATTTTCATGTGGATGCAGCTTGGGGTGGCCCGACGCTGTTTTCTGAGCGCTATAAGCACATACTCAAAGGCATCGAACGTGCAGATTCTGTAACGATCGACGCTCACAAACAACTCTATGTGCCAGTGGGCGCTGGCATGGTCATCTTTAAAGACCCAGCCTCACTAAACTCTGTCGAACACCACGCCAATTACATCATCAGACAGGGTTCCCGCGATATTGGTAAGCATACTCTCGAGGGCACGCGTCCCGGCATGGCGATGCTCGTACATTCTGCGCTACACATCATCGGCAAGCGTGGCTACGAACTACTCATAGATTTAGGCATCGGTAAAGCGGGCCAATTTGCCAAGATGATCAAAGCTACCCAGTGCTTTGAAGTCGTCACGGAACCGCAAACCAACATCCTGACCTATCGCTACGTGCCGGCCGTTGCTAAGCCCATATTTACGCACGGAACCGACGAGCAGAAACGGGCAGCAAACGAGCTACTTAGCGAGCTCACCGAGTCGGTCCAAAAAGAACAGCGCACCGCTGGCAAGACCTTTGTCTCGCGGACGAGATTGGAAAGTGCAGCTCAAGGCGGCCAACTACTCACAGTATTTAGAGTAGTGCTCGCTAATCCGCTGACTACGCGCCAGATCCTTGCGGATGTTCTGGAGGAACAAACTGGTTATGGTGAGCGTCTGGTTAAAGTAGAGTTTGAGCAGAGATTCCTCGCACTGGGCGGCAGCATCGCGACCGCGGAGTCCGGCACATGAGTCGTGATCAGGCGCATGCAGAACAACCACGCCACAAACACACTCGCATTTTGATGATCGATAATTACGATTCGTTTACCTACAACCTCGTGCAGTACTTGCAGGAGCTCCAGGTCGAAGTCATCACTTGCCGCAACGATGCTCACGATGCAGCTAGTTTAGTCGCGATGCAGCCAACCGCTTTTGTCCTCTCACCCGGACCATCGACCCCGAACGAGGCGGGAGTTTGTCTGGAGCTGATCAAAGCGGCTGCGGCAGCGCGCATTCCACTTCTAGGCGTTTGCCTCGGTCACCAAGCTATAGGCCAAGCCTTTGGCGGCAAAGTCGTCCGTGCCGACCTACCAGTGCATGGCAAAGTCGGTGCGATTCATCACCGCGGTACCGGAGTCTTCCGCGACTTACCGAGTCCGTTTAAAGCGACGCGCTATCATTCGCTGATAGTTGAGCGTGAGACCTTACCTAAAGAGTTGGTGGTGACGGCGGAGTTAGAGTCCGGAATGATCATGGGCCTAAGACACCGCGACCTACTGATCGAGGGCGTGCAGTTTCACCCCGAGAGTGTGTTGACGGAGCACGGTAAGAAGATGCTGGCGAATTTTGTGGAAGAAGCAGGTTCTATGTCGCTGCATCACGGGTAGTAGCTCTTAGCTGAACATCAGCAAGACGCAGCCCGTCTTGCGACTACCAAAGCGGAACACCCCCCGTGAATTTGGGGTCTTAGCCAGGTGTACGTGCACCGTCACCACCACCATTGAGGGCTAACTCTCCGGCAGTATTGATGAATCACAGGCGCAGTGCAGCGAGAGATGTGAGGCCAAGTTAAAAGCACATCTCAATGCGTTTAAGTAGTTACCCAAAGTGCCTGACCCCATTGGGGTTATCAGAATTACTTAAGTATTCAGCGAATACTGTCGAAATTCACTTTACGGCACTTTAGGAGCAACCATGCACAAGCACTTGATGGCTATTTTTAGCACTACCTTAAGCACCTATCTCACGGTGTCCTGCAGCACATCTGCTCAAACTGTGGAAAATAACCGAAGCGGTGCTCAAAACGCAGCGCCCCCCGTTGACGACACCCAATCCAATCTGAAAAGCAGCAACGGGCAAGCTGCGGGTAACGGAGCTGCTCCTGCTCCTGTTGCTGCTGCTGGAGATCAGAAAAATGCAGCCTCGGGATCCGGATCTGACGCCGGACCCGAGGCTTCAACGCCTTTTCTGATCGCGGGCGGTGCTGCCTTTGACAAAGCTCCTCCCTTTCCCCAACCAGGTGAAGGAATGGGCGCTACTGGCAGCACTCCGTCCCCAACAGGCGAGAGCCAAGGATCCACGTCCACCATCCCGGCCGGTATGATTACTGGAGTCGGCATCACTCCGGTGCCGATGCCTGGCGTTTCAGCCCTTACCGATGCACCTTTAATTGACGCCGTCCTGGAATGCAGCAAGTTACTTCAAGTAACAAGTATTTCCTTAAAAACCATCTGCCAAGTCTACTCGAATACAGGTGTAGCACTGGAACTTAAAACTGTCGCTAGTACCTGGAAATGGAGCACAATCAACACCAACTCCTGTACACCGCTCAAAGCGGAACGCGCTATTGCAGGAACTCCAACCACCTATGATCTTACGTTCGTTGGCAGCAGTGTGACACCTTGCATGACGAACACTGTCGTTCAGATCGATATTAGTCCCAAATCGGGCGGTATGTTAATGCTACAGGCCAGCCCATATTAAAAATTTATTATTTACGCCACTTTCCTTTTCCGCAAGTGAACCACGAGAAAAGTGACATCGTCATTTAATTTACGTGCATTCGGCTCAGCAAGATGCAATCCAGAGCGCATTTCCAGGAGCTGCCTAATTTTAGCTGCATCTGAAGACTCGGAGCCCTGTAAAAGCTTAGTCAACAGGCGTACACTTGCTTTCTTGCCGGGGGGGCTTGAGGCATCCAAAAGTCCGTCCGAATAAAGTATGATCGTTTGTTTATCACCTAAGCTCGTCGATTCCGAAGCCACGTCTTGAGACTCGAGCGAGTGGCCCAGAACCGATGGCCCATGGAGTGTCAGCGGAGTCACTTTGCCGCTGCCTAGGAGCAAGGCAGGCTCATGGCCAGAATTAAGGTAGACATACTCACCGGTATCAAGATCGACAGTGAGGGACACAAGAGTCATGTAAAGTTGTTCTGATGCACGCGACTGGATAATGCGGTTCAGACAATCATGAACCAGTCCCAGCGGTGCTGGTCGCTTATATTTGCTCTTATGCTCTTCATGGAGCATATCGGTGGCACCCTTGGCAAAAGACGCTAGCATTGCCGAAGCAGCTCCATGTCCCGTGACATCTCCGAGGTGGAGGTATAGCCATCGGTCCTCGATCACTCCATAAGAATACCAATCACCACCGATAGTTTCTGCTGCATGATACCCAACAGCAAGATCGAAGAGTGGGTGTTCCTTATTAGCTGGCGGCAAAAAATCTCGCTGGAGTACAGCAGCCGTCTGCCGCTCGGATTCAAGATAGATGCGCCTTGTGCTTTCTATCTGCCGCTGAGCAGCATAGGCCAAAACTGCTGATCCAATAAATCCGATAATCGGCAACACCCAAGGCACTATGGTCTGGGCCCAAATAAACATAAAGATAGCGAACATTACGACGCTTGATGTGACAAAAATCAACCATAGAAAGAAGCGAGACGGAGGTGCTCGCCATCCAATCACGATGCCTAGCAGAGCCAATCCAAATAGAATGAAATTTAAATATCCTGAAAATTTCAGCCAACCTCCGCGCACAACACTATTTACATTCGCTGTGAGCACCCAGGACGCCGGAACTAGGCCGAATGGAGAGTCAAGAAACTGAGTCTGACCACTCGAATACTGCGTCATAATCATGACAATATCACCGGGAGATATTGATTCGAGGTAGGCCGTGTTGCCAGCAAAGAATTGGCCGAGAGACCTAATGCGAGACACTATTTGCTTGCTGCTTAAGTAATCAACAGGCACTGAGCCATTGCGGTCGAGCGATAAGTGTTCGTGGTTGATACTGATCCCAGTATCGTCGATGCGCAGGTCTTTGGCAGCATAGAGGCTAAGATGCGGGATCACCGTTCCTGCGTCGACATTAATAGCTGGCTCAAAACCTCGACTTGAACTTTCCATGAAATGGCCGACGCGCCTAAAGGCCACAGCGAATGCACCATCTGGGCCATAAATCTTGGCACCAAGTTGAGTCTTTATATCGGCGGGCATAGCGCTAATTTGATTCCATGCCGGCATGAATGTGTCTTTGCTCATTTCGCTGCGGAAATTGATTTGACCTGGTGACACCAAGGCGCCGACAACAATGGGAGTGTTTAACTTTGCTAAATCTTTGATTGGGGAAACATCGTCGCCTGACACTTCCTGGCGCTGCGAAAACATGGCATCAATCAGGATAACAGCCGGCTTACGCGCATCAATCGCGGTCAACAAATCCGCCAATTTTTTCGGCGGCAATCGCACTTGCCCCATCATGGCGGCAGTCACGTCATCAATAGCCAGAATCTTGATCCTGGGATCCAGTGGCGGCTCTAGTTTGACTAAGGACCGGGCACGAAACTCAATTCTGTTTGCGATGTGATCTTCTAGGTACTGACTAAGGCCCAAATTGGCTACGACGACCAACATAGCCAGCCAGCTCCCAATCAAACCAGCATAGGTGGTGTGATTGCGAGGCCACTGTCGAAATATTTTTAGGTATTTCTCCATATCCCGACTATCGGAACGTGAAGCCGGATCATTAACTGGCTGCCGGATGCGGCGACAAATTCAGGAGTCCGGGCAATTCAATTTGCGGATTTACAAGAGGACGACGAGTATTTAGGCGTCGATTATCATAGACTATTATTTATTTAGTACCTGACCGAACCAATCCCCTACCTCAGGTGCTTGGAGCTGGCCATCGACTAGCGAACGGTCATCAAAGACGAAGCAGTCGCCTTGGTAGCCCTCGGTTCCCATCTCCTCAAAATACTTGAGGATGCCACCATCCAGTTGTGTGGCCTTGGTAAAACCATGCTCGACTGCCCAGGGCACCACTTTTTCGCAGCGGACACCGCCTGTGCAGTAAAAAAGAATGGTCTTATCCTTATGCTCGGCAAATGCTTCGAGGAAGGCATCTGGAAGCTCAGTGAAGGTCTTGATGGGCAGGCGCACAGCCCCCTCAAACATCCCCACCTCGGTCTCGTAGTCATTACGCGTATCAACAACGATAAAGTCAGCAGATGATTCTTTGAGTCGCTGGCAAAGCTCAGCCGGGTTCATGCGGGCAGCGCCAAGAATGCTGGGCACATCCGGATCTTTTTGCTCAACAAAGCGAATAATCCAACGCTTAACTTTGACCTCAAGGCGTCTAAATGGTGCCTGCGGGGCCTCACTCCATTTTGGATCTAGCTCCGAGAATTGGGGGTCCCTCTCGACAAATTCTAGGAAAGTCGTGAGGGCCGCGCGTGGTCCCGCAAGGCCGCAGTTCACACCTTCAGGCGCCAGGAGCACCGTTCCGAGTAGACCCAAACTTTTCGCCTGGGCCTTCCAAAGGTCCTGAATTTCCTTAAGATTTGTTAAGGAAACAAACTTATAAAAATTGAGAATGGAACAACTCATCGACTCTGTATCCCTAGCCCATATCCGTCGCTAATCCGGACTGATTTCTATCCCGTCGGTCGCTGCCGCGCGGCAGCGTTCTTTACCACTGTCATTACAAGGAAACAATGCCTTGGATCTGACCTGCCCTTTGGTACACAGCGATAACCTGCTCAGAGTCGCTGACCATAGCCTTGAGGGTGATCGAGACGTATTTACCAGTGCTGGACAGCTTCTGCTCAATCTGCCCAGGGGGCAGTAGCGAAAGCAACTCCTCCTGTCTTTCCGCAGGGACAATAAACTTGAACACGTACTGCGACGGCCAGGTATGAAACTGATCGAGCTGGCTTTTAAGTCGGTCGTAAAATTCCACCGGAAGTACACCCCTAAATTGATAGCAGGCCCCACTCTTAGCATATTGCTCAATGAGACTGCCACCAATTCGCGCCGTCCCCGCCTGCCCCCTTCAAGAACGCATGACCAGATAACCCACCATAATAGCAATGATTACCGTCACAGCGTCCCTCATACGCAAGCGCACCCGAAGGCTACTGACGAAACTCTTCTGCGCGAAAAACTCGTCGATAGCCGGGGAAGTCCTGACTGTCTCCATGATCATTAGGAGTGTGTGGCTGATCTCGGAGGACATATCAACGGCCCTTAACATATCTGGGATAGCTTGCGATAACGATGATCGCATTCGCGGCTTGCTGAGGCGCTCCTCTATCAATGCGTTGATATTATCGCGCCAATCAACGATGGGTTCATAGTCAGGGCAAATGCCCATACAAATACCCTCAACGGCAAGTACAGCACGCATGAACACCATCAAGTGCAAGGTCGGCGCGCTACAGCGGTGCTTCCGCATAATATGATAGGTGCCGAAAATCTTCTTCGCCATCGAGCTCTCTGTAAGAGACTTGCCATCGTTACTTCGAGCAAAGCGAATCAAATCCCGCTGGAGTGCTTCGATATTAGTGTGCCGACCCGGTTGCATTAATTTGAGGAATTCCGCGGACCATTCTTCGTGCGAGCCATTTAATCGCAGAAACATATCTCGAAGTAGTGTCCAACGCATCTGTTTCGGTAAACGCACATGCATGCCAAAATCTACTAGTCCGATTCGATCGCGATCTAAGACAAATACATTCCCTGGGTGCATATCTAGGTGCACGAGGCCAAAATCAAACAGCTGTCTCGTCAGAGTCAAACTCAAAGTTGCAGCTATATCATGCGGATCAATACCCTTGGCATAGACATCATCTGCGCTCTTAAACTCGTCCAGCCGAGTTCCAAATAGACGCTCTAGCACAAGTACGCGAGGCGTCGACATGTCTCGATACACGATCGGCACATAGACAGTAGGAACGACCACTAAGGCCTTCTTTAGATCATCGGCGAAATCTGCCTCACAAAGGAAATCCAGTTCCGCAGTGGTGACTTTAGCGAACTCACGTGCGATCTCATGAAAGACCGTCTTACGCCGGATCGCGAGTATGCGGTCGAACCATTTTGCCACAAAGGTCAGTATGGCAAGATCAGAGCGAATAAGTTCGTCGGCCCCGGGCCTCTGCACCTTAATCGCAACATGTTCTCCCGTCTTTAGTGCGGCAAAGTGAACTTGAGCAATACTTGCAGACCCAGCAGGGTTGTCATCGCAAGCTGCGAACACATCTTCAATCTTCTTCCCTAGCTCTGCTTCAATGATTCGTCTAGCGTCGGCAGCGGGAAAGGGCGCTACATTACTATGCAGCTTTGCTAGTTCCGTGCAAAATTCGTCCGAAAAAAGATCACGACGCAGCGCGAGAAACTGTCCAAACTTGATAAAGGTCGGCCCCAGGCGCTCGCACAGTCGACGCAAGCGAACAGCTGCTCTGACGCTATCGCTCACTGGTGACTCTAAATCTACACTTTCCGCATGCTTTAGGACGACACGCTGCTCCAGGCCACCATCAACGATGGTGTACACCAGTCTCGCGATATGTTTGAGTCGCCCAGCCATCGCTCGTGATCTCCTGTGAACGGACCAGACTGGTCTGGCCTGTCAGGGTATCGGCTGAGCGCTGGTCGACCTTAGGAGAAAATCATAAAATTTATAAATCACCTTTAATATCAGATGATTATATCCAAATAGGTGAGCAGTCATGACGGTTCGGAACCTCACCGGCCACGACGCAATATCGACACCTATAGCTTCACTCGATAATCCCGTGCAGACTGCCACCTTTGCGGCACATCTCATCCACGCGCTGCGTCACCGCCGGATCTTCGATTAGCGGTGGTGCATGATGAGGCTTAAGCCGCGCATCAATCACCAAGGGACCTTCGCAGCCCCAATGCTTAAAGCGAGTAAAGCTGCGTACACCGTGGCAATCATGCGATGGATTGCTGCGCGTAAAAGTCACCCACAAGAAATTATTTAACGAACGGCTGCAGAATTCGCTGTCGTCACAGACGACAATCAAGGCCACACCATCCAGATTTTGATCGGCTAAATGCGCCGTCAACACATCAATACTACCGTCGCCGTGATTCCTAAACTGCGGACCGTTTATCAGCAAAATCCCTGGCAG
>JAPLFY010000026.1 GCA_026390435.1 Pseudomonadota bacterium
GCCCGCGTCAGCACAATTCCCGTATCCACGGCAATAAACGAGTCGTAAATCGGTCCGTGCCAAAAGCCGGTAAACAAGTGCAGCAGATGTTTTTGCGGCGCCAACCAGATTAGGGCTGCGGCGTGGATGACTAATGCTAGATAAACACAAAGGAGAGCAGATGTGACTGCGATTCTTCCCCACCCCCGACACCGAAGACGCAAGATTCCATTTAAAAATGCATGCGCAAGCACCCACGATGGGTACCAAACAATCAGCATCCAAAACCCGTAACCAGGAGCGCTGCATTTGCATGCCTTGGTCGCGAACATAAAAGCTCCCGGGATTAACCCAAAGATCGGACTGATCAGTAGGATCCACAAGAACTCGAATGCATACGGTGGACTGTACTTCCCCTCTTCGAAGGGAAGTATGCTCCTTGGTACAAGCACCCCCGCAAGAGGTATGAGCAGTAGAGCGCAGTAGGCGCTCAGCAACGCATATTCATACTCAAAATTGGCCGCAATATGCAACGCCAGCGGTAGGACCGCTGCCAGCAGATAGATCGGCAAAAGCGCGAGATAGCGCCGCAAAATCAGACCTCACTCAAACGACTGGAAGAATGTCCAATGACGCGACCCTGCATTGCATAACGCTAATACATCCTGGCGATTTACCCGCACAGCGGCAGCTAATGCCTCTGTGTCAGTAACCAAAGTATGTGTCGTCAATGCTCGGTAAATGCGCGACAAGTGTAACTCGAGTGCATGCAGCATCCCTGTCACGCGCTGCGCGAAGGAACACTCGCCAGGAGCGCAATTTTGCCCGCTAGCGGCCTCCACCGCAGCAAAGTCGGAGAACACATCCACCAAGTGATCGTCGCCAAAAAGCGCGCTTACGCGCTCCAGCTGCTCAACTTTCAGATTGATTTGGTCAGCAGTCTCTTGTTTGTAGACGCTGGCACGGTAGTAGGCAATCTGGCAACGCACCTCATCAATCCGCTCATGGCTTAGTTCAATCAGTTCCAGAAGGATATCACTGGCACGGTACTGCGGCATACCTTCGGGCTCCCTCACATTGGGTGCTGGCATGGTGGATGGGTTCGTGCTTGTCGGTACTTAATAGTTTATCAGGAGTGGTATGCTGGGTGTCAAATCCTTGGCCCAGAAGGGTTCTAGGGATTTCCACTCAGCTAGTGTAAATCCTCAATCCTTCTTTGCGATTGCACCATTTACGGGGGCAATTGCGGCGACAAAAAATTGTCGCCCTAACCGTCACCAAGACAGATTTAGTTGCGCATCTGCGTTAGCTATGGTCAGTCGCACGGGTGTTTTCACCACCATTTTGGGCGAATTCGCATTTACCGCAGGTACATCAAAGATGACTAGATATTCACTACTCCAATTGTTGACGTTGACGAAAAATGCCCGCCAACGCTCCTTGTCGACGATGCGCTTGATCAGGATGGGCTTGATTGGACCTTGATCGCCGCTAAGCATAACCGACCAGTGATAGGGATTGGTGATGTCTGCACGCTCCATATCAAGCCCAGGCACTTCCACACTGACGAAGAAGGCTGCCTTGTCTTTAGCCTCGTCAAAATGCAAATCTCCCCGCTTGAAGACGCGCTCTAGGCGTTCACTGAACGCTGCGCGAAATTCCGGAGACAAGTAGGTTGCGCTAACAATGGCGCGCGTCTCGAAGTTTTTAAAGACGGTGCGCTTTATAGTCGATTTCGTCAGGACCTCATAATACGTCGTATCTTCAGTTAAAGACGGCGTGAGATCAACATCTGGCTCAATGGAAGAGAGGCAGCCCGTCAGCGTCAGCTGTGCCAATAAGGTCACCAACATCACGACGCATCTGCTTTTTGCGGGTCCCATCGCCTACTCCGGTTTAGCGCACCGGGCACTTAGATAGTTACCCGATTACGTCCTGATTGCTTGGATGTATATAGCTTTTTATCAGCAATTTCGAGAAATTCTTTAGTCGAACTGGCCGGTGGACGCAGCTGAGCCACACCAATCGAGATAGTCTGGTGGTGATCAACTCGCTTCTTTACACCGTCTTGTTCAAATTCAATGCCGAAGGCGAAAGTTTCATGCTTGTGCCGGATCCGTTCCGCTAGTTCTGCTGCTGTTCGAGCATCCGTGTTAGGTAAGATGATGACGAATTCCTCACCACCGAACCGCCCTAAGATATCGTCCTTACGAACAGCAGTGCGCACCAGAGCCGCACTTTCACGTAAGATAAAGTCGCCAGCATTGTGCCCGTAGGTATCATTGACTGGCTTAAAGTGATCCAAATCGTAATAGATGATCGACAGATCCCGACCGTAGGTCCGACTGAATTTTATCTCGGCATCCAAAGCATCGAGCAAGTACTGCTTATTGAAAATCTGCGTGCCCGCATCAATCGTCGCCATCCGGTAGATCTTGTCGTGCATCACACTGTCGACGTTGTCATGAGCAAAGAACTTAAGCAGCACCGTACCCAGACGAATAATGTCGCCATCTTTTAGCTGGCTCTGACCATCGGTGCGCGCATCGTTCACGAAAGTGCCGTTGGAGCTACCCATATCCTCAACTACGACATTGTCACCGATCAGCACCAGGCGAGCGTGCTGACGAGACACGCTGGCCTCGTTGATGATGATCTGAACACTGGGGGACCTACCAATGACATTGACCGGCTCGCCCAGCGGGTAGCGCTTACCGAGCTTGGCTCCGCTGTACTGCACCACACAGGCATTTTTGCGCTTAGCGCCCTGCAAAATCGTGAGGTTAGGCGACTCTGCAATGATTGTTTTTTCTTCCGACATATGCCCCGTTGACCAAATCAGTCGTGTTAAAGGCTGCTACCAGGCTCGAGAGAAAAGAGCTCCGAGGGACCCCAAATAGAGTTTGGTCGCTGGATTAATTATAACATCCGGCAATGGCCGAGGGCAATTCAACCCACCAAGTAGAGGCCCCAACCCTGGGTTTGCGCTTGTTCTTATGCGCCAGGATGGCTAAATTTGTCGGCTAGCGCAAACAATGGGCAGGCCCTCGCCATCAGATAGGTTTGATTATGCAAATTACCGTTATCGGCAGCGGCTACGTAGGATTGGTGACAGGCGTATGTCTGGCTGAGGTTGGGCACAGCGTGGTTTGTGTCGATGCTAATAAAGACAAGATCGCCAAGTTAAAAAATGGCGAGCCACCAATCTACGAACCAGGCCTTGCGACCCTGCTCAAGCGGAATATCGAACACGAGCGCCTGAGCTTCACGACCGATTTGGCGTCGGCTCTCAAGGGCAGCGCCTGTGCTTTTATTGCCGTGGGCACTCCCCAGGGCGAAGATGGGTCGGCCGATCTGCAATATGTTAAAGCCGTGGCGCAGAGCATTGGCAAGACCGCCACAGGCGACCTCCTGGCGGTGGTGAAATCAACCGTTCCTGTTGGCACCTGCGACATTGTTGAGGGCATCTTAAAAACCGAACTCGCCGCCCGCAAGGTGAGCTTCCGCGTCCCCGTCGCGTCAAACCCAGAGTTCCTCAAAGAAGGAACAGCGATCGATGATTTCATGAAGCCCGACCGCATCATTGTCGGCGTCGAAGACGAGTCCGCAACCGAAATCCTGCGCGAAATGTATCGCCCATTTATCTTAGACGATCCAGGCCGCTTGTTCGTGATGGACCGGCACTCGTCCGAGCTGACCAAGTACGGCGCTAATGCGATGCTAGCCACACGGATCAGCTTCATGAACGAACTGGCCCGCCTCTGCGAGAAGGTGGGGGCAGACATCGACCATGTACGGCGTGGTATGGGCGCCGATCCGCGGATTGGGCGTAAATTCTTGTATGCTGGCCCAGGCTACGGCGGCTCGTGCTTTCCCAAAGATGTGGCAGCACTCGTCAGGACAGCCTCGGAGCATAAGGTGGACCTACAGGTTCTGTCGGCGGTAACGGCCGCTAATGAGCAACAAAAGGTCTGGGTTGCCAATAAAGTCAAAAACCACTTCGGCAATCTAGAGGGTAAGCGCGTTGCACTCTGGGGCCTAGCATTCAAGCCAGGGACCGACGATGTCCGCGACGCTCCGGCTAAGACGATTGCCCGCCACCTCATCAGTCACGGAGCCACCGTGGTGGGCCATGATCCCGAAGGCCTTCCTAACTTCAAGCTAGAAATGGGTGAGTTAGCAGGTCTGAGCTACGCGGCTACCGCCTATGAAGCCCTGAACGGCGCTGATGCGGTGATTTTAGTCACCGAATGGAGCGAATATAAACGCCCCAATTGGGAAAAGGCGAAGGGACTCATGCGAACGCTTGCGGTTTTTGATTTACGCAACCAATATAGCCGCGGCGCGCTAGAGAAATTGGGCTTTTACTACGAAAGCGTGGGGCGAGCCGCACGCAACTCCCATTAACTTTCCTGGTGCGCCAAGAGTTAAGCTCCGAGCGCATGGGCGTAGACGGAGGGACGACTCTTGATCTTATCAATCGACATCGGTGGCACGAAGGTCGCCATTGCGACCTATCACGTCACCGATAGCGGTCTAAAAGTTGGGCATTCGAGCCGCTTCCATACCGCCGCCGCTGCCAGCCTAGTGCACATGATCGAGCAGCATTTTGGCGGCAAAGTGCCGACTATTCGCGGCGTCGGGATTGGTGTCGCCGGTCCGGTCCGGGGGCGTCAGGTACGCCTGACCAACGTGGATTGGGAGATCGACGCTGACGCCATCAGCAAAGCGATTGGCGCACCGGTTTACCTACTTAACGACCTAGCCGCCCATGGCTACGCCGTCCCACACTTGGCCCCAGATCACTTAGTGACCCTGCAGCAGGGCGAACGTGGCGATGGCCCTGCCGTGCTGATTGCCGCCGGCACCGGACTGGGCGAAGCAGTTCTTGTATGGCACGGGGGCGAGGCCGCTGCAGGAACCAAGGCTGCCGTGAGTGCGGCGCATCGCGAGCTCCAGGTGCTACCGTCCGAGGGTGGGCATGCGACTTTCGGGCCAGTGACCAAAGCCGATCTGAATCTGGCCGGCTTTCTCCAAGAGCGCTACGACGGACACGTCAGCTGGGAACGTGTGGTTTCCGGTCAGTGTGGGTTTCGCAACCTCTTTGACTTTCTGCGCCAGAAGGGCGAACCCGCATCTCCGGCCTTACTTCAGTCGCTAGGCGACCGCGCTGACATCGGTGCTGACATCATCACAGCGGCCAGTGAGGGCGAACCCATCGCCGAGAAGATCCTCAACTGGTTTAGCCATCTTTACGGTGCCGAGGCCGGTAATCTTGCGCTGAAGGTGGTGGCTACTGGAGGCGTATATATCGGTGGCGGTATTGCACCGAGAATTCTCCCCTATCTCATGACCGGTCCATTTATGAGCGGATTTCGCGACAAGGGCCGCTTCGACCACTTGCTGGAGCAAATTCCGGTGCAAGTCATCACCGAGCCGAACGTGGCTCTGCTGGGAGCTGCCCACTATACGGCTGCGCAGGTTCGCAAACATAAATAAGTAGGCGGTACTTTGTCGCTGCCGCGCGGCAGCGACCTACTGACACACTTCGTTCACGCAGCAGACACTAATCAGTAGCCGCGAGCCGCGAGATCTTCGACGATCCCTTGATAGAATGCTTTGTGTTCGAAGCCTTCCGGTGCACGGCCAAGCAGTTGTCCGATTTCATCTAAGTGATCACCAGGCACCACGCCGCGATCGACACCGTGAAGTGCACTCGCGGTACTGACCAAGCCGTCGTTTGCGCCTTGTGTCTTTTCAATGAACTTATGCGCAACAGCTACAATCGGATCAAAGATGTCCGGCTTGAAGCGGTGCCTAAACGTAGCCGAGCCGCTCCACGACTGGTAATACACGCGCGAATCATCGGGAGCCATTGCGGCGAATGTTTCTGTTGCAAATTTAGTCGACAAATCATTAAGCGCCCCGTTCATATCAACGGGGCCGATATCAGGAACAGTCAGTTCATGCTTAATCAAATGATGCGTACCCTGCACAATCGCGCGAGCCGCTGCTTTAACTTCAGCTCCAGCATCAACCGCACCAATAATTGCGTCGGCTACGAGCGATCCACTGTGCGGTGTCGCAATCGTAGTCAGCGAAGCAACGCGGTCGCCGTATCCCATTGCTGAGATCAAATAACGCCCGTCCAGGCCGCCCATCGAGTGCGCGATCAGATTCACTTTCTCTGCGCCAGTTTCCGCAAGAATTTTGTCAATCTGCGGCGCTAACTGAGTGGCGCGCACGGTGACGCGATTAATCGGTGTCACTTGCGTCGCCGTCACGTGATACCCGAGCTTACGTAGGTGCTTTGGAACTTGGTAGAAGTAGTCGATATGAAACACCTGCTGCCACCCAAAAAATCCGTGCAGCAAGACTATGGGATAACGAGTATGCGGCTTTTCTTCGCTACTAGCTCTATGCCAGCCGGAAAGTCCACTTGTGCCCTCTCGCCCACAGCCGTAGCCAGTGCTCAAGATCGCGCACAATAACAATCCGCGTATGCATGTAGAGACTACTCGCATTTCGTCACTCCTTAGCCCATCGCCGAGTAAAGATACTTTTAAGATTACGTGGGGAAGGCACCTCTCCGCAAGTACTGTAATTTAGGCCTCAACAGCGGATACAGGCGGTAAAAAGTGCCTACCCGGCAACCTTTTGGCTGCCTATGAAATACCAAATTTGACCACACAAACAAAGGGTTATGGATACCCAAATGCCATTTTCACAGGGCATCCCAGCCACCATGACACGGTCCATGTCGTTGGCTTAATTGCAGCCGAAGATGTAGCTAATTGTGCTTCTATCGAATTTGCCGCTTAAAGGCCGGCAACAAAAGGAACCTTGCATTGCATAAATTACTCTTGATTCTGATGATTTCCTGTTACTTCACCGCAACCACAAATTTAGCTAAAGCGATGGCCCCAACGCCGCCAACCGGCACACCCACTCATGCCGGCCGTGAATATGAGAGCGTCTTTAACTACTTTGCCCGCGAAGCTGGCAACGGGATCATGCCGATCACGGAGCATGCCGAAAGGGTCCGAGCCATCAACCAACAATTTGCCGATATTTGCGGTGATACCTTCTGTGCCGGCGACCTAAGCAACCTGACGCCGCTGGATTTCACCTGCTCGGTGCGCATCGCCGATCACAAAATCATGGGATGTCTATGGACCTTTGCCGGCACATACACCGAGATTGATACTCACACCGGCACGATGAGACCTCACACGCAGAATTACCACTGCGATCTAGCCCTCACCGGATCCCCTTCCGAGCTAACGACATTCCTCCGCACCGCTAGCCAGGGTGGCGAATCCGGATACGATGGCCTGACAAAATTGTCGCTACCGGGAGCATCTCACACTTTGTATCAGGCTTTAATTAAATGTCTTTAATCGACGCGATATTGATGAACGACTACGCGCGACTCATGACCGAAATCAGCGCCTGATTTTCCTGTTCGTCACCGATGGTCACCCGCAAGCAGCCAGCAAGTCCTGGTGCGGCACCGACGTTACGGACCAGTATCCCCGCTTTGAGGAGTGAGGCATAAACCGCAGCTGCGGCTTCTTTAGTGGGCCAGCGCAGCAGTAAAAAATTAGCCGATGAGTCCTTGACGTAAAAGTCAGAGCGAGCACCGATATCCTTCAGTGCCTGATAAACATAATCGCGCTGCGTCAATGCGTTTTGTCTGATGCGCTGCAAATGCGCTTGCGTTTCTGCATCTTCAAGTAGCACTTCAGCACAAGCAACGGTGAAGTGATTCAGCAAAAACGGCAGGCGAGGTTTGCGCAGAAGTTGCAAATAATGATCATGGGCAATGATGTAGCCTAACCGCACGCCAGCGCAGCCCATCGTTTTAGAGAAGGTTCTAAGCAGCATCAAATTTGCATGCTCAGCCACTAAGTCTATGTAAGGTTCGCTAGCGTATTCAAAGTAAGCTTCATCAGCGACGAACAACGTATCGGGAAAGCGTTCGAGCAACTCGATCAGAGTGCGCCTCGGTAGCACATTTCCTACGGGGTTGTTTGGCGATGCAAACATGACGATGGACCCACGCGGCAACGGCGGCAATAGTGACACGTCGTATTCTAAGTCAGCGTTCAAATCCCAGGTCGCGTAGGGAATACCCTCGTAGCGACTGTGCATCTCGTAAAGCGGAAAGGATGGGCGCGCCACCACTAAGGTGCCGCCCTCCCCATTGCTGATCGCCTTACCCAAGGTAGTTAAAATTAGCGCAATCAAATAATTCGAACCTGGACCGAGCAAGATGCTGCCCACAGCCACGCCAGCATGCACAGCAACTTTGTCAGCTAACTCATCAGCAAAAGCCGATGGGTACCGATTCCAGTCCATGGCCATGAGACGATCGAGGACTTTTTTCTTAATCGTCGGCGGGAGATCCCAAGGACTCTCATTTTGGTCCAACTTTATCGTCGCCGCCATCGTATCCAGCTTATAAGGCGGGGCAGACGGTAGCGAAGGGGTGACGAAACTATGCAGCCAGGCAACTGCAGGTGCCTTCGGAGTGATCAATTTAGTTGTGATCAATTTCGGTGAGAGAGCCATCGTCTACCTCGACTAGTCTAACCTTGAGGATGTGAAGTGCCGCCATCATAGATTCGCCGAATGCGATCATGGACCACTACGGATACGGCATTAGCTAGATTTTGACTACGCACATCCGGATGAAACATAGGAATCTGAAAGAATTGGTCAGGATAGCGATCGTGGAGCCAGTCAGGCAAGCCGGACGTTTCTCTGCCAAAAACCAGCAATTCGGTGGTAGCTGGCATGTCCCAATAAGATTTGGTGGCCTTCTTCGATAAAAATGCACAACGCCCTGGGAACAAAGCCAGCAAGGTCTCGAGATCGTCATGGATCTCAAGATCTAGGTAAGGCCAATAGTCGAGGCCAGCGCGGCGCAAGTTGCGGTCGTCCGTCGTGAAGCCAAAGGGCCGGATCAAGTGCAGCCGACAACCGCTGCCAGCAGCAAGACGGCCTATACTGCCGGTATTTTGCGGGATCTCGGGCTGATACAGACAAATTTGCGGATGACCAACGATCATGAGTCGCTATTCCGGTCGTCTGGCGTGTTGCTGTCACTGCCCACGTCGCTGCCTACTTCACTTTGGACTTCAGTTTCACCGAAAATGGTCTTACCGACGGTTAAATTCAACCAGGCGTTGTAGGCACGCCGTAATTTTAGAATCGACACCGCGTTGACAGCAAAGTGGGCAATCATGCATGGCCACAGGCTACCAGTGGCATTGAACATCCACCCAAGCAGTAAACCCGCCAAAAAAGCCCACACACTCCATGCCGATAAAAGTCCGTCTTTGCCCATGTGCAAAAGCCCGAACAGAAAACTAGTCACAAACAGCCCAGCAAACGGCTGCAGCGCCCCACGAAATAATAACTCTTCGCCGATGGCCGTAACTACTGAAAGGGATAACGCCGTCGCCACCGAGCTCGGCCCGAGTAGGCGCATCACCGCAGCTTTTAGATCACGGAAAGACGGCAACCATTCTTCAAAAAAGTAACTGGTAACTAAAAGCACCACCGCACCGAGCAACCCGATCGAAATAAGCTGACCAGCCACCATCCAGTCGCTAGGCCAAACAAAGGCCGACTCTAAGTTCTTGTGCGCGAACAGCATCACCGCCACGCCAATAACGGCCATAACCCCATAGATCACTAGCGATTTACGGAGAAGCTGGGCCGGTGTCAACGCGCTACCTTGGGCAAGGGAGTCGCCAGAAAATGTGCTCATAACAGCGTTGCCTTCTGCAGTGTAAGTTCCCCTTGGTAACAGATGCACCCCCCACTTGTCCAGTGACATTAGGTCTCCGCTTTTTACTATATCACTAGAATTAAAGACTTTTTCTACTCAACCTAAAAGTGCGGCCAAGCAACACAGCCAGCAACACGCTGTAATAGGTGCAAGCAAGCAGCAGATAATCCCCGACTCTGTCTAATCTTAAGCCCCAATTGAGTCCGAAAATACCGACACAACCGGCGAGTCCCAAAGTAGCACCACGCCAATCAAGCTTTGCACAGTTACGCTGAATTTCTTGCAGCAGCCCGAACTGTACGGCTGCAATCAGACAGGTCAGCAAAATCCACATTTGGAAGTCAGCCAAGGGATACCCAAGAAAATGAATGCTGATCCACGGACCAAGCGACGTCACTCCAGCGGCAACGACCGCACAAATGCCTATGACCGACATTTCAGCGCGCCACACACTACGCTCTTCTCTAATGCTTTGCGGCTTTTCGCCTCGCGCACGTTGGGCGAGTAAATGCAGCGGTAAAGCCACTTGCAACATAGTCGCAGCACTAAAAAAAATACCCTTAGCAAATAGCATGACCCGCGAATATTGACCTATCATCGCATCGGTTTGTGTCAGCCTAAGATTGATAATATCAAGCTGTGGCAACAAAGCCGTAGCAACGGCAAGGATCGCTGCACTCGCAACCCGCGCCACCGGTTGCTCGACGACCGAGGCCAAGTGATGATCGCCTGCAGGGCGGAGCAGAATTACCCCACCGAGAACCACAGCGGCAACAGCCAGACCAAGAGGAATTGCCAAATAATAAGAAGTTAGT
>JAPLFY010000153.1 GCA_026390435.1 Pseudomonadota bacterium
GCGCAACTACAATCAATACCACTGGTACTGTAAATTCAGGTACCCACACCGTGGCGGGTAATGTCGCGATTCTTGGTAACAGCACAACGGCAAATAAACTTGTGCTTAACGACAAAGGCTCGGCTAACTCAGTCGCACTGAAAGCTCCTGATACTTTGGGGTCGTCTCTTACTTTAGAATTACCGAGCACCAGTGGCTCATCTGGCCAAGTACTCTCCACCAACGGCTCAGGGACTCTAAGCTGGGTGTCCGGAGCGACAGGCAGCGTCACAAGCGTAACAGGCACGGCTCCAATCTCAGTCGCTACAGGTACCTCAACGCCAGTGATTTCTATGGCGCAAGCAAATGGCAGCACCAACGGCTACCTAAGCTCGGCCGACTGGACGACTTTCAATGGTAAACAAGCAGCTGGTAGTTATTTGACTGGCCTAACTGGTGACGTATCAGCGGCGGGGCCTGGATCTGGTGCAGCCACACTTGCTGCGGTCGCTATCGCGGGGACGTCTACTAAAGTCACCTACGATGTGAAAGGCCGCGTAACTTCCGGCACGTCGTTAGAAGCGGCCGATTTACCTAGTCACAGTGCAGCTCTCATTACGTCCGGAACTCTTGCAGTCGCCAACGGTGGTACCGGTGCAACCACGCTGGCCGTCAACAATGTGATTCTTGGCAACGGCACTAGCGCCGTGCAAGTCGTGGCTCCTGGTTCGAACGGTAACGTCTTAACTTCTAACGGCTCTACTTGGACAAGCACTGCACTGCCGTCTAGCGTCACAAGCGTAACAGGCACGGCACCAATCTCAGTAGCAACTGGTACCTCAACACCAGTTATTTCCATGATGCAAGCAAATGGCAGCACCAACGGCTACATCAGCTCGGCCGACTGGACGACGTTTAATGGTAAACAAGCTGCTGGTAATTATTTGACTGGCCTAACTGGTGACGTAACAGCGGCGGGGCCTGGGTCTAGTGCGGCAACACTTGCTGCTGTCGCTATCGCTGGTACTTCAACGAAAGTTACTTATGACGTAAAAGGCCGCGTGACCTCGGGCACTTCACTTACAGCTGCGGATATCCCGCCACTAAGTACAGCCATCATCACTTCCGGAACTCTGGCGGTCGCCAACGGTGGTACCGGGGCAAATCTCAGCAGTACCGGTGGTACCGGTCAGTACCTTAAACAGGCTACATCGGGCGGTAGCGTGACTGTCGGGGCGATTGCTGCAAGCGACATCACTTCGTCACTTGGTTATACGCCACTTAATAAAGCCGGTGACACCTTGACCGGCGCGCTGAACCTCGGTGCTAACGATCTTAGCAACTCTGGCAACATCCAAATGTCTGCATCTAAAACTCTTGCTCTAAGTACAAACTCCACAGATCCATCAGGACTAGCGGCGGGTGATGTCGGGAAAACCTGGTTTAATTCGACTAGCAACCAAATTAAGTACTGGAACGGGTCTGCCGCTATTGCACTAGGAGCCGCGGGCTCTGGGCTGAGCAATTTCAACGGTCAAACAGGTAATACGCAAACCTTTGCCACGCCTGGTACATCGGGCACTGCACCGGCTTGGGCGTCAGCGAGTAATGCCCATACGCTTAATATTCCGATGGCGTCTGCGGCAAGTGTGAGTGCTGGTTTGTTATCTAATGCTGATTACGCAGCATTTAGCGCCAAAGTAAGCGCTGTCGCTCAGGGCACAGGCATAGCGGTAGCAACGGCAAGCGGTACAGCTGCGGTAAGTTTGGCTGCAGCAGGGACTGCTGGCACATATTCCAAAGTCACCACTGATACTTACGGCCGCGTGACCTCGGGTACGTCGCTAACAGCAGCTGATTTACCTATTCACAGCGCAGCCATCATCACTTCCGGCACTCTTGCAGCTGCCAATGGCGGTACCGGCGTGAACTCGACTGCAACCTTCCCGACCACTGGAGTGGTAGTGACGGAAGCGGCGACGGAAACACTGACCAATAAAACTTTGACTGCTGCCACAATCAACGGTGCATCGAGTATTGGCGGCGCAACTACAATCAATACCACTGGTACTGTAAATTCAGGTACCCACACCGTGGCGGGTAATGTCGCGATTCTTGGTAACAGCACAACGGCAAATAAACTTGTGCTTAACGACAAAGGTTCGACTAACTCAGTCGCTCTGAAAGCTTCAGACACTCTGGCGTCGTCTCTTACTTTAGAATTACCGAGCACCAGTGGCTCATCCGGGCAAGTGCTCTCAACCAACGGCTCAGGGACTCTAAGCTGGGTTTCTGCTGCTACTGGGAGCGTAACAAACGTCACCGTAACTGCCCCAATATCGGTCGCCACCAGTACCTCAACACCAGTTATTTCGATATCGCAAGCAAACGGCACGACAAACGGGTACCTAGGTTCAGTTGACTGGACGACCTTCAATAATAAACAAGCAGCCGGCAACTACATAACCGCGCTGACAGGTGACGGCACCCTGAGCGGTTTCAGCGCAGGATCGGCTACTCTTACGCTGAAAAATACCGGCACAGCGGGAACCTACGTGAAAGTCACCACCGATGCGCAGGGGCGCGTCTCTTCGGGTGTCACCACCATTGCCAATGCCGATATCGCTGCGGCAGCTGGCATCGATGCCACTAAGATCGGTGGGGGCGGGGTTACTACCGCAAAATTCAACTTTCTCGGGTCGGTCACCAGCGATATTCAGACCCAGCTTAGCGCCCTAGCTCCCTTAGCCAGCCCCACTTTTACCGGTGTACTTGCTATTCCTCTCGGTGCTGCAGCAACCCCGTCCTTAACCTTTACGGGTGATGCCAATACAGGTCTATGGTCTCCTGCTGGTGATACCATCGCCTTTTCAACGATCGGGACGGAAAGAGTGCGCATTCTCAGTAGCGGCAACGTCGGGATTGGGACTACATCTCCGTCCAGCGCTCTCCAGGTAGCGGGGCCCATTGCGACGTCATTCGGCTCTAAAACCAGCGCCTATATGGTCACAGCCTCCGACAGCGTCATCTCCGCAAATACTGGAAGTGGCGCGTTTGCCATCACCCTCCCATCAGCGTCCGGGATCACCGGACGCCAATACACAGAACTATTCTGGCGCTTTTATAACGGTGGTCAGCGACGGCACCAACTGGATTTTACTGAACAATAATACCATCGCCACGAATCCGAGCGCGTACAACAGCGGGCGCATGACCTTGACCTCGGGGACCGCTGTGACGACCATTGATGTGACTGCGGCCACGACGGTTTATTACACGCCATTTAACGGCAACCGCGTCGCGCTTTACGACGGTACCGCCAACTGGAACATCGTGGCGTTCAGTGAGCAGACACTGAGCCTTGGAACATTGACTGCAGGCGCCAACTATGACGTCTTTGCGTACAACAGCGCCGGGACTGTATCGTTGGTTTTGGGGGCAGCATGGACTAATAACACAACACGGTCTACTGCACTAGCGCTCCAAGACGGAGTTTGGGTACAGTCCGGCACCACCACCCGGCGTTACCTTGGGACCATACGCACCACCTCGACCACAACGACCGAAGATAGCAACGTCAAACGGTTTGTTTGGAACGCAAACAATAGGGTGCCCCGCACCCAAATGCAAACCGATACGACGACCAATTGGGCCAACGCCGGTAATGGTGCATGGTCAGCCATGAACAGCGGTAACGCAGCTTGGCAAGAGCAATTTCTCATAGGCCTTGCTGGCGATCCGGTGGAATCGGGAATTGATATGTACGTATCCTACATGGGTTCCATCGGCATTGCCCTTGATTCAACGAGTGCCGTGAATTCCAGCAATTCTACCGTAAGCTATACATGCTGTACGAACGTTGCAGTCAACTCGTCGGTGCACTATCGAGGCTATCCGGCGGCCGGCTATCACTACATGCAAGGCTTGCAGACCACTCAGAGCAGTACCACGGTCTACTTTTATGGCTCGACACTTTCGAGTTGCGGCGGCGGCGGTGCGGGGTGCCTCAACTCGGGAATGTACACCCGGCTCCTGCAGTAGGACTAAACCCGAAGAGCTCGCCGATGCGCCGAGCCCTTCGGGCGGCTATACTGGCGGCAACGTCGGGATTGGCTCAACAGCACCGACAGCTGCATTGGATGTGAGCGGCACGATTAAAAGCAATGGCAACTCAGTCGTGACCACTGCCACGGCCGGCGGCCTCAAGATTGTGTCAGGCAAAACGGCCTTCAGTGGTTGCACTACCTCATGGCTTACCGTCAACGTCACCTATAGCGGATTCAGCTCTGCTCCTACTTGCACAGCAACGCCCTTCAGTAATCAGACCAATGGAGGGTCCATTCAGTATCAACAAGGAAATGCTATCAGCACCGTGATGGAGCCCACTACAACGGGCTTTTACTATTCCATGGTTTGTGACTCAAACCCAAATAAATTCAGCGGAAATCTACATTGGATATGCGTGGGACAGTGATTAAGGCATCAATGCTGATGGATTGCGAGAAGGGGGACCAGCAACTGACCACCAAAAAAACTGATTTATTGAACGGTTATTAAGGATCTTAAACGCGCAACTCGCGCCTAATGCCATCGGCGCAGTCCGCATCATCACTTCATAATGTTTGCCGATGAATTGGGACTAAAATGAGTAGACATTAAAACATCAGAGAATTTTTAACAGACAATTAAGCTACTTCCTTAACAATATGCCACTCCACGCGGTAGCCAAGGACCGACATCAGTCGCAACATTTCATCGACCGACTTGCTCTTATTTGCTGGATCAAGAAGTCGGGCAAGTTGGCTTGGAGAGGTCTTAAGGCGTCTAACAACTTCATGTTTGCTTAAGCTTGATTTACTCATCAGTTCCGTTGCAGCAATAGTCAGCTGGTATAACGCCGCAGCACGAACAAAGTCAGGATCCTTGTTGTAGTCGAGAAATGCATCTAAATGCACCGAAGCCTCTTTTCCCGATGTCATCACATAGGTTACGGCGCGCGATCCAAGCTCCTTATCGATAAAGATCTGGGCAATTCTGTTCTTTGCCGAAGGACGCAACTCTAGGCGTGAAAACGGCAACGAAAACTTACCCTTACTGGTCTCAATCTCTATCGCCTTTTTGCGGTTATTTACGGAAACAAATTTGATTTTCAAAGCTCACCCTCTCTAACCAGGGATTGGATAATTTTCAGTAATTTACCAGTAATTGTTCCGCTCATGACGAGATTATTTTCCAGGTCCCACTTCAGAATTTCGCGTCCATCCTTAAAGACGTGTACGTGCCTTGGAGAATGATCGCCCTTCCATGTAATGAAAATGTAACCATTGCGACGGATTTTGGCCAAAATTTCCTCGAGTACATAGGCTAGACTATCTATTACCATACATGGTAATAGATAGCAATATAAACAATACTTACTGAGTGTTCAATTCATTCCTTGGAGGGTATTTCGCCTTAATTTTAATCAATTCGCAGCCTGCCCTCGTTGAGAATCCCACTGGCGAAGCTAGTTGAATGCATCTTGTTACGATCTCAACTGGCAACGTCGGTATTGGGACTACACCAGACCCTTCCGGGGGGTCTTATCATCCAGTGGGGCCATGCGGCGGCGGCCTACCCACTTAATGTCACCTTCCCGCTCGCCTTTCCGAATTCCGTATATTCTATCATACTGACGCCACAGCAAAGCACCGGAGGCACACTGTATTCGCCGATCGTGTTATCGAAGAGTTTGACGGGCTTCACCGCCGATCCGAGTTCTGGAGGTGGCACAAAGCCAGAGGTCGATTGGATAGCGATTGGTAGGTAATTAGGGTATGGGGTCGGGCACGAATGGCACTTACTTAAGCTCTAAGCACATAAAACTATAGACAAAACGGCAGCCTAGGTCTCAGATGTTGTTCTCTACAACCACATCGAAAAAAGGGCCGCCGTTTTGCTTTTCAATCCTAGTGCATCACATTTCGCTAGTCACCATCGAAAAATAGCTGCCGATTCTGTGGCCGATAAGCTCGGAAAGCTCATGACTGAAACGCTCAAGGAATTGCGTTTAATGGTTTAATGGGGCGGGCACTGGCGCTAAGTTGTTGAAGGCTCACAATCTGATGTCGTCGTGAATTGTGGTGTTTTATTGAATCCGGTGGGTTAGGGCCAGTGCCCGACCCCCAGAAACCTGCTTGGCTGCACACACGCGAAGGTAAATCAGATTATCAACGGTAAGCGTGGTATCACGCCAGAATTCGCCATTCAGCTGGAGCGCGTTCTCGGCACGAGCGCTGAGATGTGGGTCAACTTGCAGGCTGCTTGGGATCTAC
>JAPLFY010000135.1 GCA_026390435.1 Pseudomonadota bacterium
GTGGCATTTCACACTTTTGACAAACTGAAATTAAACCAAAACAAGCAACGATTTTGGCTAGCTTTGTCCTGATTTTGGCAATAGCTTGTTGTTTGAAAATTAAGAATAGAAAATTTCTGCATACAAGTGTTGAGTGAAGCTATCACTAACAAGGGGAGGGCCGTTATGCTGCGTCCGTTGAAAATCTGCGGGTTTGCTATGGGTTTATTGTGGCAGGGTTTTGCACTCGCTGACGAGTGTGAGAACTCCTACGAGAAAACGATTCCTTACAGCAAGCCCATTGTTGATAAAGCCGGCAAAGTAAGTTTGAACAATATGGTCACGCTTCGCTATGACTGTAATACCTTCTTCGCCGAAGCAACCGGTGGCATTGAGGCTGGATTCTTCGGTGCTAAGGCTCAGTTGATCGAAGGCCGCGTCAGTGCAGATAACGGTGTAAATAATTCGCACTTAATTGTGAATGCGCTGGTCATGGGCTACGAAATCGCTCATCAAGATGTCGACCTAGGTAGCGTGTATAAACATACTTTTAAACCTGACCACGATATCGATCTGTCGCAGACCACTTTGATCCAGATCGGGCCACTTCCTTTGCCGATTCGTTACGGTATTCAGGGCAAAGGCGAGCTAACGGTGGACGCTGGCATGCGCAATTTCGGTGCTGAGCTAACGGCAACGCCACGGGCACTTGCAAATGGCTACGTCCAGTCCAGTGTCGATTTACAAGTGTTCTACGGCTCGGCACGCGGCGAATTATTGCTTGTTGACGGCGCTCTAGCCAACAAATTTAGCGTGCATTTCTCTCCCAGTGCCGAACAGCCGACGATTAAGTTTGATGTCTCTGGCGCTGTTAAATCTAAAGCGCTCGAAGGTTCCGTGACGGCGCGTTTGGCTAAGAGTAGTGAGCGCGATGGTCAGGACTTTGAAAAAGTACTTGCTCAGTGGAACGGCTACAGTGCCAACGGTGAAATGTATGCACAAAGTGGCAAGATTGCGGATCTTCCTGCGACCGCAGCCAAGAAAGTTGCCCGCTAGTAAGTGCGTTAGTGAGTGAGTAAGTAAGTGGGTGCGGTATGAACTGGCGAGTGATCTCGGCTGCCTGCGTAATTACAGCAGCAACCGTGAGTGGTGCAGTGTGGTTGAGTAACGGTGAGCGCAGTGATGATACTGCTGCGCAGTCCTTACCCCAGAATGCCCCACTCGCCATTGATTCGTCCGCAACTCAGACAGAGCTAATCGCGGCGACATGGCGGCTTGAGCCTGGCGAAAGTATCAAGTACTCGCTGGATTACCGCGGTCGACTTGGCGCTAATGATTTCCGATTGCAGGGTGAAGTTACCATTGCTGCGATAGGCAGAATCGGTAACGCAGCGGAGTCCATCGCTTGGATAAGCTTTCGTCCTGAGGTAAGAGCGGAGCGTCAGCCGGCCCCGTGGCTCGAGGCGATGCTACCTGCGCTGGCGGATGGAGCCTTAGTGACAGTGAGTCCGCGAGGCTTTGACATGGCGCTAACTCCGGTCGAAGCTGCCGTGGCATTAGGCTTACCGCGAGTGACTTTGACTCCCAATATCGCGCTTTTTTGGCAGACCTTCAGCGAGAGAGTGGCGGTTCGTCTCCCAGCTAAAGCGATGGGGCTGTCATTCACCGAAGTTGAACATCAAGGTGGACTGCCAGTTGATGCTACCTATCAGCTTGCCGCAGCTTACACACCGAATTCAATCGAGCCACTTGCGTTTACCAAAACTTGGGCAGGCGGTAACTCAGTCTCAGGTCGCCAGTTGCAAGGCAGTCAAGAGGGACAACTGCGCCCAGGATGTCAGGGGCTAGGTACCCTGCGAGTGACTGCTAGGGAGGTCCTGTCGGGCGCCAATCAAAAACTTGTCGTAGGTACAGATCTGACTTTGCGCTGGCTTGGGCAGGAACACCGCAACGTGGCCGAGACTAGGGCGATGGCCGTTCAGCACTTAACCCGTCACCCAGACGTGGTGGCGACGAAGGGCGACTCGGATGCAATTGATAGTGCTGTCGTTGGCAATCTGGATGAATCACAGCTACTAGCGCTCCTGCGGCAGCATGGTGGGAGCGATCAGTTATCGCAGGATCAATATTTACAGCTAAAATCATGGTTGGCTCTGCATCCGGAGAGCATTCCAAATATCCGGCAGACGCTACAGGAACTACCGACCGATGACCCGCGATTGCGCGGGTTTGTGAAAGCACTCGGTGCGGTTGGATCGGCAGAGGCGCAGGAGGCATTGGCTGCAATGGTGCGCGAGTATGCAGGAAGTCCTGATTTCGCCGCACGCATAGTCACCACTCTTGGCTTTGTCGAGCATCCGACTCCAGCAGCGACCGCTGCGTTGGTCGCTTTAGCCGAGCATGGAGGTGATCTGTCAGTTGTTCAAAGGGCCAAGTTAGCGACAGGAATTATGGGTAGCCGTTTGCGGCAATCAAGTGAAACTGACGATCAAAAACGTGCCGAATCATTGGAGTACCGTTTTAGTCAGTGGTTGAAGGCAGCTTCCACAGATGCGGAACGCTACGATGCCTTGGCTGCCCTTGGTAACCTTGGGCCGAAAGATCTAGCAGCGCTGAAGATGCTGCCAGCAGATGCGCCGGCTCGCTTGCAAGCAGAGGCATACTTTGCGATGCGCTTTTCTCCTGATCCATCGGTACCCGATCTGTTGGTGCGGTCCTACGATCAGTACCCCGGTATCACGGGAGCCGCAGTGCGCAGTGGCATCATGCGTGCCTTAGCGGCGAGACAACCGGACTCTCAGTGGTATCAGGCAGCAGCTTCACTAGCTGGTAAATCGTTACCATCCGCCGACAGTATTGCTTTGGCCCAGGCGCTAATTAAAGGGGCTGCTGCTGATCCTGCAAGGAGTGGTGCCGTATTGGATGATCTCGTCGCGCGCGCTGCTGATGACGCCACTAAAACAGAGCTTGCGGCCTATCGGCAGCAGTTGCCGTCGCATTGAAATGAAAGCAGTGATCTCGACAGTTTAGATAAACGAATCATCAAAGCGACTCAGCCCTTTTTGTCCTTTTGGTCATTGTCTGGGTTTATCTTCTGATCGTCCCCATTACCTTCGTTGTCGCCCTTATCTTGCTCGTCTTTCTCTTTATAAGTCGTTTTCTTGGTTCTCGAATTTTTCTCGTCTCTGTAGGCATGACAAGTATTGACAGCACCGTTAATTGCCCCAGTCAGGCCGAGTGAGCCACCGACGCAATAGCCTCCGTTTATCGGCGTAGGAGCAAAGATAGCGCTCCCGCAAGCTAAAGTAGTGCCTAATGCGGAACCAAATGCGCCCAAACCGCTAATGATGCAGTTCCGTTTAGATGGACCAAGGAGAGCCAGATCATTCCCGTCGCTGGCCTTTAGCCCATCTTGGTCAGCTAAATTTAGCCCTGCAAATTGCTCTTCGCGAAGCAGTTGCTTCAAGCGTTTCATGTCGTTCTTCAGGGAAGCGATTGAAACAGAGCGACTAGATTTTATGCCTTGGCTGTCGAAATAATCCCCCAAGGTTTTATAGCGCCCAACATAATCGCTGTATTCCTTGCCACCGCCCTTCATGATTTCGTCGAGGCCATCGAACACCACGTCACCGAACTGAATCCTGCGGTTTGACTTCAGATCAGGCGCAAATATTTTTGCAGCAGGAATCTTCCGCATGGATTCAAACGAGAGTTCAGATCCCGGTGCGGCCTGTTGGGCCAAGCTGATATTCGCTTCAAGCTGTTCCCAGCTGATCGTTAAAGTACTACCTCCTGCAGCGCTTAATGCATTTTGCGATGCGGGCTTGCAGGCAGCAAAAAGACTCAAGCTAGATGCCGCTGCAGTGATGACAATAATGTAGTTCGTGGATTTCTTCATAATCTTCATTCTTGCCTACTCCTCTAGCGGAATTTGGAACATTTTGAAGCCCCAGGTAGACACCCTAGGCTCCACTGAGCTTCCACGAATTCGGCTAGACCAAAATTTGCTGAGTGAAGATCGGCAACATGTTCAATAAACTTTAGAAAAATCACAAAAATGCAACGATAACGTTTGGCTACGCCTGAGCGCGGCGATCCGTCTCTAAGACCAAGCGAGCATTATCTTGATGCACAAATCCGGATTTGATCATCGACCTGTCACACGTCGTTGGTTCGTGATCTAACACTCCTTCTAAGATCGTGCCCGGCTAAAACCAGCTGCCTCCCTTGACCAATTTTGCTACTCTGAGAGGTCTTGGGTCTACTAGTTACGAAAGGTATCTACCATGCGTAGAATATTGGTATTGTTTGCGCTTTTGGCGATTTCTTGTTCAGCTCCGGCTTGGGCGGCGACGCCAACTCTGGATGCGATCAGGAAGGCCGGTAAGCTGATCGTGGCCCTCGACATCACTTATCCGCCCATGGCTAGTGAAGATAGCAGCGGCAAGCCCGAGGGTTTTGACATTGATTTGGCCCGTGAGCTGGCGCAGCGCCTAGGGGTTAAGGCTGAGTTTGTCGTCATGAGCTGGGACGGGATCATTGCTGGGCTGCTATCGAAGCGTTATGACATCATCTGCTCTTCCATGAACATCACGCCGGATCGCCTTAAACAGCTGGACATAGTCGAGTATCTACAAGTCTCTCAAGTATTCGTATCGCCCATAGGCAAGCCAGTGACCAAAGAGCAAGAGCTGGCGGGTAAGACCGTGGCTGTGCAGGTCGATACTACATCTGCTGAATACAGCGAGAAAGCCAAGCGTCAAGGTATCGCAATCAGTGGTATCAAAGGCTTTAGAATGGCTACCGACGCGTTCGCGGCGCTGCGGGCCCGTCAGGCGGACGTCATTGTGATTGATGAGCCAGTGGGGCGTTATTTCGTCAAACAAGATCCAAAGAATCTGGTCATTTCGGGTAGGGCGCTGGCACCTGAGCCTATTGGGATTGCCATGCGTAAGGACAGTGCTGATCTGAGTGCGGAATTTAAACGCTTGATCGCAGAACTTCGGCGCGACGGGACCATGAAACGACTGCAGTTGAAGTGGTTCGGCGCTGAATTAGGAAGCTGAACATGGGTGAGGTGGATACATTTTGGCAATTTTCCCTGCATGAGGTCTTGCCTCGTCTGGGCGAGGGGATGCTGCTCACGGTAGAATTAACGTTAGCATCTGGTGTCATAGGATTGACTCTAGGATTGCTGCTTGCGCTGGCTCGACTATCAAATTGGCCTTTTCTGCGCTGGCCAGTGATGATTTACGTAGCCCTCTTCCGCGGTACGCCACTACTCTTGCAGATTTTGTTTATATATTTTGCCTTGCCGCCGCTGGTAGATATTAGGCTAGACGCTATGCCGGCCGGAATTTTGGCTCTGTCACTCAATGCCGGTGCTTATTTAGCTGAGATCTTTCGTGCTGGTATCCAATCGATCGATCGTGGTCAGATGGAGGCAGCGCGTGCGCTAGGCATGAGCCACTCTCTGGCGATGGCTCGCGTCATACTGCCTCAGGCTGGTCGCCGCATGATTCCGCCGGTCGTGAACGAGTTGGCGTCTTTAGCGAAGGATACCTCACTCGTGTCGGTAGTCGCCTTGAGTGAGATGCTATACGTCACTCAGCGTCTGGGAGCGAAATATTTGCGCCCTTGGGAAGTCTACGGTTGGGCTGCCCTAGGGTACTTACTCATAGTCTTGTCTCTGTCGACGCTAGCTAGTCGGTTGGAACGTCGTTTAGCCGCGAGGGGTGCATGAGCGCTATTCAAACAGGTGCTGAGCTCCTTCGCGTTGAGGCACTCACCAAGAAGTTTGGTGAGGCTCTGATATTACGAGGCATCGACCTCAGCATTCGTGAGCGCGAGGTCGTCGCTGTCATTGGCCCCAGCGGGAGTGGCAAGTCGACGTTGCTGCGCTGCCTGAATGCCCTCGAGACTCCAACTAGTGGCCGTATCCTCTTTCGCGGCCAGCCCGCCTTTGGTGAGGCGACTGCTGGGGGCTTTAAATTACTGCCCGAGCGTGAGATCAATCGGCAGCGGGCGCGGATAGGGATGGTGTTTCAGCGCTTTAATCTCTTTCCGCACCTGACCGCCATGGAGAATGTGATTGCAGCCCCAATGTGGGTGCGTGGGCTTAAAAGGCGTGACGCTCTGGCCGCCGGTGAGCAACTGCTGGCACGCGTTGGCTTGAGTGATAAAGCAAACATGTATCCGGCTAAGCTGTCGGGCGGCCAGCAGCAACGTGTGGCGATAGCGCGCGCACTGGCGATGGAGCCCGAGCTCATGCTGTTTGACGAGGCCACGTCAGCACTCGATCCGGAGTTGGTCGGGGAGGTGCTTGCGGTTATGCACGATTTGGCACGCGCCGGCATGACTATGGTTGTTGTCACCCATGAGATGGGGTTTGCGCGCCAGGTCGCAAATAGAATTATGTTTATGGATGAGGGCCTCATTCTGGAAGAGGGGCCCCCTGAACAGATATTTCATCAGCCGAGGGAGCAGCGCACACGCGAGTTTTTTGGTAAAGTATCTAAATGACTCCAGGCGCAGTGAACAAAGATCTCGAATATTTTGCCGCTCTCGACACTAAGTTGGTGGCGGCTGCGAGCTCTATTAAAGTCCTCAGTGTTCTGGGGTGGCCGGCGCGCCATTATCAGGAATTTATGGCCACCTGGCAACGGGGTCAGCCCGAACTGCCCAAAGTGGAGTACCCGCGCTTCGACCTGTCGGAGAGTTGTACGGCATTGCAGGCGATCATTGACGCCTCGGACAATCAGCACCCGGTCGGGAGATTTATCACGCAGACTGCGGCGAGCTACATCATAGCGGCGCGCATGCTGGAAAATGTGGGTAAAGCGAAGTTCTGCGAATTTTCAGAAGTCCTATATGGATCGCCGACGGATAGGGTGGGGACTTTTTCCAACCTGGCCCTAGCAGAAAACTTTATTAAAATTACGGGCGATTTCAGTCTCGGTATGCCACCAGCCGAGGATATGCTAACGCCTGAGGCCGTTGCTGCTGAGCTGGGCCAAGTTGCGGCGACGTTTTTTCAGCCCTACAAGATTGATGTCGTCATCGATCAGAATCTCGCGGCAAAGGCAGCTGCAGGTTCCGAGAGAGTGCGCATCCGTGGGATGACGACGTTCTCCCGCGCTGAGGTTGATCAACTGCGCGAGCACGAGCTTTTTGTCCATTCGGCGACCAGGCTAAATGGCGGTGAGCAGCCGCGTTTGAAAAGTCTGGGGCTTGGCTCCCCGCGTACCACCGGGACGCAAGAGGGGCTAGCGACGTTCGCTGAATTAGTGACAGCTACCATGGACCTAGGTCGCCTGCGGCGCATTGCACTGCGCATCAAGGCCATCAGTATGGCGCGCGACGGCGGTGACTTTGTCGAGATCTTCCGCTTTTTTCTCTCAATGGGGCAGTCGGAAAAAGAAAGCTTTCAGTCGACGGCGCGTATCTTTCGTGGCGGAGACGTTAGGGGGCGCTTCGTCTTTACCAAAGACGTGGTGTATCTGAAGGGCCTGCTTTCCGTGCATACTTTTTTGCGCAAGGCTATCGAGCAGCGAAAGATCGATTACCCACGCTATCTATTTATTGGCCGCCTGACTCTTGGTGATATTCTGGCGCTCGAAGATTTTATCAAGCAGGGCTTTATCACGTTGCCACGTTTTTTGCCCAAATGGGCAGCCAATCGCGAAGGGCTCGCAGCCTACCTAAGCTATTCAGTGTTTACTCATCACCTGAACGTCGCCGATATAAACTTGGCTGACTTTGGTGATAAGTGTCTGATTGAAAATATTAAAGGCACTGATTTAGCGGCGATTTCCTAAGTCGTTTGCTGATAGCTGCCATGCGGCTGACCTTCACCGAGTCACTCAATAATTCGGCCATCCTTCCGATGAAACAGCGGGACCGCTCGGATGGAACCAGAATTGTTTTGGGGGAGATCATGTTTACTCGTAGCCATCTCGCTTTCGCGAAATTAGTAACACTATTAGCCACAGCCTCACTAGTTGTCTGTGCCTCTGCTTGTAAATCTACAGGATCGAGCGGCAAAAATGGCCTGGCATCCGCGGATCAATCGGGCGAAGCGGTAGCAAAGTTGCGTTATCACGTGACTCAGTATCAAGGTAAAGTGGCCTACGCTACTAAGGCCGACTACCAGACCTGCAATTTGTTTATCTATAAATCAAATCAGGACGGCAAGGTCGCAGCGATAAAATTTTCCGGTGGTACTCGTGAATTCGAGATGGGTTCCTACAAAGTTGGTGGCGTATTGGAACCGAACAAAGACCGAATCGACATGAAAGTCGACCTAGTGCGTCAGGATTACAAGGAACTGGCTGGCTATACTCGAATTGCACATTCCGAGGAAACTGAGAAAAAATCCATTACTGCAAGCGGCCTAATTGTTGTCGATGTTGCGGTGATCCGTGAGGATGGAGACGTCTTCGGAACTGTAGTCGGTTCGGAGGTTCACCGGATGAAGCTCATCGGCGGCCTGGTGATGGATGACAGTAGCCGCGAACGGGAAACAGTGACCTGCAACTACGTGAAGAAGGTTTCCGACAAGGAAACGGACGATATCGATAAATAGCGACCGTGTAAAAATCTCACTTTGAAATCTCGGGTAGCCAAATGCCCACCCGAGCATTGTTCTTAAGTAACTGAATTCTCAGATAAATTTTTTTTTATTCGAGAAACGTTAAAGAAACTTCGTAAGCACTCCGATGAGTTAGTAGCGCTCCTATTAGAGGCAAACGTTCACGGGGGAGACTTATGGGCGTCAGGAGCATTAAGAACTTCAAAATCGCTTTCGCAGTGGCCTGCATCACTTTGCTGACACCGAGCTCATGTGCTCGTGAGCCACACTACTCTCCGGTTCCACTCAACCAGCCCATGCTCCTCATGCCGGTTAGTGTTAATGAGCGCGGGCCAGTAAGCCGCGTCATTAAGGAATCGGGTGGCGTCCATATGACAATTTATTTAGGTGGTGCTCCTATAGGTTACGAGAATGGGTCGGCTCAAATAAATTTCTACCGCAACAATCAACCTCAGGCCTTCTACGAAACAACGTGGGCCCAACTCAAGCTGGACTACAAGACATCCGGTTGCAAAGCCGATCAAATTGCTTCTCTCGATGGGCCTCTAGAGGCAGTGCTGATATGCGATGGGCGACTTGGTAAATTGGCTGAGATTACCAGAATTGAAGTGATTTCAGCGAAAAACGGCAAAGTTAGAAGCGCATCTGACTTCTCGACCTATCAGCGTGGCGACGATGTCACCGCGATTACATTCCAACTTTATTAACTAGGGAGGCAGCGATGAGGACCATGGCAAAAATCAAATGGCCGCTGTCATTAATCGTGGCCTGCGCATCACTGAGCATCACGGGTGGGTGCAACAAGTCGAATTTTCAAGGCTCGACAGGATCTCAGAAAGCTGGAAACGCCCCCAAACCTGTTCCGGGTCCAAAGCCAGACGAATTCCCTCTAGGTAAAACCAATGCAGGCTACAATGACGATAAAGCTGGGCCGCTAGATAAAGGTGACGCGGGATCGAAGGGATCACCTGCAGGCACCACAGATAATAATGGGGATACCCCAATAATCACGTTCGATAACGGTTTTGCGGGACTTTACGCTATCAATCCCATTAAACCTTTACAGCGTAATCATATCTGGGGAGTGACAACAGACGGCACTGTCACTTATATGCAGTATGCAAACAACGCTGTTGCAAATTTGAAGACGTGGGCTAAAGCTGCTTTAGGGACTGCTGGTTCGAGAACGTATGTGCTCGAAGGTGGTAGTGCTGTGATCGCTCGGATAGGTGGCTCGCTTTATTTCGTCGATCCCAATACTACCCAACTCGCCGATTTTAAGGCCATCGGCGGACGATCGTTTTACAAACTTGCAGGTCCTGCAGGTGACGACCGAGTCTGCGTGGTGTCATATCGCCGCGATGGTAAGCGATTTTTGGGTATGGCCTGGGGCAAAGGTAATTACTCCGAAGTTCCGCAGGATAATACGCCTCCTTTCGCACCGCAATGGGCGAACGCTAAACCAGTAGTCAACGCCGGTCCTGGTCAGTGGGGCTACTCTTGTTACGTGGATCAGAATCGACTGATTTTTTACTCGCAATGGTACTTCCAAGGAAAAAACGGTGCCGATTCCGGTACGATCCAAGCTCTCGACTTGAAAACGATGAAGGGAGTAACGGCGACAGCTGTTGCACCGAACGGTAGTTTCAAATCGTCCGCCTTGGTCGATGAAACCACCGGTGCCCAGGCGCTGGAGGACAAGGGATCCTACGCTCTCAGTGGTGATCCCAACGGCAACGTTCTTAATGGCAACGGATATTATACTTTTGCATATGAGCCAGTAACCAACACGATCTGGGGCAACGGCAAGGCTAATGGCACACCTTTACATATTTTTCCAGCATCGTGCTTTTCTTCCAAAGCCACTTGCACCGGTTTTGCTGCCTTTAATCCTCAGCAAGTTGGTGGATTTCAAGTGGGTCCGCTTAGCGCTCTGGGTGACGGCAACATGGTCGGTATGGTGCGCACAACAGGTGAAGTCATGCTGATGAAGCTTAAAGATCCTACCGATATCACTAAAGGCGTGATAGCTACGAAAATTCATGACCTGGACGGTGACCCTTATATGTATACGGACTTCACCGGTGCCACTCTTTACATCACTGAAAGTGAACAGACTTTTAATTTAGGCGCCGTTGCTGGCTACGATAAGGCCAAGCCATTCAGAGGCCTGGGATTTGCTTGGGCTCCGCGTGACGTGGCTAAGTTGACGTGGAGTGATATCAGATTCGAAATTCGTTGCTACAAAACCAATGCAGATAAGCCCGAATACGTAACCGTAGACGCCCCGGTTAAAGACGCCCTGCAGCAGACCCTTCTTACTTCTGTTCCGCAGTGTACCGGTAAATCTTTTGATACTGTGGATATTCGTATGGCCCAAATCAATAATGGCGATTCGCTGATGAACGTCCGTAAATTGCAGGTTACCGGCTACCAGTGATCATTTTATTGACCAGAAGTAAGGTTTCTGAAGTGACTTCCTTGTTTAGATACGGCTTAGCATCCACGTCACTTCATGTTTGTTGTGGTGCAAGTGAACAACGCGACTGCCTGGGATTGCGAGCATGTCGGCTATCACGCCGTAATGAGAATCACCTTGAAATTTTAGTGTGCAGATAAAGTTGCTACAAAGTCCTGAGTCCAGCCATAGGCGCACGTGATCGCGCAGGCGCTCGGGATAACAGATCACATCCGAGCACAGCCAATCGATACGGCCAACGCGGTCGGGTGTGGCGTTAAAAGCATCGCCTTTTACCGTGGTGACTCCCCGCATGCTCGCTACGTGCGGTGCAAGCTTGGCGCGGTCGTAGGCCACAACGTCAGCGCCGAGTTTAGCTAGCACCCAAGTCCAACCTCCAGGACATGCGCCCAAATCAAGGCAGCGGTCGCCCGCCTTGGGCCAGACACCGAGTTGGGTGAATGCCTCCCAAAGTTTTAGGTAGGCCCGACTAGGCGGTCCTTCCGTGTCTTCGACGAAACTGACGACACCATTAGGAAACGGAGAACTGCACTGCGCTGAGGCCAGCATCGTGGTTGGTGTCAGGAGGGTGAAGGACCCTAGTTGGGCTAATTTTACCTGCTGCGGGAAATTAAGCGGCTTTGCCGCTACGTGGGGCAGCTTCTCCTGAATCAGCGTATGGCGCCGGTGCAGCTGCCACGCGTAAGGCCACCAGTTACGCTGGATTTTGGTTAGTGCGCTAGCTGCGGCACCGATCGAAGCGGCTTCTATAATCTGGGGTTCGTACCAGATGTTTTCGGCCCATACCGTAGGCTGCGGGGGACCGTCGGCAATGACTAGACGGTCGTGCACGGCTGTAATGTATTTTAATTCCTGCTTCAGCTGAGGCAGGAAATCAACGGGGGCTAAATAGCCAGTAAAGCGCTTGCGCGTATTCACGGTGATGTCCGCGTAGCTAGTGCTGGATGGCATCGCCAAAACTCGCCTAAACAGATGCCTGTAGCTATCGCGACATTGATACTTTCGATACGTCCTGTACCTGGAATTGCGCGTACTTCATCAGCCGCCGCTAGTAACTTATCCGAGGCTCCCTCGACCTCACCGCCAATAATAAAGATAACTCTCTCAGGCAGTGGTTTCGCATAAAGCGAGGTATTAGCGTGACTAGACGTGCCGACCAGGCGAAAACCGGCGGCTCTTAGTGTATCTAAAACTACTTTAGGCTGCTTTAAGATCGCGAGATTTACGTGCTCGATACCACCCTCGGCGATGCGGGCCGCCGACGGAGTGAGGCGCGGCAGTTGGCCCTCGCTGCCTAAGATGAGTGGCACTCCGAAGTGGGCGGCGACTCGGACAATCGACCCGACATTGTGTGGATTTTGTACGCCATCGAGATAAATGAGAACACATGGTCCGGTGCTTGCGGTCACTTGATTTACGCACTGTTCGTCATTAAGCGGCGCCTTCACTTGAGCAAGTACTACTACGCCCTCGTGGTGAACCGACTGCGCTATTTTGTCGAGCGCTTCGCTCTCCACAATGTGGTACGCCTTCTTGTTTTTTGCACACCACTTAAGGAGCGGACCAAAGAGGTTCATGCGATCTTCGGTCACATAGACTCTAATGATGGAAGCGGCGCGGTTTTGCCAAAGTGCGGAACAGGCGTTGACGCCGTAAACCTTCACTTCGCTTGCGTTAGTGACGGTGCGGCTGGCACGGGGGGCGGGTTTGTCGGCCATTGTATTCCTCAGTTTGCGGGGCCGCGAGTTTTTCATGCTTTCCCTCGGTTTTCCTTATAATTCTGCAATATTCATTGATTATAATTGGTTAAATTGAATCTGAGTGGGGGTATCTGTCGGTTTAGCGGCCTTTTCGTGCCGTTTCGCGCATTTTTCTTTGGCCTTTTTGGCGCTCGTCCACTAGGCTGTGGGGCCATCGGAGTCGTTTGTGGCTCCCTGCCAGTAATTAGTAGCCAAGGACCTATTATGATTAAGCAAGGCACCGTGGTCAGTATGACCTACCGTCTCACCAATGCCGCGGGCGAAGAGCTTGACCGCGCCGATAAAAACGAGCCGTTTAGCTACCTGCACGGAGCCGGCCAAATTGTGCCCGGCCTAGAGAAAGCGCTAGTCGGGGCCTTGGTTGGCACCCAGAAGAAAGTGGTCGTTTCTCCTGAAGAGGGCTACGGCGAAGTTGAAGAGCATCTCCGCACCTCAGCCAAACGCAATCAGTTTCCACCAGACGCAGAGCTGACCGTTGGCATGCGCTTTGCCGCCGATGACGGCAACGGCCAACCGATTATCTTCACAGTCACCGAACTGGTTGGCGAGGATGTCAGCCTTGATGGCAACCATCCGCTTGCTGGTGAAACCCTCCACTTCGACGTCGAAGTGGTCGAAGTCCGCGAAGCCACTGCAGAAGAACTCCAGCACGGCCATGCCCATGGTCCTGGTGGGCATCACCACGACTAAACACACCAATTTGTGCCCAATGGAAGCCTCGCTTTGCGAGGCTTTTTTATTGCGCAATATACTGAATTATCTAGTTAAATCCAGAACACTGTTAAGTTTAGGCAGCCATTCGCCGACGGTGTTTTACGGATTCTCAGGCGAGTTTCCGGGAGCACTTCTCGACGGGTGATTTATGATATACCGTCCTAAACAAAGATATTCTATTAGGTGCCAGGCTGGTGTGGCTCAGGTGGCCATCGCTCTGACATTCCTGACGTCAAGCTGCTTCAACCCTCCGGGAGGTGGCGGTGGGGCGAAAGGTGCCTTCACTAAGGCGGCCTCCATCCTGTCGGGGACTTCAAATGGCGGCAGTGATCAACAAGTCGTGGCGGGAACGCTGGCGATTGGAGAGTCGATCATAGCTGATATGGCAAGCTCTCTGAAGCTCGCAGGGTTGTCTGACGTACAGATCACAGCGGTGCAGGACTCAGCGCGTAGAGAACTTGCGGCAGGTGTTGTAGCGATTCAGTCCAATACCATGAACCTCACTGTCGACATGCTGGGACAGCCGGTCGAATATGCTGCACCAGCGGTCGTGCGTGGTGCTGTGGCAGGACTCGCATTGGTTGGGGCGGGCAATGTTGATCTTAAGGCTAATGCTGTCCAGGCTATCGTCGGCAGTTCTTTTAAGTCTCTAAGCGGCAAAACTGATGTGCTGCCGACTGCGAATCTGCAAAACCTGGCGACTACAATGGCTGGTGGCGCGGTGTCTAAGCTCAGAGAGGCTGGATTTGCTTCGTCTGATGTAGGTCAGGCGGCTAAGTCTGTCACGAGTGGCAGTATTGCCAACCTACAAGCAGCTGGGATTAGCTCTGAGGCGATGGCTGGTGTTGCTAAGGCCGTGGTCACTGGCAGTGTTACTCAACTAGCCAACATTAATTTGCCAGCTGCGGACATTGCTGGAGCGGTTGCAGGAGCTGCCGAAGGTGCTGTGTCCTCAATCAGCACTACGGGTTTAAATCAGGCGGATACGGCTCAGCTAGCCGGGACTCTGACGGCAGCGAGTGTCCAAACATTGACCGCGTTTAAAGGTGCCTCGCAGTCGGTACTGCTTGATGCGATGCAAGACATATCGAAGGGCGCAGTTGCGGCATTGCAGACAGCAAACATTAGCAACACCTTTCTGGGTTCGGCCGTCGAGGCTATTGCATCTGGGAGCGTGGCAGCTATCAGTTCTGTCAGCGAGTCGTCCGGGTTTGGTAGCAACCTAATCACTAACGGAGCGGCAGCAGTTGCATCGGGAGCAATTTCTGGACTTACTGCTGTGTCACAAAAGTCTGACTCCTCGGTAACGGCTGCGGCAACTCAGAGTATCATCACTGGGACAATGGCCTCTTTGGCTACATCGTCCAGTCTAAACCTCGCAGACAAATCCGCCGCTGCTGCAAGTGTGGTCGGTAAATCGGTGGAAGCACTATCGACCTTGGGGTCTGAGGCAACAAAGACTGCAGCCATGGGATCTGTCATTGGGACAACCATGGCCAGCCTCCAATCACTGGGGATCGCTGCCGACGCGAAAACTACTGCGAGCACAGTGCAGGCCATTACTTCCAATGCAACTTCAGCCCTTGGCGTTGCTGGGTTTACAGGGAGCAACTTAGCCGCCGCATCTCAGTCGGTGGTTTCGACCACTGTTCAAGGGATCGACAAACTGAATGTTAGTTCAGCAGCAGATATAGGCAATTTGCTTAGCAATGTTCTTAGTGGGGTCTCGTCAGGCTACAGCGCACTGACAAAATCTGGTAAAGCTGACGAAAATGCCGCCGTTGCAGCGATTAATAGTTCGGCTCAGACAGCGTCATCTGCGGTTTCTACGCTAAAAAGTGCGAGTAATCTTTCCACTACAGAGATTGCCTCGGTGGCGCAGCAGGTTGCGGCAGCTACACCCGCAACCGTCTCTTATGCCGTGACTGAGCTAAAGCTAGTATTAGCCTCAGCAATGAGTGCGCTAGAGCCAAATAGAAAGGGATCTTTTAGCGACTGCAGTGCATCACCCGCATTACCAGTAGGTTTGACCCTTTCCGCAACTTGCACCATTACAGGCACTCCGGCTGTGGTCATTGCTCCGCAGAAGTACGTGATAACTCCCAAAGGTGGTGCCCCGTCGGGAATAGTTATCAGTGTCTCAACTAATTTACCGAGCATTGCTTACGCACAATCTGATTACCAATTGGTGGGTGGCGCTACTGCAGTGAGCATTGTGCCTACTGTAACTGGCGGAGGAGTTACGAGCTGTTTGGTAAACCAGCCACTGCCGCCGGGCTTAGCCTTGACATCATCATGTGTGATCAGTGGCAACTTTGATTTTCTGTCCCCAGATAGGTACGACCCGGTAGGGCTAATTGTTCTCGATAAAGATGGCAACGTGGTTAGTTCGCCAGTTGAAGGCAGAGACCAAGGCTATCGTTTCCGGGTTCCGTTTACCATTACGCCAGAAAATTCATTTGGTGCCGGCCCAGGAGTTAACATCACCTTAACGGCAACTCCACCATTCAGTATCTATCCGAGTAATAATTATGATTTCGATCTTTATAGCACCAGTACACAAATAACGATTAGCCCGACTATTTCATTGAGCAATTTGACGAATTGCACAATCACTCCTAATTTGCCTGCTGGTCTCTATATTTCTACTGCAACCTGTTTGATCAGTGGCATCGGTAGTGCGCCATTTGCTTCAACTGTTTATCAAGTGACGACATCGAAGTCTGACGGTACGCAGATCCTGTCGCGATTCAGATTCAGTCTTAACCGCGATCCTTACGGAATGTATTTTCCAATGGGGAACAGTTACACCGGCACTATTGGTGACACATTCTCGGTTGTGCCGAATTTTTCCGCGGCAACACCAACGGCGTGTGCTATCTCACCAGCGACATTGCCAGCTGGTTTAACTAAGCAGAGCGACTGTTCCATTACAGGTACACCGACTGCAGCGTTTGCTGAGGTAAAATACCAGCTGACCCCTTCCGGTTCTGCCGGTGAGGGAAGGCCGGTAGATTTAAATTTAAAAATCATGAGTAGTATCACCGTCACAGGAACCGTCAGCAGTTCTTCGGTGAATCTTTCTAATTTAAATCAGTATTACGCTTACTATCAGGATTATAATTATCAATTTCCCTCTGGATCATCGATCTCAATCTCGCCCGTATATCCGACCGCGCTGACATCGACCGCATATTCCACTGGTATCGCTGGTACTACAACATCCACATCCACGGTCGGCACTGCATCACCAGTGCCCACTGCATGTTCGGTGACGCCATCGCTGCCTTCTGGGCTCAGCCTGTCTAATCAGTGTGTGATCAGCGGGACAGTGCCTGCGCCGGTGGGTGCAAATCAGTACGAGATTACGCCGAGTAGCACCGGCGTCATATGGGGGAAGATGTACCTTTCGCTAAAAGTTTCTGGCCCTATCTCACTTACAGCGGTGCCTAATGGGCCCACTGCGGTGAACCTGTCGTGGCCAGCCGTTTTGAATGCAACCAACTACGTCGTAATCGCTCATCAAGGGGGAGGTGTTGCGGCCACCGGCGCCAATGGGCGGCAGATTGCCCAAGTAAATGCCGCTCCTGGTGATATCGTATTGTACTCAGGAAATGGTCTTAATTTTTCTCACACAGGTGGTGTCGCCGGTCAGGTATATCGCTACCGGGTATTCGCCTCATCCGGGTACTACGACTACGTTGCTTACGGGGTTGCCGGACCGGTCACAGTGGGTGTGACGGATATGTTACCGATGAGCTATCCCGCGCGTGAGTATACTCTTAGTGAAGGCTTTCAGATTACGATAGAGCCATCATTTGCGGGTAATCCGGCTGGTAGCTGCGTTTCTGTGCCGGAACTTCCTGCGGGCCTTAGTCTCAGCAGTGGCTGCATAATTTCGGGTGCGCCGTTAAAACCTTCGTGGGGCAAGTATCTCATTACACCTTCTAGATATTCAGTTTCTGGTGCATCAGTTGAAATTACCCTGAGAGTCATGGAGCTCATTGGCGTTACGCCTGATACGAATCTCGAGCGCTATGTGGAATTGTCCTGGGGTAGTCCTTTGGCCCCCAGCAACTATGTGGTCATGGCAAGCCCCACTGCACCTAATTTGTCCTTTCCACCTGACAGTATCACTTACCATGTGGGGGATCAGACTCTCTGGGGTACCGTCATTTATGATGGCGCTGACGACATGGCAGCGCATGAGAATCTGTTACCAGGCGCTAAGTATTACTACACCGTATTTGGTTATTCGTTCGACACCGGCTATACGTCTCGCGGCACTATCGGGCCAGTTACCGTGCGGCAAAAATTTGATGGCATTCAAGAAGACGCAGTCATTTAACTTTGCGAGTCCCACTTACCCGAATTGGGATTCGTTTATGCCAGCGATTAAACAGTTGCCCAATTCGGGGCAAATCAATCTGGTCGTTAGATCCGCATATAGTGCCGATGATACCGATAACAACGAGCGCGAGTTCAAATTAGATACCAGGCCGATGACTCACCATAAGATTTACGGTCGCGGTAGATACCTGGGCGAGAAAATTGAAGAAGTCTTTATTCAAAAGCCGACGGCAGCGACCGTGGACGCCAGAGGTAATGCTCTGTTTGCTACGACGAATGGCACGGTAATAATGGCGCGGGTCGACCCGCAGATCGTTGGCCACCTTGGATGGCTTTAGGTATTGTTAAATCGATTGGAGTCGACAAGTTTTTCAATATTTATATGTTTGATTCGATGTCGCACCAAATCATCGCGATGTGTAACGGCAACAGTCCTAGTTCAGGAGCTTGTGCCGGTTCTGGGGTGACTAAAGGTAGTATGATTGTCGTGGCTGGTAACCGGAGCCCAGGTGCTCCAAATCTAAGTGTGCCGGCCCTAGAGAGCCCTCTAGGTGGCGAAGTCCATTTGGCCCTGGATGGCTCTAGTAACATTTTATTTGGTCAGAGCGATCAGCCAAATCTCTATGTGATATGTACCGTGGACCGTGGACCATATTGTGGCGATGACGCTAAGGTTGCAGGTAATACTTATCTCATAGCCGGCACCCAAAACACGGGTGACAGCATTGGGAGCACTGCGCTTGGTTCGACGATTGGCAATCCTGCAGGGCTGGCTGTCGATCAATCGGACAACCTCTATATGAGCGACCGAGTAATGGCACTATTAATGGAACTGGTAACGATGTAGCGCTCAATACAGCAATTGGTGCGCCTGGACCGTTGGCCGTGGATCAGAACTCTAACGTTTACGTTCAAGATAACCTGAATATGCGCCTGCGCGTTGTTTGTCAGAATGTCTACGGTTACGGGCCCTGCTTGGGTAAGACGGCTCAGTCAACGTACGTCGCTGCCTTCGGCGGCGCTGGCGATAGCGTGACACCGCAGGCCCCCAACGCAGCTCTAGCTGGCAATGTGTCTGGCATCGGCGTTGATATTGGTGGCAATATTTTTGTCGCAGACGGCGGCGCGAATCGTTTGCGAGCGATTTGCTTTACTTCATGGTCGATGCTTTGTCAGCCCGATACGCGTCCAACTGGGCAAGTGTATCCGCTTAGCGGTATCGTGCCCCCGACTAATACTGACAGCTTCGTTAATGCGGCGAATGAGCCTTTGAAGTCTCAGCGCATTTCTTCTGTTTTGGATCAAAATGGCAATTTATATATTGCTGATCCAGTTCAGCGTCGGATCTTTGTCCAGTGTATGAACCAGAACGGATCTCAGTGTGCGAACTCTATGCCAGGTCAGCGCAAGGCGGTAGCAGGTAGCGGGGCATCAGGTGCAGCCCCTGCTGATGCCTCGTCACTTTCGGCTGCAAATCTCACGAATATTAGAGCGATTGCCGTTGACGCTGATGGCAATCTTGCAGTGGCATTGGGTGATCCTGATTATAAGATCTACATGGCATGTTTTAATGCTGCCGGTCCATTCTGCTCAGGGCGATCATCAAACAAATTTTATTTATATGCAGGTAGCGGTCAATCGTTTGCGGCAGCAGATAGTCAAAGTCCTCTGAGTACCAGTGTTGGCGAACCAAGTTCACTTAATTTTGATAACCAAGGTAATCTGTTAGTCTATGATCAACGTAATTCAAAGGTTTATCAAATTTGTACGAGCATTAGCGGGACCTGCCAGAGTCGGCCGGGGCCAAATCTTTACGTAATGCCTGTCGCGGGAGTTGGCGTCATTTCCCAGATGGCTATTAGTAACGACGGTAGTGGCTTGCTACTGGCTGATCGTACCCAAAATAAAATTTGGTTAACGTGTTTTAGTGAGTCGGGAATCTGTGCGCAAAAGAGTCTAAGTTTAATTTATCCGTGGGCTGGTGATGGTAATGTGGGTGATTCGCTCAATAATACGCCCCGAACTGTGCTAAAAGTTAGTGCTCCGAGTGGCATTGTCTTGACTCAGCAGGGCGATGTCCTGATTCAAACCAGTGTTAATCCGCGCATCTGGTTGGTCTGTATGCAGAATACGTTAGGCATCTGCGCAGGCAAAATTGTGGGCAACGCCTATCACCTCGCCGGTACAGGTAGCCCAGGTAATGCCTCATCTAATACTTTGGCATCGCAAGCCTCATTTGGCTTGCCTCAGGGTGTTTCGAATGCCAACGAATTCAACCGCCTAAGCATAGACCGCGCAAAGGGTCATATTTACTCCAGCGACGGGATGTTTGGCACGATTCGAGTGATTCTCGGTGCCGGCGGTTCCGTGCCCTAAACTGTGGGCTGGGGCGACTGAGTGAAATCTATAGTTACAGGTTTGTGACTTTCACCGCCGAATGACACGGGGGCTGGCCCTGAGAAGCTAGCCATCGTCGGTGGGTTCTGGTCGACGAAAGTGAAGCTGATGGAGGGTGCGAATTGCCGGATTAGCCAGTTGCGTGCTTCGGCAATGATCTTAATGCGGTTCGGGGTGGTATCAGCTTGACGCATCAGCCTAAATCCAACGATTTCCAGGCGAAAGGGCACGTAAAGGTCAAAATCGACGGTTTTACCTTCACGCAGTTCTGCCCAGTGCTTCACCATGACGATAGGCAGTGCGGATCCGACAAAGGTGTTGGGGGTCCAGGGTAGTTCGGCATGTTTCACGGCAGCTGTGGTATTGGGTCTATAGGACGCTCTTGCTTTGCCGTCTTTTACGCTAACCTCGGCAACTTCTCCGATGCTATGGTCTTCGCAGTAATAACCTACTGTAGCCAAACTCTCGGGAAGGTAACGCACCGTCTCGATGCCACAGAGATTTGTGTCGTTTGCAGGGGTCCAGTAGCGGGTGGTCATACTGGCAACGCCGCTGTCCATGCCTGAACGGGCTTCCGCACGGAGTGCGGGTTGCTCATTACCAGTCTCGTGGATCCGGTAGGTCGCTACCATGCCGTTGATACCCGTCAGTGCGTGCGCAATTGGCATGCCCATGTCCACATCACCTCTTTATAGTTCGCTGTCGCGCCTTGAAGGCACCAGCATAACCCAGCCCTGGGCTGACGGAAAACGATTAAGTAAAAACGTCAGTCCCTAGGCTCACGCTGCATCGATTAGCGTGTCTTGATTGGGGGCTGAGTCCACTCGCTCCACGCCCCATCGCGAGGTCCAGCGACTTGGGCGCCATAGAACTGAGGTGGCTAGGAGTCGAGCCGCCGCGGATAGCGAAAAAATATAGGGATATGCATTTGCGACAGGCGCTAGGTGCAGCATGCCGCCACCAATCAGAGAGCCAGTCACCACTGCGGCTGCATTGAGCAAGTTGAACACCGTTAGGATTTGCAGCCGCTCGGCGGCAGCGATGCGTTCGAAGATCAGTAACGTGGATGCCAGTTCATAGACGGCCCAGACAGTGCCGGCGTAAAACTGGAGGAAGATCAGCGGATAAAGGTTTGGTGTTAAAAACCAAAATAGAGGTGTCGGAGCGATGCATATGGCTGCCATGCACAGGGCTCGGTACGAACCGATACGCTGAACAAACATCGAGATTAGCGGCAGCATTGCTATCTTAGCGAGGTACGAGGCCCCAACAATAGCCACGTATTCATTGTAGGGAAAATGAGCATGCCCAAGCATGTAAGGTGCAAAGAAGGCGCCGCCGATGTTGACACTAATTTGAGATATAAGCAGAAACAGAAGGAATCGACTCGCTTGCGGAGCAAAAAATCTCGTAAACATACGCCTTACCTGTATCCGCTCGGTAGCCGCTTCAAGCGCGGGTGCGTCGCTCTGTAAGCGCAGGCAAATGCAGGATACGAATCGACAGGCCGTGGCTGCCGCGAATAGAGTGGCGAAGCCGCGCAGCTCTAAATCGTTGTTTTGGAACACTACCAGCGCATAGCCGGCGACGAGAAAGGCGAGAAACGCGGCCAGTTGCGTCAGGCGAGCGCGAGTCGTGAAAAATCCACAGAGCTGATGCTTGGGGATAATGCGGTCGATCCAGTTGTTCCATGCAGGTCCTGCAGCCATGCCGAACCCCCAGTACAGGGCACATGTGGCGAACAAGGCTACAGCACTCATCGTTCCTTGCATGGCGGCGTACGTCATGGGCAGGAATGCTGCTCCTTGCAGAGTGGCGCAGATCAGTACCCAGCGCCTATAGGATCGACACCAGCGGGCCCCTGCGGGACCTATCAATTGTAGGACGCCTCCTGCCAAAAGCGGCACGGTGCCGGTAAGGCCTGCAGTGATTTGGCTCATGCCAATGGCCAGAGCGAAAGCCGCAATATATGTTTCACCGCAGCCGACCATCATGCTGTAGGCAGCACCGTCAGCGCAGCTGAAAATCATATTTTTTTTGGCTGATTGAGTCAAAGGCGTGGCACTTGCAGATCGGATAGATGGAGGTGATGTCTCCATTATGACCTGTAGAGTGCGCCTTTGCACTGGTCAGAATCAGCCGATAATCAGCACTGACCTGGGCAATAGCTGCCGCCTAAAGTCCAAAATCTAGCGGCTGCTCAGCCCAAAACACGATCGACTTTGCGGCCGTTAGACCGATGCTTCTCGATGAAGTCGATAATGGCACCGGCGACGTCTTTTTGCGTAGATTTCTCGATGCCCTCAAGACCAGGTGAGGAGTTAACCTCCATGACCACTGGACCATGACTCGAGCGCAAGATGTCGACGCCCGCAATGTTCAGACCCATCGCCTTGGCCGCCTTGACGGCAGTGGCGCGCTCGGCTGGCGTGATCTTAACTTTGCTAGCGACTCCACCACGGTGCAAATTGGAGCGGAATTCGCCTTCGGGAGCGCGTCGCATCATGGAAGCGAAGACTTTGTCGCCAATGACAAAACAGCGGATATCATTGCCGTGCGCTTCTTTGATGAATTCCTGGACAATGATATTGGCTTTGAGGCCGCGGAATGCCTCAATGACGCTCTCCGCCGCGTTGCGATTCTCGGCCAGCACGACGCCAATGCCCTGAGTCCCTTCTAGAAGTTTAACGACTAGGGGAGGGCCACCGACAGAATTGATCAAGCCGTCCACGTCACGGGTCGAGTGTGCGCAGCCTGTGACTGGTAGGCCGATGCCCTGTCTTGCCATAATCTGCAGGCTCCGCAGTTTGTCACGCGATCGTGAAATTGCCAAAGAGCGATTAAGGGTGAAGGTTCCTATCATTTCAAACTGACGAACCACGGCCGTCCCGTAAAACGTATGGGAGGCACCAATGCGCGGAATAACCGCGTCAAAATCAGCCAGCGAGCGTCCCTTAAAAAAGATCTGTGGCTTATGTGAGGTGATGTTCATGAAGCAGCGCAGATAATCAATGACCTCGACCGTATGACCACGGTCACGTGCCGCATCGACCAAACGACTGGTGGAGTACAGCGAGGCTTTGCGCGACAGCACTGCGATTTTCATGCTTGGACCTTGGTAGAGAGAGTAGGTTTTTTACCACCTAGATATGAACGACCAGCATCTACGAGAAAGCGTCCGCGCAGGGCTTGTCTGCCTATGAGCATACGAAACCCCATTGTTCCGCGCGCCACCAGAGTCAGCTCGACTCGGATTTTTCGACCTTTTAAATAAACCACAGTTTCGATGACTGGTCGCAGTGAAGTTTTGCCACCCGAATCTCGTACATGTCTTTCCTCGATCAGCGGCGCTTCGCAGATGACGATTTGCTTCGTCGTGCGCTGCAGTGGGTGGACTTCAAAGCGGACCCAGGTCTTACCTGCTTTGACTATATAGCTAATATTGATAGCATGCAGAGCCGACGTCCGTGCACCAGTGTCGACTTTGGCTTTAACGCGCGCCAGACCTAATTCAGGCAGTGAGACATATTCACGCCAGCCGACAATCTTGAGAGTCTTGGCTGTGCTTACTTCCGTGCTCAAACAAAGACCTCACTGTCATCACTGTGTCATCACTGTTAACACGGTCCATGTGCGTCGCAAATCCGAAGATTAGCTGTCTATGCACACTAACGGTGCGGTTGTATCAGGCTGTAGTGCCCGCGTCCATGGTGGTTGCGAGATTTTTACTAAGATTCTCCGACTCATAGGGTAGGGAGCTCGGAGGGGCGGGATTGGCTCCCAACATTGATTATAATTCTAGCTGATTTCCCATTAAATGGGATCAACCCGGCAATATTTGCCGCTATATCGTGAGGCCGCTGTGAGATTCGCTGGCTGCGAGGTCAGGCCGCTGAGGCCAAAACAATTCCCATCGGAGTTGTCCTGCCCATCATGAAAGCCTGGTGGCGCACCTGCCTGTAAGTTGGGGTAAGAAGAAACCACCGCCACTGGACCTTGGCAAGGCGCCGCTCGCCTTTAGAGGAGGCAGCAGTTCGTGCTATTTTAACCGTTATTGTCAGCGCAAACTGACCGCGGCCCGAGCTAACTAGCAAGGTTGCGCCTTGACTAGCCTTCTGTCGGCTTTGGTTGGCACCAAGCAGGTGAGAATGAATCTTTACTTGGTAGCGCAGCCCCGGAGCCTTGGGGATAGCATCGCTACTTAGCAGTAGCTTAAGAGAGTCCATGTTGCCAGTTTTGGATATGGAGCGTGCGACTCTCAGCAGCAGTGGCGACGGTATTCCGGTGATGTCCACAATTTGTCTGAGCAGAGCGGCATCCAAATTTGTTACTGGCAACCTACCGCAAAATGATGCGTTACATAGTACGTGCCGTAGCAACACACTCGACGGTGTCATTTGATCCTCCAAGTACGTCTAGATCAGGGCAGAAAGTTCGCCCTATCTTTTGGGTATTCGGCACTTTTTCACTAAACTTTAGTGAATTTATAAAAATAAGAACTACATTACGGTCTTGTATGATTGCATCGAGCATCTTGCTGGACTATACCGGGCATTAGGTGGTGATGAATATTTACTAATTTTTTATTCAGGAAAGGGATTCACTATGTACATCAAGACACTCTTAATGTCCGTACTATGACCATTGGGCTATCTTTGGTGCCAATGATTACCGTATTACCGATTGCAACCTTATCTACAATTACTTCCGAGCCATCAGCGCCGGCTCCAGTTAACGTGCCAGCCATGCGTGATTCCGCTGCAATAAAATTGATTACTGGAAAAGTTGGGGTGGTGGTATCGGGTTTGTTCGGTACTTTGTTGCCGACGTAATTTTGCTGGACGCCGCCCGTTACCGTTATGTTGTACTTTTTAGTTGTCGATGCTTTATCAGTCCAAGATTTCGCTGAGTACCAAGTACCCGCGATTTTCTCTGCTGAGATACCCACGTGAATTTCAGACCAATCGGATACGTTGCTGGTAGAGGCTACGTCACCGTTAATTCTAATGTGACACATGCCGCATTTAAGGTCATTGACAAGCATGGCAAAGCGCGGCGCCTTGACCGGATCGTCTTTACCTTGCGTAAAGAAGCCGTCGCTATAGGTTCCATCTGGAGATTTTGTTTTTCCTTGTGTGTCTACCCCGTCCTTAGGAGGAGTTGCGGATTTGATGGATGGTGTGTTTGATGGTGACTTGCCGGAACTAGACGCGAAGTTACTGCTTGAACAGGCTACTGTGAACAAGGTGCCGACTAAAGCGCCAGTGATGATTTTCAGATTCACCAACCTTTGTAGTTTCGCATCGGCTGCCATAAGTATTCCTTCGTGACTCGTCTTTACTAACTTCTTTTCATTTAAACGGTTGTTGGATTGCAAAACTTAAACAAAAAAACTACCAATATAGGTAGTTGAATTATCAGGCTTAATTGTGAACAGGTCAGACGTTAATAAACGCCGGCAGCCGAGGAAAAATCCCCGCGGGAATTTTTTTTAGGGCTCAAGCACCGTGTCTATGACGTGAATCACCCCGTTACTTGCCGGAATGTCACGAACGATAATCTTGGCGTCATCAATCATTAGGTCGGTGCCATCGTAATCTAGTGAGGCTAGTTTCCCGAGAAGCGTCATGACGTAGTCCATCTGCTCCGCTTCTTTCGAGGAGATGCGTTGTTCACTGACATGGAATTCTATTAACGAGGTCAGTGCTGCTTTGTTTTGAAACAGTCGTCTCAATTCCTCGTCAGTCCACTGCGCAAAAGCTGCGTTGGTTGGAGCAAATAAGGTAATATTTTGCATGTGTCCTAGGATCTCGCCCATATCGGCGATTTTTATAGCTTTACTCAGGGTCTGTAACTTTTCGTTTCGAGACACGACGTCCATAACGGTGCCAAGTGGGTCACCCGCCCTCACTGGATCCGCTTTTACCTCGGAACTCACGATGCTTAGACTCATCATTGCGGCTAGTGCATAAACCAGATTTTTGATCAATCTCATGGCGATCTGGTCCTTGTTTGATTAAGTAAAAGTTACTTCATCTGGTGGATATAGCCAGTCGCGGTTACCGGCGTTCCGTCTTCCCAGTATAGCCCTGTTGCCTGCATAATCTCCCCAATTTTGTGCACTCCTAAAGAGGGTCCGAATGGTTGCGCCTGGATCAAGGCGGCACCTGCTGCCGGCGGCAGAGTAAAGCAAAGTTCGAAGTCTTCACCGTCGCTTAGCGCGTGATCTAGAGCTGTTTTGCCACTTTGTTTGGCTTTGTCCATTGCAGCGGCGCTGATTGGTATGGTTGCTTTATTAATGGTTGCACCCACGCCGCTGGCGCGCAGAATATGGCGTAAATCAGAACCTAGGCCGTCACTAAGGTCGAGCATAGAAGTTAGGCCAAATTGCCGGTGCAATGTCTTGGCCTCGTCGATGCGCGGTATAAAATTAAGGTGTTTAGCGGTGATGCTGCCACCTAGGTCACCAGTCACGCAGATCCAATCACCGACTTTGGCACCGCCTCGCTGGACGCTGCCGTGCTCGTGGGGAGTGCCTGTAATAGTGACGCTGATCACTAACGGACCGTTCCAAGAATTGGTATCTCCGCCCGCGATAGCTACGCCAAACTGCTCTGCGAGTGGTAGCATTCCCCGCATTATCTCTTTCGCTAGCTGTTCACCGCCGATTCGTGGCAGCGCTAAGCAGACGGTGACATTGGTGGGCGTGCCGGCCATGGCCGCTATATCGCTAAGATTGACGGCCAGTGCCTTGCGGCCGGCAAGTTGGGGGCCTGATTTTTTTAGGTCAAAATGGACGCCGTCCATGATCATATCTGCTGCTAGTAAAGTCCCGTGCGGTGCTGGCGGTAGCAGCGCTGTGTCGTCGCCCAGACCAATGGTGAGTACGCGATTGGGTGGGTGCTTTGCTGTTAATTCTGCGGCAAGCCAGTCGATGAATTCAAATTCCGCCATGGCTACGACCTTTTTTTGACAGGTGTGTCGAAAGTAGTTGCGGTAGTTCTAAGACGGTCAAAGGGCGCGCTGCGTCCAGCAACCCTACCGCGTGAGCCGCCTCCCCCAGTACTACTTCCGGATCTTCGCCAGCTAGTCGACGGCTGGCGATAGCACTATCAAGTAAGCGTTTGCTAAGTTTTTGGCCGTTACTGCCCATAATCAGTGGATGATGGAAATATGAGATGGCGTCAGATCCACCCAATTTATTTGCTAACCAAAGCTGTCGACTCGTCGCATGCAATACATCCTCGCCGCGAATGACCAGATTGATTCCCTGACGTAGGTCGTCGACAACGACGGCAAAGTTATAGGTGTATTGGCCATGCCTATCTTTCAGCAGTAGGTCCCCGCATTGAAAGGCCGGAGTTTGTGTCTGCATGCCAAGGTGAAGATCATCAAATCCTAACTCGGTGTGAGGAATCTGTAGCCTCAGGCCAACGTCTGGTGCATCAAGTGGAATACCGCGTGTCCTGCAGTAGCCATCGTAGCGAAGCTCCTCAGCGTTAGCACTGCCGTTACGAAGTAGAATTTCCTGACGGGAGCAATTGCAAGCATACACCTGACCCGATGCAATTAACTGTGACAATGCTGACTCAAAGTGAACGCAGGCATCACTCTGTCTGTAGGTAGAGTTGACGGCAAACCGAAAATCTGTGTTGTCGTGGGCAAAGCCGAGCCATGCAAGATCGGCGAATATGGCCTCTTCATAATCACGTCGGCATCGCCCGGTATCATGGTCTTCCATGCGCAGCAAAACACGTGCCGAGGCAGAGCGAGCCACGCCCCAGACGAATATTGCTGAGGCTACATGGCCTAGATGGAGATAGCCGGTCGGGCTTGGCGCAAAGCGTGTGATTACCTTCTTCGGGCCGTTGCCTATCAGTGCGTTCATTGCATTAGTGCCTCGTCAGTGCCACATCGAAGTGGCCATTTTCAGACTTTCTTAAGCACTGTTAAATCACCGAATATAGGGCATAAAGTTATTATTATGGAATACTTGGGTTTCCAAGCCCCCTTTAACCATGATAGGACCTTTATAACAATGTTTATCGCGTTCGTAACTACCGAGATGTGAGGCCTTTTCTGCAAGCATTTAGACCGAGCATTGTCGCCGGATTTTTACTCTCAGGTGTGATGTGCGCCCTGCCTATGCAGGCTGCTGCGCCGCGCCTCGATGGGAAGGTCCGTAAGAGCTCGCTCTCATCAGTGCCAGTGCCGACGGAAGCCGAGCACCTGCGCAGTAGTTTGCTAGACATAGCTCAGAGCTACGGACAGCGTACCTACGTTCCCTATGTCTGGGGTGGCAATGCTATCGGTGACCAAGCCGACTGCGAGTCCTGTCGTGCTTGTGTCGAGAGCAAAAAGCATTTACCGGTGAAGAAGCGCCGTTCCGCCTGCCAAGTTTGTAAACGATGTGGTGTTGACTGTAGTCATTTCGTCCATCGCCTACTGAACGAGGCTGGCCTCGATTATCCTTATTTGGCGACTCAGAGGCTTAAACGCATGTCGGCCGACCACCTGCGTGATTACAACCTTGTGGACATCGGACGCGATTTAGATCGTGCCAGGCCTGGTGATCTTCTGCTCCAAGATCATCACATCGTCATGTTACTGGCGATGAATGGACAGAACGAAGGGGATCTCATTCACGTCAGTAGGTCCATCAAACATGGGCGCGTTGGCGGTATAGAGATTTTACGACGGATGAATATTGCGCATCTACGCGGTAAGGTAGTGCGGATTCTGCGTCACGTGGCTTTAGACTCTGGATCCACAGATTTCCCGCCCATTCCCAATTTTCGCCACATTTACCCGCGAACCGTTGGTACTGGGGTGACCCGGCTAGTGCTGGCACCGTGAGGGCTGCTTGAATCCGAGAGATACACCAACGATCGGTGTCTTTGATTCCGGCGTCGGCGGACTGACCATCTTGTCTGAATTACAGTCTCGGTTGCCGCACGCGCGTTTCGTTTATGCAGCCGATAACGCGCATTTTCCCTATGGAACGCGGTCCCCGGCGGAGGTCACGAAGTGGACCTTAGCTACCGTGGGACAGATGCTCGCAACGGTGCCGGTTGATGTGATTGTGGTGGCTTGCAATACTGCGAGCACTGCAGCCTTGCCGGCGCTACGCCAGAAGTTTGGGATTCCCGTAGTCGGTGTGGTGCCAGCTGTGAAGCCGGCTGCTGCGGGCACTAAGTCTGGAGTAGTGGGGTTACTAGCCACTTCAGCCACTGTTACTCGTCCCTATACCGATGAACTGATTGATCAGCATGCTCGCCACGTGACGGTGTTAAAGGTGGGATCGAAGCTCCTTGTGGATTTGGCCGAGGCTAAACTACGCGGTGAATCGGTTGTCATAGAGCAAGTGCGACAAGAGATTGCGCCTTTTTTCGCGTATAAACATAGATCGTCAGAGTTTGGTGCGGAGCCAAATTCGGTCGATACGATTGTTCTCGGCTGCACCCACTTTCCGTTACTGCTAGACGAGCTTAAGCAAGCTGCCCAGTGGCCCGTGACATGGCTTGATTCTGGTAGTGCGGTGGCCCAGCGGACTGCGGCGGTCCTAGGTGAACGTGGCATTCAAACTGACTCCGGAAATGTCTCCAGGGTTGTGCGTGGCGCGGAGAATATCTGCTTCTTCACGTCAGTGAGTGATGCGATGGGCGCGAGTAGCGTTACAAATCTTTTGCCGGTGTTAGCTCAGTATGATTTGCTCCAGGTCAGCCACCTGCCTCTTCCGATGGATGTTTAATAGGTCAGTAAACTAAAGTATGACAAAACACAAAAATGTTTATGAGATGCCGGCTGTGTCCGATCAAGTCATCGGTGGTACCTTGGTCGAGTCTCTAACCCTCCGTGGCCACAGCATCACTCTAGTCCGTCCCAAGTCTCCGGAAAAACTGCTAGATTTGGGTGAGGTAGAGTCGGCTTACCACCAAGACGAATACATGCCCTACTGGGCTACCCTATGGCCTGTAGCCAGGTACCTGGCGGAAGAGGTTTTGAGTTTGGAGTGGCCTGCAGGTGGCAAGGCTATAGAACTCGGGTGTGGTCTAGGCCTGCCTGGAATCGCCGCGTTGATAAAAGGCATGGATGTTACATTTACCGATTATGATGCGACGGCTCTCAGGTTTGTCGAGGAAAATGCAAAGGCGAATGGATTTGGCTCTGTGCGTACCTTGCTACTGGATTGGCGTACCCCGCTTCCAGAGACTTTCGATTTAATTCTGGCATCAGATGTGATCTACGAGCAGCGCAATGTCGCACCCTTGGTCGCTAGCTTTAGCGCTATGCTGTCAGCTGGAGGCAGCATTATTCTGGCCGATCAGAATAGGCCACATGCGGATGAACTGCGCGATGAGTTAAAGCAGGCCGGCTTTGCGTGGATCGCTAAATCTATTCCCATAGATCCCACTCTAGGCCGTGAAGTCAGTGGTACGCTCTACCAGATTACCCGCGTTTAGCATCTGGCTGCACTGATTTTGCCGACAGACCGCGTGGATTGCTCGCCTCGATCTTGAGTCCATCCTTGTGAATGGTGAACAAGTAAGTGGGCCAGGCTGAGTGCCTAGTATCGTCAAATAGTCGCCCTTTGCCGGGAAATCCAACCTGCTCAGCAGTCATCTTCGCCATTGCTGTTGCGATTTGGCGTCGTGTTTGTGTTGAGTCAAACGAGGCCTTTGCGACTTGTGCTGACCTGTAGCCTACCAATTGAAAATCGATGGCAGTGACGCTTTGGGGATCGACAAAATAGGGCGAGCTCGTTGTTGGGGTCTGGATTCCCGTCGGAATTTTTGCGTAACTTCCTATGAAATCAGCAAATAGACTTTCGCCGAGTAGGTCGTCATAAGGCTGTATTAAAGCCGGCGAGCGCCATTCGTGATTGCCTATCATTGTGATGCGTTCGACGCGGTTATAGCGGAATATCTTGGCAAAGTACCTAACTGTCCGAAAATCATCTGGGATGAATACTGCGTCAAATTCGATCTTTGGTTTTAGAAAGACCATTTTCGGGTTGAAAGTTACGCCCTCTGCTTCGGCATCTTCTTTGGCTTTTTTATGGGCAGCACGTAGTTCATCTTCGCGACCAGTTACGCTCATTTGGAATAGTTGATGGGCAGCTGCCTGCATGCTTTCAAAATTGCCAGGTGTATAGGTGAGTTCCGTGCGAATCTCACCACCTAGGGTACGAATGCTTTGGGTAAAGTAATTTGTCACCTTATCTGCCTTGCCGCCCAGCGGTTTAAGTACGGCAACTCTACGTAATCGCCTATCGTGAAGAGCTGTGGCGAGGGAATCTGCCAATCGCGCCTCATCCGGATAGACCATAAATGCATATCTAGACGGCTTGGTTAAGTCACGGTCACGATTCAGCAGAATCACCGGCAGAAATAGTCTCTCACTCCACTGGGCTAGGTGCTCGGCGTGGGTATGAGTGAATCCACCAATAACCAGACCAACCTGGTCTTTGAGCACTAATTCAGCCATAGCTTTATCCATGGACTGTAGGGAGGTGCCGCTATCTTTCAGAACAAATCTCTGGTCAAAAGATTTGCCTGTCTCAGAGAATGCTGCCCGCATCCCCGCCACAATGTAATTTGAATCTTTAGCATAGGGTCCTGTTAGTGGAAGTAGTACTCCGACTTTCCCAGAGTGCAAGTTGATGGTGTCTAGAGCACTTTGAATCAGATCGCGGCGCTGTGTTGCCTGTTCGCAGATATTGGTATCAGAGTGTGCAATTTTTTCGGCGACGCTTTTTAAGCCTTCAATACTATGCGGAGGAAGTGCATCGAATAGCCTTTTATAAGTCTGGCCAAAACGCTGCAGAATTTCACGGCAGTGATTTATTTCAGTCGGGTTTGCAACAGTTGCTGCAGGCAAATCTAGCGTTGATTTTGGCTTAGGTTGCTCGAGTTCTATATCGATGGATCGTCTAGGCGGTCGCTCACTCGGTAGGGCAATGGCAAATTCTACAGCGTATCTAGGCGCCGAGCGACTTCCTGAGATGTTCTTCTCACTAGTCGTGCAGCCGGGAAGCATCAGCATTAGGTACAGGCTTAATGTCTGTGTCCTTATTGTTATGCTTGCTGATTTAGTTCCTGAAAACATCACGATACCCCGCGGCGCTTGCTGCCGATAGTGCTTCTAATGCTGATGCCGCCGACTCGGCTGGAGGTTCGTTGCCTTTTAAGAAGTACATCCGAACGCCGGTATCTGCCCGAGTACCAAAATGTGGATTGACCACGGTGGCGACAACGTTGTCCGGAGGATTCGAATGGGTTGGGGGCCTTATTTTAAAGGCCGCAGCCATATATTTTTCCCAAATAGGAAGAGCGAGCTTACTGCCGGTGGCGTTACCAAACATGCGTGCGTGCTCGTCAGTTCCTACCCAGACGATTGTGCTAAGATTCGGTGCGTATCCACAAAACCAGTTGTCCGTTGAGTCATTGGAGGTACCTGTTTTGCCAACGGCATAATTAGCTAGGTGACCAGCTGATGCTGCGGTACCAAATTGTAATACAGTGCGCATACCCTCAGTCATCAGGAATGCGATTTGAGGGGATACAGCACTCGTGCTTCGCGCGCTTACCGGGGAGGCTTGATAGAGTATCTTGCCATCGCGAGTTGTAATCTTTGTAATCGCGATATGTTCGACGAGTTTTCCCGAGTTAGCAAATGAACTGTACATGCGGGAAAGGTCCATCATGCTAACGTCGGAGCTACCGAGCAGGGTGCCAAATTCAGCTTTGAGAGGGGTACGAATACCTAGGCGCTGGGCCATATCAACTATCGGCTTCAGCCCGATCTTTTGTCCTATTTCGACGGTGGGTGTATTCATAGATCGATAGAAAGCGCGCAGTAGTGTCGTCTCTTTGCCAAAGTCCTCGTCAGGGGTCCGTGGTCGATAGTTGTCGATAGTGATAGGGGACACGAAAATTAAGTCACTCCATTTCCAGTTCTGCGCCAAAGCCTGAGCATAGACTACTGGTTTGAATGCAGATCCTGGGGATCTTAGAGCCTGATGTGTACGATTGAACTTGCTCGTGTTGTAGTTTCGCCCGCCAACCATGGCGAGGATCTCGCCAGTATTAGGATCCACGGAAAGTAGGGCGGCTTCAAGGGTAGCCTTGAGATTCTCACCATCTTTATTGCGTACGAACGCAACTTTTTTGGCTGCTTCATCCAGGAGTTTTCCGGATCCGTTGAGACCAGCTTCCGCCAATTTCTGTAAGTGAGTGTCTAAGGTTGTGTGGATACGTAAACCTTGGCCAGATATGTTGCCTTTCTTACTAAGAAGTTTCTGCGCTTCATCTTTGATATAGTCGATGAAATAAGGCGCAAACTCTTCGTTAAGCGGTCGATAGTTTTTATAAAGTAATTTGGCCGTCGTGAGTTCTTGCAGCTCTATCGCTGTTATCATTTTTGATTGGTGCATGGCTGACAGTACTTGCAGCTGACGACGTTTGGCACGTTTCGGATAGCGAGCGGGATTATAACGACTGGGCGACTGAAAGAGTCCAGCGATCAGTGCTTGTTCCTGAGGTGCAAGATCGACTAGGTTCTTGCCAAAATAGCGTTGGGAAGCCGCGCCGATACCGTAAGATCCGTTGCCAAGAAACATGGTGTTTAAGTAAATCTCGAGAATTCTGTCCTTGGTGAGTTGCCGCTCGAGCTGAACCGCGAGGCCAATCTCTTGCACTTTTCTTTGCATCGATCGTTCGTTAGTCAGGAGGAAGTTGCGCACGACCTGCTGCGTGATCGTGCTGGCTCCTTGCTGGCTCTTGGTGCCACGCAAATGAACCCAGGTGGCTCTAAGTATGCCTTTGGGGTCAAATCCTTGGTGATCCCAAAAGCTCCGATCCTCAATTGCTAATACGGCATCGATGATACCTTTAGGGATTTTTTTGAACGGTACGTGGACCTGGTAGCGGCTAAAGACCTCACCAATCTTTTGGCCGTCTCGAGACAAAATCAGCGTGTTGTCCTGTGGTTTGCTATCAACTATGGTGGCAAGCTGTTCTTGCTTTAAGTCGAATACCTGGAGAGTGTCTAGCCAAAGGTACAGCGCGAAAGTTCCGCCTAGAACTGTGGCTGCTGTGACCGCAATTGCAATGCGCAGGCTTGCTGCCAGCAGTCGCTGGCGGAGGCTGAAATTGTATGAGCGCTGCGACATAACATGGTTTCCGGCGGTGCGGCTTTACGGCAGAGTGGCAACTCCAGTCCGTATCTGATTTTAACTTGCTTAGAGTGTGTCGTCGGTAATAGTTCGTATATTCTTGAATGTATTGAGTTTGTAAATCCGGTAAGTATGAGGCGTGGGTAGGGAAATCGCTTGTCTTAATGCCGGAAGTTTTTGTCTTGCACCTAAACCAGGTTCGAGTACTCCATAAAAGTATAATCATATTGTGCCCTTAAGTCGACCTGCTGAGACGGTGTTAATTTTTGTAAAAATGTGCCGATAGCCAAGTAGATTCCGGCGACTGATAGAGGCAGTTGCCAGCCTGAATTCAAACTCGGTAGGAGTCGGATGTGGACTGGAAGGCAACAGCAACTTTGCGGCCAATGCGAATTCTAATTGTCGATCCTGACGATCGACATCGTTTTGAGCTAATGCATCTTCTAAAGACGGCTAAGATCTGCGTTGGCAGCGTGGTCATTGGAGTTGGCAGTGCTTCTGAGGCAATTGAGCGCTTTCGCTACTATCACCCGGATCTCTTATTAATCAGTGGCGGTGATTTTTTTGCTAAAAGTGAAGAAATTATCCGTGAGATTAGATCATTTGAAGAAAATCGTCATACCGGTATTATCATTGCTAACCGCGGTGATGAGGACGAAGGCTCTCGCAGCGTAGCAGGACTCGAGATGGGTGCTGATGACTTCCTGCGCTCAGATTGCTCTGATGCTGAACTCGTGGCGCGAGTGCGCAGTGTACTGCGTTTGAAAGCCATGACGGATGAGTTAAGGCAGGCGAATCATAAGCTTGAAGTGTTGTCTTTGACCGATGATCTAACGGGCCTGGCTAACATGCGGTGTTTTAATCAGCGTTATTTGGAATTGTTAGAAGATTGCCGCAAGGGTAGCTTCGGCGCCGGCATCATAATGTTGGATATCGATCACTTCAAATCAGTGAATGATTCGACTAATCATTTGGTGGGTAGTCATGTTTTAAGTGGTATCGGGCGCTTGTTGCCCACCATTGCGAGCTTTGGCCCGCGTGATATCCTTGCGAGGTTTGGTGGCGATGAATTTATCGTGGCCTGTGAGGCGATGGATTATAGGTATCTTCGTGATTTAGGCGAGGCGCTGCGGCAAGCTATTGCAGAGGCTGCCTTTGACTGCGAAGGACATCATGTCCGAGTTCATGCCAGTATTGGTGTCGCCTGGGTTGAGCGCGGCTTTCGTGGTCGTGCCGAGGACATCATCAAAGCGGCAGATTTAATGCTTTATCGGAGTAAAAATTCAGGCCGAAACATTGTCAGTGGCATGGTGCTCAAGTACCCTGTGCAATTGGACCTGGAACAAGCGGATCGTCTGGCGCGACGCGGCGATGTCGAACTGCTGAAAGATTCATTGGAGAAGCGATGGAACGCGTATTGATTGCTGGATGCGGTTACGTTGGTTCAAAGGTCGCGAGCGATCTTGCTCTGGTGCCAAATCTTGAGGTGTTTGGGGTTCGGCGCAGTGAAGGTGTAAGGCTCGAAGGTGTGCATTTGATCGCCGCAGACATCGTTAATGGTAGCCTTGCGGTGCTGCCAGCCGGGATTGACCGGATTTTTTTATGCGCATCACCCAATGACAGTAGCTCTCAAGCCTATGAAGATATTTATGTGCGGAGTCTATCGCGGCTTCTCGAATTTCTGGAACAGAAGGGCACAAAAGGGTCACGGTTGCTGCTGACTTCGAGTACATCAGTTTACAATCAGGGAGACGGCGAAGTAGTGACCGAAGATTCGCCCACTGAGCCAGCGAGTGCTGGGAGCCAGTGCATCGTTCGTGGTGAGTCTCTGTTGCGTCGCGGTGATACCTCGGTGCGCCTCGGAGGCATTTACGGCCCCGGCAGAACGAGTTTTATTGAGTCCGTGCGCCGCGGCACCATGGCTGTTAATCCTAATGCTAGTGGCTATACTAATCGAATCCACCGTGATGATGCTGCAGTCATACTTCGCTTTTGTTCCGGACTGGCGCAGCCCGACAGGATTTATAACGGCGTTGATTGCGAAAGCGCGACGCGGGCTACGGTGGCGAATTGGTTGGCAGTGCAGCTTGGAGTCTCGCTAAAGACCACAACTGAGGGCGAGGCGAGCCATTTCCTGCGTGGCAACAAGAGGGTCAGTAACCAGCGTCTTCTGGATGCCGGCTACCAGTTTTTGTACCCGACGTTTCGCGAAGGCTATACGGCATTAATGGGGTCAGGCACGAATGGCACTTAATTAAGCGCTAAGCACATAAAACTATAGACAAAACGGCAGCCTAGGTCTCAGATGTTGTTCACTACAACCTCATAGGTGCTCAGCGACTATGGCTCATGCCGCCGAGCCGTTACTCAAGTAGCGACAATTTTAAAGGCGCAAAGAAAAGAAGTCTGCTCGACGCCTACCGAAGCCTATTGAACTGCGAAAAAGCGTTTACCTTTGGAGCTTTTGCAAACGATCGTGCGAAGCCTCGGTCAAGACTTAAACCAGCAGGCGAAAGAAGTCTGGGCACATGGGCGAGTGCTAGTGGTCGACGGCAGCGGATTCTCCATGCCGGATACTAAATCTAATGCCAAAAAGTTTATAAGGCATGGAGAAAATACACATGGAAAGGCAAATAAAAAATCAGGAGTAGCCTTTCCCATTGGGCGTATCGTCGCTGTGTATATTGTCACGGAGCTCAAAAAGACTAGTCAGTGGCGAATCAATCCCAAACTGGATGATCAAATCATCGAGATTGAGCGACCACGTTGGAGAGATCAAAGTTGTAGTATTTCGCTTCCGGAGCACGAAGCACTGCCGGAAAAAATCGAAGTGCGGGTCATTAAAATTACATGCGCTCCAAAAGGGTTTCGCCCTAAAACTAAATTCATCCTGACCACTCATACCGACTCTAAGAAGGTACCTAAAGCCGACTTAGCTGACCTTTACCGCAAAAGATGGCAAGTCGAACTCAACTTTAGGTCGATCAAAACAATACTTGGAATGGATGTCGTCCGTAGCACATCTGAGGAAATGGTAGTCAAGGAGGTTTGGGTGCATATGCTTGCCTATAATCTAGTTAGAGAAACCATGTGTGTAGTAGCAGCGACTAAGCGCTGCCTAACATCAGAGGTAAGCTTTCGTGCCACGCAGCAGATCATGTCAGTCTGGCGTCTTGTGAATGCCGTGCGAGGTAAGCGACTGCACCAATCTGAAATGATCGAAATCCTGATGACCCAGTCTCTCGTAGGGCAGAGACCAGATCGATATGAACCGCGAGCAATCAAGAGAAGGCAGAAAAGTTACCGGCTTTTAATACACTCCAGAGCAGTCGCCAAAACCATGCTGCACAAGAAGTCCAAGAAATGACTAGGTCTTAATTAAGTGCTATTCGTGCCCGACCCGAAAATCTCCAATTTGACCTTGGGTCTCTCGTTTAATAGTCTGGCACGTGACATCGAAGAAAAAATTTGCTGGAGTACTTCACGAATGAAGTCTAGCTACGAAATCAATATTGTGGATGCACCATCAAGCAGATCGGTGCAGCAAGTGCGCAACGTTTATTGTATCGGTCGTAATTACGCAGATCACGCGCGTGAGCTCGGCAACGAAGTGCCGAGTGTACCGATTGTTTTTTTGAAGACAACAACATCGCTCAGGCCGCTCGCGACTGGAGATTTGGCCTACGACAGTGAAACGTTTCATCATGAGGCAGAGCTAGTAGTGCTCGTTGGTGAGGATATAAAGCTCGGCGAAAAATGCGACTGGCGCGCCGTGTCAGCTCTAGGTCTCGGACTCGATTTGACGCGCCGTGAGGTGCAAAATCAGCTCAAAGCTAAGGGCCTTCCGTGGACTGCAGCAAAGAGTTTTGCAGGTTCAGGGCTATTAAGTGATTTCGTAGAAAAGGACCGATTCCCCGATTTAGACGCGATCCAGTTCCGCTTTACGCTTAATAATCGGCTGTGCCAGCAGGGGGATACCCGATTGATGTTGAATTCCATCCCAGCCCTTCTAACGCACTTAGCGGCGTCAACGTCGTTAGTCCCTGGCGATATCGTGTTTACCGGCACTCCTGCTGGCGTCGGTCCGATCAGGCGAGGCGATGTTTTTGCGCTGGAGTTTACGCAGCCAAACATCATCTTTAACGGGAAGCTTTAATGCTTTAATGGGGTCAGGCACTGGCGCTAAGCTGCTGAAAACTTACAAACTGATACCATCTTTTTTCAATCATTCTAATTATTTTAGGCTGTTGGGTGAAGTGCCTGTCATGGACCAAATCAAGTAAAGAAAAAATAAGATTCCCTGGCGTTCAAATACGCAGTTAGTTCCCTCGTTTGTGTTTCTTGTACTTCTCGACTCTTGCCCGCTCACGACTCAACTTATGAACAACCTGTCATT
>JAPLFY010000116.1 GCA_026390435.1 Pseudomonadota bacterium
TTAGAGCCATACCCGCAAACGTAGGGCTTGATGTGGTGTTGATTGATTGTGGTGTCGATAGTGTGATCGTGCCAGCGCTATTGCCGACGCTGATTTGGTTGGCTGTTCCTGCAACCGTTTTATATTCAAGGGCAGAGCCAGTAGCATTTGCCGCCATGATCTGATTAGCACTGCCAACTGCAGATAAACCCGTACCACCATTTGCGGTGTTTAAAGTACCGCTAGTGATCAGTGCAGCAGAATGCGGTGGCAGATCCGCAGCGATCAATGACGTAGATCCCGTGACCCTTCCGTAGGTATCAGTGATTACTTTGCTGTACGTACCAGCTGTACCTACGGCTGCTAAACTAAGGCTACCTGTGGTTGTGATCGGTCCACCGGTAAGGCCATTTCCCGCTGTGACTGTGGTTACTGTACCGCCAGTGGCCAGGGGCGCATAAGCACCACCGTTCTGGGAAATTCTGAAATCGTTTGTTGTTGAGTCAAAGTAGATGCGTCCCTGTCCTGCGCTGCTGAGCGTCGGTACCGCCATGCCTCGCTCAGTGATTGCGCCGCTTACGTCAAGCATCGAGCTCGGAGCTGTGTTGCCGACACCGAGGTTGCCGTTAAGGGCCATACCCGCAAACGTAGGGCTTGATGTGGTGTTGATTGATTGTGGTGTCGATAGTGTGATCGTGCCAGCGCTATTGCCGACGCTGATTTGGTTAGCAGTGCCCGCCACCGTTTTATATTCTAGGCCCGATCCAGCAGCATTAGCCCCCATGATTTGATTGGCGCTGCCGACTGCAGATAAACCCGTACCGCCATTTGCTGTGTTTAATGTACCGCTGGTAATTAGAGCAGCAGAATGTGGTGGCAAATCCGCCGCGATTAGCAATGTCGAGCCAGTGACCCTTCCGTACACATCGGTGATGACTTTGCTGTAGGTCCCAGCCGTGCCTACGGCCGCTAAACTAAGACTGCCTGTGGTTGTGATCGGTCCACCGGTAAGACCACTTCCTGCAGTGACTGTGGTTACTGTACCGCCAGTAGCCAGGGGCGCATAGGCACCGCCGTTCTGTGAAATTCTGAAATCGTTTGATGTTGAGTCAAAGTAAATACGTCCTTGTCCTGCGCTGCTGAGCGTCGGTACTGCCATGCCTCGCTCGGTAATTGCACCGCTGACGTCAAGCATCGAGCTCGGAGCCGTGTTGCCGACGCCGAGATTGCCGTTAAGGGCCATACCCGCAAACGTAGGGCTTGATGTGGTATTAATTGATTGCGGTGTTGATAGGGTGATCGTACCAGCACTATAGCCGACGCTGATTTGGTTAGCTGTGCCCGCCACCGTTTTATATTCAAGAGCAGAGCCAGCAGCATTTGCCCCCATGATCTGATTAGCACTGCCGACTGCAGATAAACCCGTACCACCATTTGCCGTATTTAATGTACCGCTAGTGATCAAAGCAGCAGAATGAGGCGGTAAATCCGCTGCGATTAGCGAAGTCGATCCAGTGACCCGTCCGTAGGTATCGGTGATCACTTTGCTGTAAGTACCAGCTGTGCCTACGGCCGCTAAACTAAGACTACCTGTTGTTGTAATTGGTCCACCAGTAAGACCATTACCCGCGGTGACTGTGGTTACTGTACCGCCAGTGGCTAGAGGTGTATAAGCACCACCGTTTTGCGAGATTTTGAAATCGTTAGTTGTTGCGTCAAAATAGATGCGTCCTTGTCCGGCACTACTAACAGCCGGTGATAAGATCCCGCGCTCGGTGATCGTACTGCTGACATCCAGAGTACCGCTTAGAGCCATGTCAGCGAACGTAGGACTTGATGTGGTATTGATAGATTGCGGTGTCGATAGTGTGATCGTGCCGGCGCTGTTAGTGACTGCAATTTGGTTGGCTGTTCCCGCCACCGTTTTATACTCAAGAGCAGAGCCAGCAGCATTTGCACCCATGATCTGATTAGCACTGCCGACTGCAGATAAACCCGTACCGCCATTTGCTGTGTTTAATGTACCGCTAGTGATCAGTGCAGCAGAGTGTGGCGGCAAATCTGCCGCGATTAGCGACGTCGCCCCTGTGACCCTCCCGTAGGTATCGGTGATCACTTTGCTGTAGGTCCCAGCCGTGCCAATCGTCGCTAAACTTAGACTGCCTGTGGTTGTGATTGGTCCACCAGTAAGACCACTACCTGCACTGACCGTGGTCACTGTGCCGCCAGTGGCTAGAGGGGTATAAGCACCGCCGTTTTGCGAAATTCTGAAATCGTTTGATGTTGCATCAAAATAGATGCGTCCCTGCCCAGCGCTGCTGACTGCCGGCGAGAAGACCCCACGCTCGGTGATCGTACCGCTGACGTCCAAATTTCCACTTAAATCCATGCCTGTAAACGTAGGACTTGACGTGGTATTGATTGATTGTGGTGTTGAGAGCGTGATCGTACCAGCGCTATTGGCGACGCTGATTTGGTTGGTTGTACCCGCCACCGTTTTATATTCCAATCCTGAGCCAGCTGCATTTGCACCCATGATCTGATTGGCGCTGCCAACTGCAGATAAACCCGTACCACCATTTGCCGTGTTTAAAGTACCGCTGGTGATAAGAGCGGCAGAGTGGGGTGGGATATCGCTCGCATTGAGAGTGCCTCCGGATGCCACCCTACCGTAATTATCTACGCTCACTTTAGTATAAGTACCCACAGACCCAATAGTCGCGAGACTGATCGTAGCAGTCGTGTTGATTGTGTTTACCGAAATGCCGGTGCCCGCGACGATGCTACTTAACCTGCTGTTTAGGCTGGAGTAATCGGCGTTCGAGAGTAGGCCCGCCGTGACGCCCGTCCCTGAGGCCATTGGTATATTTAAAGTATGAGTACTAACTGCAGAGGTCCAGTTAGGGGCTATGCCAGTTGTTCCTGGTACAGAGAAAGACTGAGAATTCGCGGTGAGTCCATTTAAGCTGGTCACTCCGGCTCCATCAAGGCCAACCGCGCGAGTGATGCTTCCGTCCCAATATTTTATTTTTTTGCTCGCAGTATCGAACCAAGTTTTCCCAGAATCGGCAGCGATTAATCCGGATGGATCTGTGGCGTTGTTGCTGAGCAGTAGTGTCTTGGCAGGGCTCATGACTATCGCGCCCACACTATTTAAGTTGTTGGTGCCAAGGTTGAGGATGCCGCTCATGGTATCACCCGATTTATTCACGGGTGTATAGCCAAGAGCAGAAGTAACTTCGGCCGAGCTCATGCTGCCGACTGTGATCACTCCACCGACGGTACTCTGTTTAAGATATTGCCCTGGTCCACCACTAGTACTTAAGTCCGCTCCGGTACCACCATTTGATAAAGGGAGCGTGCCAGTCACAGCCGCTGATTTGCTGACATCAATTGCACCAAATGACGGCATGGATCCAGTGGATGGTATCCGTAGAATCTGATCTGGGAGGCCTGCTGCTGTGGACAGCAGATTGCCGGTGTTGTTGCCGAGGATCACGCCATTATTCGTGAATGAAGCGGCACCGGTACCGCCGTTTGGGACCTGCAGGATCCCAGTAGCGTCCGTCGCCAGATTGATGTTGCCGCCATTCGCAGCTGCAGTTACTCGGCCTTGAGCATCTACAGTGATATCAGCGCGCGTGTAGCTGTCGGCGGTGACCGTGGTGTTGGCTAAACTTATCGTTCCAGACACTGTAATTGGTCCGCCGATTAAACCAGTGCCAGTGGCAACCCTAGTTAGCGATCCGCCGGTCACTAGGGGGGTGTAGACGCTGCCATTTTGCGACACTTTGAATTGGCCAGAGGTTTGGTCGAAATAGATGGACCCATTGCCGTTAGTACTAAGTGCAGGAGCACTCGTGCCGAATTGAATGATGCGCGGTATTGCAAGAGGACCAAGCATGGTATCACCCGCCCGATTAACCGGGGTGAAACCGAGAGTGCTGGTGATATCACTCGCCGATGCGCCAGCGAGATTTCCTGTGCCGTCAGCTTTCAGCAGCTGATTTTGCATGGTTAAAATGGTGAGCCCGGAAAAGCTCGGCGACGCTGATGTTCGGATGTCTTGAACGGTATCGAGGGTAATCGAACCGCTGCCGTTGCTGATCATCACACCTTCTGCGGGTCCGGCCATTAGGGTGTTCAGACTGTAGCCCTGACCGTTCCCAATAAGTAATTCACCGTAAGATGGCACCGCGGTTAGGCCGGTGCCTCCACGCTGCACGGGAATGATTGCTGTCCCAGCGCCGTTGATGTTGTCCGGTGCTGTCGGTGTCCAGTTTTGACCGTCATAAGCAAGTATTTGGCCGGTCAATGGTTTTGAGGTCGCGATACCTTGGCCCTGTAGTTTAGTCGCCGAGGCTACAGTAGGTGTTCCCCAAACTAGTGAGCCTTTGTCATTTTTAGTTAGAAACTGATTTTCCGTAGGCTGTGCTGTGAGTGCCAGTCCAAGTCTGCCATCGCTATCAAAAGCTACGGTTTTATTATCGACTGGTATCCTCAATGCTAGCGGTACATAGCTGTATAGTTGCCGAGGATAAACTTTATCTGCCGCAGTGAGCTCGATGTAGACCGGCTGCGTGCCGTCGCCGAACACTTCACTGATTTTAGTGCCGGTAAGATCCAGCGAGATGGTGAACATGCCCTTGATCAGTGGGACATCCTCGAAGGTGAGGACCTCGCCGAGTTGTGACCCTTCCTTAGCGGCATTCCAGAAACCTACCGACATATTCATGCGCCCTTTGAGTGGCGCGCCAGTTTTGTCGACAAGCCGTCCAGAGTAAATCAGCGGTAGTGTGTCTGCAGCTAAAGACACTTGAGCAGTCATCACTAGGCAAATAAAGACCACTAGCTTCGCCAAGGCTTGAAGCGTGCATTTAGTAGAGTTGTTAGCAGCGGCTGCCGCCATCCTCGCCCCCCGTCAGAGACCCCGCAAGAGGGTCCAAGTCCCAAGATTATTTGGGCCTATTCAGTCCTTCGGTAGGCTGCGGCAGGACTTTAGCGGGTCATCCAAGTAACTGAATTAACTATCCAATTATTGGGTGCTTAGATCTGCGGCTGGATTGCGGTGGGCTAGAAAACACCTGTAGCTAGTCCCTAGCTCACCAACTTCACTTTGTCCGCGGCCTCGGCCTCGTAGTCGGAATAAGGCGTTTTCACCAGTTCGACTTGGCCGTCTGCCGCGATGAATCCACGGACTTTAAAGAGCGATAAAACCTCTGAACGCCCTTTGACTTCGGTCTTGCCGGCAAGCTCGATCTTGAAGCGATTTTTCACTACTTCAGCAAGATCCTCACTGATAAGTAGGTCAGCGCCAAAGGCTTTGGTTGAAGCCTCAATTCGCGAGCTGGTGTTTACGGTGTTGCCGATCACGGTAAATTCCATCCGGTTTTCTGATCCAATCGTGCCTGAAATAGCATCGCCACAATGAAGTCCGATACCAATCAAGATCGGTTCTTCGCCGCGGGCCTCTCGTGCTTTATTTAGCACTGCTAAAGCTTGCCGCATCTCTAGAGCAGCTCTAACAGCATGGTAGGCATCGTCACCAGTGCTTTGCGGTGCGCCCCATACTGCCATGATTGCATCGCCGATGAACTTGTCGACTACACCGTGGTTGCGGTGAATCACGTTCACCATATAACCAAAGTACTCGTTAAGCATACCCACGACTTCTTCAGGCTTGCGACTTTCACTGTAGCTAGTAAAAGAGCGGATATCGCTAAAAAGAATAACGACTGAGCGCTTAGTCCCACCGATGGATACTTGATCACTGGCAAGTAAGCTCTCTGTGACGCTGGAGCCGTGGAATTTATTGAAGAGAGCCTTAACTTTTTCCCGCTCCCTAAGTCCATGAAGCATCGATCCAAAAGATTGGGCTAAGGTTCCAACCTCATCTCGGGATTTGGCGATTTTTCCTGGATCGACGTTAAAATCGCCAGTCGCGATCACCTTGGTTAGTTGTACCAGTTTTTCTATAGGTCTGGTCAAAGTGAGAGAGAAAAGGAAGATGATGAAGAAGGCAGCAGATACCACGAGACCGGTGATAAAGAGGGCTTCTCTTTGTACCAGCCTCGCGGGTTCAAGGATCACCGATTCTGATGCCTCTGAAATTACGGCGATTCCGAATGAAGTTCGCGAGAATGCCGAGATATTGTATGCACCTGTCTTTTTGTCTTGATATCTGATCTGCCCCTGCGCCATCGGGGAACTCAGTGCCTGCCGCACTACGGGGACTTTTGAGTAATTAGCATGTTCTAGTGCAAGCTTTTCCTGCGGATGCGCGAGTATGTAGCCATCGCGGTCGACCAGATAAATGGTGCGTTCACCAGTATTTCGGAATGCTGTTTGAATTCTGGCCAAACCTATGTCGGCGATCGCGACATGAGTGACTTTTCCGGCAGTATCTTTAGCTAACGGGATACCTAGGGTGAGTATGGCGATCTTCCCAGAAGCACTGCGATTTTTTGTCGGGATTTCTCCGGAAAAGGCGGCGGTCAGTGGAGGAGTGATTTTTAGATCTAGTTTGTCGATGTAGTCAGGCTTCAGGTTGTAATCTTTCAAATACGCTTTATTTACTAGACTTGCGACCACGCGATTCTCTTTATTCACGCGTTCGTATATTTTGAGAGAAACCAAATCGCCATCTTTGGAAAAGATAAATCGCAAGTCATCTAGGCTCTTTAAAAAAACCTCTGACTTTGGGTCGTTGCCATTAGCGGTGAATCTTTCGAGGACAAGGGTGCCAAGAGTCGAGCTTTTTTCCTGCAAGTTGCGGAGCATCGATTCAATTTGGGCTGACCGGGTCTGACTTTGAGACCGATTTGCATCTTCTTCCCGTTTACCAAAGACGTCGCGAAATAGCCCGGATGCTTTAAAGGCAATTGGCACAACCGCAGCCAATAGGACTGTGAGGGTAACGATGATGATTTTCCCAGCGATCGGGAAGTGCAACTGTCGTTTCATGTGGTCCAACTTAGTGTCAAAAATCTGGCGGCCTAATGACTTTTATCTACATTGATTTCGAGGGGTTGTATTTCATGGGGGAGTCGGTCGGGGTATAATCATTGTATCCCATTCACAAATTATTTGCCACGGGTGACGCACATGCAAAGCATGTCGAGGCGGCTCGTTCCTGCCGCTGTCGCATCATTTTTCGGAATCGTAGCGACCATGTGTTGGTATTACGTTACTGCACCGAAAGTACGGATGCGTATAAATATCGATCCGATTGCTTACCTAGAAAGCGATCCTCGCAACGTACAGCGCAAACCGAGCGACAACCTCATCTGGGAGAATGTCAAAAAAGGTGAAACTCTCTTTCCCCATGATACCGTGCGTGCATCTGGCATGAGAGGTGCTCGCATAAGAATGAGTGATTCTGAATCACTAGTCGAACTTGAGCCGGAATCTGTGATTGTACTTGAAGAGAAGCAGGGAAAGGTTTCACTCGATCTAGTTAACGGCGGACTTTTCGTAAAAAACGAAAATACCAAAAAAAATGTAGGACCAGGTTTCGAGATCAAAATCGGTGGAACTAAATTGGCGGCGGGAGGTAAGGGCCTCGAGATGAACATCCATCGCGATAAAACTGGCAAATCCAGTGTTGCGGTGGTTAAAGGTCAGGTCACCGCGGAGTCCGCAGGTAAGTCGTTCGAGCTCGCTCAGGGTAAGAGTGGGAGTCTAGACTCGAAGGGGTTAGAGACAGATAAGTTAATTCAGGTATCTCAGCCCGCAGCAAATTCTGTAGTCGATATTGGAGCTGGTGATAATCCCGTCAATTTTCGTTGGACTCCACTTGCCGATGGTACTGTCGTCTATCTAGAGCTTGGCCAAACACCAGCCACTTTGCAGCGCTTTAAAGGGAGTGAAAGCCCCGGGCTAAGTGGCAGTCTGACTGTGCAGGTTGCACGCGGTGAACATTTCTGGCGTTTGGTCGCAACAAAAAAAGACAATCCAGCAATGCTCAAAGCGAGTGTGGTGAGTAAATTCACCGCCATCGCTGCCCAGCCACCGGAATTAGTATCGCCGAATGATAAGGTCAATTTAACTTTGAGTGCGTCAGGAAAGCCACTTCAAGTGAAGCTGTCCTGGGTACCCGATTCTGCCTACGAGTCTTACGAAGTCAAAATTGCTCCAAACCGAGATTTTAGGGATGCAGCTCTGTTGACAGCGGGATCGGACCAGGAGGAAGTGACTAGCGAAGTCACAACAGCCGGTACTTTTTATTGGCGTGTGGCTGGACTATCAAAGTTAGATCATCGCCGGATTGAATCAGCTCTACGTAGTTTTTCCGTCACGAAAGAGGAAATTAAGCCACCCCCTTCGGTGCCAAAATTAGAGTCACCCGGTGATGGTGTGAGATTGGCTTTGAATGACGCACAGGGTGGAGTTGGCCTGCACTGGCAAAGGGGTAAGTCTGACGATACTTATGCAGTTAAAGTAGAGCGAATGGTAAATGCTGCGGGTAGTGCAGAGGCACTGTCAGAAGGCGAATCCCCGCGAGCTGATTACAGTGTGAAAGTGCCCGTAACCGGTACCTACAAATGGGCAGTGCGGTCGATGAACTCTGCCGGTACGTCGGCCTGGTCTAGTTCAAAGACATTTGTCGTCACGCCAGACAAAATTGCCCTCAAAGATCTTACTGATCCGAATGCTGATTTGCTCAAGCCTGCTGCGAAATTTGCTTGGAGCAAAGGTGGCGCAGGGCTTAGTAAATGGCGCCTCGGATTTAGTGAGGATGGGGCATTCAAAAAGCCAACTTGGCAAGCAGTTAGCGGCTCAACCGCTGAGGTAACGCTGCCAAAGTTTGGTACCTACTACGTGAAACTCGAGGGATACGGCGCCAATGAAGCCCTACTGGCGGAGTCTGAGCTGAAGGCGATTAAAGTGACTGCTCCGCTGAAATTGCCACCACCGGAACTAATTTTGCCGGCATCAGACGGTGGTTTAGTTGCGGATGCTAACGGAGATCTAACTATCAAATGGAAGCCGGTCGAGCGAGCGAAAGGCTATGTTGTCATTCTTCGCGATGAAAAAGGAGTGTCGGTGGTGAAGACCAAGACAACCCAGCAACAAATTGCGCCTCGGCGTTTGATGCCTGGTCGCTACACATTTGAGATCGCCACTATAAATATCCAGTCTCAAGTTGGTCAGGTGCGTTCATTTAAGGAGATTACGGTACCCGCAGTTAGTGGTGTCAAACCACCAGATAAGATCGGAAAGATTCAAATCAAGTAGTGAATTTGAGCGTTGAAAAAGTGAACGTTTGCGCTTTGGCTAGGCTGCCCAGATGGTGGGTAGCAGCCACTGCTTTTTGCTTTTTTCTGGCGACTCCCTGTCTTTCGCAGACGGAGGCGGTGACGACGTCTACTCCTAAAGTTGAGGATCCAGCGACGGACGGACCTAGTGTCGCTCCTGAGCCTGCGACAGAAGCCGTGCCCGCTGCTCCAGTTCCGAATGCAGAGTCTTCCGTTACGCCAGTTCAACCCCCGCCTCCAGCAGATGTGGCTGGGCCGCCAGCGCCTGCAGAAGCGCCAGCTCCCGCTGCATCTGCAGCAGGACCTGCCCCGGCGTCAGATGCTGTGCCAGTACCAGATGCGATACCATCTTTACCTGGAAAAGATGTGTCCTTCGCCTGGGAGGCAACTAGCGGTTCACGATCGTATGAAGTTGAGTTCACTAAGAAGTTAGGCTCTGAATTTAAAACTTTTGACGGCAGTGTCAAGCGCACCAAGGAACCATCGTTCTCGGGAAGGGTCGGCGTTGGGGTTTACCACATACGGATTCGCTCTGTGGACCGCAGGGGTGTACCTGGTGTTTGGAGTGATCCGATCGATTTGACGATACCCATGCCTTTGGTTCAGCCGATGATGCCTGAAGCCAACATGAGCGTGCCAGGTAAAGGGGCAGAGAAGAGCAAGGTTTCCTTTCTCTGGGCCAAGAGCCCTGACGCCGCTAGTTATCAAATTGCGGTGTCAGGCGACAACGGTCAGCTGTTGCTGGAGCAGAAGACTGGAGACTCGAAATTTTCTGCAGAGCTTCCAGTGGCTAAATCCTATAGCTGGACAGTCCGCGGAATTAGTGCCGATGGGGATGTTAGTGACGCAAGCACGCCAAGAATATTTCGTTTGCTTGGCGCTCATCTGAAAAAACCAGAACTTGAATACAAGGAAGAAGCGCAAAATCGGATAGTCACATGGAAACCAGTGGAGCATGCCGAGTCGTATGATGTGGAGCTCAAGTTTAGGCAGGGAAAGGTATGGGAGCAGGTCGCTCTGAAAAATGGGGAGATAGGCACCTCGTATCTAATTCAAAAAGATCTGAAGCCTGGTAACTACCGCGTGTTTGTCCAGGCGAAGTCAAGCTGGTGGCAAGATTCAAAACGCGGTGTGACCAAATTTAAGGTGGCTGAGCCGAAAGTCGAAGCGCCTAAGCCGCCACCGAAAAAGAAAAAGAAGAAGGCTAAGTTAGATCCGGCGCAAGAATTGGCTAAGGACCTTGCTTCTAAATGGCTGCGAATTGCCGGAAAGTATACTCCGACTTATTGGATCCACGGTGCTGCCAACGATGATAATGCTGGTGTTGCCTTTGATATCTTACTCTTCTCGAGATTTCGCCTCGACACTGAGGCTTGGCTCTTTGAGCGCAACGTTAGCCTCGCTCTGACTTACGATAAGTGGGCTACGACTTTGTTTACTGGTGGACTTGCAGGTAGTGGTGTTGAGGATTACCAGCCAGAATTAGTACTACGTAGTCAAGAGATAGCGTTCAAAGGGAAATATTACATTCCGATTATGTTTTCGAATTTAAGCATTCAAAGCGGTATTAGACGCAGTTCAGTAATATTTTTCTATAAAGATACTCCGTCTACCATCGCCTTAGTCAACTCAGCAATTACGAGTCTGACGGTAGGATCAGGAATTAGCATTCCTCTAGGTCAGCTTGGAGAACTGCACGGACTGGCCGAACTGGGTTATCCGTTCCCGGGTAGTGGTTTAACCATCAATAAAGCAACAGATTACCGACTAAACAGTGAATACATCCAGTACCTCGGATCGCCAGATTTTTCGCTGTCACTTTACTACCAGTACGACTATCGCCAGTATGTTTATGACCTGAGTGTGCAAGCGGTTAGCGGGCACGTCATCGATACTATGCATGCGGTCGGTGTAGGCCTCGAGCTTCGCCTTTGATGGCTTTGACTACGGATTGATGATCCGGAAGAACTCAGACTGCATAAACGATTGAGGTGGGCCACTGGGACTAACCTCCGCGACACTGCTTACTGTTAGCAATGATAACCAGCCTTGAAAGTCACCCTGTTCACTAATCTGTCCACTGGCCTGAGGGCTGGACTGACTTGGTCTAGTGAATCCTGTTATAGCTAAACCGCCGACATTGAAGTCGCGTACGTTAAATTTTAGTTCCAGAGTCTGTACGGTTTCTTCATTATTTTTTGCATCTATCTGAATGATATTATCGCCGTAGGTTAAAACCCCAGCCCGAATTAGTACGCTGGCATAGAAGCTAACGGTGGCGACGCCATCGGCATCGCGAATCATAGTGACATTAGATGCCGTTGCACTTGAGCCCGAATTAGGTATCAGAAGGTTCGTAAATACTGATTGCTCAGGTTCAGGTCGTTTACGGATCATATCTATACTAGAGCCAGCGGTAGTGAAGTCGTCCGGCAATTTGAAGCTGATAGTTTGTCTAGTTTGGAATTGCCCGAGACTCAGACTCGTCCGAGATCCTTGTGCCCGCGACACGATAGGTAGTTTGGAGGCTTGGGGTGATAGACCATTGACCTTCACCCGGCCTCGGTCTAGCCCAGACGCACCGGAGTTACACCCCGCGTTGAGAGCGAGTAGAAGTACCGCAAATTTCATGTGGGCTCTTAACATAAGTCTCCCTGAAATTATTATCGCCCTATCTCGCTAAATCTTTAGCTTTCCTATTAAAAATAAACATTCCCTATTATAAACAGTTAGTTGTGTTGTTGTTCTGGGGGCCTATTTGACCCCGGTCGGAGAGATAAAATGCAATTTGTGGGGCTGTGCTCTTAAGTTTCTGTGCGATTACCCGAAACAAACTTGGGACCTGGAGGATGGATAGGAACATGGTCAGCACGCACAAAAAAATTCTGATTTCATTTGCCGTGAGCATCAGCGTCTTGGGATGCAAGCTGTTGAAGGCTCCTGGCGATGATGCTTCCGTAAGTGCATTGGCCGCTTCCGCTGCCGACAAAGCCGGCGCATCTAAAGACCCTAAAGCCAAGGGTGCTAAGACAAAGGCGTCTCTCAACGCAGGCTTTATATGGAGTGAGTCTCCGCTCATCACATGGAAGTATTCCAGCGCAAAGATGGACTGGGCATCCGCCGCTGCTTATTGCGATCAGTTAGCGTTAGCGCAAAAGAAGAAATGGCGGTTGCCGGTACCGGCCGAATTGCAGAGGGCTATGCAAAGTGGCATCAGCTCAAGTAAGAATCCCAGTTTTGGGTGGGTGTATTTGAATCAGGTTTGGAGCTCGTCCTGGGAGACTGCACAGGGCCGGGAAGTCGCTATGTACGTAGATATGGGCGATGCTAATGCACTCAGAACGAGTACCGATCACGAGCTGTCGACGCTTTGTGTCGTGACGACAAATGCCAGCGGACGCAGTGATATTTGGACAGATGAGGCCACGCAGCTAGTGTGGCGTGACCTTGGTCAGCAGGCAGATAGAAACGCCACTGATGCTCGCTGCCGCGAAGCAGCAAGGACCGATCGTTTACCTTGGCGCATGCCATCTGCGGTTGAGCTAGACACTGCGATTAAAAACGGCATTCAGTCTGCCAACAACATTGCCTTTGGTCAGAACTACATTACGATTTCTTGGGCATCGGACCGAGCCTTCACCTTCGGTCAAGACGGTGTGGCCATCGATCTGCGCAATGGTAACCGGTATGTCATGGCGCTGGAACAGCCTCTAGCCGGACTATGCGTTAGACCCAAGAATCACTAAACAACTATTGAATGTCTTCAGCTTTGACACCTTCGGGCAGCTTTGCTGCGACGAAGGCTTTGCCGTGTGCCGAGCGCATATGTCCCCACTTAACGACGGTGACCTTCTCGCCTTGGACTTCGCTCTGGGCTTTGCGGCCAAAGGGCTTGGGGCTTTGCGAGATATTCTGAGAAAAGTCCTCAAAATAGCTGCCGAGAATGGGGGCCAGGTCGGGCTGGCTGAGGCCGTCCCAGGCGACGGCGAAGATGACGCCGTCCTTATCTGTATATTCGCGCAGGGTGAGGCCAGGATTGACCACCTCATGGACGGTAAAGTTTACCTGCGTTCTCACCGCCTGGCGTGCTGAGCCGAGCTTCTTCGCCAGCTTATCAATGGCCTCTACTTTTTCCCCAAGCTGCGCCGGAGCTACTTCAGATATCATTAGGCTGATGCAGGCTGTCGCCAAAATGATGCCTGTGATCCTTTTGCGATGACTCATGAGGCGTTTGCTCCTTTGACCCGAGGATTTGGGAGTGTTCCCTTAAATATACAGTTAACAGGGATTTTTGCCAAAAACTCGCTGCAGCTCAGGTCTTACAGTCGAATAGTCTCAGCTTTCCAGGTCTATGCCAAAAAGGGCGCCGAGGTCGGTGTTGGCAAAATCGCCCAGGCCATCGAG
>JAPLFY010000051.1 GCA_026390435.1 Pseudomonadota bacterium
TGGGCGTGGTTGTGGGCTCATGCCCATGGTTCAAAACTGATGAGGGTAAAGAGAATGGCTGGTTTGCAGGCTAGTTTCGTAGATTAAAGACTTGGGTGGCCGCTATGTTGGCGCGGTTGATCAGGAGGCATTATTCCAAAACAGGCCTGGAATGCCCTACAAACTCGATTTTGGAATTCATGGCGCCTCCCGAGGTTACTTCGGGAGCTTTCCTGCAATTTAGCTAAGGGTCACGAATCCCTGCGGTGGGGACACGGATAAGGCGTAACCGCTACAGTTTTGATTGCCGAATCCTACAAGAGACTTGCGTTATAAAAATGCATCAAGCGCTATCATCGTCACGCCAGCAACGCACGCCGATTCGACCAGCTGGTTAGAAGGCTCGTAACTCACAACCAGAAAGTCTCGTCGGGTGTACCCGGTGAAGCGCTTGGGGAGAACCTTACCACTCACATCATCGATATCAGCCTTCTCGCCGCTGCTCTTCCACTTACACTCAATCACGCGCACGGTCTTTTCCTGCTGATGGACCACGAGCACGTCTATTTGCGATCTGACCTGGTCGCTCGATTCACCGCGGATCAGCACATTCCAGTACACCTGGTAGTTCGCATCGGGCAGATCCAAGAGGCGCCAAAGAGTCGACCGCGTGGCCAGACCACCGTCATGCTGCCATTCGCCGTCCCTTAGTGCGACGTCCACATGGTGAAAAACGAAGCGCTCGAATGCCTTGCCGGTGAAGGCAGGGATGTACTGCTTCGCGTCCCCCTGGAGTATCTGCGAAGGAAAAAGCAGCCCCATGGTGTTCGTCCTAATCTGGGCGTCGATCGGTTGCATCACAGAGAAGTAAAAGTGCAGGAAGAAGTCACACAAGACGTAGCGGGCACCACGATTTGATTTCGGCGCCTTGCCATCGCTATAAGCAACATCCTCGGGGATGCTGCGCAGCACGTAGCCATACTCCACGAGCCTCTCAAGTAGCCTGGCGACCGTGCTCACTTCTAGTCCGAGACGATGGGCAACCTCCTGCTGCGTGACTCCCTCCTCAGTCGACATCAAGGCGGGAAAAAGCCTCGCGAGATTGCCCACAGTGTCAGTGCGGAACTCGGTCGCGATGATCTCCCTCCACTCGTCCAGGAGGATCGACGCGGACGTGCAGCACGCATCGTTCATTGCGCGCCGAAACCCCTTCTCCGGGGCCACACGCTGCCAGTAATAGGGAATCCCGCCCAGGCACATATAGGCCAAGACTGCTTCTTTCGTGGTCCAGTTGGGCACCGCCTCGCGCTTTAGGATCGCGAGCGGGAATGGCAGAACGTTGATGGTGGCCCTGGTTTGGAGCCCGCGCAGCACTGCCCCCTCTCCGAATTGCTCCGTGAAGAATCGTGACGACGAACCACAGATCACGACGCGCAGGCTACCACCCTTCGCCCAATCATCCCATGCAGCCTTCACAACTCCTGCGCTCTCCTCGTACCCCGTCGAAAGCCACTGCACCTCGTCGATGATGAGAACAAACGCCTTACCCTGCGCGGCCCGGAACTCGCGCGCATACGCGCCGATGTCGTCAAGAAGGAGCCTCCAGGACAGAGCTGAGGTCTTGATCTGTTCGATCGCCACTCGCCCGCTAAAGGCGGCCCACGCCGCGACATACTCGCGCAGGACGACTGAGTCACGCTTGTGGCGCCGGCAGACGAGGCGAAAGCATGACTTACCGAGGCTATCATTTAATTCCTGGAGCACCCAGGTCTTGCCGACCCGACGACGCCCCCTGACGAAGACCAGTCCTGCGCCCGCAGAGCCGGCGAATTCCAATAGCTTGCTGCATGTTACAGGTCGTGGTAACGATTCCAGGGGGCACCCCGCACAATTCTGTCTTTTATATGTCGATCAAAAAAAAGATAGTTTTTAAGTACCTGTATTTACTATGAATCAAATAAATCCGGCGACACGTAAAAGCCATAAATCGCTTTGATTTCAGCCTGTTAAAAATACTACCTTTTTAACGATCTGCAGTCAAATACACATTCAGCGCGGCGCATATTATATGTTTTTTTATAGCGTCAAGACTAAATTTTTTGTCCATGGTTGTTTAAACTTTGCCGATATACTGAAATTATTGAAAAGCTAAGCTTCAGAAATTTGCCGTGCCTGCCGGTGGGGTGGTCATCAACGATCATGATCGGCAAATTGCGCTCGACATCATTCCTTTGGCAATGGATCGTGAGGGCCTTGGCTTACAACGAGCCGTCTCTGTATGCGTTCCTCAAAAGATTGAAAAGTCACTAATTAAAACCTAATGGCGTGCTTTACTTAGCATTCAAGGCTACCACTAAGTTTTCCAGATACGATGGCCGAAATCATCGTTGATTGGGAGGCTTATTTATTCCTAGACTTGAACGTCTACGCGAAGCGGCCATTTCACAATGCACTCAGCGTGCTCAAGTATCTTGGTGGCTACACCCTGCCTACGCTTAACCCATCTCGTTACCTCCTGGGCCCAAGGCTCGGTCCGGGATGCCTTGGGCACCGCTTTCCCGTGGGGACTCACACCCCGATATGGTGAGCGCCTCGTGGCGAACTTGAAATGCCTACACACTGTCTAGGTCGCTCACAGGCGGCGCGGCGCGCTGCTCGCCCATGCATGGAGTCTGTCCATGGCCAGCGCCAGTGTCGACGGCCCGCGAGCCGGGCGCCTGAGCGAATACTGGAGCGCCGCGTCGAGATCGTCACGATCGAGATTCCGGAATATTCCCTTCACCGTCGCATGAGCGTCCGTCACCACGACTAAGCGATCAGCAAGGCGTTCCCCTTGTGCATCGACGATCGCGCGAACCCCAAAGAATCGTGCATTCCCGATGTCCTCGATCATCACGGCCCTGCCGCCCCAAGACCGGACCTGTGGCCCGATCGAGCTACAAGCAGCTTCGATGCAACAGGAGTCTGCACCATAGCCGATCATATAGACCGTGAACGCACCGCCGCTCGCGCCGGCCGCGCTGCCGTCAAGACCGGGTCGACACAGCTGGGCTTGCTCCAGAAGCGAAGAGCCGACACGCACCTTCCGCGAATACTCGACCAAGGCACGAAGGCGCTCTCTTTCCATGGACCAATAGACTTCCGGACGCCCACCCAGGCGCCATCCCAGCCCGAGTGAGCAGGCCGCCACCAGCATGGCGACAACTGCCTGAATCTTTCGGGGATGCGTTTTGATGATCGACGCCGACGACATCAGACCTTTTCCTTCTATCGAATTGCACCAAAGATAAAATCTAGATCATCGAGATCGGCGTGGCGGTAGATAGCAGTCACTATTCCATCACCATTTGCGACGACCGTAACGGTTTCGGCAGGCCTTGTGCCCCAACGATCCGAGATCAGGGGAATCCCCCAAGCTGTTGCGGCGGCATCATAGTTGGTGAAAACAGCGAGCGCGCCGCCTAATTTCTTCACGACGCGGAAGGCGCTTCCGCACTCCTCGTTCATACATTCGAGCGGATCAGCCCCCTGCCAGAAAATGCCCTCACTTCTCGCAACAACTACACGCATCCCAGCGTCGTCGCCCATTAGTCCCTTCTTCATGGGCAGCGGCAGTCCGACACCGAGCCTATCACTGAGACGCTGGATTGCTACTGGTGCCTCGCAATGCCAGAACATCTGAATGACCCGTGAATATCTGGTGGCAAAGCCTAGCATCAGAAGGCAGGGAATGGCGGCGGTCAAGAGCATGCAGAATCGTAGAGTGCTCATGGCAGCACCTCGAGCGTGCCAACAGCCTGCGAATCGAGCCGGCTGCGCAGCAATACTTTGCAGATCTCGTCCCAGCTCTCAACTGCGTTGACGGTAGCGCAACCAACCGTCACCTCGCCCGTATGGAGGTATCTGTCGCCCTGATCTCCGATGCGAAACCAAGTGCGCGCATACTTCGCACGGTCAAGATAGGGCGCGCCTTTGTCGTGCGGCTCGTCGGGGATTTCGACGCGGTATGTTCCGCGCGGAATAGGATTGCGTGGGTCGACCATAACGGAAAATTCCCCTACCCCTCCGATCTGCAACCGTTGGACGCCGCTTCGAAGCACCATTTGCGCGGCTTCGCGCCTGACTCCGACTTCCTGACGAAGATAGTCGCGTCGGGGCGAGTTCGATATCTGAGCAAGCTCGCCCTTATACCTGCCCTCGAGAATGCGGAAACGTATCGCCTGCGCGGTGATTTCGACCAGCTCTACCGCCAGCAGATGGGGTATCTCCTCTTCGAACCCTGCATCGAAACGAACAGAGAGCCAACTATTCGGATTGAGGCCTGCGACATAACGAATGCCTTTGTCCAAACACGCGACCACAGTGACGTGGGCCAAGGACTTTTTGCGAATTTCTCGCCCCTGCCCTTTGACTGTTATCTCAAAGGTGATCGACTGCTCTCTAGGCTCCGGATAGGAAATGGCCAGCTCAGCATCCAGCGAGCCAACGTCGTCGAAGACCTCGTCCTTCTCGACGACATCGATTCGAAGGGGCAATCGATGAGCTTCAAGCAGTTCGGGAAGATCAAAGATGTCGCGATTGACGATCGCCTCGCGCCGTTGCTTCATGTTGACCTTCCGTCATCGAGAAACATCTGCACGTATTCAATAAGTTCGATCGTTTCCGACTTAATTGCGCGTTATTGTTCTGGCACCAAGCACGGCACGTGCCTCTAATACAGGAACCCAAAAAGATATAGTGGAATTCTGCGGCCATTCCCCACTTCAATCCCATCGAGAGCGAGGTATCCGTCATTGACATGCTATCGATTTAACTAATTAGGGATTGGGGGGGGGACAAGGCATGACCAAACGCAAAACCACCGTGTTCAACGGCCTTGGCTTTCCAGTTGTCCTGGTTAACGCATCGGTGGCTAAGACGCCCTATGGGGAAACTCTCGACGTCGACTTCAATTGCCTGCAGGACCTCGTTTTTGAGGCATTGATTAGAAAGCCAGCGCGTTTCGCCGGCGCTGAAGTGAAATTTATCCGTCTTTTCATGGAAATGACTCAGAATGTCTTCGCTGACTTCTTGGGCGTCGAGCGTTCGGCGGTCGCGAAGTGGGGTTGATTGATCGCGGCACCCCGGTCTCAAAAGTTTGTAAGGCTACGGGCCTTGCCCATGGACAGTTCCAAATGTGGCGCAAATCAGCTGGCCTGCAGAAGCCGACAATAATCACAGCTAGTCGGGTGCTAACCGTGGAGCCGTCTCACACTGCTGAAGCGGACCTGCCGAAGGGGCTGCGGGTGTCGTATGAGGGTGGTCGGTTGGTCGTCGAATTATCTCTCTGAGGGTGGATTGATTCATGTTACCTTCCAATATAAAGCGCGTTCTACTAGTGCAGCATTGCACGGATTTTCGTAAACGCTTTGATGGTTTGCTTGCTGAGTCATATCGCGTCGGTGCTGATCCTTATGCTGGCGACTGTGTTGTCTTCTTCAAGCGAGATTGGACACAGTTGCGGGCACTGGTTGGT
>JAPLFY010000012.1 GCA_026390435.1 Pseudomonadota bacterium
CGGTTTGCTTGAAGACTACATAGCCTGTATACGTAAGGCTGTTGGTGAAATAGGTGTTGGGCAGGGCTGCTGGTCCCGCAAGGTATTGATTACTGGCGGCGGTAAAGCGAATAGCCGGTAGACTATTTTGGACCGACAGCCCCAACACGGGACGATAGGCGCTCGTAGACTGAAGAAAGCTATAGCTGTTCCCGCTGCGATCTTTCCATCCCCCGACCGGGTCGCCGTCCGCTGCTGCGGCGGTGGTCAGGCCCGAGTCTTGAAAGCGCGATGATGCACGGCTGGCATCAAGCCATAGCACGAGACCCGCGATCGAAATTGGTGCCACCGACGCGACCGCAGCCGACGTCTGCACGGTCCCATCAGGAATCTTAACGCCCCCGCTCGTCGTCTCGATAGTACCCGCAACTGAAAGTCTCTGTCCGGGACCGGTTGAACCTATCCCGACGTTGCCGCCCTTCTTCACAACCAATTCACGGCACCAACGCTTATGGCCGAATGGCCCCATTGATTCTTACCAGGTCCCCCATGTCATACGCTTATGGCCGAATGGCCCCATTGATTCTTACCAGGTCCCCCATGTCATTGGACGTCCGGGCCCTCACTTTGCTAAGAACGCTCGGAAGACTATTGGAGGTGATTAGGATGGAGGCGATACAGCATATTGGTGTGACGCGCAGTGGCAAGGCTGTGCAGCTGCCATTATTTGATATCAAAATGATAAACCACGGAGTCACTTTACCGCCGGTGTGCGCACTTTACACACGGGCGGACCACTTTGACGCCTATGCGGTGTTCGAATATCTTGTTGCAAGAGAGATCAGGCGCCAACCACGTGCCGAGTTAACACTGCAAATGTACGAAACGATGAGCGAATGCAACAGGTTCGAACTTACCGAAGACCAGATCAGTGCCGAGCGGTCAGCCCTAGCCTTGCCCACGATTTTTCAAGTCATTGAGCATGGTAAGAGTATTGCTGACCATATCTTCGTAGGCTAGATGCCAGTTCGGCGCGATAAATGGATTGCAAATAAGATAAGGATCTGGATCGCCGTCAGCGAGGTGATACAGAGCTTTTGGGCCTTCCACGTATTGATTCACGTAGCGCCCCGGGCTTGTGAATGTGACGATGTGGAAGGCCGGGTTCGCGCGCACAAATTCAAGGAGTCTATTGGCATGGCTCGGCCAAAAGGAACAAGTCAGACTGTCTGATTCAAATCCAAGGCGCCGCAGTTCGCTCCAATCTCTCAACATCCCCGTGCGCTCACAAAATGCGCCTCGATCGGTGAACAATTCGTAGTGCAGCGTCGCCCTGGCTCCCATGCTAGTCCTCCGTTTGATGCAGAAGATCGGGTCTGCGGACAAACCCCCAATATATCTAGTATCGGCAGGATGCTGGTCGCGCTTAACCTTGGGGTGCCCTGGCTCCGCGCACCACCGATAACGCTACGCCGAGCGCATTAGGGGTGAGGGTAAAAAAGCCCTGGGCTCTGTGCTGTGAGCCGACAACATTAGCAAATAAGACCATGACATCATGGGGTTGTTTTTAAAATTGGTCGTAGGCATCTGAGAAATCTGCGAGCGCTGGGCAGCCGCTTGCAGGGCGGCAAAGGCGAGGGCGCGTCGGGCTTAGCGCGGGTTCAATTCGTAAGTTCTCCTTCCAAGCCCCCTTGGAGATCGGCACCCGAGATCCCGTAGTAAGCGCAGGAGCCGCCGGTGCCGACGGCTTCCAGCGCTTGGATATAGTGGTAGCCGATGCCGACATTGCGGATCAGAAAGGTTGATAAAACGTTGCCAGTATTCTGAAGGTTGTAAAGGGCTAGCTTGCTACCGGTCGACGTGGTGGTGCTGTCGAGCCCCAGAGCGATATAAGCAGCGGTACCCGCTGTGGTGCAGTAGATATGAGTGTCGAAATCGACACGAACCGAGTCCTCATCCAAGCCGACCACCATCTGCACCCGATTGCTCGTGCTATTGTTCCAGGGGCGGTAGGCATAGGTGGCGTAAGTCCAGTTGGCCGCAGTTTCATAGCGTTTCATCGGGCGCCGGACCCGGTTGCTGGCGTTGAACACGTAGCGGTTGAGCGCACTGTCCTCAGTCGTGGTGGTGGCGGTGGTGCGAATGGTGCCGAGGTAGCGGTAGGTCGTGGATCCGGATTTTACCCACACCCCGTTCTGCTGCACGATGTTGGTCGCGCGCGCCGTGTTGCTCGACGTTGCCACCTATAGGTTGTAGAGCTAAAGGGTATGTGGCACCGGCAATGGTCCCATGCCTTACTTGAATCCAACCCTCATTGGGAGATGACGCATCAACCCCCATAACTAGCGCCGTGGAAGCACTACTTTTAATCGAAAAAGCACCAAGCGGATTGGCGGACGCATTTTCAGGAGCGTTATCTGAATATATTTGCTGTTTTGTTGATGGATTCGTCGTCCCAATCCCGACATGCCCACGAAGAGAGATAAATCAAACTGATGATTTGATATTGATATAGCCATACTTATATGGTATTTAGATTAAATGGAATTTGAGTGGGACTTCGCCAAGGAATTGGCAAATATCGCTAAGCACGGCTGCACTTTTGCTGAGGCCGTTGACACGTTTCGTGATCCTTGGGGGATCATGATTGTTGATGGCAGTCACTCCAAAGCGGAAGAACGCTTTTATTGGGTCGGGAAATCTCAAAACGGCTTAGTACTAACTGTGAGATTCACTAGGCGCGGAAATAAGATTCGTATTTTTGGCTGCGCCGAGTGGAGGAAGTTTAGGAGAATTTACGATGAAGCAGCCAAAAATGGCTAATATTCGGATCGATAACGTCGGCACGAAGGCTATTAGATCTAAGATGTCACAGTCCAAAAAGATCAAGATTACAATCAATCTTGACGCGGACATTCTATCGCTAATTAGGGAACTAGCTGAAGAGACGGGCGTGCCTTACCAAAAGCTCGTTAACAGGACGCTGCGGGAACACTTTACTAAGCGAATAGATGAAGAATCGCGTTTGGATGCTCTGGAGCGAGAAGTTAAAGCACTAAAGCGCAAGCTTTCAGCCTAATAAATTTTATTGAAATTTTTCCTTGATCGCCTACGCGCCGCTGAGGTTGATTTGCAATAATATTCAACCGCATGATAACCGAATCGTCACAGACAACCTTTGATCGAGGCTCGCGACTATTGTAACGCCCGTCCCGACTTGACGGCTAAAGCCCACAATCTTTGATCCGATCACGAAAGAGTAGTGTGTTAATCACGCCGCTCTTTTTGACTAACTGCCGCTTAATTTGGACAGCCGTCTTAAACGTGGATAAGAACAGCTAACTCTTGATTCTTCTTCTCCGCTTCAACTAATCTTGTTTGCAGATGCGCAACAGCAGCCCGGAGAAACTCAATATGTGTTTCCTTGCTAACATCCAACATATCATGTGACCTTATTGTGATTTGATGCAACCACCGT
>JAPLFY010000082.1 GCA_026390435.1 Pseudomonadota bacterium
ATTTGTAGTTTTTGATCGTCCGAGAAATTGCGATGAAGCTGAGTTTTGGTGACAACTTGCACGTCGGGGAGTCGATGATTTTTCATTGTCAGTAACGTTGTCAGCTCAGGTGCCGGCATCTGGGCGGACAGCGCTACTGAGGGCCAAGGGACAGTCAAGTGAGCGGCCGCGGTTTCAAAAAAGACTGATGAAGTTACCTGGTGGAGGGAGCGAAACCAGAGAAGGGGTTAAAGCCCAAGGTACGTTATAGGCCGACTCTAACAACTTGCGCCGACCCATGCCGCAGTATCTGGTGCCGTTTTTGCATATGCGCAGCCAAACCTGGCGCTCCTTCCAGTGCCGTGGTGGCAACCGGAAGGAGTTTAGCCCGCATGTGGAGATTACATGGATAACACGAAGCTCAAGAATGTGATCAGGAAGTACCAAGAACACCTGGTCGTTGACGGTGGACTCGGCCGAACGACAGTCGACGGCTATGCGCGAAGTCTCAGCATAGCACTGCGCAGGATGCGTAAATTTGCGCCAAAACCGGCCGAAATCAAGCGTCACATATTGTGGATGCACACCCGAAACTATAGCTACAGTCATATCGTCAACACCTCTATCGCGATCGAGCACTTTGCAAAAATGAAAGGCATTACTGTTAAGATTGGTCGACCGCGCAAACCAAGGTGCGTGATCAAGGATATCCTGACCGAGTCCGAAGTATCGCGCATCATTCAATCGACGCGAAACCTGCGCGAAAAAGCGATCATCTGTCTCCTCGCCTATTCTGGGATGAGGAATCGTGAAGTATGCAACCTTATGGTCCGTGAACTCGACCTTGGGTCCAACAGAGTGATCGTCCTTGCAGGGAAAAACAAGAAGGATCGCGTCATCAATATTTCATCCGACTGCACAAAGGTGTTGATTGAATACCTGAAATCCTATGCTAGAAATGACAATGAATTTCTATTTACAACCCTATCGAAACGAAATCAGTCTGGAGCTTGGCGACCTGGTCTTCCATCAGCGCGACGAGTGGGCTTACGACCAGCGTGGTGCCGCCACGGGCTGATCCGGGGATCTGGAAGCATAGGGATTTGCCGGCGCCAGTTGGCATGACGAGCAGGAGGTCTTGGCCTTGTGCGGCGGCGCGACAGACGGCTTCCTGGTGAGGTCTAAATTCTGTGGGACCAAAGATGAGCCGCAGGAGTTCACGGACATCGCGGGGGGCGCTTTGATGCCGGGAGGAAAGGATGCGCGTCCCAAGTGGAGACAGAGTCAGGCGTCACGGAAAGCAGCTCAGCATCAGCGGATTTGGGGATTTCCATTCACATGGATAGGTCATAGGAGGATGGGTTGCGGATTGCAACAGGGTTTGCGCGCGGACTAGCGAGTCAACGCGGGCGACGCCATGCTAGGCAGCCAGCAATGACACGACTGAGGCATCCTGCCCGAGGGTCGACATCCCTAGGCACCATATGGAGCTTTGACTTTGTAAGAAAAAAGCTATATTATTTCTTACAAGTTTATGGTGGATTTTTATGTCTAATAGCGTTGAAAATCGGATAGTTAGATCAATATCTGCTCGTGGATTTGCCTGGGCGTTTTCCAGCAAGGACTTCACCCACATTGGGAGCAGAACCGCGATAGACACAACACTTCACCGTCTGACGGATAAGAACACCATCCGCCGCGTCTGCCGTGGCATCTATGATTTACCAAAATATAGCGCCCTGCTTGCCCAACCGCTAAGCCCTGATCTTGATGCCGTTGCCAATGCGATCGCGCGCAAGTTCGGTTGGCGTATCCAAATCAACGGTGCATCAGCGCTTAGCCTCATGGGTCTTTCGCGGCAGGTTCCCGGTCGGGTGTCTTATGCCTCAGACGGCCCAAGCCGCGACTTTAGAGTAGGCTCGAATGCTATCGCGTTTATGCACACGCCACTGAAGGAGGCGGGATTTAGACACCGGGAAAGTTCCATCATCGTCCAAGGTCTGAAGTCGCTCGGAGCCGGCCGAGTGACTGCCAACGAGGTCGCAGCTATACGTCGCTGGCTAAATCCTCGCCTGCGCAAGAAAGTGTTAAACGATACCAAAATCACGACGGGGTGGATTCAAGCCGCCATCGGCAAGATTTGCCAAGGGGACGACTGATGGACAACGTCGCAGTGCTGCCAGACGACCAGCGAGCTGAGCTATTTCGCGAAACGGCAACGCGACGCCGTATGGCCAACGCAGTCGCTGAAAAGGACTTTTGGGTATGCTGGTCACTCGCCAAGCTATTCGACGATCCCACGGTCTCGCCAAAAATCCTGTTCAAGGGCGGCACCTCGCTTTCCAAGGTATTTGGACTGATCGAGCGCTTTTCAGAAGACATCGACCTCATCCTTGATTGGCGTGAGATCACCGACCAAAATCCCCAGATTCAACGCCCGCGAACCAAGCAGGACCAGCTCAACAAGCACCTCCAGGCTGCCGCACACGAGTATATTCGCGATCAGCTGCTCCCGCTGTGCCGTAGGCTACTTGCACCCGTCGTCCAAGTTAAACTCGACGGGCAGGATCCTCATGTCATCGCCATCAACTACCCTGCTGCCTTCTCAGAGTCCTATATCCGGCCAGAGATACGCCTGGAGATTGGGCCACTCGCGATTTGGACGCCAAACGACCGATACGAGATTTCACCCTACTGCGCCGAGGAGTTTCCGGCGGTCTTCACCAGAAAAACGTGCCATGTGCAGTGTATCAAGGCCGAGCGGACCTTCTGGGAGAAGGCCACCATCCTTCATCACGAAGCCTTTCGTCCTGAAGGAAGTCAGCAGCCTGAACGCTACTCGCGCCATTACTACGACCTCGCCCGCCTCGCCGCCTCACCCGTGAAAGAGCGCGCGTTCGGGAATCTCGACTTGCTTAAATCCGTCGTCGCATCAAAAGATCGCTTCTATCCTCGCGGCTGGGCTCGATACGACCTCGCCACTTCAGCAACGCTGCGCCTCATGCCGCCAGCTCACATTCGAAAGGCACTCGAACGCGACTACGGGGAGATGGCGATCATGATTTACGGGGAGAGACCGGCCTTCGATGAACTGATGGACCAAATTCGCGCATTGGAATCGGCGATCAACACGATCCCGCCTTCCTAACCAGCGGTCGCACTGCGCGGCTTGCGACCATGTTCAAATAGCCGCTATGGACACAGCTGGCTCCCCCGCCTGACGCTCAGCACCGACCGCCGTCTCAGCATATGTCCCGCTCATTCTAATGTCGTGATCAGATGGTTTGTGCTGCCAGTCCCGGCCTCAAGGCCAGAACTGGCATGCTCGCCCCCGCGCCAGAGGTCGCTCTCCAAGGTAGAAAAACTACATGGCTTTTCTGAAAAAAATTTGGCTGAAAATCTATGCAATCCACTGAATTCACAGTAGTAAGTCGTACATACGGTCGAATGAGGGGTTGGGTCTTTACCCTAAACGACTTTCTCGATATTGGAAGCCGCCCCCTGATCGACAAAGCGCTATCGAGGTTGGCTCGTGAAGCAGTTTTGATTGGCGGACAACGCTAACGCGGCAACAGACGCGTGCAAGCCTTAAATCCCCAGGATCTGCGCCAGCTTCGCACGAGCCGCTCGACGTTTCGCGCTCGACATCTTGCGAATGTTAGCCAACTTCCATTGAATCGCCGGCATTTCCGCGAATTGCGCACCGCAAATTAGGTCCCACTCCGGTTCGCCGTCCTTGATTGAGAGTAAAAATCGACGCTCGGCCGTGGTTAGCGACGAGTTAACAGCTTTGATCAGGGCGTCGCGTGCTTCGCAGAGCTGATCATGGGAAACAGGGATTGCAGTCATACCGGCGAACTCGTCGTCGAAGACTCGGCGAAAGTCAGCAAGGCGCGGGCTTAAAAGCTCGGCCATCGGTCGATTGTGGCTTGCAAGGTAGATAACGAATGCGGACCTGATTGCATCCGTCAGTCCCTCATTGGCTAGAAGCAACATCACATCAAAAAAGTCACGGGGATGCTGCCGATCCAAGGCAGCGCAGATCTTTCCGCCATAGAGGTCGGGCAGCGATACAGTACGGACCTGGGCATCAAGCCTGAATTCTTGACAGGCTGCCGCGCATAACTGAGCCTCTTGGCAAGGGAAGACCGTGCCGCGCAGAATCGTATTGGGCTCCACCTTGACGTGAGCACCGGGCTGGCTCACAACCAGCTTCACGATGCGTCGTCCCCCCGGTGCAAAGCTCTTGTGAATCTCAGTGGCAGGGCGATGCCTGACAATTCTCGAAGCGATGCGCTCCAAGGCATTGCTGATGCCTTCGAGCGATTCATCTCGCCCGCGCAGAGGCAAGTAGGTCAGATCGATATCAACAGATAAGCGCGGCATGTCGCGCACAAATAAGTTGATGGCCGTACCACCCTTGAGAGCAAAGCAAGACTCGGCCATGACGTCCGAAAGAATGGAAAGCATCAGCTCGACTTGCGGATAAAACCGATTATCCTTCATCCGACCTCACGGCTAGAATGATAGGCCTGCCTAGGCACCGTGATTTGGTACTTGGGATCGAAAGCTCCGCCCTTGACGATCACCCGCTTGCCACTGCCGAGATCGATCGTGCTGATGTCGAGCCGCCGCAACCATGGGTGGCCCGCTGCTTCGGCCAGATACAAGAACAGGCGCTTCGTCTTGACCGACCGACAACGCACCAAAAGGCTTTGTAGGAGACTAGGACGTAACGTAGTCAGGCCTTCCATCAGAAGCTGACCTTCTTCGAACGATTGCTTGTGCGGTACCAGATGTAACACTTCCAAAATAGCCCGCTCCCGAGACGACACGTCAATGGTGAAGCCGCCGGCATGCCCAACATCCAAGTGTTCTATGCCGTCTGTAGCATCGGGGATGAGCAGCGCGAGCCGCGCGACACGAAACGTTACGCCCCAATCGCCGCGCAGCAACCACGCGGGTAGAGCATGCCCAGATGTGCTAAAGAGCCAAACGCTACCGCCGCTACTAGCGAGATTCCCGCGCACCTTCATAGATAGAAAGTGGCCACTGCCGTGGAGCGCCAGCGCCGTCTTGCCGCCGACGTGAACGTGCTGACCAAGCTGCTGCTGCACGGCATAAAGAGCGCCCAGCCAGTCAACTTGGTCCCCTGCTCTCACGAAGGCGCCACGCCCGACCGGAAGGATCCAACCGCTGTCGACATAGCTGTCAGCCAGCTGTCGATAGATCCCCTGACTTTCCAGCCATGCATGAACCGCGACGGTTCCTCTCGGCCAGTGGCGAAGCAGGTCCTTTAGTTTATTTCGATTTAGTCCAGCCATGATGGACATATTACAGATAAATCAAACCTCATGCAAGTTTGATCTTATGCCATTACGTCTAGTTATATTGGACGTATTCCACTAAATATAAACATTTCTGAGACGTATCTCTGGGAGTTCAGCCAAGTGAGGCGATCACTGGGGTGACCGTGGGCAACTCAGCCCCAGGGGTGATGAGCAGAGCGCGCAGCCGGGGGCGAGCAATGTCATTTTCACCACCGCATGATGAAGAAAATCTGGATCGCCAGCCAGTCCCGGCACCGAGGCCTGAACTGGCAACTATCCCACGTCGCCCGGTGCAGCAGACTCGCCGCTACTTGGCCAAATTCCCACCCAGCAACAGCCCAAAGAACTCCTCCTTAGTGAGTCCGCGCCTCTCCTTAGACATGCGCCGAAACAGCAACTCCATCCGGTCCTTATTTGACAGCGTTCCGTCACAGATGGTAGCTAGATGGGCATCGGTTATCAGACTCAATCCGAAGCCAATCAGGTCGTCGGGCTTAACACGTCGCCCCAGGCGCTCTTTGTTGGCTCGCCGGAGCAACCGCTCCAGCTTCGCCTTGGTCTCATGACGCACCCGCACCGGCGCAGATGCGCCATTGTCTCGGCTAGGTTGATTCACTTTAGCTGCGGCGCTGTCAACAACCTCAATGTGTTGAAGAGCGGCACAGTCGGGCTAGCGGCCCGGGCGATACGCCGTTCCAGTATGGCGCGCATATCCCCATTCATCTCGATCATCCGGTACGTCTTGCCTTTGGTAGTGTCCTTGATAACCCCTTCCTTCTCACTAAGGGCCCGCCGGACTACAATCTTGCTGACGGTACTGTCAAGTGCTGGGGCTACTCTGACACCAATAATTCTGGTGTCGGTAATGGATATACCACGAGTCAATTATCACCGGTAACAATATCAGGCATCTCTGGTGCCACAGATATTGCGGTTGGCAGCTATCACAATTGCGCCCTAATCTCAGGTGGTACCATCAAGTGCTGGGGACACGGCGGATATGGGCAAATGGGCAATGGGTCGACCTCAAATCAAACGACGCCCGTGCAGGTGAGCAGCATCACGACGGCGGTGGCCGTGGCTTCCGGCCATCAGCATAGTTGCGCAGTTTTAGCAGACACAACGGTCAAATGTTGGGGCTCGGGCACCAACGGGCAGCTTGGCAACGGTGGTAATGTGGTCAGCACTACACCCGTCACGGTGACCGGCATGAGCGGCGTTACGGCCATCGCCGCAGGCACTAGTTATACCTGTGCGCTGGCCAGTGGCAGCGTCAGCTGCTGGGGCCTTAACGCCAGCGGTCAGCTTGGCAATGGCACGACGACTACCTCTCTCACCCCGCAAACAATCACTGGGCTCAGCGGCGTAACCAAAATCGCTGCCGGAGCTACCCATGTCGCAGCGCTTTTGTCCGACAAAAGCCTTTGGGTATGGGGTGCCGGTGCCGTCTATGGACTGGGCACAGGCAATGGGACCGACCAAACGGCGCCCGTAAGCCGGGGTGGGAGCTGGTCTAAGGTCGCGGCAGGTACCAATTTTACGATTTTGTATCCGTGATTTTGGATGGTGAGATCGTTAGAGGTAAGCTGCGACTTGACGTCCTCCCCGCGTGAACGCCGAGGATTCCCTAGGCCCCGGCAACCTTGCGGTCACCAGGGTGGGTTAGCGCCTCACGTCCGAGGCGGAGAATGTTGCGCGCTGCGTTTACGTCACGGTCATGGACCGCTGCGCAGACGCTGCACTGCCACTCTCTTACTCGCAACCCGATCCGCGGATGTGCCGTTAGACACACCGAACACGTCCGGGTGGAGTCCCTTTCATTTATTTCTATCGCCTGTCCCCCAGCTCTAACGGCTTTGTAGGTGACTTGCGTCTTGAACATGCCGAGTCCCTGATCCAAGCTTACCGCTGCCATATTCCGGGAGCGATTCATCAGCTTGCAAGGGACATTTCCGATGTAGATCCTCCGGTACTCCTCAACAAGGCGCGTCGAAGCTTTATGAAGGAAGTCAGCCCTGGCATTCGCTACCTTAGCGTGCAACTTTG
>JAPLFY010000047.1 GCA_026390435.1 Pseudomonadota bacterium
TAAGAGAGTGGCAGTGCAGCGTCTGCGCAACGGTCCATGACCGTGACGTAAACGCAGCGCGCAACATTCTCCGCCTCGGACGTGAGGCGCTAACCCACCCTGGTGACCGCAAGGTTGCCGGGGCCTAGGGAATCCTCGGCGTTCACGCCGGGAGGACGTCAAGAATCTCCCCGTAGAACTACTCGCGGCGATCAAGCTGCAGGCAAAGCAGCTGAACATCGGCTATCAGAGCTACATCAAAATTGCACTGACGCAGTACCTCAAAACGGCTGAGGCAGTTGATGCCTCTTCGCCTACGACAGAGAAACGAGTGAGAGCTAAGAAAGCGAAGCGCAAGCGGAGGGCTTAGGGGCGCGCTTAGAGTTAGCAGTTCATTCACCAGCTCTCTATTTTCAGTCCGGGGACTCGCATAAACTCGCCCATGTTGCGAGTGATGACGGTCACATCATGTGCCAGCGCAATGCTCGCAATAAGTAAGTCATTACTCCCGATCGGCGTTCCGCCTTGGCTGAGAAGGGCACGGTTGACGCCGTAAAATTCGGCGGCCTTATCGTCAAAAGGGAGACTCTCGAAGACCGCAAAAAATGCACTCAAGCGGTGCATATTTTCTCTCACCCGTTGGCTACGTCGAGCGCCATAAATAAGCTCAGCTTTGACGACGCTACACAACACCAAATCACCCGGTTTAGTCTCTTTAAATTTTTGTACAACGCCAAGGTCGTTGCGATGCAGGTAAGCGATGCAAATATTGGTATCGAGCAGTCGCCTCATGAGTTGCCCCAATCACGTTCCTGTGTCGGCAGATCTTCGATATCGGGAAAGTCGCCGACCCAGCTTCCAGCCAGTTCAAAGAAACCTGGCGGCCATTCGCTCACGCTCACCTCCCTGCGGACGAGTTCGGCGACGAACGCGGACACGCTTTGGCCACGGCGCACAGCCTCCTTACGGATCTTGTCTTCTAGGTCATCTGGGACATAAACGTTGAGCTGAGCCATATTTGCGCCTCCTAGGGCTCTTAAGTATATAAAGTATACTCTATATACTTATCGGCCTCAAGAGGAGAAAACTTGAGGATTTTGGGGTCAGTCACTCGCTCTAACCAATCTAAATCATTAATATTACTCAAAATCCAATGACCACAGTTCCTGTGCTTTCAGGGGGTTAGCTCCAGTGCCCGACCCCATCCTACCATCCTAACCTGCTGATTCTTTGGGTTAAATATCCTGCAATTATATTAGCTAAAGTTGCGGCGGATTATACCGATCACCATCCTTGGTAACAAAGAGATAGCCGCATAAGCAGGACTCAGTCAGTAGCAGTCTAGGTCGCGGCCAACTCTGAGGAGATCAGGGTGGGGGAGAAGGCAAACAAGCAATCAATCACGTCACGACGCACTAAGCTTTTTTTGTGCACCGTGGCCGGATCGTTTGCCCTTCTTTTAAACGCTGCAGTTAGCTTCGCTGCCGACTACAGACTCAGTTACTCGGGTCGCCTCACCCAGGCAGACGGTGCTCCGTTGGCTGGGCCTGTCGACATGGCGGTCAAGTTTTGGACCGACATCAGCAGCGGCAACACGCTTGGATCGCAGATTGATTACACCGCGGTGCCTCTAAACCAAGGTGTATTTTCGCTACCTTTAGTACTAAGCAGTGCGCAGGCAGAGGCCATCTTTCGCGATGGTTCAGAGCCGGTTTTTATCGAAGTCACAGCCGCTGGTAAAACCTATCCCCGTCAGCAGTACAACTACGTGCCTTATGCTTTAAGAGTGCCGGTCGACGGCTCGTCGGTTGTGTTTGATCAATACGGCAACCTCGGCCTTAAGGGCGCGCAGCAAGCCTCGGCCGGGAGTTACTTAACATCCGACGGTAGCGGTGGTGTGTCGTGGCAAAGCCCCAGCTTTGGCTCGCTGACACCGCAAAGTGTGAGTGCGTCGAAACCCAGCTCAGGCCAGGTGCTGACCTTCGACGGCGGACAGTGGCTGCCGAAGAGTGTGAGCATTACTGGAGCAGGCGGCGGCACCGTTACCAGCCTGACTGCGGGAGCGGGATTAACTGGGGGAACAATCACAAATAGTGGCACCATTGGTCTCGCTAATGTCGGCACTGCAGGTACTTACGCCAAAGTCGTCACGGACGCTCAGGGCCGCGTAACTTCTGGCACGTCTTTAACAGCTGCGGATATCCCGCCGCTAAGTGCAGCTCTGATCACTTCCGGCACTCTTGCAGCAGCTAACGGTGGTACCGGTGTCAACTCAACTGCGACCTTCCCACTTTCTGGCGTTGTGGTGACAGAAACGGCGACAGAGACGCTAACAAATAAGACTCTTAGCGGTGCGACGATCAACGGTGCTTCAAGTATCAGCGGGTCCACCACGATTAATACGACCAGCACGATAAATTCAGGGGCCCAGACGGTATCTGGCAACGTCACTATTCAGGGCAACAATACGACTGCGAACAAGCTTGTCTTGAACGACAAAGGCTCGGCTAATTCAGTCTCCTTGAAAGCTCCTGATAATCTGACATCGTCAATTGTCTGGGAACTACCGAGCACCAACGGCTCAGCTGGGCAAGTGCTCTCGACTAACGGCTCAGGGACACTGAGCTGGGTATCTGCTGCTGTCGGGAGCGTGACAAACGTCACGGGGACGGCTCCAATCTCAGTGACAACCGGTACATCAACGCCAGTCATTTCGATGTCGCAAGCCAACGGCAGCACTAACGGCTACCTTAGCTCGGCGGATTGGACAACCTTCAGTAACAAACAAGCTGCTGGTAACTACATCACAGAGCTCACGGGCGACATCACGGCCACGGGGGCCGGATCTGCGGCAGCCACGCTTGCTTCCGTTGCCATCCAAGGAACCTCGACCAAAGTTACTTACGATGTGAAAGGCCGTGTCAGGTCTGGCTCGTCTTTAACAGCTGCGGATATCCCGCCGCTAAGTGCAGATCTGATCACTTCCGGCACTCTTTCGGCAGCTAGCGGTGGTACCGGGGTCAGCTCGACTGCGACCTTTCCGACCTAGGCGTGGTGGTCACTCGTGACGAGGCGGAAACTCTTACTAACAAGACTTTATCTGCCGCCGTAATTAGCGGCGCATCGAGCATTGGCGGCTCCACTACGATTAATACAACTGGCACAGCTGCGACGGGAGCACTGACGGCTGCGACTGTGATCTCACAGGGTAACGCCACGATTCTGGGCAATGGCACTGCCGCTAGTAAACTCATCTTAAGTAACAAGGACAACACCAACAGCCTTGCGTTTAAAGCGCCAGACAGCTTTCCTGGATCGGTGGTGTGGACGCTGCCCGGTAGCGATGGCATCAGTGGGCAGTTGCTCACCACTAATGGTTCCGGGACACTGAGCTGGGCGTCAGGTGCCTCTCCTGTTGGATCAGCTGGCGGTGACCTATCCGGTAGTTTCCCAAGTCCTACCGTAGCGACGGTTGGGAGCTCATCAGCGGCGGCCATCCATAGTGCTGAGCTTGCAGCTAATGCTGCTACTGCCGGCAATACGGCATCGACCTTGGTTAAGCGTGATGCCTCTGGCAACTTTAGTGCCGGTAATATCACCGCCAACCTAACTGGAAGTGTAACGGGTAACATCACTGGTAATCTAACAGGCAACGCCTCAACAGCCACCTCAGCAACAAGCTTTACAGGGCCTCTTTCGGGAGACGTGACTGGGACTCAAGGTGCCACATCGGTTGCGAGTGTGGGTGGAGTGACCGCAGTCAATGTGGCTAGCGGGGCAACTTTGGCGAATAGCGCAGTGAGCATCAACACGCCATCAACCATTATCAAGCGCGACGGCTCCGGCAACTTTAGTGCCGGCACCATAACGGCGAATTTATCGGGCACAGCCTCGAACGCCACCTCGGCCGTGTCATTTACCGGACCTCTTTCGGGCGATGTGACGGGGACGCAGGGTACGACGGTGGTATCAACAGTAGGCACCTCGTCAGCGGCAAACATTCATGCTGCAGAACTCGCTGCCAATGCTGCAAGCTCATCTAATAGCTCACTCGCTCTAGTAAAGCGTGACAGCAACGGCGGCTTTAGCAGCGGCCAAATCAGTGCGACAACACCAAACGCTACGGCTCAGGGTTTGGTCGTTAAAGGATCGGCTAGTCAGACGGCTAATCTTCAGGAGTGGCAGGACAGCACCGGTGCAGTGCTTTCGGCTATGAGCTCAGCTGGATATCTAAAGTTAAAAGACAGTGACGGCACCGATAATTATGTGTCCCTTCGTGCTAGTCCCACGATGGCTGCAAATTTGACTTATACTCTACCAGGCACAGTATCAGCCGGTGCTTACCTAAGCACAGACGCCTCTGGTAATTTATCTTGGTCTAGCCCAGGCAGCTTTACTGGCTCGCTCTCAGGTGATGTCACCGGCACGCAAGGGGCCACCGTGGTTGCGACGATAAGTGGCGTCAGTGCAGCCTCCGTTGCGGCCGGCGCCAATTTAGCCAATGCGGCAACGAATGTTAATGCAGCGTCTAAGTTAGTAGCTCGTGACGGCTCGGGCAACTTTAGTGCCGGCACCATCACAGCAAACTTAACTGGCACAGCCTCGAACGCCGCCTCGGCCGTGTCATTTACCGGACCCCTTTCCGGCGACGTCACAGGGACACAAGGTGCAACGTCGGTTGCGACTGTTGGTGGTGTGACTGCAACGAGTGTGGCTAGCGGGGCCACCTTGGCGAACAGTGCCGTGAGTACCAACACGGCCTCTACTCTGGTAAAGCGCGATGCCTCTGGGAATTTCAGTGCGGGCACGATTACAGCTAACCTGACGGGTAACGTTACCGGAAACGTCACTGGAAATCTCAGCGGCACCGCCTCAACGGCAACATCAGCTATATCGTTCACAGGCTCTCTGGCCGGTGATGTAAGCGGCAGCCAAGGAACTACCACTGTCACTAAGCTTCAGGGGCAGGCCGTAGCCAGCACAGCTCCGTCGTCGGGCCAAGTTTTGACCTGGAGCGGTAGCACCTGGAGCCCGCAGACACCATCAGGAGGAGGCTCTTCATCATTATCCATCGCTACCAAAAGCGCTGACTACACCATTACGGCAGCTGATGCCGGCAAGTACTTTTTAGTAAGCGGTGCGATGACCACACTAACTTTGCCGGCAGCTTCGTCCGTAAGTTCAGGATTTAGCATCACGGTTAAGGGTGTCGGTGGGTGGGCTATCGTCACACCTAGCGGGACGGACCAAATCGACGGGTCTACGCAATCTGTGGCGTTGACCAATCAGGCGATCTTGCAGATCGTAACTGACGGCACAGCCTGGTACCAAGGGTACTCATTCGGCTCGACGTACCGCGGTACTCCCGTGGCCTGTGGTGCGAATTGTTATTCAAATAGCTCTGCTATCAGTGCTGGTTTAGCCTATACAGCTACAGGTAAGACCCTGTTGCTAACTAACAGTATTTGGGTCCAGGCCAACGGTACGAACGTGCTGAAAGTCGACGGTTCAGACAATTGGCACTTAGCTTTGAATTCTGACGGGAAGAGCTACAGTGCCAACCCACTGAACAAAAACACAGCCACTATCGGTGGTCGTACTTGCCCTGCGAGTGTTTACATTGATGACACCAACAAAGTAGCCTCGGGACGGTGCGTCTATTACGATCAGGGTACCCTAGCCCAAAGACTTGATGCCCCCAACGGAGATGGGGTAACAGATCAAGCTACAGTCGGATCAATTAGAATAGGCGCTAGGGCGGGCGTCGCTGGTTTTTGGTACTCAGGCAATATCCAAACCTGTGCCAATAAAGGGATGCGGCTACCGACTCTTTATGAAACAACCGCAGCGCAACCAGCGGCAACATACCTACCTGTCGATGCCACTAACAACCCGACCCCGAGCTGGTCCACCATGTTGACGGGGGTGCCTATGGCAGCCGGTGCAGCGTATAGTTGGACGGCGTCCGCCTATACCAACAGTTCCTCTAATTATTGGATCTGGGTGGGTACGACGACCGGCAACGGCTACGGCTACGGCAACGCTTATGCCGTCAGGTGTATTGTCCCGTAGTTCGCGGCGACACTTTGAAACTTGAATCTTGAAACTTTAATTTTGTTTTCGGTCCTCGCGCAGCGAGGACCTCGAAAAAATTAGTTTTTTGGTAAAAACTTAACTAAATACTTCTCCCAGCCTGCGACCTGTTTGCCGATTTCCTCGATATTCGCCATGACTCCGAGGAAGAACCCCTCGGTGATTCCCTTTGTTTGCCAAAGCAAGATCGAGAAGGACTTAATACTTTCGACGTGACTGCGAAGTTCGTGGATCTTAGCCATGACGTCACGACCAGACACGACCTGTGCTGAGCTCTTCATGACATTGATTTGAATCGTGAGGCGCATCATGCTCGAAATGGAGCCGAGAATTTCGCTCTCCAAAATGGCGATGCGCAAATACTTGGACATATTTTTATGGACGCCAAAATACTGGGTATAAAGACTGATCAGGTCGCTGTGAATTTTGGGATTACGGTAATCGCTATTCGGGGAGTTCGGTTGCCTATCTGTCATTGTTTGCGTATCTCCTAGTTTGAGAGGGGAGTTGCAGGGAAGGTGTGGAATGCTCGCATTCTGACCTTAGTCAATCTCTTTCATTGTGTGACGTCCTCTACTTTGTTTCTAGAGCCAAGTTATGTATTCCAATGCGGATGCGTCTGCAAACGGGAGTTAAATGGGGACGTATGACTTCGTCGGCCTATACCAACAATTCCAACAATTATTGGATCTGGTCGG
>JAPLFY010000029.1 GCA_026390435.1 Pseudomonadota bacterium
GAAGTCATGGCATTTATAGCCTAACTCTAGTGTTTACCGCCAAACTGCGCGTCCACTTTCCAGTCGCCAGTCTCATAGACAGCCTCTGCCCATGAGTCGCTGTCCAGATTCATCACCACTGCTTGGCCTTTGGAAAAGCGAAGGTCACGGCCCGACAGCACACTCGCTAACTCAGAAATGTTAGGATTGTGTCCGATCAACATAATAACGGGATGCTCTCGGCCGTCTTGCTTGCCGATCAGCTTGCATAACTCACTGACTCCGTCAGAATAAATCTGATGGAGATTGCGTACCTTAACTTTAACGTCATTCTTGGTACCAAGCCACGGCTCAGCATGCTCCCAAGTGCCCAAGGTCCTAGCCGCGTCACTCACCAAGACAAGGTCAGGCTGGTAATGTGCTTTAGCTAAATGCTTTGCCGTTTTAGCTGCCTGCTCTGTCCCGTGGGCCGTCAGGCGGCGACCGTGGTCGCTACCATCTGGCCCTACATCTTCTGCTTGGGCGTGCCGGAAGAGTATTAACTGCAGTTTCATAGGTAGCACCTAAGTGTCACTACGCCGCTAATCGCTTAGTGATGCCGCATATGCGGTGCATCGGTGGCGATCAGATCATCACCGTGCGGATTGTGATCGGTGGTAAAGTGCTTGGTATTTTCTTCTTTAACGCTGGTGATGCCACCATGGAGCTGGCCGCGATCAGCCAGGTAGTCTTTCGTATAGACCCATTTATCGCCAGCAGCACCAGCCATGGCATATTCAGGTCCAAGACGAATTGCATCCACAGGACAAGCTTCTTCGCAGAAACCGCAGAAGACGCAGCGCAAGATGTCGATCTCAAACCGCACCGGAAACTTTTCAATCTCATTGGTCGGGTGCTGACCGGCAACAATCGTGATGCATTCCGCCGGACATGCTGTGGCGCAAAGGAAACATGCAGTACACCGCACCTGACCATCGTCACGGCGAGTGAGGAAATGCTTGCCTTTGAAGCGCTCACTGTAGGTGGCTGGTTGCTCTGGCCACTCGAGAGTGTTGGTCTTCTCAAGGCCAGTGATTTGCATGAAGAAGATGACACCCGTCTTCCACATCCCTGCAAATATGGTGCTCGCATAGCCGTAGGCCATTTGAAAGAGGTTTTTGTCCTCTGGCGGCAGCGCTACTTTAATGATTCCAGTTGCCATGTTGCTCTTCCTCTCCCGATAAGCTCACCAATTAGAGTGCGTGGGCCCACACATCAGCGACGGCAGTCACTACTTCCACCACATCATGAGCGTCGTCAACCGCCGCTGGGAATGGGTGTGCTAGCTCACCGACTTTACCTTGGTAATTAAGGAAGCTGCCGCGCTTCTCAGCAAAGCCCTTAAGCGGCAGCAGGTGCTTGAAAGCTTGCACATGGTAAGCGGCAGCAGACGTCGTCCAGACGGAAACAAAAGGCAATTCCGACAAGCGTTGGAACTGCGAGTCTAGACTAGGGAACTGGAAGCCAATTTCTGGTGCCAAGGCGATCACCAATTTCGCACCGCTGCGGGCCAAGTCGTCAAAGCCGTTCTTCACGTCTTTCGGCAGGCCTACTTTAGCTAGAGCTTCGCTCAAGCCGAAGGTATTCGGATTGTGGTCACCGCGGTAGAGCAGACCATCAAATTCTTCCAGCTTTTCTGTCGGTTCACGCCATTGGAAGACTTTGGTCACGCCGAGTTTCTTGACGAAGAAGTCGAAGAACGCCGCATACTCTTCGCAAGTGTACTGAGGGCTAACCAGTAAGGCGACGTCCTGCACGGCAACCGATCGCAACTGTGCCACGAGACTCGCCACAGCTTCAGCCGTGGATACCCGTTTACGTTTGCCGGTAGTGTCCGTCGCTACAGGAAAGCGCAGTCGCTGATCTTGATTCAAGTGCTTGTAGGTCTTACGACCGGTGTCACACATCCAGTGGCTGTTGACGGCAGATTCGCGCGGCTTAACGCGGAAATAAGTGCGGACTTCCGGTTTTGCATACACATTTACATGACAGCCGGTCGAGCAGCCTGGACATACGGCTGGTTTATCTTTGAGGAACCAAACCCGTTGTTTAAAGCGGAAATCGCGCGAGGTAAAGGCGCCAACCGGACAAATATCGACCAGGTTGTCTTGGTAGTTATGCTCGATCTTTTTATCAGGATAGGTACCGACAATAGCGCGGTCACCGCGGTTAAAGATACCGAGTGCGCCAGTCTTGGTGACTTCTTGTTCGAACCGCACGCAGCGATCACAGAGGATGCAGCGCTCGGTGTCGAGTACCAACTCAGAGCCGACATTGAGCGCCTTTGGCTTCAAGACCTTAGGGCGATCCATCTCGCTCTTGTACTTGCCAACTTCCATGTAGAAGTCTTGCAACTTGCACTCACCCGCCTGGTCACAGATCGGACAGTCGAGCGGGTGATTCACCAAGTGGAACTCAAGCGCCCATTTGTGGGCTTCTTTAACTTCCGGCAGCAGAGTCGACACCTTCATTCCAGGCGTTGCCTGAAGGTTACAGGCAATCTCCAGCTTCGGCCGGTTGTCGACTTTAACTAGGCAAAATCGACACACGCCAGCGATGCTGAGCCCCGGATGCCAGCAAAAATGTGGAATGTAGACATCGTTGCGATGAGCAGCTTCCATCACCGTCGTACCCTTGGGCACGGTGATGTCGCGGTCGTTCAAATTAAAAGTGATCGTTTCCTTGGGCAACTGGGTCACTTGGCTCTCTTGGCTCACTGGCGATGACTCCCCGAGCCTGCGGCCAAATAGGCGTGCAGCTCATCACTGAATTTCTGCACAAATGCCATTACCGGCATCGCACAAGCGTCCGACAGCGCACAGATGGTCTTACCACCCATATTGCGCGATACGGTGCGCAAACGCTCGATATTATCTGGCTTAGCACTGCGATCGAGAATGCCATCCATGATGTTATTGAGCCAACCGGTGCCTTCACGGCACGGCGTACATTGACCGCAACTCTCATGGGCGAAGAACTCAATGGTCACTTTGAGTAGTTCGGCAATGCTCTGACGATCATCGATGATTATGACAGCGCCGGAACCAAGCATAGTCCCCCGTTGAGCCATGGCCTCGTAGTCCATAGTCAGGCCTTCGCACTCGGTCGGTGTCAAAACTGGGGCCGATGCACCCCCTGGGATCAGAGCCTTCAAGCTACGGCCAGCCTGCATCCCGCCGCCCTCGTCGTTGAGCAAGGACGCAAATGGGTAGCCTAGTGGCACTTCGTACACACCTGGCTTGTTCAAGGCTCCCGAAATGGAGAACACCTTAGTGCCTGGACTCTTCTCAGTGCCCCACTGCCTGAACGCCTTGGGGCCGTGATTTATAATCCACGGAACGTTAGCCAAGGTCTCGGTATTATTAACAATAGTTGGGCGCCCCAGGTAGCCCGAAACGGCAGGGAATGGGGGCTTAACCTTGGGTTGACCCTTTTTACCTTCAAGAGAACTGATCAGACCAGTTTCTTCCCCGCAGATGTAAGCTCCGGCACCCGAGTAGTGGTCGAGCTCAAAATCAAAACCCGAGCCCAACAGATTCTTACCTAAGAACCCGGCCTCGTAGGCCTCTTTAATTGCGGTCTCCAGGTAGCCAATCTCTTCCTGGAACTCCCAACGCGTATAGATGTAGCCCTTGTTGGCACCGATCGCATATGCCGCAATGATCATCCCTTCGATGACTTGATGCGGGTTGACCGCACAAATATAGCGGTCCTTGAAAGTCCCTGGCTCGCTCTCATCGTTGTTACAGATCAAATACTTCGGCCCAGGCATATCCTTAGGGACAAAGCTCCATTTAAGACCAGTAAGGAAGCCTGCGCCACCACGGCCACGCAGCCCGGACTGTTTCACTTCTTCAATCACTTGTTCGCGACTGAGACCACCGAGCACCTTCCGGACGGCGGTGTAACCCTCGGCCTTGTCGACATAGGTCTTGATCGACCGTTGGTCAGGTAAGCCTTCAGTCCGCAGGATAATTTTTGGCTTCGCTTCAGACATGTCCGGCCCCCTCACAGCTTCGGTAACGGTGCGTATTTGGCGAGGATTTCGTCTACCCTATCAACCGTCGCATACTCAACGCGTTCTTTATTTACCAGCATAACCGGCGCCCCATCGCACTTGCCAAGGCAAGGGAACTCTTCCAGAGAAAACGGTCCGTCTTCACCCAGCTGAGCATCGAGAGCCGTGATGTGCTCCTTGATCCGACAAATCGCCTCGCGCGCGCCCAACATATGGCAGGTGAGGTTTTTGCAATACCGGATCTGGTACTTGCGAACAGGATGGTCTTTATAGATGTCGTAGAAAGAGATGACCTCCTTCACGTGCACCCTGTCGAGACCGTAGGTGTGATGCAGTTCTTCGATCTGGGGCTCTGACACCCAACCGTGCTCGTCCTGAATGGCATGAAGCACAGGAAGGATCGCACTACGTCTCGTTTCGTAGCGCGTCAGAAAAGATTGTATTTTTGCTTGTAACGATTCGCTGAACACGCTCATCGGTCGAGCTCTCCCGCGATGATGTTGAGACTACCTAGTGCTGCAATGGCATCCGCCAGCATCTGCCCTTTGACCATCTCTGGGAACGCCTGAAATACTGCGAAGCACGGAGGACGACATTTAACTCGGTACGGACGACCGCTACCATCGGATACGACATAGAAACCAAGCTCACCGTTGGCACCCTCGTGGGCCCGGTAAACCTCACTCGCCTTCGGCTTAACCCCATGAATAACCAACATAAATTGGTTCATTAGGCCTTCAATATTACCGTAGACGTCAGCCTTGCGCGGAAGGCAAATCGATGGGTCATCGACAGAGATCGGACCGCTTGGAATGTGCGGCAGCAACTGCCTAAGGATCCGGCACGACTGACGAATCTCTTCCATCCGGACCATGTAGCGATCGTAGCTGTCGCCACGGGTACCGACTGGAATATCGAAATCGACCTGATCGTAACTGTAGTACGGATCCCACACCCTAGTATCGACCGCAGCTCCTGCAGCGCGAAGGCACGGACCAGTGAAACCCCAGTTGATCGCCAAGTCGGCATCGATTGCCGCTGCGCCGACCATACGACGGACGAAGATCCTGTTCTTCGTTAGCAGCAGATCCAGTTCGTAATGCGATTTTTCGATGTCTTCGATGGTCTTCAGAGCCTGCTCAACCCAGCCAGCTGGCAGGTCAAAACCCATACCACCAACACGGGCCAACGATACCGTCAACCGCGCGCCGCAAAGCTTCTCAAACAGGTCGTAAACTTTCTCGCGGGCCTGAAAGCCCAGCCAGAAGTTCGTCAAGGCTCCAAGGTCGACCGCATTGGTCGAAATGCAGACAAAATGGTCGATAATCCTTGAGAACTCATCGAGAATCATGCGCAAGACTTGGGCGCGTGCTGGCACCTCAATATTGAGCATCTTTTCGACCGTACGACACCAGGCGTGATTATTGATCGGCGCCGAGCAATAATTCAACCGGTCGGTATACGGGATGATCTGATTATAATCGTGCGATTCGCACATTTTTTCGAAGCAGCGATGCAAGTAGCCAATCTCTGTGTCGACTTGCTCGATGTTTTCACCGGACAAAACCGCCATGAAGCGCAGCGTCCCGTGTGTAGCCGGGTGAGCTGGGCCAATGTTGATCCATACTCGGTCGGACAGGTGGTCCTCTTCTTCCGCGCGCATGCGCGCCCGGTCTTTAGCGTAGGTATGATCTACTGGAGTTAGCAGCGACTGATTGCGATCGGCTGGATAGTCCTTGCGCAACGCATGACCGACAAAATCCTCGTGGCAGAGAATGCGCCGCAGATTAGGGTGCCCATCAAACCGGACGCCGTAGAGGTCGAATGCCTCCCGCTCAAACCAGTTGGCAGCTCGGTAAACGGAGGTCACCGATGCCAGCGATTCACCGTCGCCTACCGCTGTCTTAAGTCGCAGCCGACGGCGGTTTATATGATCGGCAAAGTGATAAACTACGTCAAAACGCTTAGAGCGCTCAGGGTAATCCACGCCGCACACATCCATCAGGAATGGATAATGACGCCGTAATTCCCGCGTCACTTCAAGCACAGCATCAGGTGCCACCAAGAAGGTGTCCTCGTCGCTGTGCTCCGAATTACTCACGTAAGTTAACCCGGCATTAGGAAATTTTGCAGAAATCTCCTGCCCCAGGCCAGCATTAAAACTCGGGGTTGCGGCCACACTAGCTTCTGTCATCGGCTTGGAACTCCCGCTAACAAACAGGAACGGTAATCAGATAATCCAGTCATTCTAGTAACTTCCCGTCACAAGACGGTATCATCGAGACCCAGCACAGGCAAGGTCAAAATAAGCCCCAGCGGTGACTAGTCCGTGACGGACATCACACCTAGCGCTGACCCTTTCTCTTGCTGACTCGACTTAGGCACAGTATTTCTAGCGAGCGCAAAACTCAAGGCCACATGCCGCAGTTCGCACAGGTTCACGCGTTATTTTTTGCCACAGGTCCGAGGGAGAGACTACCAATGTCTACCGCTAACCGTTTTAATTCGTATCCAATGGGCCCCCAATTACGCTCCTACCTGGGCATTAGCGACGAAATTTACGCCGGCGATCAGCGGCACGTGTCACCGAGCCAAGAGGAGTCGGAGGAACTAGAAGGCTACCTAGCATCTTACCGCGGCCAGGCACCCGAACTGAGCGCGACCGGCCTCGTGGACCTGATTGACGAACTAGTCACCATGGACTTGCCGCGGGCAGCGCTTTTGATCGCTTCGCAGCATCCCTCAGAGATGATTTCCGATGATTTTCGTGCCCGCCTGGCCCTAGGTGTCGCAGCCATGTTGTGCGCCGACTTCAGCGTTGCCGAAGATAATCTGCGGGCCGCCCAGGCTCTGCTGCCGGCGGAACCTGCACCATATGTGAATCTCGCCCAAATCTACCTAGAGCAACAGCAATTCGAACTTGCGCAGACTTGGTGTCTTGCCGGCCTCGATGCCGAGCCGAATCATTTGGGGCTTTGGGATTTATTGGCGGAAATTATGCGCGAAGAACACGGCGAATATTTGCCTGAAATGCTGATGATAGTCGCCGAAAAGCGTTGCTCTTGGGCCGGCCTGTCGCTCGCAGCGAACCTAACGACCACCGGTGACCGTTATCTGAAGGCAAACCTTCTCGAACGCAACTATCAGCAAGGCGAGCGCGATCCGCAATTCCTGATCGAACTCACCGGTGCTTACGGCATTGCCAGTGAATTTGCCAAGATCCCACCTCTGGTGTGGCAGGCGGAACGACTGTCCAGCAAGGGTTTGCCGTGGCAACTAAATGTCCACTGCGCCCAAGCTCACCTAGCTATGGATCAATCCGGTGATGCCCTCACCCGCCTAAATAAGGCGGAGGCTGACCCACAATTACCGGACGAAGCACGCGGGGCCTTGCAGGAGTTAGCAGCGGAAGCCCGTTCTTCACTAGCAACTACTGTTGCCGACGCCTTGCATTGAAGGACATTTTTTGCAACTATTCGTGATGTACCAATCTGGAGTTGCAAAATGACAAAGTCAGTCGTGGAAACCACCAACGCACCCGCGGCCATCGGCCCCTATTCTCAGGCCGTGCGCGCGGGCTCACTTCTATTTGTCTCAGGCCAAATACCACTCGACCCCAAAAGTGGTCAGTTGGTTGCTGGTGGGATCGAAGCCGAAACACGTCAGGTTCTAGAAAATTTGCGTGCGATTCTTCACGCCGCCGGCAGCAGCTTTGAACACGTAGTAAAAACCACAATCTTCCTCCAAGACATGCAGCAATTCCAGAAGGTCAATGAGATCTACGGCAGCTACTTTAAGGCACCGTTTCCGGCGCGTGCCACTGTCGAAGTGGCGCGGTTACCCCGCAATGTGCAGGTCGAAATAGACTGCATCGCTCAAGTTATCTGAAAGCCAAACCGAACAAATCAGCAATAGGAAATCTAGCAGACGGTTACTGCCCAAAAAAAAGTCAGCTTGGCAGTAGAATGATTAAATGGGCTATGCTAACATTTAAATATATCCATAAATAGAGAATCGTTAACGTCAAAAGTGGGTGTCACGAGTGCAAGCGTCGACAAATAAAACTAATAACTGGTTCGTGCGCGCGATGCTAATCAGCGCATTCCTAGTGCCAGTTGTAGTCACCCGGATGTCGACAGCCGGTTTCTCGGAACGCGAGCTCCACTCCCACGTGGAAATTGACGGCATCAACTACGGGGTTTTCGACAAAATTGACGGCTTAGCCGAGATTCCACAAAATAGTGGCGATAATTCTGTTCACAAGGTGACTTTCCGTCGCGACTTTGTGACTGATCCATCGCTGTATCTGTGGGCGAAAAATGTCATGCACGGACGTTCGGACCTCAAAGACGTAAATGTGGTGGTGAAAGATCACGATGGCGAGGAAGTGTCTCGCTATGTACTGCGTATGTGTCAGCCACTGTCGTGGACAGTGGAAGCGGCGAACCCGGCTCTAGGCGGCTTTCATGAAAAGATCGAAATGGCAGTTCAAGAGATTGCGGTTTATTAACCCCTCGTTTGTCCGCCATGATCTACCCTTCGTGTTCGCGATCGCGACTATTGTCGTTGCGGCTAGTTGTCAATTGAGCCGCAAAACCGATGTCTACGGTTCACAGGCAGCGCTAGAAGATAGCGCGTTTAGCCACGCAGCTGCAGCGCCCCTCCATGTGAAACCGCCATTAATGCCGGAAGAACCGCTGCCAGCATCACCCCAGTCGATGCTGGCTATGGTCCGCAATATTGGCAACAACAAACACACTTCGTTTCGTGTCCAAGTCGTGGACTGCGGAAGCCCTCCCGAGACCGCGGTCGTCCAATTGCAAACACGAGTGGGCTCTGATTTTGGTACTCAGACGATAAACCTCACTCTGCGAGGTGATGGACTCGCCGAAGCCGTCCGGGCCGATATCGAAGCCTACAGGCTAAGCTTTGCTGTTACTGCGCCAATCAAGGCAAGTTTAGTGAAGCAAGTTTGCGCAGCCAATAAACTAGGTACCCATGACTTCAGTCCTGAGCTGCCTATATTTAAAGAAACTCAGTCTTGGCTAAGCCAGATCGCCCCCGACTGCACAACGATCAAGCCAGTTTTTGAGCCACAGACTGAACATACTCAAGCTGAGCCACAAGCTAATTGGTACTGTCACCTCCCAGAAGTAGACCCCTCCAAGGCTCGCAGCGAGCTTGCAGCCATTCGAACTACAATGATTCGCCGATGGAGTAGGCAACCATATCTTTTGGCCCGGCGCCTAGCTGTAGGCGTCGAACTCGCCGAGACTCTACTGTCGAAAAATCCAGAAAAGAGACTCGACGTATTTTGCCGGATTATCAAAGGTTCACTAGCAGTCGAACTGCCGGCGACGGTGGCCTCGAAACGCTGGCAAAATGCCGTCTGTAACACCCACGGGGATCAACGCATCAGTGCCGCGCGCTTCGGTCTAGGGAAGACGACTGCCGAGATTAGTTTTATGCGCCAACTTTTTGATCGGACCAGTCGTTTGGGCTTTTTATCGCTGCGCATTCCAGTTGCTGAGGCCCCTGGCCGCGATATTCTCGTCAGCCTAACTCCGATGGCTGATGTAACTGACAATGTTGCCAGAGAAACCGCACGCCTTTGGCTTGGTGAAAGAGCTAATAGTAAAATCAATTTTGATGCGGAATCACCACGCTCATGCTGGCATCCAGTCTATGCAGAAGATTCCGGACTCATGCGCCTTGCGCGCTACCTAACCCTCAGCGGCGAGGCGAAAAAGGTCGCTTGTGAGGAATCAGACATGGTGCCAAACGATGCCTTTGCACCAGCTCGTTATTTCGCCGAAAGCATTACCAGCGAGACTGAGTTCATAGCTACCAATGGTCACGCGAAAATGCTCCGCCTCCCTAGCGGCCGTTATGCCTACAAATTGCGCGTCCTTCCCGAGAACTTTGACGACTGGGACGACGCCTCGCAAGTTAGTGAGGGTGCCACTGGTGAGATCACGTGGGAAGCTAAACGCCCGCGCCCCACCATCAGCAAGTGGTAATCAGACGCTAAATTGCAGATAGTTTCTGGTGCTTTCGCTCCAGAAACTATCTCCGACTTAGAACTCTATTCCTAACCGCTGATCACCGGATCACGCGGCAGATTAGTGATTCATCATACCGTATGGCTGATTAGCATAAGGCTGATTAGCATAAGGTTGATTAGCGTAAGGCTTCGGACCATAGCCGTAGTCAAAGTTGATGTAATGAACGCTCTTTGTGACTTCGACGTCGACATCCACTTTAACTTTGATGGGAACATTAACCACAGGCTTAGCTCCGTATTCGTCACCTTTTGGATAATCGGGAGCTGGATAATTAGGCTGATTATATTTGCCATCATCCTTCGGCTTCATATACTCCTTTTTCTTCTCCATCTCTTGTTCCCATTCTTTCCGGCATTCCGCGCGCCGGTCTTCATACAGCGCTTGGCAGCTAGCGTCGTCTTTTTTCAGATCAGAACATGCCGTAGCATATTGCTTAGTCATTTTTTCAGTGCGAGTTGGCAAGTTTTTGGTGCGCCATTCCCAGATTTCATCGTCAGATAAGACGTTGTCACCGTTCTTATCGATCTCCTGGACCTGGGCTTTTTTATACTCATATTCGCCCTTTACTAGCTCGTCTTCCGAAAGCTTGCCATCTCTGTTGTCATCATAAGCAGTGAGCAACATCGCGTAGTATTGGTTAGCGTGCTCGCAGGTTCCAGCATTCTTGACCGCACCACTATCCGCGGAGGTAACTGAACTATCATCGACTAGCTTGGCGGAGATCTCATCAAAATGACAACCCAAGTCATAGGACTGAAATTTAATTCTAGAGTCGTCACTTGAAGCGGGAGCACCGCCGGCGAATTTTTTGTCGGCCGACTTGCAGTTATAGGTTGCGGCTAGGAGGATCGCTGTAGAAATAAAATGTTTTGCTCTCATGATACATTCCCTTCAGTTAAATTAAGATCTGTTTGTTTTTTTTGGCTACTACCCAGTAGCTTTGTCTGTAATGAGTCAGATACGGAGTCAGATTTTGAGTCGCTCGTGAAAACATCGACGTGCAACGTCAAAGCTAGAGTCAGAGCTGGAGCCGGTTACCGGAGGTGAAGTTTGCCGTTTCATGTTTTCGCCCTTAATTTGGAGGCACAGTTATTAACTATGATCTTAGAATTTTTAACTTCTTTTTTAGAGAAGTTATGACTTCTAATGCATCTCGCATGCCAACTTTAAAAAGCGCCCAAAACTAGACCCTAAGGCACAGAAATCATCGAAATAAAAAGACAACCACCGCGGCCCCAGAGAGTTCCAGGGCTGGATGGACTAGATGTTTAAAAATTGGACGCTATTTCCCTGCAGCTGCTCAGCTGTGGGTCAATCCCACCTTAGCTTGCGTAATAACTCGCTAAAGCCGGGGTCATCCAATGACAAAGCCGGCAAATAGGAATCCACCCGATGGCGTCGCCACCATGCCCTCTCAGGACCGCTAACACCGGAAATCCGCGGAATAAAATGATATTCATACCGCTCGACGCGAATAAAGCGCGGCGGTTTATCAGGGAAGGGATTGTGCGCTAATAAGCCCAAAGTAAGCCTATCGCCTCGCAGCAACTTGGCAACCACGTTCAGCATCCACGGATGGTCCCAGTACGGGGTCATCGCAGCAAACCAAATCTGCCAGTCTAACTTGAAATAATACGGGGAAATCTGCTGCGGCATAAGTTCGACAGCACCTGGCTTGCGCTTAAACTCGTAGGGTAACCAGGTCGCATTTGCCACGGGTAGGTCATCACTGGTTCCTTCAATAATCAATTCGTGCCTTACCCGAGTCACACTACCAAAAGCACCGTAAGTATTGACGATGTGTAGAGGTTCAAAACTTGCGTTCATTTTTTGATCACGTGCAAAAAGATTAATCGCTGGCTTGAGGCTAAGCACGGTTAATAGCACCGTCACGATCGGGATTAGGCCGCGATGAAACCACGGCTCAATTCTGCCTGCTTTAAATTTTAAGACTTTGAAGTACCGATAAAAAAATTCGTCATCAAGGCAGCCAACACAGAGCACTAGGGTCAAGAAATTCAACCAAGCGAGATTTCCAGACAAGATCAAAATCATCTGAAACAGCGCCGTGATTACAGCCGCGCTCCAACGCCAAGGCTTGGGCAGAAATAAAGCAAATGGGACAATCAATTCAATGAAGTGAGTAGACAGAACTTCAAAGCGATGGAGCCAGGGTGGCAGATGGTGAAAAAACCAACTGAGGGGATTTGGTAGTGGCTGAGTTTCATAGTGATAAAACATACAACTAAGATCAAGCCAGCAGGAATCACCGCGGATTTTGATCATCCCCGCGCCAAACATCAAACGAAAGAGCAACCAACGACACAGCCAAGGCATCACAGACGGCGGAGCTATTTGCGACGGGCCGAGAAAAATCGCAAGGAACCCAAGCTCTACCAAAAGCATTTCCCAACCGAAGCCCCAGAAGGTTTGTCCGCCATTAACAAAAGAAAGATAAAGTAACCAAAGTAAGCCCCAGACAAGTGCCCCTAGAGCGAGGCCGCAACGTGAAAAGGCACCGACCAGCGCCAAGATCGAAAGTAATAGTCCAAGCCCTGCTACAACATAAATCGCAGTATCACTTGCGTCGAAAAAGAAAAGGCCTGGCGCATCCGTAAAACGAGCTTTTTCAAGGTAAAGTCGCATAGGTAAGAGACCGTGCTCGCCGATCAATGCTGGTGCCTGATTAAATGCTATGAGAAAAGCATTAAGGTACATAACGGCCAGCAATCGCTGCAGCCAAGACCTAGTGAGCGCCCAGTTTGGATTGATGACAGAGGGGAACATGGCACCCACTTGTAGTCGTTAGAAAAACCCCAGAAAAGTGGCTAGTGCCTAAAAAAACAAGCCCCGTAGGGCTTCTTTTTTTTACGAAACAACTTGCTCGTCGCCATCAGGCCCCAACCTAGCCGGTAGATAGTACGAATATTCTGGCAAAGGTAGGCGCTTACCCCACCGGCTAGCCAAACAGAAGTTAAGGATCTCGCGCTTGTAGTCCTGCCAATTTGGTGGACTGACGTCTAACTGCTTTAATATTTTAAGTGTCTTACTAGCATCAAAACGCACAGCATTACCGCGCAGATAGCTGTAATAAGGTTTAGCTAGATTAGCAACAGCCCAGAACTGCTCGGGAAGGAGCCTAGCCAGCGGAGTCTTAGACACGATATCAAATAGCCAAAAAGGGATCACCGGCCGCTTCGTGATGCCAGCCAAATCATAAGAATCGCGCAGGATATCACCAATCCGAATTTCGCGACCAAGTCCTGCAGTTAAAAGGTAGGTCTGTCCAATGGTCACCTCCTGCTGCATCAGCGCAACAATCGAATCAGCAACAAAATCCACCGGCACTACGTCAAGAAAAGCCTTCTTGTTGCAGAAAATAAATGACACTAAATTCTTCGACATCAGGAGAATAGGCCAATAAAGGACCTTGAAATGTGGGGTATAGCCGTTATGGGAATTGCCTACAATAATCGACGGCCGGTACACTGTGATTGGCATATCCTTGGCAAATTGGTTGACCAACACTTCGGCTTCGAATTTGCTCTGCTCATAGGAGTTGGAGAATTTTTGACCCCTATCGAGGTCAGATTCGGTAACTACACCTCTTTTTGTTCCGCAGACATAAGCTGTCGAGATGTATTCCAGGCGTTTTAGTACACCAGTTTGTCTCAGCGTGGTCGCCACCTCGAGTACCCGCAAAGTACCCTCGGTGTTATTTAGCCTGGCTTCTTCCAGAGGTGCACCAAACTCAGTGCTAGCACCGCAATGAAGGATCTGGTGCACGTTCGTACGCAGCAGGTCTAAAGCCTCAGGCTTCAGGCCTAAGCCCGATAAGGTAAGGTCACCCTCTATGGCGTGCACTCGCTCAAGTATCTGAGCAGCGCGTGCTTTCGGAAACATTTGCCCAATCATGCGAGCAACACGCTGCTCAGGGCTGGCTCCTGGCCTCGATCTGACCAACATATATATTTTATCAAAGCCGGGTTGATCGACTAAACGCGCCAGTATCGCCTTGCCAACAAAACCAGTACCACCAGTGATTAGTAAATTCACTTCAACACTATCAACATTTTGACTTGTAACTAAAGACTTCATACGACCTCTCGCTTAACCACAACACAGCTATACTCACCCCACGGACTACTGCGGAGAACTAACGCGTATGGCTTCGCACGGTTCAAAGTTTGTTGAAATGGCGACAACGCAACATCAAGACTAATACTTTCTGGAATTCGAGCGGATTCATAGATTTCAGATACCAACGCCAATTCAATGATGCCGCCGGCTTCCATTAAGTTGCCGAGCACCCGGGAAGTTACGGCCAACGCCGGAGAATGCGCTCCGTCATTAAAGATTTGTCTTAGCGCCCTTAGCTCGACTTGATCTACAGCTTGGACCCCACTCGCACCGCTCAGGACAAGCCCTATGTCACTACTACTGATGCCAGCGGCAGCCAAGGCGCGGGTTATCGTAGCGATTAGTGCAACCCCATTAGGATCACAACGCTTCGGGCCCAGTCCGTCACTGCCTATTGCGCCACCGCAGTATTGAGCCAAGACCTTCGCGCCACGCGCCGCCGCAGCAGCGCGACGCTCAATCATGACAAAGGCAGCACCGTCTGCAAGTATGGTCCCTGCAGGAGCATCGGACTGAAACGGCCTCAAAGCGTAGGGATTATTTGGGGAATTATTTGGGGAATTATCTTGCGCCCTCTCCTCAGCCACTTCGTCTCGCAACAGACCAAGCTTTTTAAACATCGCTGCGTAAGCCGGATCTGTCGCCACAGAATAGCCACCTGCCACTGCCATATCAATTTGACCGCGAGCCAGCCTTTTCGCAGCATTGATCAAAGCCAGGTGCGCACTGGTCGACGACGATACGTAATTTGAATTAGGTCCCCTGGCGTCGAGCAGTAGCGAACCGTAGCACAGGACATTATTGGCCAAACCAACAAGCAGCGTCACCGGTCTAGATGTCGTGCTAGTCTTGCCAAAGCGAGGACTTGAGACTCGACCATTAGGTTCGGTGGCGGCGATCAGCGCATCCATGTATCCGTCATTGTCGGCAACTGTAGCACCTGCCGCTCCAACATAGACGCCAATTCTTTCTGACCTGTAGTATCCAACTTGATAACCGGAATCCGTGATTAAGCCATTAATCGCGGATAACCCGATACCATCAGCGTGAGATACACTCTTGAGCTGCCTCCGGTCGCGAACATGCTCTGTAGCTTTGAACTGCGCTAGACCATAGTCTTCTGCAGAGCAGGGCGATTTGCCTCGATATTGCAAGCGGTCCCAGTGTGCCTGGCTACCAATGGCAGCTGCGGTAACAGCACCTAAACCTGTTACTACAAGCTCGTCAGCACTCATGTGTCGATCCTCCCAGCAATAATTGCCGTATTCGAACCGCCAAAGCCCACTGAGTTTGACAGCGCGTAACGCATCGCATGAGCCGTAACTTTCTTTGGAGTAAGGCTAATGCGGCAATCAGGGTCGGCCTCGAAAATATTTATCGAAGGCGGTAGTAATTGATGCTTCAGCGCCATAACGCAAAAAGCAAACTCGATGGCACCAGCTGCGGCAATCATGTGCCCGGTCATGCTCTTGGTTGAGCTCACAAACATGCGTTGTGAATACTCGCCAAACACTTTGGCTATAGCCAGAGCTTCGATCCGGTCATTCAACTGCGTTGATGTACCGTGTACGTTCACATAACCCACAGCACTGGACTCAATCCCAGCATCATTAAGAGCCATCTCCATGGCCTCGATGGGGCCCCTACCTTCGGGATGGAGGTCGGTGATCCGATATGCAGATTCGGTGACACCGTAGCCACACACCTCGGCAATAATGTTTGCACCGCGTTGGATGGCTCGCTCGTAATCTTCGAAAATCAGAACACAGGCACCCTCACCAAACACAAATCCGTCACGTCCTCTATCGAAAGGCCGAGAAGCGGTCGTGGGTTCCTCATTGCGATCCGACAGGGCTCCGAGTAACGCAAATCCTGCGGCAGAAAATGGATTAATCATCGAGTCAGAGCCGCCCGTGAGCACTAGATCAGCGTCACCATAGGCGATCATTTCATAGGCTTCGCCAAGCGCTTGACCAGAGGAAGCGCACGCGGTGTGGATCGTTGTGACTCCACCCTGAGCTCCTATCATCCGTCCTAAGAGCGAACTAATTTGATCAGCAAAAAATCGAATGTGATTGGTAAAGCTCGGGTCATCGAACTTCTTCGGCAGATAGACTTCGCTGTACCAATCTAGGCCAGGACAGGTGAGGCCATTGCCGAAACAAACAGCCGTGCGACTAGGCTCGATTTGCACACTAGTAAGCTTCGCCTGCTCCATTGCCTCGGCCGCTGCATTTATCGCAAACCTGGTCGCATCGTTTAAATACATCTCCTCCCCGGTTTGGAGTAGGTCGCGACGCAGTTTAAAATCAGCTACTTCGTAAGCAATCTGACTCGGGTAGTCAGTTGCGTCAAAACGCTTGATCAGAGCAGCAACTAGCTTCCCCTCAAGCAAGCCATTCCACGTGTCAGGTAGCGTATGCCCAAGTGGCGTCACAGCGCCGATGCCCGTGACAACAACCCGTCTTTTTTGCTGGCGTTTTATTGACTGATTCGGTGCGGAAGCAGCGTTGGTCGTCATCTAAATCACTCCGTAACTTCATAAAAATACTCGCCGCGCAAGATGCGCTTCCCGTCCTTAATTAATTCGGCGGTAGCATCTAGCAGCTTACGACTGCCAACTGTCCGGATGCCCTGCGAGGTCACAACTGTTTCACAGGAGTCACCAGGTGCCACGAATGATCTGATTTTAATGCGACTAATCGCCAGTGGCCGCAGGGCCGTGTCACGACTAAGGCCCAGCATGCGAACTGTAGCCTGCCCGATCATCTCGTTGAGCATGACAATTGGAGTCACCGGAAACCGCGGGAAGTGATCGGCATAAAAAGGTTCGGAGGCATTAAAAGTGCGACGCGCATGAATCTTTCGGCCTTCGTCATGGGCCAAAATCTCGCCGACTAGATTTGCAAACGGATACGGAGATCCCGCGGCACCGTTCAAAATGAGACCACCAGAACAAAGCGATTCAAAGCGCTTCGCTGCTACTTCTGGGTCTTCAAGATTAGCCAGCGGCATAAACATACCACCGCAGTCGTTGATACGTTGACAAACCTCGCCGTCCACCAAAGCCTCACCGCTAAACCGAAATGCGTCGTCTTCTAAGGAGTGAATTTCTGCTCGTAGGTCGACCCTAGCACCGACGTACACTGGTTTGAGCACATCGATACTATCGGCAAATAAAAACACCGGTCGGCTTTGAAATTTATTCTGCTTTAGGCAATACCATGAGGCCAACTGACCCACAGCCTCACACATAGCTCCAGACGCGACTTGAGCGGAGCCAGCATGCGGGACGTATTGCATTGGATCCGTCACCGGAAAATGACGATACCCTGAAATCGTCCCCTCTCCGATGCCAGTTATAGCGTCGACAAACAAAAAACGCATGTCAGTTCTCCCGCAGAACTAAGCCAACTTCATATCTAATCAAAAGTCTAATCAGGATAGTGGTACAGCGGTGTCTGCCGTTGATGACACATTAACGCCCACTTCTAAATCCAACTGCTCTTGAACCATGCGAGCGAATGTCCCCACAGTGAAAAGCGTCGGGATCTCGCGCAAATGTAAGTTCGCCTTAAATGCGGCCGCAGGAACTTCAGGCATCATTACGCGCAAGTTGCTTAGGCCCGCGTCGGTGATACGACCTTCCACAGCAAACTCTGCTTCGCTCAGTTGTCCACGGGCCTTCTGCTCGATCTCACCGCGTGGTAGACGGATGTTAAATTCCTTCTCGAGACGGAACATGATGTCCAAAAAGTCGATACTCTCGGCACCAAGGTCTGCCATCAGAATTGCTGTCGGCGTAACTTTATCCAGATCGGCATAAAGGGCATCAGCAATGACTGCTCGGACTCGTTCGATAGTTTTCATCCCGTCACTCCCATCTCACTAGGTTAACAAATATGACTAGTGCTCCTTGCACTTAGACGATAAGCCCGCCATCCACGTGCAACGTAGTACCTGTAATATAGGCTGCGTCGTCGCTAGCCAGGAAACGGACTGCGGCCGCAACCTCCTCGGGATTGCCGTACCTTTTAAGAGGGATTCGGGCCAAGATTTGATCACCCGCCAAATCGCGCACCTCTTTACTCATATCGGTGACAATCATACCCGGCGCAACACAATTGACGCGAATATTCCTTGGCGCCAATTCTACCGCAAGGGCCTTGGTCATAGCCTCAAGGCCTCCCTTTGATGCCGCATAATTGCAATGACCTCGACCTGGGCGCGTAGCAACCAGAGAGGAGACATTGATTATCACGCCTTGCCGGCGGCGCATCATCATCTGAGTCGCAGCTTTGATACAATGAAAGGCACCGGTCAAATTAGTTGCAATAACATCTGACCAGGCCTTTTCGTCCATGCCCATAATAAGAGCGTCTTTAGCAACGCCAGCATTATTCACCAGGACGTCAAGTCGACCATGTTCGCGCTCAATGCCCTCGATTAAAGCGTCGACATCAGCAGCAAGCCGAACGTCAGCTTTCGCAGCGCTGACGGAGTAGCCCTTCGACCTCAGAGTCACTTCAAGCTCTTTTGCTGCATCGCTATTTTGGACGTGTGTGAAAATGACCTTAGCACCGCCTGCAGCGAAGGTCTCGACCACAGCCCGGCCAATTCCACGGCTGCCGCCCGTCACTAAAATGACTTTCTCTCCGAATGTAGGTGGCAACATGGGTGTACTCCAAAGGTAAAAATTTTAGAAATTTACTGCCGAAATAGCAAATTTTCTTAATTTTCAGGATATTTACAGCACTTATCGTGCCACTTTAAACATTCTGCTAAGACTCTAAAATTACTGCTACAGTCCCGTTTCTCATAAATAAAAAACTGCCAAAATTGGCGGGTTTAATTTTTAGGCTAACCCCCCAAAAAAATTAGTCTTTATCTCAGTTAATTTTGTAATTTATGCTCACAATCATAAACCATTGCTACATCTGGCACAAGAACATTGATCCCTGCCATTTTTGGCAGCCTTTGGTGGGAGTTCTGCAAGAAAAGACTTTTACCCGCATCGGCGATACCGCACTAAAAACAAGTGATTTCCGTCTAGTCGCTGCTACGCATAGAAACCTTCAGGAGATGATCGCGACAGGACTATTCCGCGAGGACCTATATTATGAACTACTACCGCCCAATCCTCACACGCTCTGGCGAGCGTGCTCCGGTATGGTCTGAGTTTCGTGCTTCAGCGGGCGGGCAACCCCACCCTCCACACCTGAGGACGGTTCCCGTCCCGTGACAAAGCCTGTCAAAGCATAATTCAAAATCACTCGTGCAGCATTCACATCCCGATCAAGCG